>DATHFT010000023.1:0-15190 GCA_035317965.1 Saccharimonadales bacterium (SeqCode) | reverse complement strand
TAGTCGAGTGTCGGGCTCTTGAAGTATTCCTGACCGTCCAGGAGAGCCGCCACGGCCTCGACGACGCATTTGATATCGGACTTGGAGCAGAATCCTCTGATGCCGTGGCGACGCGACTCCTCGATTAATCGTTTCGTCGGGTAAGCCGTGACCAGCAAGATAGCCGCATCGGGATGAGCCCGCAGAATTGTCCGCGCCGCTTGCAATCCGTCAATGTCCGGCAATCGAAAATCGATCAGTGCGACATCGGGACGCAACGACTCATATCGCTCTATCGCTTCCGTTCCGTTACTCGCCATTTCGCAAGTCCAGGTCTTCTGATCTTCCAATAAATTGCGAAGTATTGTGCCAACCGGAAAATTGTCTTCCACAACCAAGATGGCTGCCATACTCAAATAGTACAAATCGCATCCGCCCTGCGCAATGCCAGGTGCGGCCAGAGCACAGCGCGTGTTCCTGGCCCGTTTTCTCTGGTCCCCGGCAGTTGCCCGGTGCGATACCGGGTGCGTTCGGCAGTCCGGTCTGCTGACAAAGGAAGCCAGTACAGCAAGAGCAGCAAAATTGATACGATCATCAGATGAGGCTCGAATGCCGAAAGGACGAATAATCATGAATGGCAACACGGTCAGGAAAAACACACGCCGCGAAATGTTGCGCGATTCCGCCAGGCTCGCGGCCGGCGCATTGCTGGCACCCACCTTTACGGGCGCCGCATTTGGAGCCACGCTCTCTAGCCGCCTCGCGCAGGCCGCCGCCCCCGACCCGTTAGCCTCCGCGCGCCAGCAGATGGGCGCCACTCCCATCCAGTCCCAAAAACTTGCAGACAATCTCACCATGCTCTCGGGTCCCGGCGGAAACGTCCTGGTGCTCGCCGGAGCCGACGGCAAAGTCACCGTGGACACGTTCGTTTCTCCCGCCTGGACGAATCTGAAAGCCGCACTCGACGCCATCAGTAACGCCCCGCTAAAGATAGCCATCAACACGCACTGGCACTTTGACCACACGGACAACAACGCCCCCCTCCACGCTGCGGGAGCAACGCTTCTGGCGCATGAAAACACCAAAAAGCGCTTGTCTTCAGCGCAGGATATTCCCCTCTTCGGCTTTCACTTTCCGCCCGCGCCTGCCGGAGCCATACCCGAGCAGACATTTACCGCCGCCCACCAGCTCGAAGCCAACGGCGAATCGATTACCCTCCAATATTTTTCGCCTGCCCATACCGACACGGACATCTACGTTCACTTTCAGAAAACCAACGTTCTCCACATGGGCGACATTTTTTTTAATGGCACGTACCCGTTCATCGACGCTGCCAGCGGCGGCAAGTTTGATGGCATGATCGCGGCGGCCAATAAGGGCCTCGCTCTTGCCGACAGCCGCACGAAAATCGTTCCCGGCCACGGTCCCCTCGGCGACAAAGAGGCACTGGCCAAATACCGCGACATGCTCGTCACTGCGCGCGACCGCATCCAAAAACTAAAATCTTCGGGTAAATCCGTGCAGGAAGCCGTCGCCGCCAAGCCTTTTTCCGACCTCGACGCTACCTGGGGCAAAGGCAAGATGAATGGCGACGCGTTTGTCCAAATCGCCTATTCGACTTTCTGACCAGAGCCAGCGCCAAGAAATCGCGCGGCAGGATTGGTTGTCGAGCTTGGGCTTGGCCCTGGCCACTAGGTCGTAACGCGATATTCGCTCTGGACCAGGCCGCTCGTATAGTGCCGGGTCCGGACGTGGCTGAGGCGCACGTCCCGCGGCAGCGTGCCGAACAGAGGAATCCCCGCACCAATGAGCACCGGCACACGGGTGATGATGAGGCGCTCGATGAGTCCTGCGCGAAGAAACCTTTGAATGGTAATTCCTCCGTCGACGTAGAGATGTTGCGCTCCAGTGGCAGCGAGTTTCGCAACGATCTCCGCTGGCGGCCCGGCCATCTGTTCGACCACACTGCCGCGCACACCCGATACATCGACCGGCCGGCTGCTCAGCACCACCACGCGTTTGCCGCCATAGGGCCAGACGGGAAAGCCCAAGACCGTCTCAAACGTGTTGCGCCCGACAACCAGTGCATCGACGCCCGCCATGAACTCGTCGTAACCGTGGGGCTCACCGCCCCCCTCCGGAAGAAAGTCCAGTTCCCCGTTTGTCCGCGCAATAAACCCATCCACGCTGGTCCCAATAAAAACCGATACCGTCATCGTAGACTCCTGGATCGCTCGGAGAACTCTGTGCTCTCTCAAGCCTCCCTGTAAATGTTTTAATTTTATCGTGGTCCTTCCACACAGCGCAGGTGAAGGTCTTCTGCGGCAGGACCATTCCCAGCCGCGCGATTACCCTTCCCTCCGTGCAGCTTCAAGCCCAAACCTTGCGGCGGCCATCCCGTCTTCAGGGGGGCGCCGCGTTCGGAAAAAGCATTCCTGAGACAATCCGCGACCCGAAAAGAGGTACACTCCACGGAACGGGAGGGTCCGATGCAAATCCCGAACTTCCATCGCAATATTTCAGTTCGCTGCAGGCTTTCCTGGGCAGCCGGCCTCGTGTCGGTTTTCGCGTTCGCGCATCCTGGCCTCGCTCAGGATAATGGTTCGGGGGCCGCAACTCCCGGCTGGCCTCTGCACAGTTCCGCGCCCACGCACGGCCTTCCCGATGCCCTGGGTGGACCCCCGGCTCCCCTCACAGTTGAATGGGATGAAGCTTGCGTACTCTGGAGCGTTGCTCCCCCGCAATCCGGTACGATCAAAGCTTCCACCCTGCAGATCCCGGGAAAAGCCCGCGATGAATTTAAGAAAGGTTGCGCTGATCTCAGAGGAAGAAAGCTGACCACCGCCGAAAACCATCTACGCAAGGCGGTGGAGATCTACCCGAAATATATGGCGGCGTGGGTCCTGCTGGGACAAGTCTTGGCCGTGGGGGAGCACCTGCCGGAGGCGCGTGATGCCTGCACCAAAGCGAGCAAAGCAGACGAGGAATATGCCCTCGCCTACCTATGTCTGGCCGATGTTGCCGGCCAGCTTCGCGAATGGAACGAGTCGCAGGAGTTCGCCGATCGCGCACTCAAGCTCGAGCCGGACCAGGGCGTCTATGGACATTTCTATTGCGCGATTGCCCAAGTTCACTTGAATCAGTTCCAGGCAGCCGAGCGAAATGCTCTGGAGGCCATTGAAGGCGACAAACGTCATCGCGTCCCGCAAACGCATCTCCTGCTGGCGCAAATCTACGGTGCCAAGCGTGACTATCAACGCGCTGCCGAACAGTTGCGAACGTACCTGACCGTTTTTCCCACTGCCCCTGACGCCCCCGGCGTAAAGAAAAGCCTCAGTGACCTCGAGGCACGAATTGCGGCCGCGTCGGAACAAAGTCGCAACTGAGTTACAGGAAACGGGAACATTCGGGCGGAAAACCGCTGCGGATAAGATTTTCCTGGACTCAGCTGGAGGTGGCGGGCGGTACTGTTTTGTTTTTCTCGAAGCGCATGATATCTTCGTCCTCTACCTAGGAGAAATCGTTCATGTCCGTGAATAAAGTAATTCTCGTGGGCCGCTTGGGCCGCGATCCAGAGACGCGCTACACCGGGGGCGGCCAGGCCGTTGCCAATTTCTCTGTCGCCACCGATGAAAGCTACAAAGACAAAAACGGCGAACGCCAGAAGCGCACCGAGTGGCACAAAATTGTGGTATGGGGCAAACAAGCCGAAATCGCCCAGCAATATTTGAAAAAGGGCTCTCTCATTTTCATCGAAGGACGCATCCAGTCTCGCGAATGGCAGGACAAGGAAGGCCAAAAGAAAACGAGTTTTGAAATTGTGGCCACCAACTTCCGCATGCTTGGTGGAAAAGGTGACGGCGGTTCAGGCGGGGGTGGCTACAACCGCGGGGCCGCCAGCTCCGGCGGTGGCGCGGCGGGAGAGGAATTCGAGCAAGGCGGCAGCTCCAGTCCGTCCGATGACACCTTTGGCGGCGCCCCCTCCGGAAGCCCGGAAATTTCAGACGAAGATATTCCCTTCTAAGATCTGCCGGGCGCATCGTCGCATGGGCCGGGGACCGGGAATCCTGTCTGGGGTGGGCGGGTAAGCTCTACTTGGCGGCGTTTTTCTTGCGCTCTTCGTCGATGCGCTTTAGGAATTCCTCAAACTTTGGTTTCTGTTCGGGCGTGAGAACTGCGCGAATCCGGTCTCTTCCCTTTTGTCGCGCAGCATCAATCTGCGGATCAATGGACGCATGAATGGTTTTGTATTGCGCCTGAACGTCGGTGAGAATTTCGTCCAGCTGTTTCTGCTGCTCGGGCGTAAGGTTTAACTCATTCGTGAGTCTTTGTACTTTTTGACTGGTTTTTTGGGCCTCGGTCAGCGGCGCCGGCGCCGCGTAACTGCGATGCGCGAAAACGTAGCCCAGTACCCCGCCCAGCGCGGCTCCCAGAAGAAAAACAATGCCGACCCAAAACGCCGCTTTTCGAGTGGCCGAAGTATCCCTCATGGTTTCCTCTCCGCCAGGCTCAGCAGGATGTCATCGCGTTCAGAGGGAATTTGTGTTGTCTCGAAAAGTGAGTCCTGCGCGGTTGCCGCAGCTGGCTCTTTTGCCGGTGGCGTTACCGGCCGCTGAAAAAGAAATGTGCTGGCGATCAGCAGGACCACCGAAGTTACCCAGGTGAGGCGCGCAGCAAGCCTGGGAAAAATCGCTGAAATACTCAAAGGCTGCGACAACTCGTGTTCTTTCGCGGCAATCGCAGACATGACGCGGCTGGCAAACCACGGCGCTTCCGCGTTCCCGTGCGAAGGTACATTTGCCAGCATCTGGCGGACGGTTACAAAATCCTGCAGCGCCGTGCTGCAGGAAACGCAACTCATGGAATGAGCGCGCTGTTCCTGCGGCATGGAATCGAGAAGCGACTCCACCGTGACATCCTTCTTGTTGGCAACCGAATATTCCTCAAGATGTTCGAGGACTCTATTACAGTCCGAGTTCTGTTTTTTCCAGATGTTCCACATGCCGGGCACCTCACTGCATCCTTGGATCTCTTGACCACAAACCACACCAACTAAACTTTGATGCTGTAAACCGGAAAAAGCATCAGCGTGCCGTACTCGCGAACCAGAAAATTATTCACGCTTGCGCGCTTGATTGATCACGCGCCGCCGCGCGCGGAAAAGCCGAACTTTTACGGTGTTGGCGTTCAAATCAAGCACTTCAGCAATCTCCTGTACGGCGAATCCTTCCACTTCTTTCAGAATCAACATCAGCCGGTCCCGCTCTTCCAGTCCTTCGAGCAACTGCTCGACTCTTTGCCGCGCCGCCAAACGATCACTGATGTCGGGGACTTGCGAATTCTTCTCCTCCGAAGCCATTGCCTGCCGCGCCTGCTCCTCACTCATGTCCGACTCATAGACCAGAGGCCGGACTTTTTTCTTTCTCAGCAGGTCCCAGCATTCATTAACAGTGATCTTGTAAAGCCAGGTGCTGAAGGCGGCCCGCTGGTCAAAACGCTTCAGCGAAAAATAGGCTTTAAGGAAAACCTGCTGCGAGATATCTTCTACGTCCTCGCGTCGCCTTAAGATTCCTCCGGCCACTGCAAACACGCGATGCTGATGCCGCCGCACCAACTCCTCAAACGCTTCCTTGTCCTCCGACTGGGCTCGGCGGACTAGTTCGCGGTCGGTTTCCGTTGCTGGCGCCTTGGCGGTTCGGCTCTTAGAGCCTTGGCCGCTGGTCACAGGCCCGGATACCCCTGGTTTTGGGACGTTTGCCATGCTGTTTTGGTTACGCGTACCGTTACTAGCTGCCTACCCCCATTGAACCATCTGTTTCACTTATTAAATGTCAAGTTTCTACTTGCCTCGTATCTTACCTACATGGAATAATGCCTGCATGATTATTGGTGACCGTCTTCGCGCACTCCGCGAAGAAAAGAAACTCTCCCAGGGCGATATCGAAAAGCGCACGGGGTTACTTCGTTGTTATATTTCCCGCGTAGAGAATGGTCATACTGTCCCCGCCATTGAAACGCTGGAAAAACTCGCACGCGCACTAGAATGCCCACTCTATCAACTCTTTTATGACGGTGAGGAACCGCCGCAGTTGCCGAATCTCCCGAAGCGGAAGTCGTCGGACGACATCGCTTGGGGCAGCCTTGGAAAAGACGCACGCTTTCTTAACAAGCTTCGTCGCTTGTTGAGCAAAGTGGAAGAAGGAGATCGCAAGCTGATTCTGTACATGGCCCAGAAAATGGCCAACAGATAAGTTTGTATAATCTCTGAATACGCCCGCGCAGCAATGATTCTCACTCATCTGAAAGGCCGTACGCTCCCACGTACGGCCTTTTTGTTTTGTATTTCCGGGCCAGATAGCCAAACTTGAATTTCCTGTACTAGTCATGGGCTCCGGCCTATTCCCACTCAATGGTGCTGGGCGGCTTGGAGCTGATGTCATATACGACTCTGGTGACGCCCCTCACCTCGTTCACGATTCGCGTTGAGATTCGTTCCAGGACATCTCCCGGAAGTCGGACCCAGTCCGCGGTCATGGCATCGTCGCTTTCCACGACGCGCACGGCCACGGTCAGCCCGTAGGTTCGTCCGTCACCCATCACGCCTACGCTGCGGACCGGAAGCAGAACCGCAAATGCCTGCCACACTTTTGAGTACAAGCCGGCTCTGCGAATTTCCTCAACGACAATCGCATCTGCTTCCTGAAGAGTTAACAGATGCGGACGAGTAATCTCACCAAGGAGACGAACGGCCAATCCGGGACCCGGAAACGGATGTTTCAAAAGTACCTCGTCGGGAAGGCCCAGTTCCCGTCCAATACGGCGAACTTCATCTTTGAACAGATCCCGCAAGGGTTCGATGAGTGCAAACGGCATGTTTTCAGGCAGGCCGCCTACGTTGTGATGGGATTTGATCGTGGCGGAGGGGCCCTTTACGGATACCGATTCAATGACGTCGGGATACAGGGTCCCCTGCACCAGGAACTCAATTTTACCTTCCGCGGAAGCGGTTTGCAGCTTCTGCGCTTGTTCGGCAAAGACTTCAATGAACTCCTTGCCGATGATTTTGCGCTTTTGTTCGGGGTCGGTAACGCCTTGCAGCCGGGTGAGAAAGCGATCCGACGCGTCGACGGCGACAACATGCAGGCCGAGACGGTTGCGCAGCATGTCCAGGGTGTCCGAGAACTCGTTCTTGCGCAGCATGCCGGTATTGACAAAGACGTTGGTGAGGCGATCGCCCATGGCCTTGTGGACCAGGACGGCGGCCACTGTGGAGTCGACTCCGCCGCTCAGAGCGCAGATGGCGCGGGTGTTGCCTACCTTGGCGGAAATGGCCCGCGTGGTCTCTTCAATAAATGCCGCTCCGCTCCACTTGGGTTCGGCATTGCAGACGCGAAACAAGAAGTTGCGCAGGAGTTCGGTGCCTCGCTCCGTGTGGTTTACCTCCACATGGAACTGGACCGTGTAAATCTTGCGTTGCGGGTCTTCAGCGGCAGCGATGGCGTTGTCCGTATGGCCCGTTGCCCAGAAACCTGCGGGAAGTTCGCGAACGTGGTCCCCGTGGCTGTTCCAGATCCGAAGGTGTTCCGGGATGCCATTAAAGAGGTGGGAGTGCCCCTGGTCGTGTTGGGCGGATACTTTAAGGTTGGCGCGTCCGTATTCGCGGCGATCCGCTTTTTCTACCTTGCCGCCAAGGGTGTGGGCGACCCACTGCATGCCATAGCAGATCCCCAGGACGGGAATACCCAGCGCGAGAACCTTTGGGTCGCATTTGGGAGCCTCAGTGTCGTAGACGGAGTTGGGGCCGCCTGAGAGGACAATTCCCACGGGCTCGGATCTCAAGATGGTTTCAACGGGTGCGCTGCACGGCAGCACGGTTGAGAAGACTTGTTGTTCGCGGATGCGGCGAGCGATGAGTTGTGTGTATTGTCCCCCAAAGTCGAGGACCACGATGCCGCCGCGTTCGGCCTGCAGTCGGGTGGTCTGTGCGGGTGTCGGTTTTGTGGCGCTGTCCATGAGTCCCCCAACGGTTGAAGCCCAATTTCCTTGTGGCGGCCTGCGGCACGACCGCAGTCAGGCCCTCTGCTAAACCAAGACACCAAGACAAAGACAGGTAGCAAAAACAAAAATCGGCCGACTACGTAACGACCAGGTTCAGAAGCTTGTTGGGCACAAAAATCCGTTTGAGCACTTGCTTGCCGGCCAGGTGCGGGGCCGCTGCGGGATCGGCTTGGGCAGCGGCTACGACTTCCTCTTCGCCGACGCCCACGGGAACCGTCAGTTTGCCGCGTACTCTCCCGTTTACTTGGATGACGATTTCAACTTCGTCGTCACGTGCCAAATCTTCGCTGAACGGCGGCCATCCTACGGTCCATTGGCCGTCTTTGTGGCCCAGCATTTCCCAGAGCTCTTCGGCGATGTGCGGTGTCATGGGTGCCAGCATGAGCGCCAGGAGTTCGAGAACTTCTTTTCGTACTTCAGGCCGCACGCCTTCCTGCAACGGCTCCTGCAGGTAAATCTCGTTGGTTAGCTCCATGATCAGCGCGATGGCGGAATTGAAATGCCAGCGCGTTTCAAAGTCCTGGGTTACGCGGCGCAGGGTTTGGTGGGCTTTGCGCAGGAGTTTCTTTTCTTTTTCAGTGTGGGCAGCGGCGTCGACCGGGCCACTTTCTAACTGGCGAACAGATTCACCGTGTTTGTCGAACAGGCGGAATACGCGGTTCAGGAAGCGCCAAGCACCTTCGATACTCTCCTCGCTCCACTCTAGGTCCTTTTCCGGCGGAGCGGCGAACAGTGTGTACAAGCGGCCGGTATCGGCGCCGTACTTCTGGGCCATGTCTTCGGCGCCGACCACGTTGCCTTTGGACTTGGACATGGCGACTCCGCCCTTTTGCACCATGCCTTGGGTGAACAGGCGAGCCGCCGGCTCGCTGTGCTGGATGAGGCCGAGGTCGCGCATGACTTTGCACCAGAAGCGCGAATAAAGGAGGTGCAGGATCGCATGGGTGATGCCCCCGATGTACTGGTCAATTGGAAACCAGTAGGCGACTTTTGCCGAGTCGTAGGGTGCGTTGCTGTTGTGGGGATCGCAGTAGCGGTAGAAATACCAGGACGAGTCGACGAAGGTGTCCATGGTATCGGTCTCGCGGCGCGCAGGACCACCACACTTGGGACACGTCGTGTTTACAAATTCGGGTGTGGAGGCCAGTGGAGATTCGCCTTCACCCGTGAGTTTGGGATTTGCAGGAAGCAGAACCGGCAAATCCTTGTCCGGGACGGCGACGACGCCGTCTTTTTCGCAGTAGATGACGGGGATCGGAGTGCCCCAGTAACGCTGCCGGGAGACGCCCCAATCCTTCAGGCGGTAGATGGTTTCGCGTTTGCCGAAGCCTTTGGCTTCGGCTTCTGCGGCCATTTTCGCGAGCGCTGCTTCTGTTTCGAGTCCGGTAAACGGGCCGGAATTCACACTCTGGCCGTATTCAGTGAAGGGCGCGGACAGCGGGGCCTCCCGCAGAGGATCGCCATGCAGTGGCTGCACCACGATCGGTTTGGCGAGGCCATACTTTGTGGCGAATTCAAAATCACGGTCATCGTGGGCCGCGACGCACATGACGGCGCCGGTGCCGTACTCCATTAGGACAAAGTTGGCGACCCAGACCGGAATTTTTGCGCCGTTGAACGGATTGCTGACGTAACGGCCGGTCGAAAAGCCTTCTTTTTCAGCGGTGGCGATGTCTTCTGTTTTCACCGAACTGCCGCGAATCTTGGCGAGCATGGCTTCGGCTTCGGCGCGGACCGCCGAGCCTTCCAGTAGCTTGGCCACCAGGGGATGCGTGGGCGCAAGGATGAGTGCCGACGCGCCATATATTGTGTCGATGCGCGTGGTAAAAACTTCAATGGACTGACTTTCCGGCCCGAGCCCCGGCATATCGGCGATGGCGAAGCGCACTTTTGCTCCTTGCGACTTGCCGATCCAGTTGCGCTGCATGGTGATAACGCGCTCGGGCCAGCCGCCTTCGAGCATTTTCAGATCGTCGAGGAGCTGTTCGGAGTAAGCCGTCGTTTTCAGGAACCACTGCTCGATGTTTTTTGCTTCAACGAGCGTGTCTTCATGCCGCCAGCAGTAGCCGTTGACGACCTGCTCGTTGGCCAAAACGGTGCAGCATCGGGGGCACCAGTTCACGCGGCTTTTCTTTTTGTAGGCGATTCCCTTTTCCAACATGCGCAGAAAAAACCACTGATTCCAGCGGTAGTATTCAGGCTCGCAGGTGGAGATTTCGCGACGCCAGTCATAACTAAATCCGAACCGCCGCAGTACCCGTTGAAATTCCGCAATATTCTTGTTGGTCCATTCACGAGGGTGCGTGTTGTTTTTGATGGCGGCGTTTTCCGCGGGCAGACCGAAGGCGTCCCATCCCATGGGGTGCAGAACGTTGAATCCGCGCATGCGTTTGACACGGGCGACGACGTCGCCGATGGTGTAGTTGCGCATGTGGCCCATGTGCAGAGTGCCGGACGGATACGGCAGCATTTCGAGGACGTAATACTTTGGTTTGCCGGGGTCGGCTTCGGTTTCGAAGACTTTTGCGTCCGCCCAACGCTGTTGCCACTTGGCTTCGATTTCTTGTGGTTTGTAGTCCGCCACTGCGCTTGCCCCTTTGGGTTGCTGCGAAATTCCCTGCGCCGCCGTGGTTCCGCGCTCAGCGCGATTTTTTGGCTTTTGCAGTTGCAGTTTTTTCACGAGCGACTGCAGCCGCCTTTTTCTTTTCCTGCGCGCGATTCTCATCCATCTTCTTTTTCACCGCTTTGGTAAGCATGGAGAAACCTTTTTCGGCTTGCGGAGCCTGCTCGGCCAGTCCAGCCAGGTTCCACAGTGCTTCGACGTTCTTGCGGTCGTCGCCGATTTCGTCAATGGGAGTTTCGGCGATGAACGCACGGCCGACGAGGCCCTCGGGAGGCAGCGACCCGAGACGCGGGTGCTGCAGGAAACGCTGGAACGCTTCAGCGCCAATCTTGCCTTCTCCGATATGCTCGTGCCGATCGACGCGGCCGCCAAGCGGAATTTTGGAGTCGTTTACGTGGAAGACCGGGACACGGTCAAGCCCGATGGTGTTTTCAATTTGGGCGAGGGTTGCGGCCAGCCCGCTTCCGGATTTGATGTCATAGCCGGCGGCGAACAGATGTGCCGTATCGAGGCACGCAGCGAACGGGAGAGACCGGAGGCCGTTGACGATGTCGGCGACTTCTTCCAGGCGTGCGCCAACCGAAGTGCCCATCCCCGCGGTATTTTCGACAAGAATCTGCAGGTTGCCCATTTGTACGCGTCGCGTGGCCTGCTTCAGCGACTCGATGATGGTGGTGATGGCTTGGCCGACCGTCGATTCTCCGCGGGAACCCGGATGAACGACTAGATAGTCTGCGCCGAGAGCCAACGCGCGCACGATCTCGTCATGGAAAGCCTGGATGGAGCGGGTGCGCAACATAGGTTGCGCGGCAGCCAGGTTGACGAGGTAGTTCGCGTGGATAACGAGAGGGCCCAACTGCAATTCTTCGCGGCGAGCGCGGAAGGCTTTTGCCTCCACCTCGGCGACGCGTGCCGAACCGCTCTGTTGCCACATGCGGGGGCTGGCGGAAAAGATTTGCAATGCGTTGGCGCCGAGCTTCCAGGCTGATTCTAAAGCGTTTAGATAGCTACCGGCGATCGAGGTGTGCAGGCCGATGCGGACGCTGCCGTCCATCCAGGACGGCGGCAAGGGCTCGGGCGCGGGCTCCGGGCGGTACTCGTCTTCGGGGTCAAATTCCGAAGTACGCGTGATTGGCGGTTCGGGCATATCTAGCACGGTTTTTGGCTGTGTCATAAACTAGCGATTATATCACACGCGGCAAAACGACGGGATTTTCTGCGGCGCGGGAAATTTTGCGCTCCAGAACAGCGGAAGAATTTGTAGTCCAGCCTAAAAAGCAGGAGCCCAGGCCAAAGCTGGCGGGCCCGGCCGTGCGGAGCATTCCGCCAAGGCGCCACCGCGCTCGTGCCGCTCGGAGACCATCATTTTTGCCGAAAATTTGCCTGGGTGAATCGCCGCTTGGACGCCTCCTGGCACTTGCATCCGGGCCCGATTTTAGCCCCGGGCGGAATTTGTCGACAGCGGCGGCGTGCCGTAAACTGAGGGGTCATCCAAACAGGAATCGTTTCACGGGGAGCCCGCCATGTTGGTTGTGATGCAGTCAAATGCCACTGAAGAACAGGTGCGCGCGGTTTGTAAGCGCATTGAGGATCTAGGACTAAAGGCTCATGCGATGCCGGGAGCGGCGCGGACGGCAATTGGGATTACCGGAAATAAGGGCGCGCTCGATTTAGGCGTCCTCGAATCGTTGCCGGGAGTCGTGGAGTGCATTCCGGTCAGCAAGCCGTACAAGTTGGTCAGCCGCGATGTGAAATCGGAAGACACAATTTTGCGGATTCCGACGCCTTCCGGCGACGTGATGGTGGGTGGCCAACACGTGGCGATGGTGGCGGGACCCTGCGCCGTCGAGTCTGAAGAACAGTGCATGGCGGTGGCTGAGAAGTTGCAGAAGACCGGCGTGCGGTTGTTTCGCGGCGGAGCCTACAAGCCGCGAACTTCTCCTTACAGCTTTCAGGGATTGGAAGAAGCGGGCTTACGGATCTTGTCAAAGGTGCGCGAGAAATTTGGATTTGGGATTATTACCGAAGCGGTCGACAACGAGAGTCTGGATCTAGTCGAAGAGTACGCGGATGTGATTCAGATTGGCGCGCGGAACATGCAGAATTTTTCTTTGTTGAAGCGGGCCGGGCGGGCTAAAAAGCCGGTGCTGCTCAAGCGGGGAATGTCGGCGACGCTGGATGAATTTTTGATGGCGGCCGAATATGTGCTGTCTGAGGGAAATTACAATGTGATGCTGTGCGAGCGCGGCGTGCGCACGTTTTCGGATTTTTCGCGCAATACGCTGGATTTGGCGGTGGTGCCGGCGGTGAAGCGGCGAAGCCATCTGCCGATCTTGGTGGACCCGAGCCACGGGACTGGCAAAAGGCACAAGGTCCTGCCTTTGTCGCGTGCCGCAGTGGCGGTGGGCGCTGATGGATTGCTGGTGGAAGTGCATCATGACCCCGATAACGCGCTGTCGGATGGCATGCAGTCGTTGCGGCCCGAAGAGTTTGCCGAACTGCTGGTGGAAGTGCGGCAGATTGCGGCTGTATTGAAGCGCGAGATCAACTAGCCAGCGCGACACGAGAGGCACGCCGGATGAACGTTTTGATTTTTGGCGCCACGGGGATGGTGGGGCTGGGCGTTTTGCGCGAGTGTTTGCTGGATCCCGGCGTGGACCAGGCCGTGACGATCGGGCGTTCCGCTACGGGGCTGCAAAATCCGAAATTGCGCGAAATTGTGCGAAAAGACCTATCCGACTACTCGGACATTGCATCCCAATTGACAGGTTTTAACGCCTGCTTCTTTTGCCTGGGCGTCTCCTCAGCGGGAATGAACGAAGAAACCTATCGACGCCTTACGTACGATTTAACGATGCGAGCCGCGCGGACCCTGGTGAAGTTGAATCCGGAAATGACATTTATTTATGTTTCCGGTGCGGGGACGGATTCCAGCGAGCGTGGCCGCAGCATGTGGGCGCGTGTAAAAGGTAAGACGGAGAATGACCTGATGGCACTGCCGTTTCCTGCCGTTTACGCCTTTCGTCCCGCGGTCATTCAGCCGCTCGACGGAATTCGATCAAAGACCAAGGCGTATCAAATTCTCTATTTCTTTTTCGGGTGGATGATCCCTCTGCTGAAGCCGGTGCTGTACCCGAAATACATGACCACGACAAAACAAATCGGAAAAGCGATGTTGCAGGTGGCGCGGCAGGGATATTCGAAACGCACTCTTGAGAGCGTGGATATCAACGCTGTCTGAGCGTGTTCGCGGGTTTGGGAGCCTGCGCACTCTGTCTGGAGAGCGGCGCAGCTCCGGGAAATGCGGAGGGGCACATGATAAAATTACTGGCTGATTTTTTCCGCGGGTTCCACATGATCATGGGGATTAGTTCCCCGCCCGAAGGACAAGACGACAAGTCGTTTGTGCTGATGTGGCTGGGAATTCTCGCGGGGGCGGGCGTCGTCGTGGCGTTGCTGCTCTATCTCATTGTCTTCATCATTTTTCCCCATACCGCACACCCGCACTAAATCCGATTCTTGTGCGGGCGCCGGAATCGCGGCTGCCTGCCAGGCAAGCCCTTGATCCCTTCCTTCCCTTACCGAGTCGTGTAACAATTCGAGAGTCCACAATGCGGCGGTTGAATCATTTCCGGGTTTATTTTCTGCTGGCGATTCTGCTGACGGCAGGGATCGTGGTCGTTGCGCGAGAGCATCGACCATCCTTTTTGCGTCCGGACCTGCATTTGAATGCTTACGTCACTGGCGCTGACGGCAATTTGACGGTCGTGGATCTTGTGAAACTCTCTGCAATAGCGCATATCCCCATCGGCGCGGGCCTGTCCGGCTTGCGCGAGCATCCAACGCGAGCGGAGATTTGGGGCGTGAGCTCGGCAGGCGGATTTGTCTGGTCTTTCAGCGCGAAGACCAATCAGGTCAGCGCACGCATCGCCGTAGGGCCGCTTCCCTATTCGGTTGATTTTTCACCAGACGGTAAACGCCTGTACACCACCTCCAGCACTGACAATTCTTTGTTGGCGATTGACTGCCAATCCCATGCGATCCTGGCGCAATCGAGGACCGACGCAGATCCGGTCCTTGCCAAGGCCACATCCGACGGCAAGTCTGTTTTGGTTGTGAATCACCGGGGCGCAACACTTGGAATTCACGATGCCTCCACGTTGGCGGTTCGTATTCTGGTTCCGGTGGTGCCGCAGCCTGAGGACGTGGTGGTGCTACCGGACAGTTCGGTGGCATTCGTTTTGAGCCGCAGCCAGCACCGGATATCGGTTGTGGACTTGCGACGGGGCCTATTGCTGACCAATCTCGAACTGGCGGGACGCCCCACCCAGATGCTGCTGAAACCCGATGGCGGCGAACTTTACGTGATTTCCCCGGAATCCCACGGGTTGCAGGCGATTAATACGTGGACGCATGAAGTCGGCGACTACGTGCTGCTCGGCTCGGGACCTACCCGAGGAGTCTTGTTGCCCGATGCCAGCGAGCTTTTTGTGTCCGACAATGCCGCAGGACGGATCACGCCGGTGGATA
>DATHFT010000022.1:0-38259 GCA_035317965.1 Saccharimonadales bacterium (SeqCode) | reverse complement strand
GCCTGGAACGCGGTTCACCATCTGGGGCAGGTTGGCTTTGGTTTGCAGATTACCTTGTGGCTGTGGTTTACGGTTCTCTTTGCCAACTTCGCAGAAGCGATGGCCGAAGGGCGGGGTAAGGCCCAGGCCGATACGCTTCGCAAGACGCGGGCGGAAACCCAGGCGCATCGCTTGAAAAAAGATGGCCAGACGGAGAGCGTTCCCAGTTCGCAGCTTCGTTCGGGCGACATCGTTGTCGTTACAGCCGGTCAGTTTATTCCCGGGGACGGCGAAGTAATCGAAGGCGTAGCGTCGGTCGATGAATCGGCCATTACCGGCGAGTCCGCGCCGGTCATTCGTGAGTCGGGTGGAGATCGTTCAGCGGTCACCGGAGGAACGCGTGTACTCTCCGATGAAATCAAAGTCCGCATCACATCGAATCCGGGCGAAACGTTTCTGGACCGAATGATCAAGCTCGTCGAGGGCGCATCCCGGCAAAAGACTCCCAATGAGATCGCGCTGAACATTCTGCTCGCTGGTCTCACGATCATTTTCTTGCTGGCGGTTGTAACTCTGCAGCCGTTCGCGATCTATTCGGGCGCTCCGCAGAGCATCTTCGTGCTTGTATCGTTGCTGGTGTGTCTGATTCCTACGACCATTGGCGGCCTCTTGTCGGCAATTGGGATCGCCGGAATGGACCGCATGATCCAACGCAACGTCATCGCCATGTCCGGTCGCGCGGTTGAAGCCTCTGGCGACGTGGACGTTCTTCTGCTCGATAAAACCGGAACGATCACCTTGGGTAACCGCGCGGCGACACAATTCTTTCCGGCGCCCGGTGTTGAAGAGGCTCATTTGGCGGATGCAGCGCAACTATCCTCGCTTGCCGACGAAACGCCCGAAGGGCGATCAATCGTGGTTTTAGCCAAGGAACGTTATAAACTCCGCGGTCGCGATCTGTCTCACGGGGCTGTTTTCATTCCTTTCACAGCACAAACCAGAATGTCGGGTGTGGACCTCGATGGTCGCCAGATTCGCAAAGGCGCACTGGAGGCAATCACCCGCTTGGCCGAAGGCCGAGGCAACGGTGTCCCTGCCGAGCTGCAAACTTGTGTTCGCGAGATTGCCAATGCCGGGGGGACGCCGCTTTTGGTTGCAGAGAATGGGCGGGTTCTGGGTGCCATCGCTCTTACCGACATTGTCAAAGGCGGTATGAAGGAGCGTTTTGACCAGCTCCGCGCGATGGGTATTCGCACCATGATGATTACCGGGGACAACCCGTTGACCGCCGCGGCCATCGCCCGGCAAGCCGGTGTCGACGATTTCCTTGCCGAAGCCACGCCAGAAGACAAGATGGCGCTCATTAAGCGCGAGCAGGCCAAGGGGAAATTGGTCGCTATGACCGGGGACGGCACAAACGACGCTCCGGCCCTCGCTCAAGCGGACGTTGGAGTGGCGATGAATACCGGGACGCAGGCGGCAAAAGAAGCCGGCAATATGGTCGATCTTGATTCGAACCCCACGAAACTCATCGAGATCGTAGAGATCGGCAAACAACTGTTGATCACGCGCGGAGCGCTGACGACTTTTTCCGTGGCGAACGATGTAGCCAAGTATTTCGCCATCATTCCAGCAATGTTCGCCGTAGCATTTCCGGTCCTCGGCGTCCTGAACGTGATGCGCCTGCACACCCCGCAATCGGCAATCCTGTCCGCGGTGATTTTTAATGCGCTGATCATCATCGCCCTGGTTCCTCTCGCTTTGCGAGGCGTTAAGTACCGCCCCATGGGTGCGTCGGCCTTGCTGCGTCGCAACCTGCTGCTCTACGGTGTCGGAGGTGTAATCGCTCCTTTCCTCGGAATCAAACTGATTGATGTTTGTCTTACGTTTCTGCGGGTTGTCTAGGAGGCTTTATGAAAAAGAATCTGTTGATCGCCATATGGTTCACCATCGTCACTACGCTGATCTTCGGGATCCTTTACCCGCTCGCGGTCACTGGCCTGGCACAGATTTTGTTTCCGGACCGCGCCAACGGACAACTTATCGCGAAAGATGGAAAGCTTGTAGGATCGCGAATCATAGGGCAAACCTTTGTCGGCCCGGGCTATTTCCATTCGCGGCCGTCTTCTGCGGGTGCGGGCTACGACGCCGCTTCAAGTAGTGGTTCAAACCTGGGCCCTACCAACAAGATTTTGCTGGACCGCGTAAAAAGTGACGTGGAGAAATTGCGAACGGAAAATCCGAAGGCTTCGATTCCCGTGGACATGGTGACGACCTCCGGTTCCGGACTGGATCCACACATTTCGCCGGCTTCGGCTGAATTTCAAATAACCCGTGTAGCCACGGAACGGAAAATGAAGGCCGAGGAAGTCCGGCAGCTGGTTCTGAAGCACACGGAAAATCGCGACCTTAGAATCCTCGGAGAGCCGCGCGTCAATGTCTTGGAATTGAATTTGGACCTCGATAGGGTCCAACCGCTACGATGAACAACTACGGTTTGTGGCGGCGATTCCGCCGAGGGCAGGAGCGGGCACGTTGAACCGGTAACCGAGCCGGGGTTCTGTCAGAACGTCGTACGGGTGTGCCGGATCCTTTTCAATTTTCTTGCGGAGTTGATTGATAACTACCCGGAGATTTTCTGTTCCGTTTCCGTGATCTCGTCCCCATATCGTTTGCAGTATTTTCTTGTGGGTGACTGGCTTGCCTTGTTGAATCACGAGAAGCCGGAACACGGCGAACTCCTTGGGATTAAAATAATCCGTGGATCTGATTGGAGACCGGTCCATTCATTTTCGAGTTAGGTTTGCTCGCTTCGCGGAATCGTGAAATGGTCGGACCGGGTCGGCGATGGCCGACGGTTCAAGAGCAAACAGCGTACAATTCGAACTGCTGGAACTGTAGATACGGAATCGCTTCTGAAAGCAGGTTGGAGTCATGCCCGACATAGTCGACTGGGAGCCACGCCCGCGGCGCGATCGCCGTCCGTTCTTTCTTGTTCTGGCCATCTTTTTCGTCGTTCTCTTCAGCACCAGGACAGCATTGTCGTATTACGTCGACGCCCTCTGGTTCGGATCGCTCGGTTACGGCGACGTATTCCGGAAGACAGTCACGCTTCAATGGGCAGTCTTTGCGGTATTTTTTGCCGTCACATTTATTTTTCTGTTCGGCTGGTTCCTAGGGTTGAGAAGGGCTTACCAATCCGATTTGCCGGACGATTACATGATCCTCATCGGCGGGCAGCCATTGAAGCTGCCAGTCGCGCGCATCCTGCACCTCCTCGGTCTGGCGATCTGCCTGGTTATCGCCGGCGTGACCGGCGCTGGCGTCATGATGGAGTGGCCGACGTTTGCACTCTATTGGTCCGCTCCACACGCGCTCAGTGGTCCGGTGGATCCGATCTTTGGCAGACCGGTCAATTTCTATCTATTCACTCTACCGGCATGGCAGGTCATTACGGGCTGGCTGCTGACGCTAGCCGTGATTGCCTGTGTCATCGCCATTTTCTTTATTTTCGCTACTGGCAGCACGCGAATGCTCTCGGGACGCCGAGGCGGAACTATTGCATTGCCATGGCGCGGGTTCTCTATTGCGTTTGGCTTCTTTTTGCTGATTCTCGCGATGCGTGCGTATATCGCCCGCTTCGAGAAATTGTTCGACGAACACACAATCTTTAGCGGGGTCACGTATGCGGATGCGCACGTCGTGATTCCTGGAATGCTTGTAGTTTGTGTCGCGCTCGTCCTCGGTGCTGCGATTGCGATGATTAATGTTGCGTCGGTGCCGCGCGTCCGCTGGCTGCTGACAGCCGTCGCTCCGGCCGCGGGTTGTTACCTTGTCCTTCAAATACTTGGCTGGTACGTCAGCAGCTTTATCGTGAAGCCCAACGAACTGGTTCGCGAGCGACCCTATATCGGCTACAACATTGACCTGACCCGACAGGCCTATGGATTGGACCGCCTCGCGCAGCGCGAATTTCCCGCTGAGACGACCGTCGAGGCGGCCGATGCGGCCAACAATCAGGCTACGCTGCAAAACATCCGGCTGTGGGACTGGCGCGCCCTGCAGGACACCTTGCGTCAGATTCAGGAAATCCGAACCTATTACGATTTTCCCGATATCGATATCGATCGCTATGAAATCAACGCCACAACGCGTCAGGTGATGCTTGCCGCACGCGAGCTCAATGTTGAGAAACTCCCAGAGAGTAGCCGCAATTGGATCAACGAGAAACTTATTTACACACATGGCTACGGCATCACCATGAATCCCGTGAATGGATTCACTCCGGAAGGGCTGCCAACACTAATTCTGAGTAACATGCCCATTCAGAGCACCGTGAAGAGCATCGTTGTAAAGCGTCCGGAGATCTATTTCGGGGAGCTCACCAACACCGACGTATACGTGAAGACGCGGCAGCAGGAATTCAACTACCCGCAGGGCCAGACCAACAGCCTGACGTCCTACGAGGGCAACGGCGGCATCGTTCTCGGCGGCTTCCTTCGCCGGCTCCTGATCGCCTTCGACCGGGGTGACCTGACGAAACTCCCGTTTAGTGACGATATTAATCGCGAGAGCCGGCTGCTGATGCGTCGCAACGTGCGCGACCGGGTGGCAGCGCTCGCGCCATTCCTCACTTACGAGTCGGATCCGTACATCGTCGTCGGCGACGACGGTCGGCTGTCGTGGATTATGGACGCGTTTACCACCTCCGACAGCTACCCCTACTCGCGCCACTATGCGCTCGGCAACACCCTCATTAACTACATGCGGAATAGCGTTAAGGTGGTCATCGACGCCTACGATGGCACCACGACGTTCTATGTGTTTGACCCGCAGGATCCAATCATCTTGGCGTATCGCAAGATTTTTCCTGCTCTGTTCCAGGATGCAGCGGCCATGCCGCCATCGCTGCGCAAACACGTGCGCTATCCAGAGTTGTTGCTCAAGCTGCAGGCCGCTGTCTACGGTCTGTATCACATGACCGATCCGCAAGTTTTCTATAACCGCGAGGACCTGTGGACCGTCGCCTCCGAAGTCGGCATGGACGAGTCCGGTCAGCAGAAGACGCTGCCGATGGAGCCGAACTTCGTGCTGATGAAACTGCCGGGCGAAACTGCCGTCGAGTTTGTGGGAATTTTACCGTTCACGCCGGCGAACCGGAACAATCTGATCGGCTGGATTGCCTGACGCAGCGACGGTGAAAAATACGGTACATCGGTGGTCTACGACTTCCCGAAAACGAAGCTCGTCGACGGTCCTCTGCAAATCGAAGCCCGAATCGATCAGAACGCGCAGCTATCAGGGCAATTGACGCTGTGGAATCAGCAAGGTTCCCATGTGCGACGAGGCACTCTTCTGGTAATTCCATGCGGTCACGCATTGTTGTATGCCGAGCCAATTTACCTGCAGGCTGAGCGCAGCCCGATGCCGGAGTTGCGTTTGGTGGTGCTGGCGCTGCAAGACCGTCTCGCTTATGGACCGACATTCGAGTCGGCGATGAGAGCGCTCTTTGGGGGAGAAGTCTCGTCGCTAAGCGGGACAACTGCCCCCGTCGAACCGGAACGAAGCGCAGTACCGTCGAGCGCCGCGACCAAACCCGGGGCGGACGTCGACGCGCTCATCACCGGGGCGGCAAAAGATCTTGCCGACTACCAGCGACTTACGGCGGAAGGCAAGCTCGGTGAGGCTGGACAGAAGCTTGAACAGCTAAAGCGCAAGCTCGACCAGCTAAACGCACATCAAAAGTGATGGTTTCTCTGAAGAGGTCGTCTCTCACGCCAATGCACACAAACGGTTTTCTGTCCGCACAGGTTAAGAACGTGCCGCGCTTGGAGACCTACCATTGCATGCATTGATCGAATCCTAAAGACTTGAAACAAGTTTGTAATTTTTGAGGACCGCATCGAAACCGAATGAGACCACTGACAATGTTCGGGCTGTTTGCCGTGTCCGCAATGCTTGTGTCGTACACGCTGGAAAAGCGCAGCCACTGGTTTATTCTAGTTTTTGCGGTGTCCTGCGGACTTGGTTCGGCCTACGGATTCCTGCAAGGAGCGTGGCCGTTCGGAATCGTGGAAGCAATCTGGGCCTTGGTTGCTCTACAGCGCTGGCGAGCAGTGGCTTTCCAAGCGAAGTGAATTTCTGTGTTCGGACGATCCCATATTTTCCGAACGATTTCTGAGGCCGGTCCGCGGATGAGAACATGAAAAGTGGGGGGCCTTGCGAGCTGCCCTGAACAATCCCGAACACTCGAAAAATCGCGAACTCAGAATCCTCGGAGAGCTGCGCGCTAATGTCTTGGAATTGAGTTTGGACCTCGATACGGTCCACCCGTTACGAGGAACAACTACGGTTTGCGCCGGCGATTCCGCTCGGGAGCAGGGGTTGGCAGGTTGAACCGGTATCCGAGCCAGGGTTCTGTCAGAACGTAGCGCGGGTGTGCCGGATCCTTTTCGATCTTCTTACGGAGTTGGTTGATAACTACACGAAGATTTTCCGTTTCATCTCCGTGATCTGGTCCCCATACCGTTTGCAATATTTTCTTGTGGGTGACCGGCTTGCCTTGTTGAATCACGAGAAGCTGCAATACAGCGAATTCTTTGGGACCAAGATGGACCCTTTCCCCGCGGACGTCGATCAGGCGTTTTTCGAAATCGACATGCAGGTCCGGTGTTTCAATCTTGGGACTTGGTTCGTCTGTAGAAGACCGGCGCAAGGCGGCCCGGATACGCGCTAGCAATTCGCCCGTGGCGAAGGGCTTTACGATGTAATCGTCCGCCCCTGCGTCCAGCGCCTGCACCTTGTCGTGTTCGGAATTCCGAACCGTCACCATGATAATGGGTCCGCCAAATGACAATCGAATCTTGCTGCAAGCTTCAAGGCCACCCATCACGGGCATATTGACGTCCAAAAGAATCAGATCGGGATGCTCGCGAATAACCAATTCGATGGCTTCTTGGCCGTCTTTCGCCTCGATCACCTCGTAGCCCGCGCCCGAAAGAGTAGCGCGAAGAACCCGGCGGATTTGGGGTTCGTCGTCGACGATAAGGACGGTGGCATCGTTCATTGGCAGACCGCCTCCTGTTGGAAGGGGTTCAAGGACTTGCAATCCGGGAAACTGAGTGTGCCGATCTTAGAAAAGGAGGAATAAAGAACGTCTGCAGGAACTCTAAAGATTTCATAAAGATCGGATTTTTTCACAGTGAACCGCTAGGAGAGGACCGCGAATAAATCCGCTATTGAGAATTAAGTGGAAGGAGATGCCAGGTTGGCATCTCCGATGCTTTGCAGCGCCGGGTAAATGCGGCGATACATTGCGTAATTTTTCTGAAGAGTGGCCGAAGCTGCGGCCCCGGGGCCGACCCGAGCAGCGACGCGAACGATGGCGTCGCAAGCTTGATCGACCGAACTCCAGTGCGCTGCTCCGACGGCGGCCAAGATGGCCGCGCCGTAAGCGGCTCCTTCTTCAGCTTCCACCAATTCCACTTCGTGTGCGTAAACATCAGCTTGAATTTGCCGCCAGAGCGCCGAGCGTGCGCCACCGCCGCCCAGCCTGATTTTTGCAACAGGAACTTGCATTTCTGCAAAGATGGAAAACGTATCTTTAAGGCTGAAGGCGACTCCTTCAAGAATGGCGCGAACGAGGTGGCCGCGCGTGTGCGACGGAGAAATGCCGATCAGTGCGCCGCGAACGTTGGGATCGAGATGCGGGGTGCGCTCGCCCATCAGATAGGGCGCCCAAAATAATCCATCGGCACCAGTGGCGACCGCCGAAGCTTCCTCCGACAAGCGTTCATAGGGATCACGGCCATCGTCATTGCCAGCGCCGAACTGATCACGAAACCAGCGCAGCGACAAGCCGGCGGCTTGCGTTACGCCCATGACGTGCCAGCGTTCAGGAATGGCGTGGCAGAAGGTGTGCAGCCGGCCCTGTGGGTCAAGGGCCGGACGATCTGTTGCCGCAAAAACGACGCCGGAAGTGCCGATGGTGGCGCTGACAACTCCGGCGCGGACAATGCCAATGCCGACCGCGCCGGCAGCTTGATCTCCGGCACCGGCAACCACGGGAGTTCCCGCTTGCAGGCCGACTGCTTCAGCTCCTGCGGTCGAAAGCTTTCCGCACACGGCAGACGATTCGAACAACTCTGGAAGCCACTCGGGGGGAATCCCGGAACCGCTCAAAATTTCAGCGGACCAGCGGCGTTTGGCAACATCCAGCATAAGCGTTCCCGAGGCGTCCGCCACGTCGGTGGCGAAATCGCCCGTCAATTTATAGCGAATGTAATCTTTGGGAAGCATGACGTGGCGAATGCGGGACCAATTCTGCGGTTCGTTTTCGCGGATCCACAGCAGTTTGGTGAGAGTGAAATTGGTGAGCGGGGGATTGCAGGTTAGCTGAATGATCTGCGCAAGGCCGAAAGTGCGCACGAGTTCTTGTGCCTGTCGTTCCGTACGCTGATCGCACCAGATAATTGCCGGTCGAATGATTTCGCCGGCGCGATCGAGCAAAACTGCGCCGTGCATTTGTCCGGAAAAGCCGACGCAGGCAATTTCGCCGGGTGCGGCGTGCGCTTGCTGCAAGGCTTGCCGAACGGCAGAGGCACAGGCACGCCACCAATCGGCAGGATCCTGTTCCGCCCAGCCGTCTCGCGGCGAGGCAAACGGTTGGTGATCGTGCGTGCCGGAAGCGGCGACCCGTCCGGCTTCGTCCAGCAATAAAGCCCGAGTGCCACTCGTGCCAACGTCAATGCCCAGGAAAAGCGTAATGAGGAGCCTCCGATAGATCGAACTGCCGGTTGCTTCGCTGCATGTATATCACTGTTTTTTCATTGGGGAGCGTTTTTTGCTTGCAGCGGACAGAAATTCCGTTCGCTCTTCGATGACCACGATGCGGTCCAGGTCCCCCGCGATCTATCTCCGCGGAAGCGAACAAGGATGCGCCTTTCTGGTATGCAGCGCATCACGCTGCCTGACCCTTTGCAGCAGGGCAACAGGTTCAATGAAAGTCGTGAGAAATCATTTCGGTTTGTTCGAGAGTGAATGGGTCAATCTTTCCGGCTTTTACAGAAATCACTCCGTCCTGGTTCTGCAGCGTGCCGGTGATCCGTAGAAACGAACTGTGGACGACAGTGGTGTGTTCGCGTTCAAATAGCGGGGGAGCGATGATGATGTTGGCGATCCCGGTCTCGTCTTCAAGACTGAGAAAGACAAAGCCTTTGGCTGTTCCCGGGCGTTGGCGAACAATCACGGAACCGGCCACGGAGACAAACGTTCCATCCCGCAGGCCCCCGAGCCGGGAAGCGGGCACGACGCCTTCGCGGTCCAGGCGTGCCCGGTGCTGCGCCATTGGATGTTTTCCCAGAGTCAGGCCCGTTCCGCGAAAATCTGCCTCGAGCCGTTCGTCGCGATTCATCGGTTCGAGCGGAGAGTGTGAACCAGAATCTCCGGCCTCCCCCCGTAACGGACGCGATTTGAACAGTGGCCCGGTGGGCCGGCTGGCGCTTTCCACCTGCCACAGCGCCGTCCGGCGGTGCACGTCGGCATCGCCGGAAATGAAATTCAATGCCCCCACACTGGCCAGTGCCCGGAACTCATCTTTTTGAATCTGCGGCACACGCTGTTGCAAATCTTCAATTGAGAGAAACGGAGCGGCCGCGCGACACTCGGCAATCCGCAGCGCGGTTTCCTTCCGCAACGACTTCACGTAGCAAAGGCCGATACGCACGAGCAGCCCGTGGGGAGACTCTTCCAGTGTGCACTCGAACGCGGAGCGCGTAACGTCGATTGGCCGGAACCGGAGACCATGCCGCTGGGCATCCTTTATCAGGGTTACTGGCTGGTAGAAACCCATCGGCTGGTTGTTGAGCATGGCGGCGGTAAATGCCGCCAAATAGTGACATTTCAGGTAGGCGCTGGCGTAGGCGATCAGTGCGAAGCTCGCGGCATGGGATTCCGGGAAACCGTAGAGTGCGAACGAGGTAATGGCCTGAATGATGCGATCCTGGGTGGCCCCGGTGATGCCCTTGGCGTCCATCCCGCGCCGGAGTTTGATTTCCACTTCTTTCATTCGGGCCTCAGAGCGCTTGAATCCAAACGCGCGCCGCAGTTCTTCGGCTTCGCCTCCGGTAAAACCCGCCGCGATCATGGCCATGCGCAGGAGTTGCTCCTGAAAGAGAGGAACGCCAAGCGTGCGGGAGAGCGTCGATTCAAGAAGCGGGTGAAGACTTTCCACCGGCTCCCGGCCAAGTCTTCGGTTGAGGTACGGGTGGACCATTTTTCCGACGATGGGGCCAGGCCGGATGATGGCCACCTGTACGACGATATCGTAAAAGCACTTGGGGCTGAGACGCGGAAGGCAGGACATCTGCGCACGGCTTTCCACCTGAAACATCCCAATGGTGTCGGCTTTTTGCAGAGCCGCATAGACGGCGGGATCGTCCTCGGGTAAGTGACCAAGGTCGATCTCTTCGTTCCGGTGCCGCCGAATGAGCTGCAGCGAATCTTCCAGCACGGCCATCATGCCGAGGCCCAGCAAGTCCACTTTGACGATCCCCATGTCGGCGCAATCTTCCTTGTCCCACTGCACGACAACTCGGCCCGGCATGGTGGCCGGTTCCAGGGGCACGACAGAATCGAGTTGTCCCTGACAGACAACCATGCCGCCCGAGTGCTGGCCGAGATGCCGCGGCAAATCCTGAATCTTCTGGCACAGGGCAAAGAATTTTCCAATCCGGTGCTGTTCTACGTCGAGCCCGGCATCCTGAAACTGGCGGGCAAGAGTATCTTTTGAATCCGTATATTCCCACGCGCTCACCAGGTGTGCGAGGCGGTCGAGCGTTTCGGAGTCGAGCGAAAGGACTCGTCCAACTTCGCGGGCGGCTGACTTTCCGCGGTAAGTGATGACGTTTGCAGTCATCGCGGCCCCGAGTTTGCCGTAGCGCTCGTAGACGTACTGAATCGCGCGTTCGCGTTGATCGCCGCTCGGAAGGTCCAGATCGATGTCCGGCCATTCTCCGCGTTCTTCGGAAAGAAATCGCTCGAAGAGCAGATTCATGCCGACGGGATCGACCGCCGTTATGCCGAGCGAATAACAGACCGCACTGTTGGCGGCCGAACCACGCCCCTGCACAAGAATGTTTTTCTCGCGACAAAAGCGGACGATATCCCACACGATCAGAAAATAGCCGGCCAGGTCGAGTTTTTCGATTACGGACAATTCGCGTTCGACTTGTTGTGCTGCACGTCTGTCGTTTGCGCCATAGCGGCAAAGGACTCCCTCAGAAGTACGTTTCCGCAGAAACGTCATCTGCGATTCCTGGTTGGGGGTCGGATAGACAGGGAACTGGTAGCCCAGGTCCTTGAGATTGAATTTCAGGCGCGACGCCAGTTCTTCTGTGTTGCGGATGGCTTCCGGCAAATCGGCAAACAACGCGGCCATTTGTGCCGGAGACTTGAGATGGCGCTCCGCGTTTAGAGAAAGCAGCCGTCCGGCATTCAACAGAACGCGGTGCTCGCGAATGCAGGTGAAGACATCGGAAATTTCGCGGTCCCCGGGCGCGACATGACAGACTCCGTTGGTAGCGAGGACGGAAATGCCCAGCGTTCGCGCGAGCCCGATCGCGGCCTGGTTGCGGCGTTCTTCTTCGATGGAGAAATGCCGTTGCAGTTCCACGTACACGTTTTCTTTTCCAAACGTCCGGCAAAGTTCTTCAAGACACCTGCTCGCTCTCCCTGTTCCTCCGGCACGCAGCGCATGGGCAAGCGGGCCCTCGGCTCCCCCGGTCAGACAGACGAGTCCGTTCTTAAATTCCTCAAACTCTACTGGTTCAACCGCGCCTTGGCCTTTTTTCGCGCGCAGCTTCATCCGCGTAATCAGGCGGCAAAGATTGTGGTATCCCGCAGCGGATGTGACCAGCAGTGGGTAGCGGCCTCCGGCTGTGCAGCTTAGTTCCGCGCCGATGTGCGCCTGCAGTCCCACCTTTCTTGCCGCAAGATAAAAACGCGGCGCGCCGTAGAGTCCGTCGCGGTCGAGCAGCGCCATCGACGGCATGCCGTGCGCAGCGCACGCATGGACAAGCGCTTCCGGGCTTGAAGCGCCTTCTAGAAAACTGAAAGCGGAGCGCGCGTGAAGTTCGACGTACATCAGTCGTAGACTCCGCGCGCCCACCACTTTTCAAGAAGAAGGTCATAACAGATGCGATACAGGGCTTGCGGTGTTTCAGATCCGACGGGGAACTGAATTTCGAGATCCCACGCGTCTTCCTGCCAGGAGCGTTCCTCCCACCAGTCGCCTGAAGTGCGCCAGGGGCCCGATGCGTGGACGACTGTGCCAAGCGTTCCTTGCAAAGCGACGCGCACCGGAACGTTTCTCTGCACCTGGACCCACGCCGGGAGCGGAGGCCGGAAGACACGAAACGCAGTTTGTGTCGCGCGGGAAGCTTCTTGAAGCGGCGGACTCGCGGAAACGGCGACGGAGAATTTCCCCATGTGAAACGCGTCAGGGCGCTGAGTGTCGAGCAACTGCGGCGAACCCAGGTTGCTCTGGCCGACAACGGCAGCGATGCGCGCGAGAGTAAGCTCGAGTTTTTGCGGATCGGGCGAGACGGGGGCGAATAGTCCACTCTGAACCGCTCGTGAGCGGGCGGGTTCGGCGCGCATGGAGATTTTCCGTACGGGAGCGCCGGGCGGCCGCGATTGCAGACGGAGGCGCAGCAGTTTGAGAAGCAGCGTGGCATCAGAGGAGGCAACGGGCAATTGCAGCGTGCAACTAAAAGTCTTTGGTGACGGCCTTGCGCCGCGAGACTCGCGTGAGGGCACGATCGTGCTCTCAAACGCTTCTTCCAGTGCAAAGTCGACCTGAACCCTGCCAACGGACAAGGCCCGCGCCGAGACACGCGCGCAAAGCTGTTGCAGGAGCCTGCCGAGGAGAAAAGAAAGCGGTTCGAGATTGTCGATGGCATCATCCAGCTCGAAGAATTCCAGAAAAGAGTCTGCGGGTTGCGCGATGAGCAGCGGCCTGTTGCCTCGACCACTCGCGAGCGTGCGGAGACGGACGCCTTCCTGGCCGGCGCGTTCTGAAAGTGCGAGGACGGGCAGCGAAGCCAGCGACTTGCAGTTGGTGACTCCCCAGCGTTGGAATATCTCTGCGAGTTGCGGACTGGGCGCGAGCATGGCCACCGGCAAAGTTTCAAGAAACCGCCACTCCTGCCCGGGAGAAACGATAGTTAGGCCGGATACGGCGCGCGCGAGAATCCGGGCCGTTTCCACGTTGGCTGACACGGCCACGTTCGCGTCCATACCGAGTTCCGAGACGCGGGACAGAAGTCGGCGAGCAATCTCTTCCTCGCTTCCGTAGAGGCGCGCGAGGCCATCGATGTCCGTGAGCAAGGTATCCGGGGCAGCGTCTTCCACCCGGGAAGAGACCGACCATGCTGCGTCAAGAAGCGCCATGTGCGCAATGTTTTCCTGAGCGCTGCTGCGGTGACGGATTTGTACCCCCGCGAATTGCTCGGCGCTCGCCTTGGTCATCCCGCTGTTCACACCAAGTATTTGGGCCAACCGGTTGTAGGCCGTCACCTGGTACGTCGGCGGGGATCCCTCGATGATGGCGACCGGTTGTATCCGCAGTTCGGGTTCGGAACGTGCAATAGACTGAAAGATGAAATTGGGAACGAAAATCGCTGCAAACGCCATGGGTATTCGCGAAAGCCCGCAGGGAACTGGGTCAGCTCAACCAGGGTCCTTCACCCTTTCTTGATCCGGAAGATGGGAATGGATTTCCTTCGACCGAAGAGTAAAACGAACGTGGTCTTGGTCTTCCGGAATTGTGGATTGGTTGAGGAAGTGGAGTTTTCTGCGCCGTGAACTAGAACGAATGATTTCCGTGGCGGTTGTCCAGCCATCGAGCAGACAGGCCGGCGTGTGCAGAATGCCTGACGCCCTCAAGCTGTGGCGCAAAGACCACGCGACGGTTTCCCGCTCGAGGCGCAGAACCAGTGACGCGCAGGTCTTGGCATTCGATTCGCGTGACAGCACGAGGAGAATCGTGGACGTATTTTCGATCGTTCGCCGCAGCCGGAACCACACGTTCAAGGGAATCTGGCGGACCAGTCGTGCGGGCGTGTCGCTGAGGTCCAAGGCGACCATGCCGAAGCCTCCGCCGTTTAGAAGAACATCGACGGAGCGGAACGCGTTGTCGAGAGTCCTGCAGCGAATCCACAGCAACTGCTTGAGTGCAACGCCTGCGGATTGCGCGCAGGCCGGATCAAAGGAATCCTGCGCATCGACGAGAGCACAGACTTCGGCGCTTGCGGTTCGTGTGGCGAGCGCCGACTGCAGAAAGGAAGTTTTTCCCGAAGATGCGGGGCCGTAGAGTTCTGTGAGTCCGCCACGGGGGAGTCCGCCGGTAACTTGGTCGAGCAGAGGAATTCCAGCGGGGACGGTGATGGGTAACTCATTTTGCGTGAGACGGAAGGGTGACGCCATTCGTCCGACAAGAGTGGACTCGACGTGGAGGCGCAGGGCTGCAGATTTCGAGTGCATGGCGTTTGGGCGAGGCAGGGGGACGGGAAATAGTTTCGCTTTTTGTTCGCCATAGGCAGTGTGGACCGAGTTTTGCGGTTTGTCAATTCGAGCGCACAACGAGCGGGACTAATCTTGCAAAGACGATCAAGCGCCACTCGTAGAAACTAGGCCAGACAAACCAAACCGGACTAAATTCTAATCCCTGGAATTTTCGCAATGTGGCCGCAAGCTCAATAGGCATGGCTCTGACCTGCTCCCCATCCGGGGGAAGAACAGAATTCGTCGTCTCAGAAGTTCTGCAAACAGTCCAAGGCCTACCGGCAAAACTGAACGAGGCCGCAGCTCATACAGAGGCTGCTCGGCTCCCCTGGATGAAAGCTAGTAGATCGGCGTTGATCGTCTCGGCTTCAGTCGTTGGCATGCCGTGCGGGAAACCCTTGTAGGTTTTCAGTACTGCGCCCTTCACCAGCTTGGCGCTCAGCGGGGCGGAGTCGGCATAGGGAACGATCTGGTCATCGTCGCCATGCATTACCAGCGTTGGCACCGAGAATTTCTTAAGATCCTCCGTAAAGTCGGTCTGGGAGAAGGCCACGATGCCATCATAGTGCGCCTTGATACCGCCCATCATGCCCTGGCGCCACCAATTCTTGATGACACCTTCAGAAGCTTTAGCGCCAGCCCGGTTGTAACCATAAAAGGGTCCAGTCGGCAGATCCATATAGAATTGCGACCGGTTGGCGGCAAGCTGTGCCTGAAAGCCGTCGAATACTTCTTTCGGTAGACCGCCGGGATTCGCTGGCGTCTTTACCATGAGTGGCGGCACGGAGCTAATGAGGACCGCCCTTGCAACACGACTTTCGCCGTGGCGCGCAATATAACGCGTGACCTCTCCACCACCGGTTGAATGGCCAACATGGATGGCATTCTGTAAATTGAGATGCGTGGTAAGCGCGGCGAGATCATCGGCATAGTGATCCATATCGTGTCCGTCGCCGATTTGGCTCGAGCGTCCGTGACCTCGCCGGTCATGGGCGATGACGCGATAGCCGTGATTTAGAAAGAACATCATTTGGGTGTCCCAGTCGTCGGCCGATAGAGGCCAACCATGCGAGAAAACGATGGGCTGGCCGCTGCCCCAATCCTTGTAGAAGATGCTGACTCCGTCTTTGGTCGTGATCGTAGCCATACTCGTTCTCCTTTCCTGGTTTTCGCTGCTTCTTGGGTCTTGGAAAATCTGGTTTGTCGCGCGGGCATGAACGGAGCTTGTTTCCGCCGACCGGTCCGGCCGCGCCTCTCCCGACTCATGTCTAGTGCTTTGATGTTTGCCCGAATGAATCAGGGTGTATTTTTCTTTGAGGTTGATCGCGAAGGGGGCGGAGTTCAGTGCGCTTTCTCAGATTTATCCGGCAGCCGAGTGTCGGTCGCGATCCAATTCAGTTCCCAGGTTCTGCCCCCATCACCTGAGAACGCCTGCTCAAAACGGCACGAATCCGGCGTGATGTCGGAGACGACAAAGCGAACAAGGATAGCTCGGCCATTCAGTGTTTCTTGGTCAAAAAACTCGCCGCGGCCAGACCTAAACTCGCCGATTGTAGGCGGGCCCAGGGCGCCACTCTTGCTGCTTGCAAAATAGAGGCTCCATTGGCGGGATTGCGGATCGTAGAGACGGAGGTTCAGACCTTCAAAGTGACCAGCTGAGCCATCGGCTTCGAGCTCCACCAGATTGGCGCGGCCATTCCAAACTTTGCGGACGACGCTCTTGCCCTCGTATTCGACCCACGTCGTCGAACCTGTTAAGGGATGAAGGAGGCGCCTCAGGTGAGTTTTCCAAGTACCGATCTCGAAATCAAAATCATGTTGCCCGTCTCGTTCCGCCGCGGGTTGAACGCTAGTGCTCGACCCCTCGGGATTCCGGGAAGCGAGTCCTTGCGCAGGCTGCAAGACGAGAATCAAGCTGCACCACAGGGAGCAAACCTGAATGCAACCCCGCGATCTCCTGTTCGACAAACGACGGGGTTCAGTGCGCTTTGCCAGATTCATCGTTTACCCTTGTCTGATCCGTGATCCAGTTCACTTCCCAGGTCTTTCCTCCATCTTCTGAGAACGACTGTTCGAAGTGCGGCGAATCGGTGTTGGTTTTCGACCAGATAAATCGAACCAGGATGGATCTGCCATTGGGGCCAGATGGTTCGGTGTCGTAAAACTCGCCGCGTCCATCCTTGAATGCGCCGATTGTGGGAGGACCCATCGTTCCGCTCTTGCTGGTGGCCCAATAGAGGCTCCACTGATGCGTTTGCGGATCGTACAGGCGCAGGGTCAACCCTTCGATGTGCCCGCCGGCAGAGCTGTCGGTTTCAAATTCCTCCAGATCGGCGCGGCCATCCCAAACCTTCCGGGTGACGGAAGTGCCGTCAAATTCGACCCACGTCGTCGAACCTGTCAGAGGATGAACGAGCCGCTTCAAGTGAATCTTCCAAGAACCAAACTCGAAATCAAAATCGTGTTGCCCATCCCGTTCGGCAGGAGCCTGCTTGGCGCCGGAACTCGACGCGCCGGAATTCTGCTGCGCGATCCCCTGACTGGGCTGCAGCGTGATAGCCAGGCTGCACACCAGGAAACAGATCCGAATGTTTTTGATGCCCATTAACTTGCCCCTTTCTCGTTCATCGCCGATGCGCCGTCGCAGAAAAACTAACCCGGGCAGTGGTTTATCACAATAACCACTTTGCTGTGATACGATATGCCACTTCATAGCCATCCCACATGAAACGGACTCCGACCAGCTACCTCCCTCCGATTGCGCTTCAGGATCGCGAGAGAATTCCTATATACCGGCAGTTGTATGACTGGTTCCGGCGAGCAATCACCGCCGGCCAATTGCGGCCCGGGCAACGGCTCCCGTCAACCAGAAACCTCGCCGCCGAGCTAGGCATTTCCCGCATGCCCGTGTTGGGCGCTTTCGAGCAACTGTTTGCCGAAGGTTACCTGGAGACTTTCCCTGGAGCTGGCACGTGCGTGGCTCGATCGATTCCGGATGACACGGCGAGTCCCCCGGTCGTGAAGGCCCAGAAAGGGCTTCACGAAATCGTTGGGAAGCAAGGTCCGCGCCGGCTGTCACGTCGTGGCCTGGCCTTGACGCAGCTGCCGGCGCAATCGTGGCTCGACAACCTCGGGGCATTTCGCGTAAGCCTGCCTGCACTCGACCACTTTCCCATCGGCGTCTGGTCGAAACTGGTGGCTCGCCATGCGCGACGGCCGCCAAGAGGCATCATGGCTTATGGCGGTGCCATGGGTTATCTGCCCTTCCGCGAAGCCATCGCCGAGTATCTGGGCGCAGTCCGCGGGGTGCGATGCGAGCCGTCGCAGATTCTGGTAACAACGGGGTCGCAGCAGGCCTTGCAGATTTCCGCACAGGTCCTTCTGGATCGCAAAGATCGGGTATGGATCGAAGAGCCGGGCTATCACGGCGCACGCCAGGCTTTCATGACAGTCGGGGCTGAACTCGTTCCGGTTCAGTTGGATCACGACGGCATGAACGTAGCACAGATCACCCGTCGAGGGCGCGGCGCACGCGCTGCCTATGTCACACCATCACACCAATATCCTATGGGCATGACCATGAGTGCCACACGCCGTATGCTTCTCCTCAACTGGGCAGTACGGTCCGGTGCCTGGATCATTGAAGACGACTATGACAGCGAGTACAGATTTGGAAGCCACCCGATCGCTTCGCTGCAAGGCTTGGACGCGGATGGGAGGGTCATCTATATCGGTACGTTCAGCAAGGTCATGTTTCCGGCTTTGCGCCTGGGGTATGTGGTTGTTCCCAAGGATTTGGTTCCTGCTTACTCCGCCGCTCGGGATGCCGCCGACATCTTTTCCTCGACTCTCTATCAGGCGGTGTTGACCGATTTCATCCGAGAGGGACACTTCGCTCGCCATATCCGTCGGATGCGAATGCTCTACCTGGACCGGCGACGGGCGCTCGTACATGCGATCCAAATCCACATGGGAGACAGCCTCGAGGTGATTGGCGCTGAAGCAGGGATGCATCTTGTCGGACTGCTGCCACCTGGCACAAGTGACGTGGCGGTCGCTAGGAAGGCCGCCCGGAAAGGCATTTCGGCAATCCCTTTGTCCAGTTGCTACCTAACACCAGCGACGAGGGGCGGCCTGATTCTCGGATATGGTGGCGCTAGCACACAACAAATTCATGAGGGGATCCGCAAACTCAGGACGTGCTTGTAGGACCAGATGGCATACCCGCTCGAATCATTCCGAGTTGCCGGCAATCCTGCAAGATCGCTTGCTGCTCAGGTAGCGCGGCCTGCGCGAAACCGAATCAGGCTGGACTCAAGGATTGATAGAGCGTGATTTGCAGGCCATCCGGGTCTTGGAATCGAACGGTTTTGTCGCCCCACGGAGCGACGACGGGGGGGTGGACCATCGTCGCTCCGTGTATCAGCAGCCGTTTTATGGCGGCATCGAGATCGGGTACCTGTAGTGCAAAACGAATCTGCCCGCTCAGTCTGCGTCCGACTTCAATCTGGTCGATCGTCTGGGCCTGCTTTTCGTCAAACACTTCAAGGGTAGCCTTGCCCATATCAAGGACCAGTGCCCGGCCTTGGTCTTCAGGCCACACTTTGGCGGGCTCGAGCCCCAGCCCGATGCGATAAAAACTCGCTAGCCGGTCAAAGGCCTCAGTGGTCAGGGCGACTCGCAATTCCATGACCGGCGGTTTCGCAGTCGTAGAGGGCATAGCGCGAGCTGAAACTCCCATGCTGGCAGTTACGGTGCTGCTGGCGGCGACTTGAATGAAGTGGCGGCGTTTCATTTCCGTCTCCTTTTGGCCCGAACGGATTTTCCCGGCTTTCATTTTCGCGGGCCCGTTAAAGTATCTTAACATGAAGATACTTAATGTTGCTATATAATCGGCTGGTCTGTTTGGAGAGTTTGTTATGGTCAAAAGAAATTCCATCAAGATAGGAAAGCCTGCCGCCTCTGATGGCGTTGATAAAATCATTCGGCAGTGGGCCTGTGAGCGCCCCGATCTCGATACCTCGCCGGTAGCGATTGTTGGCAGGATTTCGCGCATCGAAAAAAGAGTTGCCGCTCGTCTCTCGCCTGTTTTCCGGCAGTTCGGCCTGGAGCAGTGGAGTTTCGACGTACTCGCCACATTGCGCCGTTCTGGATACCCATACGAACTTACGCCAACACAACTTTTCAGCAGCCTGATGCTCAGTTCCGGCGCGATCACGCACCGGGGCGACGAACTAGTGAAGGTCGGTTTGGTACAGCGAAAACCCGATCCAAACGACCGTCGCGGAGTACGGATAAAGCTCACGGCCGCAGGACTAGCGAAAATCAACGAAGCGGTGGCCGCTCATATTGAGAATGAGCACAGGCTGCTGCGGCATCTCTCTAGACAGGAGTGCTCGCTCCTCGCGTCGCTGCTGCGCCGCCTTTTGTTGGGATTGGAACACTCCGGCGACGAGCAGAAACTTCCCAAACAGAATGGCGATCCGCAGGAGCGGAGAACTCACCCGAAGCGGCGAGAGCGTTCCCAATAAACCGGCCAAGGTAGGCGCAAGTTCCTGCAAAGCAGGATGTCAGGGTGATCGCCCGACTCTTCGTTTTTGACACCAAATGAATTGGCATTTTTCGCGGCTATAGCGCAGCTCTCGAACAATTCTCCGGCTTCGTCCAGGTCGAAGCCGGTAACGATCACCGTTTGCGGCAGTCGCGGGTCATATCCGCGGTACCAAAATGAATTTGTCAGGCCCATGGCGCGAGGCAGACCGAGTGAAGGACCGTATAAGTTCAGGGCGCCCGCCTCTCCATAATTTCCCGTGAGAATCCCCGTGCGCTCGCGTTCTTCGGCGGACAATGAGTGATACACCCCGGCGACTGCGCGCCCCAAGTCTTGCCAACCGATCTCCTCCCGGAATTGATCGTGCATTTTGCTGGTGACGCTCCAGACAGAGGAGCCGACCGGAGCAACGGGCATCACCAGGATCACAAAAGCGACTCCTCCGAGAACAATCCCCGACCATTGCACGCCGTATGCGAGGCGCAACCACCGAGGACGCAGCCTACTCACCAAGATTCCGAACAGAACGCTGCCCCCGGCAATCAACATCGGATACAGCGGCGCTGTGTAGTAGGAGCGCGACCCACGCAACGCAAATAACACAAAACTGATAACAAATGTCCAACCCAGCAAACGGTAGCGCCGGCCCTGCTCGGAAACAAAATAGAACCACAAGCCGAGGAGAGTCACCGGGGCGGTTGCCAGGTTTACGCAGATCAGAAGTTGTTCTCGAAAGAATCCCTGGTACCGGCCGAGACGCAGGTCGCGTGTGTGCAGATACGACAGAAATTCCAAGGAGATGAACTGATGTCGCGCCTGCCATATCAGGTTCGGTAGAAAGACGACAATCGAAGCGCTAACGCCCACCCAGAGCCATCCGCTGCGAAGGTGGCGCCGCGCCGGCGTAAGCAGCACTGCACCGACGATACCGAGAGCGAGAACGCCAATGGTGTAGCGCGTCTGCATGCCGAGACCCAAAATTCCGCCAATCGGCACCCACCACCGCGGATCGTCTGAGTTCAACAGTCGAACCAGGAGATAGGTAACCGTGGCACCCCACAGATAGTCGAACGAAACGTATTGGAATACCGCGCCTTGGACCAAAGACATCGGAGCGATTCCGGCGGATAAGGCAGCGAGTAGTTGAATGTGGCGTTTCCCGCCGAGTTCTTTGGCCATCACCCCGCACAGCACCATGACCGAGCTCACGGCCACCGCCGCAAAAAGTCGAAACCCAACGAGTGAAGTCCCGAACAGGAACAACTCCAGACGGCCGATCAGAGGGGTAACGGGCGGGTAGGCTACAAAACCCCAGTCGAGATGGCGCGCGTCGTCGAGAGTCTGCAGTTCATCCCGATGAAATCCATAATGGCTATTCGTTGCGATGTGCAGGAGCAAACGCGCCGCAGCGATGAGGGTTAGTACACCCACATCTGAGCGAAAAAAATCCCCAATTCGTTTTCCCACGGTCCGGTCTTCTCCGATGAAGGGCTTGAGGCGGCCAGCGGGCGATGCACGCGACCCCTCCGTGAGTTGATTCGGATCACTGGCTCAGGAGCGTGAAGTCTGCCGGTTATTCCCATAGACCGGTCGCGACACAAACGATCTGGCGACGGCAGACTTTCCGTGATTGGCAATGCCGCTCGATTGCGCCACCGGGCTGGCGCTTTCCACGGGATAAGTTCAAGCGATTGTCGAGGGCTTTAGCTCCGGCGATGCTTTCGACTCACAGCTTTCTTTCCTGTGTGTTTCGTTTTCCGGCCCTTCATCTCTGCCTTAAGTTTCTCGTTGTCTTTTGTCAACGCGTCGCGGGCGGCAGTCATCGCTTCAAGATCGTTTCCCAGCTGCCCGTTCTCTTTCTGAAGCTCCGCTACCTGGGATTTCAATTGTTCGTTCTCTTGCTGAGATTTTACATCCTTGCAGGCAGCCAACGGCAAACTCAGTGCGATTGCCACGGCAAGTATCGGCCAAATGTTTTTGCGCGTCATACTTCATCCTTCGCTGACAAGAATTTGAAGTCAAATCTGGAACAATCAATTTGCGGGTGGGCGGGAAACACCGCCAAGGACTGAGCCAGCGTAATGGACTTTCCCAGAACGTGCAAGTATTGAAGTTTCTTTGTCGCTCGCATGTCGATCAAAAGCGTCGCGGATTGGACAGCGTCCGCACACGATGTTAATTCGATGTTTTGAAAATCGGTGTAACATATCTGTCCGCTACAGAATTTGCAAGCTGGACCGGAGGACCCAGGGGATGACAGGACCTGCGCGAACCCAAACAGCGGAAGGCAAGGGCAAGTTCATTGTCTTCGAGGACCGGGCGTCAGACTCTCCGTTTGTTGAAAAGATCTGGCGTTGCCACAGCGAGCGCGGGAGCGCGTTTCTTTCGGTTGCGGCGAGTCACTTTGAGATGGCTGTCACGCGACTGCGGGGCAAGATCTTCATCACGCTGCGCGGACCGGAGACCAAGGCAACGACCGTCGACTGCCCCGCCGAAGGTGAGTGGCTTGGCATTCGCTTCAAACTGGGCACTTTCATGCCGCGATTCCTGCCCGCAAGTCTTCGCGATCAGAACGATGTGACCTTGCCGGGTGCGACGAGTCGTTCTTTCTGGCTGAACGGTTCTGCGTGGCAATATCCAAATTTTGACAACGCGGAAACATTTATCAAGCGGCTCGCCCAGACTGGCGTCATTTCGCGTGAACCGGCCGTCGAGGCCACACTGTCCGGCGAATCACAGGCACAGTCTGTGCGATCCACACAACGACATTTCTTGCAAGCCACGGGCATAACCTACGCCACTTTTCGTCAAATCGAACGCGCACGATATGCAGCGAACTTGCTGATGGAGGACGCTTCGATCCTCGACGCCGTCCATCTGGCTGGCTATTTCGATCAAGCCCACCTGACTCGATCGCTCAAATACCTCATCGGACAGACGCCTGCAAAGATCATCCAGGGCGACAGGCAATTGTCGTTTTTATACAAGACCGAACCTCCGCGATGAACCTATAGTCCTGCCTGCACTGGAACGCCCACGGCCGGCGCGTGAACCGCGCCGATTCAGGGCGGCCACAGACGAAGGGAGAGACGATTCATGGGAGCACCCGTTGTCCATTTTGAAATCATAGGCGGAGAAGGGAACCAGCTGGAGAGGTTCTACAGCGAGCTTTTCGGGTGGAAGATCAACAGCAATAACCCGATGAAGTACGGAATAGTTGATACGGCCGGCGGACCGCAAGGCATCAATGGCGGCGTGGGTACTGCAAACGATGGCCGCAAGCGTGTTTCTATCTACGCCCAAGTCGACGACCTGCAAGCGACGCTCGATCGAGTGGAAACGCTGGGCGGCAAGACGATTCTACCGCCAACCGAAGTGCCGGGAGGCCCCAAGCTGGCGCTGTTCGCCGACACGGCCGGCAACGTTACCGGGCTTCTTTTGGGAAAGCAGGCCGGCAAATGACCAGCAAAACAGTTCCGGTTGGGACCCCCGTCCATAGCAATCCCCTGATCTCGAAAAAGCTCGTTTGGACTGGCCGCGCCGTAAGCGGACTCGCGGTGCTTTTTTTTCTGTTCGACGGCGTATTGAAACTTTTCAAGCCGGCGGTCGTCGTCGAAGCCACACGACAGTTGGGGTACCCCGAGTCCCACATCGTGGGCATCGGCGTCCTGCTCCTGGCGTGCACTCTGCTCTATGTTTTTCCCCGCACATCGGTTTTGGGCGCAATTTTGCTGACGGCCTACATGGGCGGAGCTGTCGCGAGTCAGGTCCGGATCGGTGCGGGATGGTTTAACGTCATGTTTGCCGCCGTGTTCGGTGCCTTGGTGTGGGCCGGTTTGTGGCTGCGGGATATCCGCGTACGCAACATGCTAGGTTCGTGAACCGGCGCAATTCTCGGGTTCCAAAACGTTGAGCGGCGACGCGAGGCCAAGGACAAACTCTGAAACTGTTCCTATTGGCGCCAACCACCGCCTAAGGCTCGATACAGTTCAACAAGGGCCAGAAGCTGGCCTCCCCGCGTCTGGGCCAGCGCGATTTGTGCATTAAAGAGCCCGCGCTGTGAATCGAGTACCTCCAGATAGCTGGAGAGCCCGCCGGAATAGCGAATGCTTGATAAATGCAAGGACCGCGAAAGCGCGTCCACCTGCCGTTCCTGAACGACGCGTAGTTCACGAAGTTTTTGGTACTGCACGAGCGCATCAGCTACTTCGCGGAATGAGGTCTGCACAGATTTTTCGTAATTAACTTTCGACTCTTCCCAGTTCTGCAGCGCAAGCTGGTATCCGGCCCGAATTCGCCCGCCTTCAAACAGGGGCGCCGTGAGTCCACCGCCTACCGAATAAACCCCTCCGGTTCCACCGGACAGCCCCGTCAACTGATCGCTGGCAACGCCAAACAGTCCCGTCAGGCTGATGCGGGGAAAGAAATCCGCTCGCGCCACACCTACTCTGGAATTCGCGGCGCGCAGGGACGCTTCGGCCTGCCGGATATCCGGCCGTCTTTCCAGCAGGTCGGACGGCAATCCGGCAGGAACTTCAGGCGGCAGATATTGATCCGTTAAAAGTTTTCCTCGAGGCACCTCGCCAGGCACCTGTCCGAGTAGCAGTCTCAGACTGTTTTCTTCCTGGACAATTTGCCGCTCAAGGTCTGGAACCACGGCTTCGGCAGCCGCGTAGTCCGCTTCGGCCTGCGCAATGTCCAATCCCGAATTTACGCCTGCAAGCTTCAGTTTGTTGAATAAATCGAGCGTACTTTTCCGGGTTCCAACTGTGTCATGAGCGATCTGTAGTTGCAGATCGAGCTCTCGCAGCAGGAAATAATTCTGGGCCACCTCGGCGACCAGCCCTGTCACAACTCCCTGTCGCCCCTCTTCGGTGGCCAGGAGATCGTATCGTCCTGCGGCGCGCTCGCTTCTCAGCCGTCCCCAAAAATCGATTTCCCAGGACAATTGCGGCGCCAGCGACGCGGACACGATCGGCGGGAATCCCGCGGTCTTATCTCTGCTCAGTGCTCCGTTGATATCCACTTGCGGATACAGCGGAGCCGCGCTGATGCGCGCTGTCGCCCGCGCCTGTTCCACACGAACCGCAGCGATTCTGAGGTCGTAGTTATTCTGGAGTGCCGTTCGAATCAGCTTCTGCAACTCTTCATCCTGAAAGAGTTGCCACCACGCCTGGTCGGCGATGGAAGACGCTGTCGGCTCCTGAAGCAAGCGAAAGTTAGCCGGGGGTACCGTTTTCGGACGCTGGTATTTCGGCCCCACGGCGCAACCGGCTGCAAAGACCGGGAGCAGCAAAAAACTGACAAGAGGGCGCATCAGCTGCGCCCTTCCGCCGGCAGGGTGCTATCAGGCCGCGGTTCTTCCGGTCGTTCGCCACCACGGTTTGCAAGCCGTTCGACTGCAACGAAAAGTGCCGGCACCAGGAAAACTCCGAATATGGTAGCGAGCAACATTCCCGCAATGACCACCGTTCCCAGAATCTGTCGTGACGCCGATCCGGCCCCGCTGGCAATTGCCAGCGGCACGGTCCCCAGTATGAATGCAAACGACGTCATCAGAATTGGACGGAGCCGTAGGCGCGCTCCCTTTAGTGCGGCGTCGGTAAGCGACAGGCCCTTTTCGTATTCATCTTTTGCGAACTCAACAATCAGGATCGCATTCTTGGCCGCCAGTCCGACAAGCATGATTAGCCCGATTTGTGCATACACGTCCAAATCGTAGTCGCGGACCAGCAGCCCAATCATCGCTCCGAGCACGGCAACCGGCGTCGTGAGCAGCACACTGAAGGGCAGCGACCAGCTACTGTAAAGTGCTGCCAGAATTAAAAACACAAACACGATCGACAATGCAAAAATCGGTCCAGCCGACCCGGTCGCCTTTTTTTCTTGATACGACAGACCACTCCAGTCATATCCCAGCTCGGGCGGCAGAACCTGTTTCGCTACGTCCTCGAGCGCCGCCATGGCTTGTCCGGAACTAAATCCGGGCGCGGCCCCACCAATTATCTGAACGGATCGAAATAAATTGAATCGTTGCGTAAATTCCGGCCCGCCGATTTTCCTTAAGGTTACCAGCGTGTCCAGCGACACCATGTCGTTTTTGGTGTTCCGCACGTAATACTGGCCGATATCGTCGGGCTTCGAGCGATACTGCGGCTCGGCTTCGATATAAACTCTCCACTGCCGCCCGAACCGATTGAATTGATTGACGAAGGCTCCGCCGAGAAATGCTTGCAAGGTCACGTATAAGTCACCCGGAGCGACGCCTTGTTTCAGGGTTTTAGCCGTATCGACGTCGACGAAATACTGCGGAACAGCGGGCCGCCAGACCGTATTCACGCCGGCGAGTTCAGGACGCTTGCGCGCCGCCGCCAGAAATTTATCCAGGTTGGAAGCCAGCAGTTCGACGCTGCCGCCGCTGCGGTCCTGCAGCATGAAGGTAAAACCGCCCGAATTCCCCAGACCCGGTATGGCGGGAGGCAGAAATCCGAAGGCAATCGCTTCTGGAATTTGTTTCGCAAAGGCTCCATTTAAGTACTGAACAATTCCCTCGGCGGACTCGGCTTTTGACTTCCGCTCATCCCACGGTTTAAGTGGCACGAAGAAAAACGCGCTATACGATGAGTTCGTGCCGCTAAGCAGGCTGAATCCTGAAATCGTCACGTAGTGCTGGACTCCCGGCGCCTTCTTGATAATTTCTTCCATGCGTCGCGTGACGGCATCGGTTCTCTGCAGCGACGCCGCATCGGGAAGTTGCGCCTGTACGAGTAGAAAGCCCTGGTCTTCGGCCGGGAGAAAGCTGGTTGGCAGCCGCTTTCCCAGCAAACCGGAAGCAATGATTACGCCCAGGAGGGCCGCCCCGGTGAGCAGCAAACGGCGAATCAATACGGCGCTGAGTCGCACGTATCCATTTGTGGTCTTTTCAAATCCGCGATTGAATCCGGCAAAAAACTTCGACAGTAGACCTCCAGTTTTCGACTTCGGCTTTAGCAGCAGCGCCGCCAGAGCCGGGCTTAGGCTTAGTGCGTTGAATGCGGAAAGCAGCACGGACACTGCGATGGTGACGGCGAACTGCTGGTTCAAGAGCCCCTGGATTCCGCCTGTAAAAGCGATCGGCACAAAAACAGCGGAAAGAATCAGGGCGATTCCAATAACCGGGGCGGATACTTCCTCCATCGCTTTCAGTGCTGCTTCCTTGGGGGCCTTGCCTTCTTCAATGTGCCGCTCGACCGCTTCCACCACCACAATGGCATCGTCAACAACGAGACCGATTGCCAGAACCAGCCCGAACAAGGAAAGAGTATTGATGGAAAATCCAAGCAACGGAAAGATCATGAAAGTTCCGACCAGCGATACCGGAACTGCAAACAGCGGAATGATTGTCGCGCGCCAATTCTGCAGAAAAATAAACACGACCACAATGACAAGCGCAATCGCTTCGAGCAAGGTGATCAGAATTTCTTTGATGCCTTCTGAAACGGGAAGCGTGGTGTCGAGAGATATCGTGTAGTCCACGTCATTCGGGAAACGTTCTTTAAGCTGCTTCATCCGCTCGCGAACGGCATGTGAGACGTCAAGCGCGTTGGACCCTGGTGTCTGGAAAACTCCAATGTTTGCTGCCGGCTTGCCGTCGAAACGTCCGATCGAGGAATAGTTAAGTGTTCCCAGTTCGATTCGCGCAACATCGGAAAGCCGTATGATTCCGCCCTCCGGACTCGCGCGAACAATAATCGAACCAAACTCCGCCGGCTTCACCAGCCGACCCTGCGCACGCACGGTAAAGGTCATCTCCTGGCCCTTGAGCGCCGGTTCGTCTCCGATTTTCCCCGCTGGATTGACGTTGCTCTGCTGCTGGATCGCTCCTACCAGGTCGGAAACTGTCAGCTTCAGTTTTGCCAGCTTGTCGGGTTGCACCCAGATTCGCGTTGCGTAGTCGCTGGTCCCGTAGTTGACAACTTGTCCGACTCCCGGGATTCTCAATAGTTCATCGTTGAGATTGATCACTCCGAAATTTCCGAGAAAATGGCTGTCGAACGTGCCTTGCGGAGAAAATAGCGACACTACAACGACCGGCAATCCAGTGGACTTCTGCACGGTAATTCCGTATTGACTGACAGCGTTCGGCAGGTTCGGAGAAGCCTGAGCCAACCGGTTCTGTACATTGACTTGGTCGATGTTGACGTCGGAACCCACGGCAAAATCGATGGCCATGTTCATCGTTCCATCGTTTGCATTGGTCGACGTCATGTACAGCATGTTGTCGACGCCATTCATTTGCTGCTCAATCGGAGCCGCCACCGACTGTTCAATTGTCAGAGCGTCGGCTCCGGTGTAGATGGCCGTCAGCCGGATTTCCGGCGGAACAATGTTCGGGTATTGGGCAACCGGCAGCTTCACAATCGTAACGGCCCCGACAATGACCATTAAGATCGAAATCACCAGTGCGACGATGGGCCGGTTTATGAAAAACTTTGACATTGTTCTGTCTGTCCTGCCGCGACTAGCTTAGGGGTGGGACGCGGCTCCCGGCTGATCGATTTGCTCTTTGGGGGTTTCCGCTTTCACGGTCACCGTCGCCCCGCTGCGAACTTTCTGTAACCCTTCGACGACAACTTTCTCGCCCGGTTTTATTCCGCTCTCGACGATTATGAAACTTTGGTACTGAGCTCCCGGTTCGATGGTTCTCACCTCCGCCTTGTTGTCGCTTCCAACCACCACGACGTTGTAGGCACCCTGCACTTCCTGCAAAGCGCGCTGTGGAATCAACACCGCTCCGGAACGAACCTGCGACTGGATCCGAACCCGGGCGTATTGTCCTGGCCGGACAATGCTATTGGGATTGGGAAATTCGGCTTGCAGCGTAAGCGACCCGGTACCGGGGTCAATCTGACCTTCTACTCCCTGAAGTCGGCCCGGAAACGGATATTTACGTCCATCCGCCAAGGTAATTGAAATGTCCGGCTTGGAATTCTGCGCCACCACTTCGTCGGGAACGCGTTTGCGATATTCCAGATACTCTCGCTCAGAAACCGTGAAGCGAACCCAGAATGGATTAATGGTAGACACCGTCGTGAGCGGGCCGGATTGTCCGGTCCCGACCAGGCTCCCTACCTGTGTGACCGTAAATCCAGCAAGTCCACTGACTGGTGAATACACTTTGGTGTAATTCAGATTAATTTTCGCTGATTCAACGTTCGCTTTCGCCGATTCCACGGACGCCGCGGCAGCCTGTTCGCTCGTCGTCGCATTATCCAGCTGTTGGCGGCTAATCGCGTCTTCGGCAGCCAGTGGGGCGTATCGCTCAACGTCGTTCTTGGCCTGCTGCAATTGCGCTTCGGCCTGCGCCAACTGGCCGTTCGCCTGCGCGAGAGTCGCCACGTACGGACGCGGATCTACGGTGTAGAGAAGCTGCCCTGCTTTCACGAGCGAGCCATCCTTGTAGTCTTGCGATTGGAGAAAACCGGAAATACGAGGGAAGATCTGGACTTCTTTGGAGCCCCGAGTCTGTCCGATGGCTTCCACATAAATCGGAAGATCCCGTTGTACTGCGGTTGCAACGATCACATCCGGCGGCGGCATGGGCGGCGGTCCCTGCTTGGCCTGGCAGCCTGCTAGAATCGCCCCCATCACAAAACAATAAGAGAATTTCATTCTCAGCTCATTTCTTCCGGAGTCTTGCCCTTCCTGGCCAGCGAACGCATTCCGTTTGAGTCTTGAAATTGTTCCATTCTGTATACACTCAATGAAAGCTCGCATCAAGTCGCGTATAGCGCCTGCTTTGAGAATTTCAGGTAGGCAGGACGAATGGAGCATCGGCCCGCACATCGCGGTCACCTGGGGCCCGGGGCTATGATTTGCTCACACAACCCCGTAGCACCGGCCATCGACTTTCCAACGTTCTCGATCTGCCGTACGGGGGATGCTATTCTCGACTTCGTTCTCCGGGTTGCCACCGGAGATGTGCGCATGTAGGCGGAAATTCTGTCTCAAGACGATCTGATTCCCTGGAAAAGAGGCGTATTCCTGTGACAGTCCAAGACACGAAGCGAAAGAGGTTTCGCCTCGACGGCAAGCATGCAGTTATTACCGGCGGTGCTGGAGGAATCGGCCGCGCAATCGCTGAAGTTCTTGCCGAGAATGGGGCAATTGTCCACATTCTGGATGTTCACGGAGAACAAGGGGACGCCGCAGCGGTGGCCATCAATGGGTCTGGTGGTCAGGCATTTGCGTATCACTGTGATGTCTCGAGCCAGTCCAGCGTCCAGGGGGCGTTCCAAAACGTTTTTCAGCGGGGGCTGGTATCGATTCTTGTGAACAATGCCGGCGTCGCCAATGTCGGAAACCTGGAGAACACGGCCGACGGCGACTTCGACCGGATCTTTCAGGTCAATGTGAAAAGTGTTTTCTACTGTTCGCAGGCGGCCATCAAGGAAATGAAGAAAACCGGAGGCGTCATTCTGAACATGGCCTCGATCGCGGCTTCGGCAGGCTTGGCGGATCGCTTCGCCTACTCCATGAGCAAGGGGGCCGTCCGCGCCATGACCTATTCGATTGCGAAGGACTATCTTTCGAGCAAAATCCGCTGCAACTGCATTTCTCCTGCGCGAGTTCACACACCCTTTGTCGATGGCTTTGTGAAGAAAAACTACCCCGGTCGTGAAGAGGAAATCTACGGAGTGCTGGCCAAAGCACAGCCGCTCGGACGCATGGCGGATCCCAAAGAAGTTGCCGATCTCGCGCTCTACCTGTGTTCTGATGAAGCCGCATTCATAACCGGAACCGACTATCCGATCGATGGCGGGTACTTCAGCTTGCGGGGGTGAGAGACGTATCCCTCTCCTGAAAACAATGGCATGAGAATCGATGCGCACCAGCACTTTTGGCGGTACGTTCCCGAGCGGGACACCTGGATCACACCGGAAATGTCCTTATTGCGCCGCAATTTTCTCCCCGCGGAATTCTCAGAGGAGCTTCGCTTGAATGACATCGAAGCTTCGATTGCAGTCCAGGCGGATCAGTCGGAAGCGGAAACCGAATTTCTGCTCGCTCTGGCGGCGCAAGATCCAACGATTGCCGGCGTGGTAGGCTGGGTGGACCTTCGTTCCGCGGGACTGCGAGACCGCCTGCAATATTTTTCCCGCTTCCCCAAGCTCAGCGGCTTTCGCCACATTGTGCAGTCTGAGCGTAACGACAAGTTTCTTCTCGAAGAGGATTTTCTCCGCGGCATCGCGCTGCTCTCCGGCTTTGGCTTTACCTACGATATCTTGATCTATCCGCGACAGCTTCCGGTCGCCGTCGAGTTTGCGCGGAAGTTTGGGCAGCAAAAGTTTGTGTTAGACCATATGGCAAAGCCGGCGATTAAATCCGAAGATATCCGCGAGTGGGCTGCACAAATCAAGGCGCTAGCCGAACTCCCCAACGTCTATTGCAAAGTGTCCGGCCTCGTGACCGAAGCGGCAGGCAAGGACTGGAAATTCTCTGACTTTACGCCGTACCTGGATGTTGCTTTTGCCGCGTTTGGCACTCATCGTCTTATGTTCGGTTCCGATTGGCCCGTTTGTCTTCTGGCCGGAAGCTATGCCAGCGTCAAAGCGATCGTGGCAAATTACATGAAAGGATTCTCGGGCCGAGACAGGGACGAGGTATTCGGTTTGAACGCTCACCGTTTCTACGAACGAAAGGTTTCCCCATTATGAATTTACAGCTGAATGACAAGGTCGTTCTCGTTACCGGCGGCGCCAAGGGAATTGGGGCCGCGATTGTTCGCGCCCTCGCCGAGGAATCTGCTGTCCCGGTCATTCTCGATCGCGATGCGGAAGCGGCAAACGCTCTGCACTCCGAACTCCGGGCCAAAGGAATGCCGAGTCATGTTCATGTCACCGAACTCGGCAGCCCGGTGAATTGCGAGGACGCCGTCCGGCAAATCCTCAAACGAACCAAGCGCCTCGACGCTCTGGTCAACAACGCCGGCGTAAACGACGGCGTAGGCTTGGAAAATGGCAATCCGGAGCAATTCGTCCGCTCGCTTGAGCGGAATCTTTTCCACTACTACAATCTTGCCCATTTTGCGTTGCCCGCACTCAAGCAAGCGGGCGGTTCAATTGTAAATATCGCTTCAAAAACAGCGGTTACCGGGCAGGGTGGCACCTCGGGCTACGTGGCCGCAAAAGGCGCAATCCTCGGCCTCACCCGAGAATGGGCAGCCGAGCTTGCTCCGTGCGGGGTCCGCGTCAATGCCGTCGTTCCGGCAGAGGTGATGACCCCTCTTTATCGGCAGTGGCTCGACTCATTTTCCAATCCCGAGGAAAAACTGAAATCCATCAACGCCAAAATTCCGCTTGGCCACCGCATGACCACGGCTGAAGAAATCGCCAGCACGGTTGTTTTTCTCATCTCCGGCAAAGCTACGCATACTACCGGGCAACATCTATTTGTCGATGGCGGCTATGTCCATCTCGATCGCGCGCTCAGCTAAAGGGAGAATCGAATGACTGTCGAGCAACCCGCTCCGCCCGAGCTCAACCAGAGCATTCCCGTGACCGAGCGGAAATATCTCGTTCCCATGGTGCTTATCACGAGTCTTTTCTTCCTGTGGGCCATCGGTGTCAACCTGAACGACGTTCTGATACCGCACTTTAAGAAAATCTTTGTTCTTACCGATTTTCAGTCATCGCTCATTCAGATCGCTTTTTTCGGAGGTTATTGCCTGGCGGCGCTTCCCGCCGGCTGGCTTATGGGGCGCATCGGCTACAAAAGAGGTATTCTCGCCGGTTTATTCCTGTGCGCTTCCGGCGCGCTGCTGTTTGTTCCGGCGGCTTCTGCCAGCGTCTATCTCTATTTTCTCGTGGCTCTGTTTGTGATGGCGTGTGGCCAGAGCTTTTTGGAAGTGGCGGCAAATCCCTACGTGACCGTACTTGGCCCTGCTGAAAGCGCCGCCCGCCGGCTCAATCTTGCGCAATCGTTCAATGCGGTAGGAGCATTGATCACACCGGTCTTGGGCGCCAGGTTTATCCTGACGGCCAATGAATTCTCTCTCGCGCAAATACCGGCGATGACGGCAGAACAGCTACAGGCTTTCCGTGTGGCCGAAGCGCACACGGTCAAAGCTCCTTATCTGGTCATTGCCGGAATCTTCGTCCTTGTCGCGGTGATGATTTACTTCACAAATCTGCCGGAAATCCACGAACCAGGCGACGGCTACGATTCGGCGGCGTCGAGAAAAGGAATCAGCGGCGCACTCGCTCACCCGCAGCTCGTCCGCGGGACCATCGCCCAGTTTTTCTACGTCGGCGCGCAGGTGGGCGTCGCCAGCTTCGTCATTCGCTTCGCCCAGCACATTCAGCCGGGGCTCTCCTCCAAATCCGCTGCCAACTATCTGAAATTTCATTTACTGGGGTTCGTGATCGGCCGATTCCTCGGCTCCGCCATCATGAAGCGGATACCTGCTCCCCGATTGCTCTCCGTGTTCGCCGCCGGCGCTCTGGTGTGCACCTGCGTGGCCATTTCTTTTTCCAGTGCTGTTTCTATCTGGGCCGTTGTGTTGCTCGGGTTCTTCCACTCCATCATGTTTCCCACCATTTTTGCCCTTGGTATCCGCAATCTTGGTGGCTACACAAAAATCGGCTCTTCTTTTCTGGTTATGGCGATTATCGGCGGCGCTTTCTTTCCTGGAATTATGGGCTACATCTCCGATGCCACGAACATGCAGCGGGCATTCAGCGTTCCTCTGGTTTGCTACGCTTTTGTCCTCTATTTCGGTTTGCAGGGCTACAAGTCCACCAGCACGGATTCTCCGCAGGAACCGCGAACGATCAACGCTTGAGGTTATATGACGCGACGCTACTGTCTGACCCTTGACCTGAAAAATGATCCAGTCCTTATTGCCGAATACCGGCGCTATCACGAGCAGGTATGGCCAGAAATCACGAAAAGCATTCGCGATTCCGGCATTGAAGACATGGAAATCTACCTGCTCGGCACGCGCATGTTCATGATCATGGAAGTAGACGAAACCTTTTCCTTTGCCGCCAAAGCGGAGGCCGACCGCAACGACCCCAAGGTCCAGGAGTGGGAAAAATTGATGTGGAAGTTCCAGCGAGCCATGCCTGAAGCCCAGCCGGGTGAAAAGTGGCTTCCGATGGAACGCGTCTTCAAACTCGGATCGTAGGGCATTGTTCGCAGCACAATGTCTTCGCCTGGACCGCACTGCCACGGCTGGACTGGTGATTTGCTCCCGGGCCCGGCGACCCCTCCGCAGGCTTTGCCGCGAGCACGATGCTTTGCGGTTTTTCAAATATTAAAACGTTTTAGTGTGTGCCGTGAATTACCTTGACGCTTTTTTTCCCCCGCTCCTGTAGTCCTGACGATTGTTCACAACATCGACGTGAACAGCGATCTCACGAGTGTCTGTGTAGGGAAACGGAATACCGGCGACCCGCCTGGCCAAGCGCCGCTGCGGTGATGTGCATCCGCATTTCTTCGCTAAGCAAAACGAGGGCGCGGCGGCACGCTCGAGCGAGCAACCCGACAAGAACCAACGACGGGGATGTCGTCTGTCCGGCCAAAGTGCCGCACCAACTTGTGGTTAAAGGTGGTTGGAAATTCACCTACTTGGCGATCAAAATAAAAGGGTAGGAGCGTTTTTTCTATCCTTTATATAGGGATTCTTGCCAAGTTCGTCCGCCCGGCCCCAGCTCCTTACAGACGAACTCCAACCGATTGAAAACAATCGTCTTGATGTGGCGCTCGGCGAGCGAACAGGCTGTGGCGCAGCGCCTGCTTTGCACCACGAAATCAGCGGGTCCGGTGCACTCCAGCGGGGGTGCCCTTAACAATCTAATTAATTGAATTCAAGATAGCGCCCTGAATTTTCTCCAAACTTACAAAAGCGTCGAAATCGAATTTTGCCAGCAGAGGCCCGGTGATGCGGCAATTCGGTCGTTCGTGGTTTGCCTTGTGTTGTTTCTGAAGTCGAAACTTCGTTGCAGCGGACCGCTGCCGCTTGTTAGCACGGTAGCGGTCCGCCTCCCGGGCTAGACCGAACGGATAAGGCCCAGTTGCTGAAGCGCGGTGACGCCATCGTCGAGACCGATTTCTTCCGCAATCTTGCCGTTCGCGATCCGCAATACCGATGTTCCGGTGAAGTGCATCTTGCGGCTTGTTGCCGCCGGCAAAGTTCCGGCCAGAAAGTCAGAAAACGCGGGACCAGTGTGTGTACCGCCGCCTTCCCAGCGACCGACCACATAATCGCCTTCAGCGATGAGCGCTGCGGCACCCCAGAACTTGAGGTCCGGGAACGCTTCGCGGAAACCGGTCATGAACGCCTTGATGTCCGCACGGCCGCGACGCGGTTCGTGCAGCGAATACTGCAGAAGCATGTCTGGAGCGGCCAGCTCGTCGACAATGCTGAGATTGCAGGTGGCACCCCAGAACTCGGTGAACCAACGACCTACGATGGCTTTATTCTCTTGTTCCTTCGACATGGTGATCTCCCCTTGAACTTTCGTTTGGCAGAAGCTGCTTTGCGCTCTGCTTTTTGAAACGTACCGGGATCGTCTCCGCGCCACACTCCGTATCTTGCTTTCGTATTTGAATCTCTCCGGAAACAACCGCCCCAACCTCCGAATTTGAAAGCGCTAAACGGATAGATGTCGTTGTGGAATCCCGGTAGGTTGAAGTGGTCGAAGGCAAGAAAGGAATTTGCAATGAATAAAGCAATTGAAATCGAGGGGCTTGCAAGCGCCACCACGAGCGACCCTCGCTGGTCGTCTGTTGCCCGACGCGAAAAAACAGCAGACGGAACTTTTTATTATTCAGTCAAGACGACGGGCGTCTACTGCCGGCCATCTTGCGCCGCTCGCCTGGCCCGGCCGGAGAACGTCCAGTTCCACCCGTCTCCTGAAGACGCTGAGCGCGCCGGATTTCGTGCCTGCAAACGGTGCAAACCGGCCGGGCCCTCACGGGCAGCAGAGAACGCGGCGAGGATCGCAAAGGTTTGCCGCCTCATCGACCGGTCAGACGAGTCACCTTCTCTTGATGAACTCGCCGAATACGCCGGCATGAGCGCGTTCCATCTTCACCGGACGTTCAAGGCCGTAACAGGCCTAACCCCGAAGGGCTACCTGGCAGCTCATCGTTCCAGCCGCGTGCGGACAACTCTCGGCAAGACGCAGTCGGTGACGGAAGCGATCTACGATGCTGGATTCAATTCAAACAGTCGTTTCTACGAGACTTCCAATGAAGTTCTGGGGATGACGCCAACCAAGTTCCGGGATGGCGGGGCGAACACGGCCATACATTTTGCCATTGGGGAGTGCTCGCTCGGGTCGATCCTGGTAGCCAGGAGCGAGCGTGGCGTCTGCGCCGTCCTTCTGGGCGATGACCCGCTCCTGCTGGTGCGCGATCTCGAAGATCAGTTTCCGAAAGCGGATCTGATCGGCGACGAGCGCGGGTACGAGGACCTGGTAGCAAAAGTAGTGGGGCTTATCGAAAAACCGGGTGTCGGTCTTGACCTGCCTTTGGACATTCGGGGAACGGCGTTCCAGCAGAGAGTCTGGAAAGCGCTTCAGCAAATCCCTGTCGGTTCCACGGCAAGCTACGCGGACATCGCGAAACGAATCGCTATGCCTAAAGCGGTCCGCGCCGTGGCGCAGGCTTGCGGAGCCAACTCGCTCGCCGTCGCAATTCCGTGCCATCGCGTCATCAGAAGCGACGGCGCTCCGTCCGGCTATCGCTGGGGAGTCGAACGCAAGCGCGCGCTGCTCGACCGAGAGGCAAAAGCATGAACACCTTTTTTGCCGACAAAACCACGAGGACGAATAGCGAGCCGACCGGCTCCATCCCCGCCGATCCAGCAGTTGCGCGTGTTGGCGCGCTCGACTGGCAACAAATCGGAGTCCAGCTCGACGAGCAAGGGAGCGCTTTGCTTAAGGGTGTTCTGTCTTCTGATGAATGCCAGGCGCTCGCCGCCAGGTACTCCGAGGAATCGATCTTTCGCAGCCGCGTAGTCATGGGACGGCACGGCTTCGGGCGCGGCGAGTATAAATACTTTAGCTACCCGCTCCCTGATCTCATCGAGCGGCTCCGGACAGCGCTTTACTCTCGGCTGGCGCCGGTCGCAAATCGCTGGAACGCGGCCATGAGAATTGAAGTTCGCTATCCTGCGAGCCACGACGAGTTTGTGCAAAGATGCCACGACGCAGGACAACAGCGACCAACGCCACTCCTACTGCAATACGAAGCAGGCGACTTCAACTGTCTGCATCAGGATCTCTACGGAGAGCACGTCTTCCCGATACAGACAGCCATTCTGCTGTCTGAACCCGAAAGGGATTTTACAGGCGGCGAATTCGTCCTTACCGAGCAACGGCCCCGCATGCAGTCGCGGCCGGAAGTCGTTCCGCTCCGCCAGGGCGACGCGGTGGCATTTGCGGTGCACCACCGGCCCGTCCGGGGAACGCGGGGGACGTATCGCGTCAATCTCCGGCACGGAGTGAGCCGCGTAAGGTCAGGGCAACGTCACACCGTTGGAATCATCTTTCACGATGCCCGCTAAGCAGACAACCTGACACTGGCGGCGTTGCACCGGAACAACAACGAGCCTGACTTCAAGCAGCGGATTGTGCCGAGGCGCCTGCTCGGGCGTCAAGAGATACGAGGGAAATTACCCGACGAGCGCTTGCAAACAGTTTCCTGAAACACGCGAATCCGTCGGCCGCAGAAATCCCCTGCAAAGGTCTGCCAGGGCAATCTCCGCGCAAGGCAACTCCGAGCGCTGCTCCCCTCCAAGCGTTGCTATCGCCACACACTTAGTCTATGCTGCGACGCCGGGGTGATCACCCGGCTGGTTTCTGGCCGCGTTGGACTGGAACGTGAAGGTGCCGAGAAAACTGTCAATCCTGATTCATGCCTGCCTTGTCGGGCTTGGTTGTGCGTCATATCTGCATCCGAGCCTCGGATTTCGACAATTGAAGCCTGTCAAACGACAGCGGCGAAAGAAGCCTTGCGGCATGCTGCTTGCCGCCGGCGCTTGGACTGGTTTCGTCTGCTCCACTGCGCGCCCGCAGCAGACGTATCCGGCGAAGCCTGTTGTGGTGCAGCCGGGTGCGCCGGGTGAGCCGAGCAAGACACTGCCCCCATCGACACGAGCCACCCTGCCGCCGCGCTCG
>DATHFT010000021.1:0-6832 GCA_035317965.1 Saccharimonadales bacterium (SeqCode) | reverse complement strand
TTCTGCGGCTAAGGCAACGGCAGCAGTACTTTTTAAAAAGTCTCGACGCTGCATCGGAATTAGTTCCTCCTGGCCACCGAGAACAATAGCATTCTGGGCGCACGAAGCCACATTTGAGAAATCGACAACAGGTACATTTTCAAGCGGCCGGCGTGCCAGCCACGGCAACATTACGACGGACGCGATAAAAGCGAACTCGCTCTAGGGCTGGAGCGCAAGGACGTCGACCAGGGGTGGCGCGGCCCGCGAGACCGCCTTGTTGTAGTTTTGCCCAAGAAGCGCAGCGACTGTGGCGGCGATTTGCGACTGGGTGACGGGTCGGGTGCTGGTGCGTTCCCCGCGCGGCCGGGTGTCGGGGCCGATGACGGCGATCCAGATATTTTCCGAGCCCTTTTTATCGACGCCGTGATCTTTCCATTCCAGCAATCCGCTGCCGCGGCCATGGTCGCAGGTGATGATAAAAGTGGTTTGGTCTTTAAAAGCGGGAATGGACTGCATCTTCGTCCAGAGTTCGGACACGTAGTGATCGAATTGATGGGCGCTGTCAAGGACCAGGTCGTAGCGGCCGGCGTGTGCCCAATTGTCGGTTTCCCCATAGCCGACGAACAGAGCGCGGGGGCGATTGCTGCCGACGTAGTCGAGGAGCGGAAATTGCTCGAGAGCGTTGGAGATGTCTTCGTTGTCGAATTTTGTCGAGTGGCGGTAAAGATCGTTGATGGCTTCCTGGCGCGGTGTGAGATTGCCCTGGTAGGGAATGTCCCAGCCAACTTGCATGACGAGGTTGCTGCGTTTTTCGTTGAAAATGTCTTTGTACGTGGCCCAGGTACCGTATACGGCGACGGCCTTGTGGAACTCGGGGAGTTTGTTGAGCCATTCAAAGACGGTGACATTGGGATTGCGGCCAAATTCATTGGAGTTAATTTTAGGGTCGGGGAAGCCGGTGAGCATTTCGTTGTAGCCGGGGTAGGAGAAGGCCATGCCGTTGGTGACGTGGGCCACGCTGCCTTTGTTTTGATTGCCGAAGATCTGGCCCTGCTCGGCAACGGTTGTCCAGAGAAAGGGAAACAGCAGTTTTCGACGTTCATTGCTGTCGTCACGCCAGTATTTGCGCTTGAGATCTTCCGGCTTGGCCCAGGCGCCGCCGTGTTCGGAGTCGAGGAGAGCGGGATCGGCGCCGGTAAAAATTTCCTGCCAGCGGAGGCCGTCGGCAACGATCAGGACGACGGTTTTTGTTTTTCCCTGTGCGGACGAGTTCTCAGAGAAAAAAAACAGAATCGCAAATGCCGAGAGCAAGATGGTCGAGAGTCTCTGCCTCATGTGGTCTCCAGTCGGTTGCTGCCGTTAGCCGAGGCCGCGATGATAACTCACCGCACTAGATCCTAGCCTCTGAAACGAAGCCGTTCCGCAGGCGGTCGTTCGCGGTGCGGCCTTGGCGCTCTGCGCTTGGTGCTGGCATTATAGATACAGAAATTGGCTGAGGGAATGCCGTGAAAATTCTGGGAATTGAGTCTTCTTGCGACGAGACGGCGGCGGCGGTGGTCGTCGATGGGCGCGAGATCCTGTCAAGCGTGGTGGCGTCGCAGATTGATATCCACCAGAAATACGGCGGCGTAGTGCCGGAGCTGGCTTCGCGGGAGCATTTGCGCCAGATTGTGCCGGTCGTGCGGGAAGCCTTGCTGCAGGCGGGGCTACAGTTTTCCGATTTGGATGCAGTGGGAGTGACCTACGGACCGGGACTGGTTGGCGCGCTGCTGGTCGGCATGACCTACGGAAAAACCCTGGCTGCGGCTCTCGGAAAGCCCTTGGTGCCGGTGAATCATCTTGAGGGTCACGTGCATGCGGTTTTCCTGGAAGCCTACAAAGCCGGACGCGTGGCGCAATTGCCGGCGGTCTGTTTGATTGTTTCAGGCGGACACACGGTGTTGTACGAAGTACGGCCGGAAGACCCGAGCGCTACCGGTGCGGGCGCCAAATTGCAGTACCGGCGCCTGGGTGGGACCCGCGATGATGCGGCAGGCGAGGCCTACGACAAAGTGGCGAAGTTGCTGGCGCTCGGATATCCGGGAGGACCCATTCTCGATCGCCTGGCGGCTGCGGCCGCGGGCGCGCCCGCTCCGGTGAAATTCAGTGCGACGAAGATGAAAGGGAATGCGCTCGATTTTAGTTTTAGCGGATTGAAGACGGCGGTCTTGTATCACATTCGCGAGCACCACGAGTATGAGCCGGAAATTTCTGTGCGTCAGGCTGCGCTCGCACGCGGGGAACGGAAATTTGAGCAATTGTTGCCGTTGTGCCGTCCCGCGACATTGGGACTTGTGCGGGAGTTTCAGAACGCTGTGGTGCGGGATCTGGTCGAACGGACGATGGCGGCGGCCGAAGGCGCCGGGGTTCAGACGGTTCTGGTATCCGGGGGAGTGGCGGCAAACAGTCAATTGCGGGCGAGTTTTGAGGAGCGCGGACGGTCGCGGGGTGTTGAAGTATTCTTCCCAAGCCGGGCGTTGTCTACCGACAACGCGGCGATGATTGCTGCTGCCGCGTATCCGAGATATTGCGCGGGGATGCTCGGAGACGCGACCCTGAACGCGGATCCGGCCTTGAAACTAGCGTAGTGGCTTGGCGGCGTCGGCTTGCGCTCTGGCAGCGCGAACGCTGCGAGCGAGCTCGCCGAGCGAAACCGGTGCCACGTTGGGTTGCGCGGCGGCGGATTGCATTTGCAGGCCGAGCGCCAGAGCGGCATCGTAGTCCATGTAGGTCGAAGGCTCCCACGACACAACGCTGTCTACATTAATATCAGTCGCGAGCGGAGCCACGGACTGCCGAGAACTGGCGCCGTCCTCGCTGATCGAGTTTGCCGGATCGCTCGTCAGGGAGACAGAACTTGGCTGATAGTAGAACGCGTGTGAGCGGCGATGGCCGCGGGCGTGCCGCGCAGGGCTCGCGTGTGCAGGAGCCGGCCGAGGGGCAGCGGTCATGACAAACTTGCCTCCGGGCGCTTCCGAGCGGGCCGGGGCCGCAGCTGGAGCCGGCGGAGAACCGGCGCCGACGACCCACTTGCTTTTAGGTGCTTCGGGGTGGGCGGGGGCTTGCGCCTGGATGGCGTTTGGCACGAGCAAAATGGCGAAAACAGGAACCAGGTATTTCATAGCTGCCTCCCGACTGGAGTTGCCGAGTGCAATCCATGGAGTGATTCTATTCATAGGACGCCGGCGGGCTCCGATTGGTTACGTTGCTTTACAGTTAAGTGCTCTCGCCCGCTGCCCCTTGGCGCTTCCGGAGAATCTGCTGCGGCCGGACGGTTCATCGCCCGGGCAAGACAAGCGTCATATCGCTGGCAAAGGCCACCAGAGCCGGGCCGAGTTTTATGGAATTGGTTTGCCGGAGCAATTGTAGTCGATTCCTGAGGCGACGCCGGTGAATTCTGGATGCGGTATACTCACGCGGCGATGAGAGGTTCCGCGAAACGCCAGACGCAATTTCAATATGCCAGCGATCAATCGCTCGTCGTTTATCTGGGCGACGCAATTTCGCAGGAAACCAACGAAAAAGTTCGCAAGCTTTTGCTCTTGCTCGAAGCGGAGCCGATTCCGAATGTCACGAACCTGCACCCGGGTTATTGCTCGGTTCTGGTGAGTTTTGACGGGCTGCGGTTGCGGCATGAGGACCTGCAGGAGATCCTGGAAACCTACCTCCGGCGAATCGCGACCATTGCGCTGCCTCGGCCGCGCGTTGTGGAAATTCCTGTTTGCTATGGCGGGCGGCTGGGGCCGGATTTACAGGATGTGGCTGAGCTGCACGGATTGACCGTCGCGCAGGTGATCGAGCTGCATGTTTCAGTCGAGTACCTGGTCTATTTTCTGGGATTTGTTCCCGGGTTTGGCTATCTGGGAGAGCTGCCGGAAGCGCTGGTGACGCCGCGCTTGGCTGCGCCGCGGCGAGTGGTGCCCGCCGGCAGTGTGGCAATTGCGGGAAACCAGACCGGCGTGTATCCCTTCGCTACGCCGGGCGGCTGGCGACTCCTGGGGCAGACCCCTCTGGCCATGTTTCGCGCGGATCGCCAGCCCATGAGTTACCTGCGAATTGGAGACCGTGTACGGTTTCGTGCGATTTCAGAGGAGCGATTTGCGGCGAGCGTGACCCTGTGACGAGCTTTGAAGTGATCGCTCCCGGGCTCCTCACCACGGTGCAGGATTTGGGACGTCCTGGATCTGGACCGTCCGGAGTTTCGCCGTCCGGTGCGGCCGATGCAATTTCGTTGCGAATCGGCAATCGGCTGGTTGGCAACGCAGAAGGAGCGGCGGCGCTCGAGATGACCCTCTTGGGCGGGAGTTTTTTGTTTCACGACGCTGCCGTCGTGGCTCTCGCGGGGTCGGATTTCGGCGCAACCCTCGATGGAGCGCCTGCAGGATTGTGGACTTCGCTCAAGGTGGGGGCGGGCGCGACCCTGCGCTTGGGGGCCACCCGTTCCGGGGCGCGATGTTATCTGTGCGTGGCCGGTGGCGTCCGGGTGCCGGAGTTTCTCGGAAGTTCCTCGACGCACATCCTCAGCGGGACGGGCGGATTTAAGGGAAGGGCGTTGCGCAAGGGGGATGTGCTCGCGACAGGAGGCCAGCGGTTGCCGCTGCTCACAAAGCAGGGGGCGGCACAAGCTCTGGGAGTTTTATCGCCGCGCAAGATACTCAGAGTTACCGAAGGTCCGCAGAGCAAACTGTTTTCCGGGGAGGCCCGAAGGGCCTTCGCGGGCGGAGCGTATCGCCTGACCGAAGCGTGCGATCGAATGGGCTTGCGCCTGGAAGGCGGGGCGGTTAAAACCAGACGAGAAGTGTCGATGATTTCTGAGGGAGTTTCACTCGGAGCGGTGCAGATTACCGCAGCGGGATTGCCGATCATTTTGTTTGTAGACCAGCAGACCGCGGGCGGATATCCGAAGATTGCCAATGTGATTTCAGCGGATATGCATTGTGTTGGGCAGTTGCGGCCGCGTGATGAGATCCGCTTCGAGTTCGTAACGTTTGCGACGGCGCGAAAATTATTCCTGGAACAGGGAAAGCTCATGGCCTCGGCGGAGCTGCTGGAAGAATGAAAACGATCGATTTGAATTGCGACATGGGAGAGTTGCCGGGCCAGATTGCCGATGGCACGCAGGAACGGCTGATGGCGTCGCTGACATCTGTGAATATTGCCTGTGGCGGGCACGCGGGTGATCGCGTCATGATGCGCGCCACCGTAGAGCAGGCGCTGCGCTGGCGCCTGGCGATAGGCGCGCATCCGGGGTATGCCGATCGCGAAAATTTCGGGCGGCTGGAGTTGCATTTGTCGGCGGACGAAGTGGCGGCAGTGGTGTTCGAGCAGGTCGAGCGACTGGCGGAAATTGCCGGCCGCAGCGGGGCGCAGCTCACCCATGTAAAGCCGCACGGCGCGCTCTACAATCAGGCAGCCAGAGACGCGTCAATGGCCAGGGCGATTGCCCGTGGTGTAGCGCGCTGGGGGCAGGTCGTTACGCTCGTGGGTTTGGCTGGTTCGCAAATGCTGGAGGTATTCAGGGAAGAGGGATTTTCCGTCGGGGCAGAAGCGTTTGCCGACCGGCGGTATGAATCCGATGGGACTTTGCGGTCGCGCAAATTTCCTGATGCGCTCATCAGCGATCCGGTCGAGGCTGCGCGACAGGCGGTCGGGATTGTGGAGCGCGGAATTGTTGTGGCGAGCGACGGGTCCGAAGTACGCGTGGATGCCCAGACGATTTGTATCCACGGTGATGCCACGGGAGCGGTGGCTACAGCGGAGGCGGTGTTCGGTGCGCTAACCGGACGAGGATTCAAAACGAAGTCGTTGTCGCAGACAGGAAGTCCACCGGATGTTCACTCGTGAGGCGGCAGGCTGTAACCCGGAGGGAAGTTTTGGGTGGCGGTTCCGCGGCTCTCGGCCGCTGGGCGTAACCCCCACCGAAGATGGCATCCTTATAACAGGACCAGTCGCAAGCGACGCTGCGTAAAAACAAAAAAGGCGGGCAACTTGCGTTGTCCGCCCCCGCGTGCTCGGTGCCGGTTTTGGAAAAAACTATTCGAATTTTTCGGTCATAACGGGGAACTGCAACTTGGCCTTGGCGAGAGATTTGACAACTGTTGCTTCGGCGTTTTCTGCACTGGTGTTACGCGCAGTGGCCATTTCGCTGACGAGCAGATACTTGGCGCGTTCGAGCATTTTCTTTTCGCGGAACGAGAGGGGTTTGCTGGTGCTGAGAGAAACCAGACTCTTGAGGACGACAGCAACTTCAAGGAGGGCTCCAGTGCGCATGCGCTCGGAATTCTCTTTGAAGCGATGCTTCCAATCATGGTGGGAATTGAGCTTGCCGGTTTCAAGAAAACCGAGAACTTTGGTGGAATCTGCATTACGAATGACGGAACGCAGGCCGACAGAGCCTGCATTGGATTGAGGGACCATGACGCGCAAACCGCTGGAAACAATGCGAATCATGAAATAACGTTCGGTTCTACCGTTTAAGACTCCGTAATTGATCTGCTCCACAACGCCCACACCGTGATTCGGGTAAACGACTTTGTCGCCGATCTTGTAGTCCATAGATTCGAGTTCCCCCTAGGAGTTACGTACATAGATTATAGTAGGTGTGCCGGAAGAGTCAAGGTATATCCTTAGGAATGAGAGGGTTAGGGAAAATAATTCGCAATTTGGCATTTCAATTGCTCTAGGTGGCGGGATTTTATGACCCGAAGTCAGGCGGCTCCGAGGTGCGCTTCGTGGCCGAAGCCAGGCCACGAGCGTTTGGCAAATTGTGCTGCAACTCATAGAAAGAGAACGGAAAGGACCATTTGCGGTG
>DATHFT010000020.1:0-6553 GCA_035317965.1 Saccharimonadales bacterium (SeqCode) | reverse complement strand
CACTAGCGAATCTTCATATCCATGGCGAGGATCTTTTCCTCGGGGTGGGCTTTCCAAATGACGTTGCGCGCGACGCCGTAGATCTCCGCCAAGGTGTAGAGCGGCACCAGCGCCGCCTCCTCCATCAGAATACGCCCGATCTGTTGCAGCATGGCGACGCGCTTTTTTTCATCTCCGGTTTTGTGCTGCTCGTCGATCAGCCGGTCGACCTCGGCATTTTGAAAGCTGACCCGCTTGGTTCTGCCCGACCGGTAGTACTGATCGTAGACGGTATCCGCGTCGATGGCCGGACGCCCAACATAGTAGAAGGGGATTTTGCCGCCGTTGACTCCGTCCGCACCCCAGAAGATGGCGAACTCCTGAGAGACCAGCTCGACCTTCACCCCCGCCTTGGCAAGTTGATCGGCAATGACCTGGCAAACTTCGCGCGCCTTCGGATAGCGGTCCGGCGAGAAATTCAGCTTAACATCGAGGCCGCCGCCGAAGCCGGCTTTGGTCAACAGCTCTTTGGCCTTTTTCGGATCGTAAGGATAGCGCTTGGTCTTGGGATCGTAACCGATCACGTTGGTACCCAGCGGCCCGTTCATGACGTAGCCGTTGCCCTCGTAAATATGCTTGATGACCGCGGTCGGATCGACGGCGTAGTTGAAAGCTTGGCGCACCAGCTTGTTATCGAAGGGCTTGTGCGTGACGTTCATGGCCAAAAAGTACATCCGCAGCCCCTCGACTTTTTCCGCGCGCACGCGCGGATGTTTGTTCAGTCGAGCGATCTCTTCCACCGGCACATTGTTGACTACATCGCCCTGACCCGCCAGCAGGCCAGCCATCCTCGCCGCGTCCTCGCCGACTTTTTTCAGGACGATTTCCTTAATTGCCGCCTTCGGTCCCCAATAGTCATCGTTGCGGGTCATCACCAAGTTGCCGTCGCGCTGCCAACTGACGAATTTGTAAGGTCCGGTGCCGATCGCGTGTTGATCGACATCGTCGCCATACTTCTCCGCGGCGGTTTTGCTGAGGATGAACCGGTTTTGTAACCGGTCGAGCATGACCGCGTTGGGAACCGTGGTGCTGAAAACGACCGTATAGTCGTCCGGCGCTTGGACCTCCGTCAGATCGTCGAAGTTGGATTTCTGCAAACTACGCTTGTCGTTTCTAATCCGATTGACCGAATGAACCACGTCGTGGGCGGTAAACGGCGAGCCGTCGTGAAAACGAATGCCTTTCCTGAGACGAAACGTCCACGTATTGCCCTGGAATTTCCATGACTCGGCGAGCACGCCGTAATAGTCCTTGCGCACATAGTCAATCTCGACCAACGGCTCGATCATGTGCTGCCAGATGCCGTACTGGGGACCGGAACTGTGCGCATAGGGGTGCAGCGCGTCTAGGCCGATGCTGCTCAAAATCATCAGCCGGTCTTTCGACGCGGACCAGCTGAATCTCGGCCATGCGACGCTCGCGAGCGCGCCCAGACCGGCGACCGCGCCTTGCTGCAAAAATGTTCTGCGTTTGATCCCAAGTTCATCCAAGCCCATCACGCCCTCCTCGTTGAGAGTCGGTAAACTTCCGGGAGCCGGAGGAAAAGTCCGTGCGAATCTTACCGTGGCACAGATCGGTCAATACATTTTCATTTTGCGGCCAGGATTTCGTCATCGGCCGCGCTTGCCCTAAGGCCGCTTCGCACCACGCCTGAATGGTGAGCGAAATGGCTCAGTGCCTGGAATTGGTAGCATAAGCCACGCACGTCAAGCAATAACTTGGAAATTGTTGTAGCAACGTGAAAGTGTCAGGGGTTAACGGCGACGTGATTATGTCAGGGTGGAAGGATGACAACCCTGACAATGCAAGACGAGAGGCGACTGGACATAATACAACGAGTGTATCGAAGCGAATTGACCGTGGTGCAAGCGGCACTCGTGATGGGAGTGAGCGAACGGCAGTGTTACCGGGTCAAAGCCCGGGTCGGCAAGGCCGGAGCGAAGGGAGTGGTTCATGGCAACCGTGGACGGCGGTGTAAACGCAAGACCAAGGAGAAGGTGGTGCGGCGGGTGGTGGCATTAGCCCGAGGGAAATACCAAGGGTTCAACGATCACCATCTGACCGAGAAACTCAAAGAACAAGAACAGATCGAGCTCAGCCGAGAGAAAGTCCGTCGTATCCTTCGAGCTGAAGGGATCGCCTCACCTAGGAAACGCCGCGGGATCAAACATCGCAGCCGCAGGGAAAGACGAGCCAGTGAGGGGATGATGCTCCAGGTCGATGGCTCTCCGCATGACTGGCTCCAAGGCCGGGGGCCGCGGATGTGTCTAATCGGAGCCATCGACGATGCTACCAACAAGGTGATGGGAGCCTTGTTTGTCCAAGCCGAGAGTTCGTGGGGCTACTTCCATCTGTTCTCCAAGATCTTCAAGGAGCATGGAGTGTCCCAGTCGATCTATACCGACTGTCACTCGGTATTCTGGACAGATCGGGAACCGACGATCGATGAGCAAATGATCAACCGAAAACCAACCACCGAGGTGGGCCGCGGCTTAGAAGAGCTCGGGGTGACCTTGATCCTAGCCCATTCCCCTCAAGCCAAGGGAAGAATCGAGAGACTGTGGAACACTTTCCAGGATCGGTTGGTCAGTGAACTGCGCCTGGCCAAGGCCAAGACCATGGAACAGGCAACCGTGGTCCTGGATCGTTATCTCCCCGTGCACAACCGTAAGTTTTCCATGCCGGCTACGGCAGAGTCTGCTTGGAGAAAAGTCAGCTCACTGCAGATCGAACGGGCGCTATGTTTCAAACAACAGCGTACCGTGGCTAAGGACAACACAGTGACTTTCGAGGGGACGGTCTTGCAGATCCCCAAGACCTCGCCCTTTCGTTCTCACGCTAACAAGAGAATCGATGTTCACGTGCTTCTCGATGGCGCGGTGGAGTTTTTCTACAAGAGTGAGAAAATCGCAACCTTCGATTCAAAAACAACGCACACAATTGGCTTATATCGAACGAACACCAAGAAGGAGGGGTTCCGCTATGGTCCCCTTTCTAGCCTCACCACTCAACCCGATGTCTCACCCTGACATTTTTACGTTGCTGTTAACCTGACATATTGACGTTGCTACGACAGGCAAAAAAACAAGTGCTGCAGAAATGTGAATCTGTCAGAGGTTAACAGTTAACAGTGGTGCAAGCCGCACTATTAATAGGAGTAAGCGAACGGCAGTGTTACCGGCTCGGTAAGGCCGGGGCGAAGGGAGTGGTTCACGGCAACCGTGGATGGCCGTGTAAAACGGAAGATCAAGGAGAAGGTTTTATCGGGAAAAATTTGGATGTTCAGGCCTGGATAGCGTTGCCTCCCGGGAAATACTCCGCCACTTCCTTCACCCCATACCCGCCCCATCGCACTAGCACATAGGCCATCAACGTCCGTTGTCTTGATGCTCCTCGGATACGGCTCCAGTCAATTTGTCAATTTATAGAGGTCTGCCCACACATGTTTTATTCGTCACAAAATATATTTTAGCAGGGGGTTGATCCAAGCGAAAAATAGGTACTAAAATTATCTACCACTATCAACCAACGGGAGACAGTTCGGTGAAGTGGACTTATAAAGAAAGCGTCGTTACTATTACTGCGGCGTTCCGCTCACCGGACTCATTTAGGCCCATCGTTGAAATCGATTCCAACTCTCGCGACCCACCTACTGCGCTAACCACGGGTCATACGTTTTTAACGGCTGAAGAAGCCTTGGCAGTCGGCCAGGATATGGCTCGCAATTGGATTGATAGACATTTTAAAGGAAGCCGACCGGCTGTGTGAGATTGGTCAAAACAAAGGACCACATACTTGACTAAAGACTCTCCGACATAGTTTACCGGTCGGGCTTGTTCATCAGACGGTCTTCATCAAATCTGAATACTCCGGGAAAACCACCCCGCCATCGCGCACACTGCTATTCCGCCAATCACAAGCTTCTGGCCTTTGTTACCTGTATTTCCCCCGCTTCCCTCCGATTTCCAGATTCATAAAGCGAGTGCTGGCCCGTTGCGCTTGATCTACTAGAGCCATTGCCGTTAGGCCGCGCAGGACGATTGTAATTCGCTAATATAATCGTCAGCCGTGCGACAAACCAGGGGCAGACTCGGTGAGTTAGTAACCGTTGCGGCGAAACAATCGTGTACAGTAATTTCCGCCATGACGGCTTTTCCCCTTACCTTTGTGGCGAGGAAATAGCCTTATGTTGCAAGTCTCGTAATTGGCATATTCATTGCGTTCTACAAATGGAGCTCAAGGGAGAGCTATGAACAAGGAACCATAAAAAATATCTCTTTGCTGAATCTGAATGAGCCGTCGCGCAAAGTTCTGGATACGACGACTGCTCGATTGCGTCTCCTGACCAGAAAACATTTCGGATTTCTTTTCGCTACCAGATGTTTCGGAGGTTTCACAGAGAAATGCACGGCTGCGGTAATATATTTTCGTGATGCTTACGAGTACTTACAAATGGCAACCGAATACAGAAGAACGATCAATACCGAGATTTGGCACTTCTGTTCAAATTGTTCTGGTTGGCCAACGGAAAACTATATAGTCACAAAAAATTTCCCTCTAACGTATCAAATCTGCAACGACTGCCTTAGTAAGAATCAATCGGGAGATTGCCAATGAGGGCGACCGATGGCGCGCGCGTTTCGTCTCGATCCAGACCAGTGAAAACTTCGAGCGTTCGTGAAACTTAAAGCGCGTCGCCACTTGCTCGCGGCTTGCTCAACTGCGGAGAGTAATCCCGCTCTGCTGACACAGAGATCACCATGAACGGCACTTCAACCGCTGTCCTCCGCTTCGACAATCTTGCTCCGATTAATCCGGAATTTCGGGCTCGACGAGTTTCGCTAGGAGAGTGAGCGAATCCTGCCAGCCGACGTAGCAACCCTCGGCGGGAATGACCTCGGGCACTCCCTCCTGGACGACATTCAACTCGGTTCCACAGGACACTTTCTTCAAGGTGATGGTCGTCTGCATTTCTCCGGGCAGGTTCGGGTCATCGAATCTGTCCGTGTGGCGGATGCGTTCGTGTGGCACCAATTCAAGATACTCTCCACCGAAGGAGTGACTCTTGCCGGTGCCGAAGTTCGTGAACGACATCTTGTAGGTGCCGCCGACCTTGGCATCTATGTGGTGAACCTTGCCGGTGAATCCGTTCGGCGGAAGCCATTTGGCCATCGCATCGCCATCAAGAAACGCCCGATACACTTTTTCGGGCGTTGCCCGGAGGACGCGGTGAAGCCGGATCGTGTTTGCTGCCATGATTTCTTCTCCTTTCGCTCGTTCCGTTTTGGTCTTTCATATCTACGACGAACGAACTCGACCCTCAAGACAGGAGCGCCAAGAATCTTTTTTCCGCCTTACCCGTTCGCTTGCTTGCCGGACGATGCTACGTCCCACCCGTTCTAGTTCGGGCTGACAGCGGCCGATTAACCCAATCCATCCAATTTTCGGGACGTGGCACCGGGCCGGGATCAATCCCGTTAAGTGAACCATTCAGCGCCAATAGCCCAGGCTAACCAATGGAAGGTCAACGAAACCGGCAACCCATCTCGCTCCGAGTATCGCACGAAAATGTGCGAGTGATCATCATGCTCGACAGCGAAAACTTCTTGGAGCGAAATCGAGCTAGCTTGCATACAGCGTTTTACGATAACGAGCGGGCGTGTTCGACGAACTTTTGCAGACTTTCCACCGATTGCACGCCGCTGAGCGCTATTTTCCGATTGGCGACGAAGGCGGGCACTCCGCTGAGGCCCAGCTTCTTTGCTTCCCGCTCATCCGCGAGCACGTTCTCGAGGGACAAATCGTTATCGAGCGCCGCTCGCAGATCGTCCCCTTCAACTCCCTTATCGGACGCCAAACGAACGAGTACGTCGGTGTTGCCGATGTCCTCGCCGCGCTGGAAGAACGCGCGAAAGAGTGCGTCGTTATACTCCCGGAACTTGCCATGGCGACGCGCCCAGTGCGCGGCTTCGTGCGCACGGCGCGAGCGCGGCTGTACGGGCGGGAGCTTGATGTCGATCCCTAAATTTTCTGCGAGCGGATAGACCGAGCTGCCCCAGACTCTGTGTAAATATCCGCCGTTCGGATCGAGGGTCGGCACCGGATCGGGGCGCAGCTCGAAGGCGCGCCAGACGATCGCCACGTCCGGATCTTTCTCGCTCAATTCACGCACGGCCGGCTCCGCCAGCCAGCAGAACGGTCAAACGTAGTCGGAAAACACTTCGAGTGCGACAGCCTTCACCGTGTAAACTTTACCTCCGCAGCGCGCGCGTTCCAGAGGCTGGCTAAAGTTATTCGATTTGCTGGCGAAAATTTCTGGAGGGAGCGCTTGAGGCAACGCGCTTCAGAAGGCACTTTTCGAAGGCGCCGCGCAGTCGGTCGCGCGCCGCTGCTTACTTCCGCGAAGCATGGCGACGTCGTCGGGCAAGAGCTGCGGTGACAACCCTGCGCCGTGGCCGGTCACCAGGGTGTGTTCACTTTCTTTTTCTCGATGTGCTTTTCAATCCACTTGAGC
>DATHFT010000019.1:0-20096 GCA_035317965.1 Saccharimonadales bacterium (SeqCode) | reverse complement strand
CCAAACCCGCTGACCCGAGCGGCATGGGGTGGACGCTCGACTACATCGTGGAGCAGGACTATTTGAAACTTATGGGAATCCCCCTGCTGCGCGGAAGATTTTTCAGCGATCAGGACAACGAACAGTCCACTCACGTGGCGGTAGTTGACGAGGTGTTTGCCCGTAAATATTTTCCGAACAGCGATCCCATCGGCAAACGTGTGGCCTTGAGTACCAGTGGAGACAAACTGGACATTGTGGGTGTGGTCGGACATGTCAATCAGTGGGGGCTCGGATCTGATGAAGCGCAACCCCTCCGCGCCCAGATGTACATGCACTGCATGCAAATGCCCGATGAGTTTGTTTCCACGACGACCAGCGGGACGACCATCGTTCTGCATTCGCAGTTGCCACAGGCGGCATTGCTTTCCGCGCTTCGCAGCACCAATCAGAAAATGAGCTCTGAACAGGTTCTTTTCGGCGAGCAATCAATGAACGAAATCATTGCGCTTTCACTCGGCCCACAACGATTTGTCATGATGCTGCTTGGTGCATTTGCAGCGCTCGCCCTCGTACTAGCCAGCGTTGGAATTTATGGCGTCATTTCCTACCTTGTTGGGCAGCGGACGCGTGAGATTGGGGTGCGTATGGCGCTGGGGGCGCAGAAGCGCGACGTTCTCCGGCTCATCCTCAGCCAAGGAATGCAGATGACGCTTCTCGGCGTGGGTACCGGCCTTCTGGCGTCTCTTGCTCTCACGCGTCTGATGACTGCTGTCCTTTACGGTGTAAGTGCGACCGACCCGCTTACCTTCATCGGTGTGGGGCTTCTGCTGTCAATGGTCGCGTTCTCCGCGTGCTACATTCCCGCGCGCCGGGCCATGCAAGTGGATCCGATGGCGGCGCTCCGTTACGAATAAACAGGCAACGCAGAATCTGTAATACGAGGCGCCCATGTCGCTCTGGTGGAAACGGAAAAAAGAAAGCGAACTGAATGAAGAAGTTCGCTCGCATTTACAAATGTCAGCTCAGGAACATTTCGCCCGCGGAGAAGACAAGGAGAATGCCAACCGCGCGGCATGGCGCGAATTTGGAGGCGTTGAGCTGGTCAAGGAGACCACACGCGACGTCTGGGGGTGGCGCTGGCTGGAAGATTTTGCCGAAGATTTGCGTTTTGGCTTCCGCATGCTGCGAAAAAGTCCTGGTTTTACAGCCGTTGCTGTTTTCTCACTCGCTCTGGGAATCGGCGCGAACACGGCCATCTTCACTTTGATCAACGACTTGATGCTGAAATCACTTCCCGTCAACCAGCCCGAACAACTTGTTTCGTTCGGTCAGTCGTACGGGGGAGGTATCATTGATGGAATTGGCCCCGGCCCCCTCGACATTTTCACTTATGAATTTTACAAACGAATCGAGAACCAGCACGATGCCTTTCAGGGTGTGTGCGCCTTTGGCAGCTTCACCAGAACCGTAAGCGTGAGGACCGGCGGCAATTCGACTGGGCCAGTGCAGCAAGCCGTGGCGCATCTCGTCTCGGGAAATTTCTTTACCGTGCTGGGAGCGAATCCTGTTCTGGGCCGATCCATCGAACCTGCGGATGCAATCGCTCCAGGGCAAAACCCCGTTGCAGTCATCAGTCACAAGTATTGGCGGCAAGCGTTCGCCGCCGATCCATCGGTAGTTGGCAGAAATATCGTCGTAAACGGAACGTCCGTCAACATCGTTGGTGTGGCGCCCGCAAAATTTTACGGCGTCACACTCGATGAACAGCCTCCCGACATGTGGCTGCCCATCACCATGCAGGAGCAGGTGCTCCTGCAACCTTCCCTGCTGACGCCGCAAAGTCCGTACTGGATTCACATCCTGGGTCGTCGCAATCCGCAGACAAGCGTTCAGCAAGCGCAGGAATGGACCAATCTGCAGCTTCAGCAAGCGATGGAAGATCGTGAAGGATCGGCGCTCACGCCGCAACGCAAACAGGAAATCGAGAAAGTCTTTGTCCCGCTGTTGCCGGGCGGCGCCGGTATTTCCGATCTTCGCGTGCAATATTCGGATTCATTAAAAATTCTTATGGGCATAGTAGCTCTCGTCCTGCTCATCGCTTGCGCCAACCTGGCAAATTTTCTTTTGGCCAAAACTGCATCTCGCGAAAGAGAAATCTCCACCAGGCTTGCACTGGGGGCCGGGCGCTGGAGAATCGTTCGTCAAATGCTCACCGAGACGCTGCTTCTCGCTTTGCTTGGAGGAACACTGGGGCTTCTGTTTGCTACTTGGGGGACGCATTTCCTCATCGATTTTGTAGTACGCGGCGCGACCAACACTCCGTTTGAGGCAAATCCCGATATCCATGTGTTACTGTTCACCGCCAGTATTTCCCTGCTCACCGGAATTCTCTTCGGCCTCGCTCCCTCCCTGCGCGTCTCGCGCACCAACGTGGCGCCGGGGTTGAAAGCAAATTCGCGTACCGTCACCGGGGCGGGAACCTCCGTCGGGCGCCTTTTGCCAAAGCTTCTCGTTACCGCCCAGGTGGCGCTCTCCGTTGTACTCCTGGTAAGCGCCGGCCTCTTTGTTCGCACTCTGCACAATCTTGAAAATCAGGATTTTGGTTTCGACCGGCAAAGCGTGCTCCTCGTCCAATTCGACCCTAAAATCGCGGGTTACAAATCGGCGCAACTCGATGCGCTAGAAAATCGCATCCAGGCAAAATTAAAAGCATTGCCGGGAATTCGCTCCTCGGCGTTTTCCGGAGCACCTCCGATCAGCGGAGGCAGCTGGAATTCGCCCATTACCGTGATGGACAGTTCGTCCCAGGCGGAAAAAGGTTCCGGAACTAGTCTCAACCGCGTTACGTCAAGCTATTTTGAAACTGTAGGCATACCGCTGCTGCAGGGCCGCGCCGTCAACGAACAAGACACGGCGGCATCCTCACTCGTCATCGTGGTGAACCAGGCTTTTGCAAACTATTTTTTCCCAAATGGCGATGCCCTCGGGCATCACATCACTGTAGGCGAACCAAGCGTGAAAGGTAGTTGGGAGATTGTCGGAGTCGCGGGAAACACCAAATCCGGCAACCCGCGCGAAGCGGCGCCACGTATTCTGTATTTCCCGGCCAGGCAGCTGACCGATGACGGTCGCTTCAACTACTGCTTGCAGGTGCGCGCCGCCGGAAATCCCGCCAATATTGCCGATCAGGTACGCCAGGCCCTGGCGCAAGTCGATGAGAATCTCGCCATCGAAAAAATTCAAACCGTCAGCGAACATCTCAAGCACTTCACGGATCAAGAGAGCATGGTTTCGCAACTCTCAGGCTCCTTTTCCATTCTGGCGCTTCTGCTCGCCTGTATCGGCCTCTACGGAGTTATGACCTACAATGTCGTGCGCCGCACCAATGAAATCGGCATTCGCATGGCCCTCGGGGCGCAAGTCGACGGCGTTCTGTGGATGGTACTAAAAGAATCGCTCGTGCTTCTGGCCGTCGGCATCGGCATTGGAGTTCCGGTCACTCTGGCAGCGACACGACTTATCAAAACACAGCTTTTCGGCCTGAGTGCCACCGATCCGCTGACGCTGGCGGGCGCGGTCGTCGCAATAGCGGTCGTAACCTTGGTAGCGGCGTATCTCCCCGCGCGTCGCGCGGGTCGTGTCGATCCCATGGTGGCTCTTCGATACGAATGAGCGCCCAGGAAACGGATTTGCAGCATAGGAGCGGCCAATGGCGAATTGGTGGAAAAGAACAAAAGACAGCGAACTTGAAGAGGAAGTTCGCTCTCATCTGGAAATGTCCGCACGAGAATACAGCGATCGCGGCGAAAGCCGAGAAAGCGCCGAACGGTCAGCGCATCGTGAATTTGGAAACGAAAGCCTGGTCAAGGCAACGGTTCGCGATTTGTGGCGGGGACAGTGGTGGGAGGAATTGCTTCAGGATTTTCGTTTTGGAGCGCGCCTGCTTCGCAAGAACGTGCGATTTGCCCTCGTCGCTGTCATCACTCTCGCCCTCGGCATTGGCGCCAATACCGCTATCTTCAGCCTGGTAAACGGAATCCTCCTTCGCCCGCTTCCCTTTCCGCATCCTCAACAATTGCTCCGAGCGACGGGCTTTTATCCTAAAGGTGCATTCAGCGCTCTCCGCGAGCAGGTCACAACCATGGACGTCGCTACCTACGCCGAGGGCCACGAACTCAATCTCACAGGCCATCGCGAGCCGGTTCGCCTCAATGCGACACTTGTCTCTGCAGAATTGTTTTCTGTCCTCGGCAAAGATCCCCAGCTGGGAAAAGTCTTCGTGCCAGGAGAAGATCTGGCCGGTCGCAACAATTCGGCAATCCTCAGCTATGCGCTCTGGAAAAATCGCTTTGCCGGTGACGGCAATGTTATCGGGAGCTGGATTCAACTCGAAGGTGTTCAGCGCCAGATCGTCGGCGTTATGCCAGCCGATTTTCGTTTTCCTTCTCCGCAAACTGAAGTTTGGGTTCCGTTAAACATCGACTCCAGCAACATCCAAAGTTCCTGGGCAGGCGATTTCATGCCGGTAATCGGACGCCTTCACCAAAACGCCACAATGCAGCAAGCCAGCGCGGAAATCGGCCTCTTCCAATCGCGCATTGCGAAAGCCTTTCCCTGGCCCATGCCTTCCAACTGGAATGCGGGTATCGCGATGCAGCCCCTGCACGAGGGAATTGTGGAAGACGTGCGCTCACGTCTCCTCATTCTGCTGGCCGCCGTTACCCTCGTCCTGCTGATCGCGTGCGCCAACGTCGCGAATCTAACACTGTCCCGCGCCACAGTGCGCGCCAAAGAAATCGCCATTCGAACGTCGCTCGGCGCGGGGCGCAAGCGCATCGTCCGTCAACTCATGGTCGAAAGCGTGGTACTGGCATTTTTCGGCGGCACCCTCGGTTTGGTTCTCGCGAGTGCGGGCACGTCGCTGTTGAAGGCAACGTTTCCGGCTAACACGCCGCGCCTGGCGGACACCAGTCTCGACTGGCACGTTCTTCTCTTTACCCTGGGTCTGACCATCGCCACAGCTGTGCTTTGTGGGCTCGCTCCAGCCTTGCAATCCTCACGCAGCGAACTCACGGAGTCGCTCAAAGCCGGAAGTCGCGGTTCGACACTTTCTGGAAACATCGTTGTCCGTCGCGCGCTGGTCATCAGTGAATTGGCGCTGGCCGTGCTGCTGGCTAGCGGCGCGGGGCTTCTCATCCGCAGTTTGTGGTCGCTGTCCCACCTCTATCCGGGCTTCCGCGCGGAGGATGTGATCACCGCTCGCATCAGGCCCAACGAATCGTTCTGCGAAAATCCAGGGCGTTGCTTTTCGTTTTATAAAGAGCTTGTCGACCGAGTCCGGGCCACTCCCGGTGTCCACGATGCGGCGCTGGTCAGCACGCTTCCTCTCGATGGGCGTGTCAACAAACGCTCGGTGGAAATCGAAAACTATGCAACCACTTCCGAATCTGCTCAACCGCTGTTGTGGCTAAATCCTGTTTCCCCTGGCTACATGAAACTGATGAACATCGCTGTGCTTGGCGGTAGAGACTTTTCTGAAAGCGACACGCTCCCGTCCGCGCACGTCGCTATCGTCAGTGCTGCTACAGCAAAACGCTTCTGGCCCCAGCAAGATGCTCTCGGGAAACACATCCGCTTCGTGGGTCAAAAAGATTGGTGCATGATTGTCGGGATTGCAGGTGACGTTCACGGCTTCGACCTGCGCAACGACAAGCCTGAATGGATGGATGGTGTTTTTTATGTTCCCTACGGCCCCGACGCAGTTCTTGAAAACGGCAAAGTGCCCGCTGAAATGACCATGGTTGTTAGCTCGTCGCAAGACCAATCGCAACTAGGCGCATCGATTCGCTCCATCGCTTCAACCCTGGATCCAGACACGCCTGTCGCCGATATAAAAACTCTGCTCGCGGTGGTCTCCGATGCCGCCAACTCTTCCCGCTCGGTCACTTCCCTTTTCGGAGCTTTCGCCGCCCTCGCGCTGGTTCTTGGCGCGGTTGGCATCTACGGACTTATTTCCTATTTTGTCGCGCAACGTTCTCGGGAAATTGGAATCCGTATCGCTCTCGGCGCGCAAAAATCCGACGTCCTCAAATTGGTTCTGCAGGAGGGCGTGTCCCTGACTCTGGCAGGAGTAGGCGCCGGTCTCGCTGTCGCTTTTGCGCTCACGCGATTTCTTTCCAGCCTCTTGTACGGGGTGCAACCCACCGATCCGGTCGACTTCATCGCCGTTGCTTTCCTGTTCGGAGCGGTGGCGTTGCTGGCCAGTTACCTCCCCGCGCGCCGCGCCATGAGGGTCGATCCGATGGTGGCGCTCCGTTACGAATGACGAGCATTTCCCCGGAGAATGAATCGCAGCAAGTCGAGGCAGCCGATGACCAGCTGGTGGAAAAAAAAGAAAGAAAACGAACTTGAAGAGGAAGTGCGCTCCCATCTCCAGCTGGCCACCCAAGGACACGCGGAACGCGGCAAAAACAAGGAAGACGCCGTCTACTCAGCACAGCGCGAATTTGGAAATATAGCGCTGATAAAACAGACTACGCGAGACGTATGGGGCTGGGAATGGCTCGGTCAAATCTTTGCCGATATACGCTACGGCACGCGATCTCTCCTGAAGCATCCCGGATTCTGCGCAGTCGCGATACTAACTTTGGCTCTCGGCATCGGCGCGAACACCGCAATTTTCAGCGTAATTCATGCGGTGCTGCTCAAGCCCCTGCCCTACAAGGATCCGTCACAGATCGTGACTGTGTATTCGCGAAACGAGGCATTCAAAGGGCTGTATCTGAACGTATCTCTCGGCGACGTAGAACAGGTAAAAAGAGAAGCTCACTCCTTCTCAGGATTCATGATTTATGACGAAGTCAGCAAGAATCTGACCGGCGAAGGAGAGCCCCGGGAGATTAACATCGCCGATACCGGGGATAATTTTTTTGATTTTCTCGGCACGTCCCCGCAGGTGGGAAGATTTTTTGTAGAGTCAGAACATCATTCCGGCAGTAACGAAGTCGCCGTGATCAGTGATGCGCTCTGGCGCACAAATTTCGGCGCAGACCCCGGCATCCTGACGAAGAAGCTGCGCTTGGACGGCAACTTATATTCCATCGTCGGCGTTGCGCAGCCCGGTTTTGGATTTCCGGCAAGAGATACGGCGGCATGGTTGCCCTCATCGCCCAGTCTGGCGGAAATCCAGGATCACGGAGACCACAGCTATGAAGTTCTTGCGCGGCTGCGACGGGACGCGACCTTGCAGCAAGCCAATAGTGAACTGCAAGCCATCTCCGAACAGATCGAGCGCGAAGACAAATCCGGATTCGGCGGCTGGAGGATGTTCACGGCAAATCTTCAGGAATACACCGTGAGCGATGCGCGCCCGGCTCTGTTGATCTTGCTTGGCGCCGTCATGCTGGTGCTATTGATTGCGTGCGCCAATGTTGCCAATCTGCTGCTCACCCGCGGCACGCAAAGATATCGGGAAATGGCCTTGCGCAGCGCGCTCGGTGCCAGCCGCTGGAGAATCGCTCAACTGCTGGTGACCGAAAGCGTGCTGTTGTCCTTTGCGGGAGGAGTTCTCGGCCTGGCCCTGGCCGGCGGCGGCGTCCAGGCCTTCCGATCCCTTGCCCCGGAAGGGATTCCTCGTATCGAAGAACTTCATCCCGATTGGGCGATGGCGCTGACGTCCATGGTCTGCGCTTTTTTTGTCGGCATGCTGTTTGGCATTCTGCCGGCGCTGCAGGCCGCGCGTTGCGACCCGAGTGCGGGGCTGAAGGAGGCCGCCACCGGAGCTGCGCCTCCGCGTCAACACCTGCGTGATGCATTCGCCATATTGGAAATCGCCATGGCCTTGCCTCTGCTGGTAGGTGCCGGACTCCTGGTGAAGGGGTTCACATCACTCACTCACACGTCCATGGGTTTTCGCACGGATCATGTCTTGCTGATGTCCGTCAACCTGCCGGAAACAAAATATCCCAAAGAGAGTCAACAGCTTTTCTATGCCAAGGAAGTGCTCGAAACGGTACAAGGAGTAGGAGGAGTGGAAACCGCTGCAATTTCCCATTTCTATCCGCTCTCTGGAATGCTGCCTCTGTCGGCGGGGCTAAAAGTCGAGGGAGAACCGGCCTCCAGCCCGGGCATCGGCAACATTGAAACCAATGCCGTGAGCGCAAATTACTTTCAAACCATGAACGTCCCCATTCTGCGAGGTCGCGGTTTCACTCCGCAGGACGACGAGAACGGCCAACTCGTGGTCTTGGTAAATGAAACCATGGCACGCCAGGTCTGGAAAGGCCGCAACCCCATAGGAAGCCGGCTGCTGGGTATAGAGTCGAAAAAAGGATTGCCACTGCTCGTGGTGGGAATCGTCGGAGACACCCGCGACGTGAACCTCAGTGAGGCTCCCCGCCCGAATCTCTACTACCCGCTGGCGCAAGCTCCTGCTGCACATCTGAATCTGCTGGTTCGCAGCAAAGACGATCCGGCTAAACTCGCTCCCGTATTGCGAGAACGTATCTGGAGCATCGACAAAGATCAGCCAATCAGCAACGTGCAGACCATGGAAAGTGTTCTGGCGCATTCCGTGGCCGAACCGAGGTTCCGGACCATGTTGGTTGGCACGTTTGCCGTGCTCGGTGCCATTCTTGCTGCTATCGGCATCTACGGAGTGGTTTCCTATTCTGTTTCTCTTCGCACCCGCGAAATCGGCGTCCGCGTGGCCATGGGAGCGCAAGAGAAAAACGTAATGCAGCTCGTTGTCGGGCACGGCCTCCGAATCGCCGCAGCAGGAATAACCATTGGTCTGGCAGTCGCTTTCTCGTTGAGCAAATTCCTGGCCAGCCTGCTCTATGGCGTAAGCTCGCGTGATCCCTGGATATTCTCTGGAATCACCCTGGTTCTGGCGGCCACTTCCGTGCTGGCCTGCTGGATTCCCGCCCGGCGCGCCACAAAAGTCGACCCGCTCGTCGCCCTCCGCTACGAATAGCCTTGGGTCCACGCTAACTTACTGGTAGCAAAGCAGCTATACCGTACCTAACCGCAACAGCAAAATCCTGTCTAATGAACTGGATGAACGAATCAGCCGAGGCGACCTGGGGCAGCGACGCCGCAGCAATCGAGCGAACGATGGCGGGTGAACGCGACGCGTTCCGCCTGCTGGTCGAGCGCCATAGCCGCAATGTTTTCCGGCTCGCGTACCGGCTCACGGGCAACCAGCACGACGCCGAGGAGATCGTCCAGGAGGCGTTTTTGCGCGCATATCAAAAGCTTGAACAGTTTGAATCGCGCGCCAATTTTGGAACCTGGGTTTATCGCATCGCCTCCAACTATGCCATCGACCGCATGCGCCAGCGCCGCAAAGAAGAAGCCCGCATTGAAGCTCCGTTCGCCGCAAATGAAGAAGGTGACAATCGCGACCCCCTCGATCTCGTTCCCGACTCTGCGCCGACGCCGGAACGCCTCACGCAAAACATCGAGCTCAGAAAACGCATGCAACTCGCACTCAACGAACTCACGGAAGCCGAACGTACCGCCTTCGTCATGCGCCACTGGGAAGGCTGCGGCATCGAAGAGATATCCGCCGCTCTAAAAACCAGTTCCAGCGCCACCAAGAATACCGTTTTTCGTTCGGTGCAAAAACTCAGAAAACTCCTGGAGCCGCATCTTGGCCTGCGGCCGCACGTAAAAGCAATGGGAAGCGAGCTATGAATCATCCGAAAGAAGAAGAATTGATCGCCTATCGCGACGGACAAGCCAGTCGTCGTGAAGCCATCACCGAGCACCTGATGACCTGCACCCGTTGCTCCGAGGAACTCTCACGCATTGATGCCCTGCTAGCCGCGCTGAACACGCTGCCTGTTCCCGACCCCGGTGCCAACTTCGAGCAGCGCGTGTGGCAGCAAATCGCGCCGCGCCTTCCGGAGAAACGTACCTCATGGTGGAAAGCGTGGCTGGCACCTCGCCGGTTCGCCAGTGTCGCCGTAGTCGCCGCACTGTTGATGGTGGCCTTCTTCATCGGACGAACTACCAAGTACATCGCTCCCGGTCGGGAGGCTTTGAACGCAGGCCAGGTCCGCGAACGCGTTCTGGTCGTGGCCGTCGGTGAACATCTCGGGCGTTCCGAAATGATGCTCATGGAATTATCGAACGCCGAACCCGCAGATGCTAAGACCAAGCAGGTGAACATTTCCGGCGAGCAGCGTCGCGCTGAAGATCTTCTGCAGGAAAATCGCCTCTACCGCCAAACTGCTCTTCACGACGGCGACACCGGTCTCGCCAGCGTTCTCGACGATTTGGAACGCGTTCTCACCGACGTCGCTCACAGCCCATCGGATATTTCCGCCGCGCAACTGGAAACAATCCGGCAACGGATTGCATCGCGCGGGCTTCTGTTCAAAGTTCGAGTGGTCAGCAAGGAGCTCCAGGATCGGCAGCAATCCCCGAAGCCGCAGCCAGAGCCAAATCAATCGCCCAAGAAAGAAAGGAACATCGCATGACTCTCGGAAACGGATTTCGTTGGAGCAATAAAATTGGAATGACCGTCGCCGCGGCTCTGGCACTAGCCTGCCCGGGTCGCGCCGCATTCCGGCCACAAGGCGTTCACGCCGATAGCGTTTGGGCTTCCCAGGACGAACACGCCGCCGCCCAGCAAATGATGGAGCAGGACAGCGTCCAGCAAGCGAAAGATCGCGCGCGGGAAGCTCGTGACCGCGAACAGGAACGCGCCGACCGCGCCAGTGAGCTCTACGACAGCGGCCGCGACGCTCTCGACGAGGAGCAGTACCAGCAAGCCGAAGAGGTCTTTGCGGAATTGGCAAAAACCAATGGTCCGCAAGCCGATGCCGCTCTCTACTGGAAATCCTATGCGCAAAGCAAACAAGGCAAGAAAGATTCGGCGCTCGCCAACATCGCCGAACTCAAGAAGCGTTTCCCGCAGAGCCGCTGGCTCAAAGATGCCAGTGCGCTTGAAATTGAAGTACGGCAATCCACTGGACATCCTTCGAAGCCGGAAAACCAAAGCGATGAAGAGCTTCGCATTCTGGCCATTCACAGCATGATGAGCCGCGAGCCGGCCGTCGCCGTTCCCCTGCTCGAGCAAGTCATCAATAATCCCCGCGCTTCGCAGAGAGAAAAGATGCAGGCGCTCTTTGTCCTTGCGCAGAATGGTTCTCCGCAAGGCCGCCAAGTCATCGCCAGAATCGCCAAGGGCGACAGCAATCCTGAGATTCAAAGAAAAGCCATTCAAAATCTCGGCATCTTTGGCGGCGAAGAAGCCCGCAAGACGCTCGCGGAGATCTACGCCAGCACCAGCGACGATTCCATCAAGCGTGGAATTCTGCAAAGCTACATGGTCGGCGGCGACAAGACCCGTCTTTTCCAGGCCGCTAAAGGGGAAAAGAACGAAGCACTACGCCAGGACGCCATCCGCCAGCTCGGTCTTGTTCACGGCACTGAGGAACTCAAACAGCTCTACCAAAACGAGCCATCGATTGAAGTGCGCAAGACCATTCTGCAGGCCTTCTTCCTCTCAGGCGATTCGCAAAAACTCGTTGAGGTTTCCCAGTCTGAAAAAGAAGCCGAGCTGCGCCAAGCCGCTGTTCACAATCTTGGACTTATCAACTCAGAAGATTCCGCAAAGGCCCTGCAATCCATCTATGCCAAGGATGCCGACCGTGAGGTTCGCCAAGCGGTCCTGGACGCCTACTTCATCCAGGGAAACGCCAAAGCCCTCGTAGCCATCGCGCGTGGCGAAAAAGACCCCGAGCTGAAAAAGACCGCTGTGCAAAAGTTATCCGTGATGAATTCCAAAGAAGGCACCGACTATCTGATGGAGCTTCTCCAGAAGTAGGCGCGCGAAGAAACGGAGCCCGACCTTGCGAGTTGCAAACTGGAAAACGAAACTAGCTCTGGCAGGATTTCTGGCAACCTCCTGGGTGGGGTGGGCCGGCGCGCAGCAGCCGGCGCCGGCCGCACCCGGCGCAAGCGCGGCTCCCGCTCCGAGCAACTCCAGCGGAGATCTGCCGCAAATCCAAAACGCGAAACTCGAGACCCGCGCCCTAACTGCTTCGCTCAGCCAAACGTTGCAGCAGCTCATCGACCGCGCCGACCAGGCCCAATGGATGGGCTACAGCGTTCCTGAAGTCAGCGGTCAACGCACCGTCTGCTGCGGAAATTACGATAGTGAGGAAAATATCTGCAGGACCTGCCGCCTGGAAAATGAAAACAGAGGCGGCACCACCATTTCCGGAGAGAAAAGTCGCATCGTACGACTCGAGGGGCCGCGACAACTCTTCGTCCTCTATCGACTCGAAGCCCGACACGTCACTCGCATCCGTCTGGCTTCTGAAGAATGCACACTCGATTTTGGGGGGCTTTCGCTGGTCTGGCTCACCGCCGCCACACCTGCGGACAGCGTGCAGTTTCTAGCCGGTTTCGTTGACAAGGAAAACGTTGACCGGCGCGAGGTCGCGCAAGGCGCTTTAAGCGCTATTGCCTTGCACGAGGACCCCTCCGCTGACCGCGCGCTCGCATCTTTCGTATCTCCGCAGCAACCTGAAGCAACTCGTAAACAAGCTGCATTCTGGCTAGGCGGAGCCCGTGGAAAATTCGGGTTCGAAACATTGCAACGAATGGCCCGGAGTGATCCCAGCCCCCAGGTCCGTTCACAGGTAAGTTTTGCTCTCTCGATCAGCCATGAACCCGCGGCCATCGACGAAATAATTCGTATGGCTCACGACGACTCCAGCACGCAGGTCCGCGGCCAGGCCCTTTTCTGGCTCGCGCAAAAAGCCGGAAAGAAAGCTGTCGGTGCGATCGACGGGGCCATTGCCCACGATCCTGACACGGATGTAAAAAAGAAAGCCGTCTTCGCTCTCAGCCAATTGCCGAAAGACGAAGGCGTCCCCAAGCTCATCCAAGTCGCCCAAAACAATCGCAACCCGGAAGTCCGCAAACAGGCCATGTTCTGGCTCGGGCAATCCAACGATCCCCGCGCCCTGCAATTCTTCGAAAAAGTTCTTTCGCAGTAAGCGCAGGATTGTTCCGCGGTGCCTTGTTCACCGGGCTGCCGTCGCAGGGCGCAGACCGCCCGTTGGCTGGCGGCCCGTTGCCGGACTCCCGCGGCCCCTCAGGCGCCGCGCCCGGAATACTCACCGAATCATGTCTTCAAGCTGCACACGCGCATCGGTCTTGGCATCCCGATACTTCACAATCACTGCAGCCTGCAAAGACAGTCCGTGCTTTTTGCCCAATTCATGATTTACCGCCCGCGAGCCGGGCACTACCACCGCATCTTCCGGAATAACCAGCGGCTCCGTTTCACTCGCCGTATAGATCACATCGCGCACCAGATCATAGACGGGAATGGACCGGTTCAAAATGGTCCCGGTTGCCAGCACCGCGCGCTTCTTCACCACCGTTCCTTCATAGACTCCAGAATTCCCGCCGACCAGCACGTCGTCTTCAATGACCACTGGCCGTGCCCCGATGGGCTCCAATACTCCCCCGATCTGCGACCCCGAGGAAATATGGCAGCTTTTCCCCACCTGCGCGCAACTTCCCACCAGCGCGTGAGAATCAATCATCGTGTTCTCGCCCACATACGCACCAACGTTGATAAACATCGGCGGCGCGCAGATCACTCCGCGCCCGATAAAACTTCCATCGCGTATGCTCGAGCCTCCCGGAACAATCCTCACTCCATCGTTCACGGTCATCGCCCGCACCGGAAAAGTCGCGCGATCAAAAAACGGCTGCTTGGTGACATCAATCGACATATCCGCAACAACGCCCATCCGAAATCCCAGCAAGATCCCTTTCTTGACCCAGGCATTGACGCGCCATCCGCTTTTCTCCGACGCATCCGGCACGGCTGCGCGAATTTCTCCGCGGTTCAGGGCCGCCTTGAAATCCCGAAACACCCAGAAATGCTGTTCTTCGTAATGTTCGGGAGGATTGTCGTATAACTCATTAACTTGCGATTGCAGCATGAGCCCTCTCGGCAGCGGGCACAACCGGCTGCCGAGCGGCGCCGGCAGCGTTTTCCCGCGATACAACTTCAAACGATCCCACCGTGGGGATGGTCAATCCCAAAGTTTCCAGCACGCCACAGATCCGTGCGCGATTCTCCGCTTTTGGTGGCACCAGAGGCAAGCGCCAGGTGGCATCGAGCAGCCCCATCTCGGCCATGGCCATCTTCACCGGGCCGGGGTTGGACTCCACGAAATTTATTTCCATCAGAGCATGATACCGGCGGTGAATTTCCCGCGCTCCCGTGAAATCACCCGCGAGCGCTAGGTGGGTCAAGTTCGCCATGTCCGCCGGAATTTCATTCGACGCCACGGCAATCACTCCGCGCCCGCCCAGCGAAATCACCGCAAGGGTGATCGCATCGTCGCCCGAAAGCACAATAAAATCTTCCGGAACAAGGTTCAAAATCGCGGCCATCTGCGCCACATTGCCCGAGGCTTCCTTGATCCCCACAATATTGGGAATCTTTGCCAGCCGCGCCACGGTTGCCGGCTCAATATTGATTCCCGTCCGCCCTTGCACGCTGTATAAGATAACGGGCAGCGCCACCGCTTCGGCAATCGCGCCGTAATGTTGGTAAAGTCCTTCCTGCGTTGGCTTGTTGTAGTACGGAGTAACCGAAAGAATTCCATCTGCGCCAAGCGCCGCCAATTCGCGCGCCAATTCAATTACTTCGCGCGTGTTGTATCCGCCGGCGCCAGCGAGCACCGGGACTTTCCCCTTGGCAATCTCCACCGCGATCGCGACAACGCGCAAATGCTCCTCACGCGTCAGCGTCGGACTCTCGCCGGTCGTTCCGCAGGGCACCAGGAAGTCAATCCCGGCCTCGATCTGCCGCCGAACCAGTGCACGCAGCGTCGGCTCATCCAGCGAACCGTCTTTACGAAAGGGTGTAACCAGTGCTGTCCCGCATCCAGTAAACATTTCCGCTCCTTGTAAACCTCATATCAAAATTGCATTTGTTTCTGTACGGCCTGCTTCCTTTACGTTCCGACCTTCTCCATTTCCAACTGCCCCAGAATTTCAGAAAACTGAAACACGCCCTTCTTCCCGGCGACCCACTGCGCCGCCTTGAGGGCCCCGCGTGCAAATCCCTCACGATTGCGCGCGGTATGCCGCAAGGTAATCGTGTCCACGGCCGAATCAAAGCCAATCTCATGCGTTCCCGGATGGGCCCCCGCCCGGTTCGCGCTCAATGAAATCGCTCGCCGGTAACCGGCAGCCGTCATCTCCTCGGCCGCTTTTTTCAGAGTTCCCGATGGAGCATCTTTTTTCTCCGAATGATGAATTTCCCAGCCCCACGCCTGATACTCAGGGTGGTTCGCAAACAACGATGATGCGTGCGCCACGGCCTGGAGAAACAAATTCACTCCGACCGAGAAATTTGCCGCCCACACCAGCCCGGTTCCGCGCTGCAAAACAACCTGCTGAATCTCGGGTAGCTGTTCGAACCATCCGGTAGTCCCCGCGACGCAATTCAATCCCAGAACCGCCAGCCGTTTCATGTTCTCCGGCGCCGCTTCCGGCGTAGTGAATTCGACAGCGACGTCAATTCCCCGCAGCGTCTGGTGCGACAGCCCCTGCCCGCAGGCATTGCTGTTCCCGTCAAATTTGGCTCGCACTTCAAATCCGTACTCTGGCGCAAACTGCTCCACCAGCTTCCCCATCCGTCCGTAGCCTACCAACGCGAGTCCCAGGCTCATTTTCCAGCGTCTCCTGCCGTAAGGAGCTGGGTGGCCATGCGCGTATAAATTTCAGCCGCTTCGAGCATCTCTTTCTTTGGAATGCGTTCTTCGGCGGTATGCGCCACATGAATCGTTCCCGGCCCGATCAAAAAAGGCTTTCCCCAGGTATCTCTGAACGTGGGAACATCCGTCGTAAACGCCACTACCGTCGTAGGAATTCCGTCCAACGCGGTAAGCCGCAGGGCCGGCGTGTGCAAGACTTCCACCGCCTCCACTTGCGAGTGCCCCGCAACGGCTGCAGCAACGGCCTTGCGCGTCTGCGTGGGATCTCCCACGGTCCGAAACATGACCTCAGCGCGCGCTTCATCGGCAATCACATTCGGCGCCCGCCCGCCGCTGATCGTTCCCACATTCAGCGTGCTCGGGCCCAACAATTCGTCCTGCGGCAGCGATATGTTCCGGATGCTTTGCAGAACGTCCAGTAACGAGTGAATGGCCGAATGTCCCAAATGCGGGTACGCGGAATGCGCCAATTTCCCACGCGAAATTACTTCGTACCGCAACGTCCCTTTTGAACCCAGCGCCAGCTGGTTTTCCGTCGGCTCCCCGTTGATCAAGAACTTGCAACCCCGTGGATCGGCCGCTGCCGCTCTGGCCCCGGTGCTGTTGCGCTCTTCTCCCACGACGAACAGCAGCCCGATATTTCTATTCCCAGCGGCAAGCAGGTTTTCCGTCGCCGCAATCATCGCCGCGATAATTCCCTTCGCGTCGCAGGAACCGCGGCCCCAGATAAATTCGTTGTCTTCTCGCGAAGCGAAAAATGGCGGGACAGTGTCCATATGCGTGGAAAACGTAACGGTGGGCGCATCCCAAAACGCGAAAATATTGTCGCGCTCCGGTTCCGCGGCCATTCGTTCGACTTTTCCGCCGGTGCGCGCAGCGAGGTTTGCAAGATGCTGGAATAGATAGTCTCCAACCGCCTTTTCGTTATTGGTGATCGACTCGATATCCACCAGCGCGCGCGTCAGTTCAAAAGGATTCATCAAAACCAATTTTTCTGGAAGAAACGCGAAGAAAGGAAGGACCCGCAGAAAGATCGAAGGGTTACCGCCTCTCAATAGCGCTTCATCCGAGGTTTAAATCGGCTGCCGGGCAGCCAACTCAAGTTCGAATGACAGTGAACAGGCCTTAGACCCGTTCCCCAACCGCTGCGGCTTCAGCTACCGCAACGATTTCGGCGGACAACAAGACTTCTTGTTGCTTTAAAGAAGAACCCCTCGTGTCTGCGCTCCGATGCTGCTCGGAACTCTGCGCGGACAATATTGGTCTCCGCACCTCTACTAAGAACAGGAAAAGTGTAATTCATCGCACGCAAAAGTGCGAGAAAAAACTTCGAAACGGAAGGGTCCGCTTTCTGAGGGAGACTGCTGATGACCGGCCCCGGAAACCGGCTCTGCACCGGAAACTGGTCTACAACTCCAACGGTCGCAAGGGCACCGCCTGCGACGCAATCATCAATTCGCCGCTGAACGCCGACTCCGCCGGCCGCCGCCCGAGCGCTTCTTCGGCGGAAATTTTCACTAAATCCGGATTATTGTTCTCCATTGAAACGTGGCCCAGCACCAGATAACGCGCCACCGCGTCAAAACCTTCCACGTCGCAGAGATATTCACTCACCGCATGATTTGAAAGATGCCCGGTCCGCGAAAGCACCCGCTGTTTCACAACCCACGGATACGGCCCCACCTTCAGCATGTCCAAATCATGATTCGATTCCAGCATCAGACAATCCGCATCGCGCAAATGTACTTTCACCAGCTCCGGCATATAACCCAGATCGGTAACCAGCGCCATTTTCGCGCCACAGGCCCGGAATGTGAATCCGATCGGGTCGGCCGCGTCATGGGGAATCGCAAACGCGTGGACATCGATATCGCCAATCGTAAAATGCTGCCCCGGCTGAATCGTTTCCACGCCGTGCAAGCGCTTGCCAAATGTCTCGGGAAGAATTCTCCGCAGCGCGCCCATGGTGGGTTCGGTCACATAGAGCGCAGTTTTCCAGAGCCCCAGCATCTGTGGAAGCCCGCAGCAATGGTCGGAATGTTCGTGGGTAATCAGAATTCCGTCGAGGTGATCGACGGTAAGTCCTACAGCGGCGAGCCGTGCCAGAGTCTCTCGTTTGCCAAGTCCCGCGTCCACCAGGAGTCGGGTGTGCTCGGTTTCGAGCAACGTCATGTTGCCCGAACTCCCCGACGCCAGAATGGATACCCGTAATCCGATCGCTCTCTCCCCCAGCTCAAACGAACATGAAGCGAAACCTGATTTTCAGAATAATGGCAGACGGCCGCCACAAAATCAACGCACATTCCTCAGGAACTTCACCGTGCGGAGAAGTCTCAAAAGAGCGATAGCATTATGGCGCATCGTTAAGTTTCTGGAGGGCTCGAGTTGAACCGGAACCACAGCATCGAGGAACAAGGCTTTGCAATCATTCCCGAAGTCCTACGACCTGATGATCTCGCAGAGCTCGTCAGCGATCTCGGGCGATCCGATTGGCCTCGCCGCAAGGCTGGCGGCTCTGTCACAAGTTCTCGCCTTGCGCCCGCATCTGGACGACCGAGGTTCGGCGAATGGCCCGCTCCGGGTGCTTCCCGGCACGCACACCCAGGGTCTTCTCACCGACGATCAGTTGCACGACCTGTCCACAAGAATTCCGGCCGTCGAGTGCCTCTGTCCGGCGGGCGGCATCCTGGCCATGCGTGCTCTGCTGGTCCACGCCTCTTCGAAATCCCTGTCCCCTTCCCCGCGGCGGGTTCTGCATGTTGAATATGCCGTCGATCGAAATATTGCCGAAGACCTGGAACTGCAAATCGCTTAATGTGATTCGCTTCAGGGGTGCAAACCGAGTTGCGTGCGGGCGGCCTGTTGGGCGGCGGTGAAGGCGCCTTGCGCCTGGAGGAATTGTTGTCTCGCCACCTGGGCCTTTACCATCCCCTGGTTGAATTGTTCAGCAAGCCCCCTTTGCCGAAACTCCACTTTCCTTCCGGCAATTGCATAGGCGCTCTGCTTGGCGAGCATAAGGGCATATAAATCTATGGAAGTGCGCAGCCATTCGCGCTCGCGCGCGCTGGCTAGGTCTCGCGTTCCCAGTCCCGCTGGCGCGGTCGACGCAAATCCTTCAAGGAACTCTCTTTTCTCTTTTTCGCTCGCGTTCACTGCCGCCAGGTAATTCTTCATCTTGTCCAGGATCGGCTGCACCGAGGAATACTTTTCGGCAACGGCGAGCCGGCTCCGCAGTTGCGCGAGCATCTGCTGAATCGTCGCAGCGTCGCGAAACGAGTCCGGCGTGTACAGCGGCAACGCCGCACTATCCAGCTTGGATACTTCGGAAACATAGGCGTCGTTGAAGGAGCGCAAATCGGCTATCAGCGAAAGCATCGGCGCATCCCAAACGCTTGCGGGGCGGTTCGCCTGTGGCGTGGAATTTCCTGTCAAGCCGGCGATGTGCCGCTTCTCCACCGGTTCCGGACTCATGCCGGGCCTACCCAAATGCTGGCTGAGTGAAAGCAAAGCAAAAAAAGACGCTCCGCAAGCGATCGCCAGCAACTTTGTCGAGTACTGCGGATTTCTGCGGCGAATCCAATAGTAGAGGAAAACGATGATGGTGGACGCGAGGTAAGGACCGAGAACTGCTCCGATGAAATAACCGGAATCTGCCATCTCCAAGAAACCGTATTTCTGATGCGTAGTGGCGTACGCGGCAAACAGACAAAAAGGCAGGGACACTGCGGACGCCAGCCAGGCGAAAACCAGGTTACGGCCGGGTTCGACTGGTCGCGCAGCGGAGGCGGCAGGTTGCGGCAAAGTGCCGTAGTTCGCCCCACACCACGGGCAATCCGCAAATCCGTCGGGAATATCTCTTGAACAGGCGGAACATTTCATTTTTCTAGCAAGCGAGGCGCGAGCGTTCCAGGGTAAATCCGTTTAGCGGGCCGAGAACGGTGACCGCAATTTGCTCGGGACGAAAATATTTTTGCGCGAGAGCTTGCATTTCTTCCCGGGTGACAGCTTCGATGGAAACAAGAATTTCATCGAGTGAAAAGAAGCGACCGAAATAAAGCTCCTGGCGCGCCAGGTTGGACATGCGCGAGCTGGTGGACTCCAGCGAGAGCATCAGCGAACCCTTGAGATGATTCTTGGAACGGCGCAATTCTTCTTCTGTGACCGGTAACTCCTTGAGTGCGTGAAATTCCTGGATTGTAAGATCGATAACCTGGCCGACGGTTTCTTTGGCGGTACCGGCGTAAACAGTGAGCATGCCGGCATCGGAATACGGAGTGAGTTCGCTGAAGACCGCGTACGCGAGGCCCTGTTTTTCACGAATATTCTGGAAAAGGCGCGAGGACATTCCTC
>DATHFT010000018.1:0-23741 GCA_035317965.1 Saccharimonadales bacterium (SeqCode) | reverse complement strand
CCGAAGCTGCCGGTCGTCATAGCGAATTTCGACTTCAATCTTCTGCGCGTGCGCGTGCTTGAACGCGTTGCGCACTGCCTCACCTGCAATCCGGTAGACTTCGTCCCGCAGGATCGGACGGAGTCCCCGCGATGCGCCTTCCACTACCACATAAAACTCGGTTCCATTTGGGTTCGTTGCACCTGAGGCAAGTTCTTTGCCCAAAGTATTTATCGCCTGGGCAAGATCATTGGGATCGATCACCGAGGAGCGTAGCCCCTGTACGGCATCCCGGCCCTCGGTAATCGCTTGCGCGGCTTGATCGATCGCGCTCTCAAATCTTTGTTTAGCCTCACCCCGCGAGAGTAGGTTCGTCGCTGCCTGAAACTGCAGCATCAGGCCATGGAAACTCTGCAGCAGTGTATCGTGCAGTTCGCGCGCGATGCGCGTCCGCTCGTTTACGCGCTCTTCCAGACGCACATTAAATTGCTGCGCCACCTGCCGCAGCCGCAGCCGATAAAGCGCCGACAGCAATGCCAGGAAGGCGGCCACACACGACAAACGGAACCAGGTGGTCTGGTAGAAATACGGCTGCTGCGTAATTTTGTACACGATGCCGGTGCGATCCCAAACTCCGTCAGCGTTGCTTGCACGCACATGGAATTCATGGGTTCCCGCGGGCAAGCCCGTATAGGTCGCCGTGACGGCCGCGTCCGCGTCCAGCCACTCCCGATCCACATCATCCAAGCGATATTGGAACCGGACCCTCTCCGGTGACGTCAGCTCGATGGCGTCGAAGTGCAGTTCGATATGGTTTGAGCCGGGCGGCACGACCAGCTCACGGCCGACGGCTTGAGGCGTTTTTCCAATCACAATCCTTTCCATGTAAATCGCTGGCTTTTCAGACCTGTGAGGAGGTGTGGAAGATTCAAGCATAGCCACGCCTTGCTCCGTTGCGACCCACACCCTGCCGTCCTTGGTCATGGCCATATTGCGATAGCCGCCACTGCATTCCGCGGAATTCATCCCGTCCGCCCGGTCGAAGCGCGTGTAATCCGGAGGCGCGTCTGAATGCTTTTCCCATTTTTCCAGGCTGTCGGGCGCGGCCCAGTAAATGCCATCCCCGCAAAACCAAAGGGCGTCCCGAGTCTTCAACATTCCGGTGATCTTCGGCGCGACATCAAGCCGGACGACCCCAGTTTCCCGGACACGGAAGGTGCCGCCGAATGGCCCAAATGCGAAGAGTTCTCCGCGTTGATCCTCCCCGAATCCAAATCGCCCTGCCCCAATGGAAGCATTGTTGGTCTTGGACACCGCGACGAACCGGTCCTTCTCCAAGCGGTCGATCCCTCCCGTAGTTTCGACCCAAATCCCACCGCGCCGATCCTCATACGCTGATAACACGTTGTTGCTCGAGATTCCGTCGGCGGTGGTGAATTCCCGCACCTGTCCATCCAGGATATGGCGAAGACCGCCCGAATAGGGAATCCAGAGCGAACCGTCGCTTGCAGGCAGGATGGCTACCGCGACCTTGTTCGTCAGCTTGTCTTCTTTGAAGAATGCCGTAAACCGCCCTTCCCGGAAGCGGAAGATTCCACCACCAAAGGTGCCGATCAAAATATCGTGGTTGCGATCTTCTGCAAGTGAAAACACGCAAGAGTTGGTAAGGCCCTGCTTCTCAGAATAAGAATGAAATCGGCGTCCATCGAACCAAGACAAACCTCCGCAATCGCTGCCGACCCAAAGCTTGCCGTCGCTTGCCGCCAAGACCGCCCTGGGGAGGCCCAGCGGCAGACCGTCCGCCGCTGTAAACATTTTTACCGCTTGTTTCTTAAATCGAAAGAGTCCTGTCCCCTTTGTGCCGGCCCACACATCGCCATTGCGGTCAAAACACAGAAAAGTAGGAAGGGCGGCGCCCATATTGGGCGCTATCAACTCTTGACCAGATTTGGTCGCGCGATATAAGCCGCCCGACTGGGAAAACCAGACCGCGCCTTGCGCGTCTTCAGTTACCCGGAACACGGCGGCAACAGGTTTCAACCGTTCAATCGCCGTCCCCAATTGCCGCGTCACGCCGAACACCGTGCAGTACCAAATCGTTCCGGCATGGTCCTCGAAAACATGAAAAATCTCGTTCTGGCGTACACCCAGTCTCGCGGACACCTCAGGATGTTGCAGCACTTGGGTGCCGTCCCATTCCATGAATCCTTTGGAGGTGATCACCAGGAGATGACCGTTGGACGCTTCCTCGATCCGGGAGGTCCAAAGTTTTGGGATGATTGCTGAGAACTTATCCTGATCGAATCGATACAGTCCGGTCATTGTCCCGACAAAGAGGGTGCCGTTGCGACTGAAGTGAAGGCATTGAATCGAATCACCATCACCCGAGTCGGGATGAAACAGGGCGGATGTTGTGTGTCCGGGTTCGCTCATCCCTCCGCTCTGAATTCGGGCCAGGCCGGCTTTGGTGCCCACCCAAAGGGTGCCGTCCGGCGCCTCAGCAAGAGTATTTACCGAGACCGGCGACGCTTGCGGCAGAAACACGACCGGAGCGAAATGTCGGCCATCGAAGCGGAAGAGCCCCTCTTCGGTGCCAACCCATAGAAAGCCATCGCGCGTTTGCACTATGGCGTTCACGTGGTTCGATGAAAGCCCATCCTCAACGGTAAAGTTCTTGCTGATATAGACGTTGGCCGATTGGGTAAATTCGAGCGCAAGCGCCCGGTCGCCGATACTTGCGATGAGACTTATGCTCAAGCACGCAGTTCTCACAAAACCACGTCGCGCACCGAACACATTACATACGAGATGAGTCCAGGTCATGGGCAGCTTCTGCCACCGTCTCTTCCGTTAGTTTTCCGGGCCTGAGCCTGTCGCTGGTAGATGCCAGTCTGATAATAAAGAACTAGATCGTCCTTGCCAATGCTCCCGGTCTACAGGAAGCGTGGACTACCTCACGGCTGCCGATCGCGGACAGCCTTAAGCAGAAGGATCTCGCGCCTCTGTCAGGATCGAAAAGCATCGTTTCCGAAGTTTTGAGTGGCAAACGGGAGCTGAACAAGCACCACATCGAAAAGCTCAGCCAGCGATTCAATGTATCGCCCGCACTATTCTTTTCAGACCCGCATCCGCGAAACCCTAAGGCACGAGGCTGAGCAGGACTTCTGTGTAGCTCGCCCCAGCTTTAAAAAAGAAAAGGGCCGGAGTCCTGGGTTCCGGCCATGAAGCCTAAATGGTTGCGGGGGCCTGCAACCATCCGAATTGTTTAGTGCTACCTTTTAGCTTGGAGCTGATCCGACTCGCAGCGTAGGCAGCGCGTGCGAGGTCAAAGGTTATAGGTCAGCGATTGCTTCGGTGTAGCCACCTGAAACTACTTCAGGTTGTACAAACATGGCGAGTTGGCCGCCGATGGCTGTCGGACTGTCACCCGAAACCGATTGAAATCGTGCACCATGTGCATCTGATCGTGATATCCCAGAGCATGGGCGATGTCGGTCCACCGTGTTTCGGGCGCCGCTGCCTTACGTCGGAGGGCCGCCTCGAACCGGACGATCCGGGCGTACAGTTTGGGCGGGATCCCGATCTCGTAGCGAAAGCGCCGCTCAAACTGGCGGATCCCGAACCCTGCGTTGTGAGCGAGGTCAGACAGTCGAACACATCCGCTGGTCAAAAGTATTTCCGTTGCGGCGCTGGCAATTCCGCTGACGGAATCGAATGCGGGACGCTTCGCACATAAGTATTCGTCCGCAATACGAACGCGGTCGGTAAACGAGGTGGCATCGCCCAGCCGGCGCTCAAGTTCGCCGAGCCCCCGGCCGAGCGCGGCCTCTCCGTCGAAGTGGTCATTGGTTAGCTTTTCTGCGGGCACGGAAAACAACATAAACACGCCCCCTGGCTGAAAGACAATCGTGAATGCGTCGACTCTCCCGTGCATGACTAGGTCAACTCGCCGAAACGTCTGAGCGCCAATGAGAGCGACGGGGTGCGCGTTCTCTACGCCGCCCCGATCAAGCCGGTAAACTTCGTAAGGGGTACCGAAAGTAAACTCATTCGTTATGACCTCTGCCTAGTCCCGTTTCTCGCATCGCGTCATTCGTAGCGCAGGGCAATGAGGGGATCGACTGCCGCGGCGCGGCGGGCGGGGAACCAGCAGGTCGCTCACCATGCGCGTTGGTCTACTCGTATCTCAACGCGACCATGGGATCGACGCGCATGGCGCGGCGCGCGGGAAAATAGAGCGCCGCGAGCGCGGCCAGCAGCAAGGCGAGTCCCACTGCTGCATACGTTAAGAGATCGGACGGCGAAATGCCGAACAGCATGTGCGCCATTACGCGGGAGATGGCGAGCGCTCCGGCGACGCCGACCGCGAGGCCCGCGACGAGGATTCGCATTCCGTGGAGCAAGATCAGGGCTAGAATATCGCGCCGGTGCGCGCCAAGCGCCATGCGTATCCCGATCTCATTCGTACGGCGGGCGATCTGGAACGACAGCACGCCGTAGATTCCGACGCAGGTGAGCGCAAGCGCCAACGCGGCGAATACGCCGCAAACCGCACCGATCAGACGATCTTCGTGGAGAGATTCGGTCACTTGATGCCGCATGGTCTCGATGGCCTCGATCTTGACGGAGCGATCCAGCGAGCGGATCAGATCGCGCGCCGCGGCCGCCAGCGCCGTGGGATTCCCACTCGCGCCCAGCACCAAGTTGGCGCGAACAGTAGCTCTACTGTAGGGCAGGTAAAAGACGTCCGCCGGTTTCTCGCGGAGGCCGAAGTAAACGGAATCCGCGACCACGCCAATGATCCCCAGCGGCGGCCGGGAGACTCCTTCCGCCCATGTGAGTGCGTGCCCGACAGGGTCCTTTCCCGCGAAATAGTGCTGTGCCATGGTGCGGCTAATGATCGCGACGCGCGGCGGCTGGACGGCCGCGTCCTGAGGCGTAAAATCGCGCCCCGCCAGTAAGGGAATCCGCATGGCCTGGAAGTATCCCGGAGAAACGTCGTTGAAAAACGCATGGGTTTCCGCAGCAGAGCGCGGTGTATAACCCGGAACGGAGATATTGATTCCCAACACCTCGCCGCGTAGCGGGAGCAGCGCGGAATACGCGGCGGCTTTAACGCCCGGAAGATGCATAGCGCGATCCGACAATTGTTCATAAAACGCTGGGTTTGCGGCTTTGCCGCTGAGCGTGACGGCCACGACGTGATCGGCGTCGAAGCCGAGATTGTAGGTCTCAAGGTTGAACAGGCTGTGCAGGAGCAGACCCGCAGCGACGAGAACGATCGCGGAAATCGCGATTTGCGCACCGAGCAGCAGATTGCCGAGGCGCGAGCGCGACGCAGCATGCGCGGCAATCGCGCCGGAAACTTTCAAATCAGAGGTGAGATCACTGCCCGAGGCGGAAATCGCGGGAATCAGTCCACAAAGCAGAACCGTAATTGCGAGGACCGCCCCGGCGAACGCGAACACGCGCGCGTCGAGCGTGGCGTCCAATTGCACGGGAAGCTGTTTCGTGGAGAGTGCAGCGGTAAGTGATTTTGTAGTCCAATTGGCGGCGACGAGACCGGCTATGGCTCCCGCCGAGCCAAGGAGCACGGCTTCGGCGAGCATTTGGCGGATCAATCGCCAGCGGCCAGCGCCGAGCGCCATGCGGACAGTCAGTTCGCGCCTGCGGCTGATGCCGCGAGCGAGCAGAAGGTTCGCGACGTTGACGGAAGCAATCAATAGGACCAGCCCGACTACGGCCATGGCGATTTGCGCTGCCAGCCCGAACTTATCGCGCACACGCGAAAGACCGTGCGGTATCGGCTCGACGACGAGCCCCGCCATATCTTCTTGTTTCTCCAAGCCGCGCAGCTTGGAATCGCGAACGGTTTCCTGGTAAATGGGCGCGAGGCTGGCACGGGCCTGCGCGAACGAAATTCCTGGTTTAAGGCGCGCGACAATCGTCACGAAAGCGGGCGAATCGCCGCTATTCGGCCCCGGGAGGTACAGATCCGGGTTGCGGCCGACTTCGACACCGGAGAAGCCGGGCGGCGCGACGCCAATGATTCTGTAAGCGTGACTTTGAAGCGGGTCGAACGACCAACCCGTGTTTTCGAGCGAAATCGTCTGGCCGGTCACTGCCGGATTCGACGCGAACGCGCGCTGCCAGTAGGCGTAACTGAGAACCGCGACGGGGCTAGCCGCCGCGCCTTCGCCATCCTGCGGCGCGAGCAAGCGGCCGAGATAAGGCCGGACGCCGAGCAGCGAGAAATAATTCGCGGAAACCGTCTCGCCCGATGCGGAAGAAGCCTCGTCGCCGCGCGTGAGGTCGTACTCCTCCGTGCCGGTGAAAAACAGCACACCAGAAAGGGCGCGATTTTCGTCTCGGTAGTGGCGATAGGCGCTGAGCTCAGAAGTGATTGCCGTATCGTAATCCGCGCTGCGAGCCATGCGCCAAAGCCCGGCGTTGCCCAGAAATACGAGCGAATCCGGATCTTGGACGGGCAGTTTGCGAAGCAATAGAGGATCGAGAATCGAGAAGATGGAGGCGTTGGCGCCGATACTGAGGGCCAGCGTGAGGATGGCGACAGCTGTCAAGCCAGGCGATTTCACCAGCGATCGCGCGCTATAATGGAAGTCCTGCCAGAGCTCTCTCATCCAGAATTTCCGTTTTGCCCACCTGGGCAAGCACAGTATAAGCCCATTGGCTCGCCGGCGAACTATGTGGGTTGACAGTGGACGATTTCGATCTGGAACGCTGTTTGCTTCAGGTGCGGCAGAGCGCTTGGCGAAGAAAACTCGGGGATCCGAAAACGAGCGAATCGATTCGGGTCGTGGAGTTATCGTCTCAGGCATGCGGGCACGTGAAAAAGTTTCTGGAATCGTGGCGCCCAAATCAATCGCGGCTTCTTTTTGCAACTTCGAACGGAATACCGTGGGATCAAAATATGCTGCTAAAGCGGCATTTCAAACCATTGCTCAAGGCGCTCGCAAATCAGCGTGCCCCGCGGCACTGGATTCCGCGCTTTCCGGCACGCGAACGCAACATTGATGAATAGCTTTGGCGTATCGCTAAAGCTACGACAACAACGGCTCGGTGGACGTCGATGGTTCACCGGTTACGGAGTCGATCTACACGCGCGTCGTTAGTGAAGATGGACGGCGCGTCGTGGCCAACTTGGTAACGCGGTGTGGGGAGTTTTGGACGCAATTGGACGCAAAAAAGAAAACGGCTCAGGAGTGGAGTCTCCTAAGCCGTTGTATCTAAACTAAGTAAATGGTTGCGGGGGTCAGATTTGAACTGACGACCTTCGGGTTATGAGCCCGACGAGCTACCAGGCTGCTCCACCCCGCACTCCAACTATAGCGGATGCTCTAGCGCCCGTCAAATATCGCAAGCTTATCGGTGAGAATATCGTGAAAGCGTAGAGGGAAGCCAGCAACGCGTCCGAGTGACGAACTACCAAGTATTGTACGGCGTACCTTCCACCTGTGATGCCTGGTCGGAATTCGAGTGCACATCTTCCACGCCCACTGTCGTCTGATCCGGGCTCATCACCGTGTCGCCAATCTTTAATTGCCAATCCTGCTGGCGCGTCATGGGATCGACGGGAACTTCGCGCAAGTACTTGGCATCTACCAAGTCTTGCAGCGACTGCGGCGCGGCTTGCTTATCCAAGGTATAGTTTTCAATTGCTACGCGCATTACCTGCAAGTCACTCTTGAGCGTTGCTTCTCGCGCCCGTTGCACAGACCGCTCGTAATGAACCGAGGCAATTCCAACTAAAATCATGATGATCGTAATCACGATCATCAACTCGATCAACGTAAATCCCGCCGCGCTCGGGCCACGACGCAGTTCAGTTTTCGAGTTACCGATTTGTCGTTGCGTGTTCACTGGTTTTTCTTCTCGCCGGCCATGCAATCGCAGTCTACCAGTTCTTATACTGTGTTCCATCCGTCGCCGTGCCTTGAGACTTCGAGTATACGTCGAACACATTCTTGCCGCCCCAACTGGAAGAATCGGGATCATCCGAGACCGAACGGAAACCCCATTCCGCATTCCCGGTCATCGGGTCCACCGGAATCTTGCGGAGAAAACGAACTTTTTTGTCGTTACCGGCCCCCAGCTGCACGCCCTTCACCAGGGTTTCAAGATCCGGCGGGTAGCCTTCGCTGCCGACTTCGACGCGAATCTTGTTTTGGTCAGCAAGGTCCTTGTAGCGGTCAATCGCGTCGCGCATTTGCCGCAGGTCGTAATGCAGGTCCGCTTCTTTGTCGCGCATGATCTTGTACCGCGCGATGGGCACCGCGGCGGAAGACAAAATGAGAAGAATCGTGCAGGCAATAATCAACTCCAGAAGCGTCATGCCTGCTTCAGGATTGTTTCGTTTTCGGCAGATACCTGCAGTTCGCGTCATAGGCCACTAAATTCGATTATGGCTGGACCTGTACGGTTGCTTCGCTGGTTACCAGCGGAATCGGCTTTTGCTGGGAATCCTTCGCGTTCACCTGCACGATCGAAAGATTCGACGTTCCCGGAGCCACTCCTTTTATGACGATGCCCATGAGCGTACCGCTGCCGTTCACCCCGGGGGTATTCGGCTGGCGGGTAGCGGAAATAATCGCTTGTCCATGTTCCTTGTCGACGCGCTGCACGATGGCGATCTCTTGCGTGCCGCCGGAGAGGAATCCGCCGTGCTGCACTTCTTCGACGCTGATTACCGCAGGGTTGTACTGCAGCAGCAGCGGAATGGAAAACAGATCATTCACGTTATCGACGGCCACGCCGACCGTCACCGTTTGCCCCGGTTTCAGGGAAAGAGACTGGGGCTCAAACCGGATCTTGGCAGCTCCGCCGGCTTGTGCATTGTTGGCAGGTGACGTTACGGCCGAGGCGTCGGCCAAAGGCAACATCGGCGAAGGACTGGTGGCACTCTGTGGCTGTGGCGGCTGCTGCACCGCGGGAGCAACGGCTGCCGGTGCGGCCGCCGGGTTCGTGGTCGCTGCCGGCACCTGATTGGGAGCCCGTACTTCATTTTCCCGCCGGACCTGTACATTGGCTTCGGAACCCGAATACAGCGGGCGCAGATTGGCTTTCGTCCATTCCGGCATGCGCACAATGCGCGGCACGAGCACAATCAAGACTTCGTTTTCCTGATGGTCGGTCTTGTCTTCCGAGAACAGATACCGCAGCAGAGGAATCTTTGCCAGGCCGGGCCAGCCGTTAAGCGTCTTGGAATCGGTCCGCTCAATCAATCCGCCAAGGATGTTGACTTCGCCCTCTTTCAAGCGAATGTCGTGTTCAATCTTGCGCTGGCTGATGATGGGTTGTTGAATGCCGCCAATCGTCGCCACACCGGTTTGTGAGGAAACTTCGATCACGACCTTCATGCTGACTTCGTGATTGGGGTGCACCCGCGGCGTAATGTCCACGTTTACACCGACATCCAGATACTGGAACTGGGTGTTGACCAGCGGGTTGATGCCGGTCGTTCCCGTCGTGCCGATACCTGCTGAAAAGCTTCCTGTCGCCACCGGGATGCGGTCGCCGATTTTCAGCTTGGCTTGTTGCCCGTCAACGGAACGAATTTCCGGATTCTGAATAATCTTGGTAAATGTGTCCGTTAACACGGCATTCAGGGTAATGCTCGGAGCCGTAAAGCTGTAATCGCTGTTCGTCAAATGGCGCAGTTGATCGAGGGAAACTCCCGTGCTGGTCGGCGTTCCGGTTCCGGTGCCCGTGCCGGTTCCGCTGTTGGTCGTCGAATTGGCCGGATTGACGCTAATGCTGGCGTTCTGCATCGGCAGGATTCCCAAATCCCGCAAACGATCCGTACGGGCCTGCAACACTTCGACCTGAATGATGACTTCCGGTTTAGCCTTGTCCACATCGTTGATGAATTTCTCGGCAATCTGCAACTTGTCGGGAGTATCACGGATGATGATGGCGTTCTGCGCGTTCAGTTGCTGAATTCTCTTCAATTCCAGGATTTGCCGCAGACCGGTCACAATTTCGGTCAGATCCTGGGCGGTCACCGTATTGGAGAGATAGAAGGTTCTTACCAGCTGTTCGTCGTAATCGCGGCGCTTCTGCGGCTGATCCGGAATCACGAAGACAATGTTTTCCGTTATCGGTTTTACGAAACTTTTGCTTTGAATCGAAACAATGTCCAGCGCCTGTTCGAGCGTAACGTTGTTCAGGTTTACGGTGATGCGCCGAGCCGGCAGATCCGGATCATAAATGACCGTGAGTCCAGCCAGCTTGCCAATCGTGTCAAAGACCACCTTCGAGTCATTGGACATCGTCAGGCTGATCGGAGCGCGGGAAAGCGGTTTGATTTCCGGCGGCAGGGAAGCGAGCAGCTGGTCATTTGATACCACGCTGTTGGCTTCATTGCTGGCGTCGGTTTGATGATTTTGATCGGCAATCAACTCGAGCGTCTTGCGCAGCTCTTGTTCTGCTATGGAGCTGGCGGGATCCACGCCCAGCGCTTTTTGAAATTCGGCAGCGGACGCCTGCAAATCGCCTTTTTTGCGCAGATCCTGCCCGCGCTTGACGTGCTGCTGGCCCGCCTCAAAGCGTACTTGATTCAGTTTGATCTTGTAGTTGGCGTTGTACGGGTCGGATTTGATGGCTTTCTGATAGTAGGCAACGGCGGAATCGTAATCCTGCAGTGCCTCGGCCTTCTTGCCTTCGTCAAACTCTGTGTGGCCCTTCGGGCAGCCTGCTGCGAACAGTCCTAACCCTACGCACAGAACGACTTTCCCCCAGCGTTGCATGTATTCTCCGGACCTCGACGGAAATCTTGACGCAGTCTATCACTCGGCTTAGAGCATGGACAAGGCGGCTAGGGTTGGCTGTCATTCATAGGATAACACCCTAACTGGCACATATTCGATACTACGGCTATTATGTAATTCTGTGCCCAAACTGCCCAAAAAACAGGACAAGTCTGCCAAGCCCGAGGAATTAATTGTCGCGCAAAATCGCGCCGCGTCGTACAACTACCATATTCTTGAGCGACATGAAGCGGGCCTGGTGCTCCACGGGACAGAGGTTAAAGCCTTGCGCGAAGGAAAGGCCAACATTCGCGACGCGTATGTGGACTTTCGACCGAACAGCGCCTGGCTGGTGAACGCGCACATTGCGCAATACCTGCCCGGCGGACCCTGGAATCACGAGCCCCTCGGCTCCCGCAAATTGCTGTTGCACAAGCGCGAGATCGACAAGCTCGCCAGCCGCACCGAAGCCAAGGGTTTAACCGTAATTCCTCTCAAAATTTACTTCCGCGAAGGCATCGCCAAGATTGAAATTGCCTTGGCGGAAGGCAAAAAGTCTTGGGACCGTCGTCAGGATGAAAAGACGAAGGAAGCCCGTAAAGAAGTAGAAGAATCCATGTATCGCAACCGGAGGCGATAAAAGGACCATGCAAATCACGCTTGAGACCAAGCCATACGCCACACTTGAAACCGATGCCCTGGTTTCCTACCTCTTTGAAGAAACCGATCCTGTTCAAGGCCGCATTGCGGAAATCGACAAGACGGCCAACGGCTTGCTCGCCAAAATTGCCCAAAGCGGCGAGCTCACAGGGAAGAGTTTAGAATTTACCCTTATCCACGCGCCAGCTGGACTAAAGGCCACTCGGCTACTGCTCGTTGGTGCAGGTAAGCGCGACCAGTTCTCCCCCGCCGCGCTGCGCAAAATCTCCGGAGCCGCTGCCAGGTATTTAAAGGCCCGCTCCGTAAAACAGTTTGCCTTTCTGGTCCGCGAAAATGATGCCAATGAACAAACCGCGCAGGCCCTCGCCGAAGGGATCATCACTGCCAATTTTGAAACCGACAAATATAAGACCGACAAGAAAAACGACAAGTCCATCGATGCGATTCTGGTCGCCGGTTTTTCGGACGCTGAAAAATCCGCGGGCGAAAAAGGCTTGACCAAAGGAAAAGTGGTCGCCGAATCGCAAAACTTTGCGCGTGATCTAGTGAACGAACCTTCCAATAAGCTCACCCCCAGAATTCTGGCCGAAAGAGCCGCAGCCATGGCGACCGAAGCTGGCCTGGAGGTCGATATTCTTGACGAACGGCGCATCGCTGATTTGAAAATGGGCGCGCTGCTGAGCGTTTCGCAAGGTGGCCCGGAACCCCCGCGGGTCATCGTGGTGACCTACACCCCGGCAAACGTAAAGCCCGACGCGCCGGTAATCGGACTGGTCGGCAAAGCCGTGACGTTTGACACCGGCGGCATCTCCATCAAGCCAGCGGACGGCATGGAAAAGATGAAGTACGACATGGCCGGCGGCGCCACCATGCTCGGCGTCATACGCGCCCTCGCCACGCTTAAACCAAACGTCAAAGTCATCTGCGTCGTGCCTTCCACCGAAAATATGCCCGGCGGCACGGCGCAAAAGCCCGGCGACATTCAAACCGCCATGTCCGGAAAAACCATCGAAGTTCTCAACACCGACGCCGAGGGCCGATTGATTCTGGCCGACGCGATTACCTATGCCAAGCAACTCGGCGTCACGCACATCGTTGACGCCGCCACCCTCACCGGCGCAATCGTAGTCGCGCTCGCCAATATCAATGTTGGCGTGTTCGGCTCCGACCAGGCTTGGACCGACAAGCTGCTCGCCAGCGCCAAAGCCGCCGGCGAAAAGATGTGGCAGCTCCCCATGGATGACGAATACCGTGAATTCATCAAAGGCAGCTTCGCCGACATTCAAAATATCGGCAGCGGCAAAGGCGGTGGCTCCATCACCGGCGCCTGGTTCATTCGCGAATTTGCCGGAGATACTCCGTGGATCCATCTGGACATCGCCGGCACCGCCTGGAACGATGACGCCAAGCCCTGGCTCGCCAAGGGACCGACTGGCACCGGCCTGCGGACGCTGATTCATCTGGTGGAGAGTTTCTAGGGAGGTCCCGGGTCCGGCGCCGCTCGTCCGCAGCGACTCGCGAACGGCCGAGTTCTGTGCTCGGCGGTTTCCCCGTTGGTCTTCACATTTTTTCCGGTGCTGCGATTCCGAGCAGCGCAAGGGCGCTGACCAATTGTTTTTCGACCAGTTCGGTCAGGCGCAGGAGGAAAGAGCGTTTTTCCTCGTCCGGTTCCGACAGGATGTGGTACTTGTGATAGAACAAATTGAAGGCTTGGCCCAGCTGGAAGGCGTACTTGGCGACGAATGCGGGTTCCTGCCCGCCGATGGCGGCGTCTACGGCGAAGTCGAGCGAGCCTGCCAGCAGCAACAGTTCCCATAAACCATTGCCGTCGGGACCATTGAGTAGCCGTCCGGCACCGTCTGCTGTGACGGGAATATTTGTGGCGCCGGCTTCTGCGCCTTTGCGGCGGATGCCGCGGATGCGGACTACGGCGTACTGGCAGTAGGGGCCGGTTTCGCCCTCAAAGCTGAGGGCGTCGCTGAAGTCGAAGGCGATGATGGCGTTGCGCGTGAACTTTAGCAGAAAGAAGCGCAATGCGCCGACGGCAATTTCATGCGCGGTCCTGGTCTGAGTTTCGGGGGGCATATCCGCGTGGCGTTGTTGCACTTCGGCCAGGGTGGCGGCTTCGAGTTTGTCGAGGAGGTCGTCGGCTTTGACGCCGAAGCCTTTGCGTCCGCTGACTTCGACGTAGGGTTTTCGCGCTTCTTCCGGCGATAGCTCATAACCCATTTCGGCCGCACAGCGCGGCGTGAGGGCCACGATTTCATAGGCGAAATGGATGGATTGCTCGGCCTCTTTGCTGTGGCCCAGGCGGCGCAAGCCTTCGGCGACCACCTCCTGCAGATACGCCTGGCGCGCATCGATTACGTTGTAGACGGTCCAGGCGGGTTCGCCGAAACGGGGCGCGGCCGGATCTGTAGCGGAGCTGGTCGTGGTCCACAGGGGATCGGGATAAGGACTGTCGGCCCAGCGCCTGTAGTTGAAGTCTTTGCCGAGCAGGCCGAACTTCCAGAGCTGGTAGGCGATGTCCTTGCCGACGTAAGTTACCGTGCCGTTGGAGCGGACGATAATTTTGTCCTGATTGTTCTCCGCTGCTTCACCGCTTTCCGTTTCCTCGGTGCCCGGTCCCGGCACCTCCCGGGCCGCGCCCTCCTGCCAAGGCATGATCCAGCAACCGGCCATCTTTCCGGTGACCGCCATTTGAATTACCCCGGAAGATTTTAATTTTTCAAACGCGGTATCCCAGAATTTGAGATGAAGGATTTCGCTTTCCCGGGCCAGCAGATCGTGGGTAATTCCGAGGCGCGCCATCGTGCGCAAATGAAACCCGACAATCGAGTCGGCGATGACCGCGCCCATTTGCGCGATTTCGCCTTCACCGGCTTCGATCGCATGCAGGGTTTCGCCGCGCATTCCTGCCGCGCGCGCTTTGTCGTCTCCATAAAAAGCGGTAACGCGGGCGTAGAGATCCCAGCAGAGGTAATCGAATTTCGGTTGCGCGGCCAGGGCCGTCACTTCGGCCAGCGACTTGCGCTCCATTTGCTGGAAGCCGATGACCACGTCGGCCACCTGCACTCCGGTATTGTCGATGTAGTTTTGCACCTGGATGGCGTGGCCGGCGTGGCGCAGGACGCGGACCATGGTGTCGCCGAGGACGGCGTTGCGGACATGGCCGATGTGGGCGGCCTTGTTCGGATTGATGCTGGTGTGCTCGACGATGATTTTGTCGTGTTTTCCGGCAGGGGGTTCGCCTGCGGCTTCCGTTTGCGCGCTGGTCCAAAAATTGGCGCGTTCAAAATAAGCGTTGAGGTAGCCGCCACCGGCCACTTCTATTTTGGCGATGCCCGGGACTTTGGGGAAGCTGGTGGCGATTTCCTGGGCAATCTGCCGCGGAGCCTTTTTGAGGCGCTTGGCGAGTTCAAAGCAGACCGGGGACGCGGCTTCGCCCATTTCGATTTTGGGCGGACGCTCGGTGACGACATTCAGTTCAACGGAGTATTTCTCCCGGATGTGTTGGCTTAGCGCGGCGCGCAGGCGGCTGGTCAGAGTTTGGTACACAAGGCCTCTTCAATTGGGGTGTGGCGGAATTTAAAACGCCAAGGCTCTTCAGTATAGAGAGCCGTCCGGAAGTGGTCAAAGCCGAGCCGCCCGTCGTTTCTGCAAACCGCGGCGGCGGCGCGCCGGCGTAGCGCGCTGTGCTATCGTGTCGGGCATGAAAAACATTTATCGCGGGATGGTTCTGGCGGTGCTGGTCCTGTGGGCGGGGACCGCGGGCTGGGCGCGGGTTACGCGTGTTGAAATATTGTCGCGCGCCGACGCTCTGGGCGGCCAGGCGTTCGGGCCGGTTGGAGCGTATGAGCGGATTACCGGGAAAGTCTATTTTTCAGTTCGCGTCGACAACGCGCACAACCAGGGGATTGTCGATCTAGGGAATGCGGTGAATCTGCGGGACGGGGAGGTGGAGTTTTCGGCCGATTTTGTGGCGGTGCGGCCGAAGGATGCGGCGAAGGGGAATGGCACGTTGCTTCTCGAGAATCCCAATCGCGGGCATTCGCGCATTCTGTCGCTGGTGGATGGCGGGGATGAGGATCTGGCGCATTCGGCGGGTGACGGCTGGCTCCTGCGGAATGGATTTACGGTGGTGGCGCTGGGTTGGCAGTGGGACGCGGTGGGGGCCGATGCCTTGCGCTTGTATGCGCCGATTGCCAGGGAAAACGGCAAGACCATCACCGGACTACTGCGCGGGGATTTCATGCTGGCGGCCAAAGCCGACGAAGTGCCGCTGGGGCATTTGATGCCGGGCTCGATTGGCGGGTCGGAGTATGCGGTGGCGGATGCGACCGATGCCCGGAATACTTTGACGGTGCGCGACACAAGGGAGGGGAAGCGGACCACGATTTCGCGGTCCGAGTGGCAGTTTGCGGCGACGGTGAATGGCGAGACGACCCCGAGTGACCGGTCGATTCATCTGAAAGGCGGATTTGCGCCGGGACGGATCTATGAATACGTCTATGCCGTCAAAGATCCGGTGGTGGCGGGCTTGGGATTTGCGGCAGTGCGGGATTTTGCTGCCTACGCGAAACACGCCAGCGATGCCGTGACGCCGGCGGCGCGGGTGCTGGGCGAGGGAATTTCGCAGAACGGGAGATTTCTGCGGGATCTTCTCTATGAAGGATTCAATGCCGATGAAGACGGACGGATGGCTCTCGATGGAGTGCTTTCGCATGTAGCGGGTGCGGGACGAGGAAGTTTCAACTGCCGGTTTGCCCAGCCTTCGCGAGATGCGCAGCCGAGCTCGGCGGTATTCTTTCCGACCGATATCTTTCCGTTTACAGATCAGCCGGAAGTCGATCCGGCGACCGGAGAAAAGGGCGGATTGCTCGATCGCGCCTCGCGCGACAACGTCGTGCCGAAGATTTTCTTTTCCCATACTTCGTATGAATATTGGGGGCGGGCGGCTTCACTGATTCACACATCGGCGGATGGGAAAACCGACGCGGTGATCGGGCCCCGTGTGCGCATTTATCATTTTACGGGATTGCAGCATTTTTCCGGACCGTGGCCGCCGAAGGTAGGAGAGGGTCCGCTGCACGGGCAGGAGCCGCAGACTCCTTTGGCGATCAAATATTTTTGGCGGGCGATGATTGCGAATATGGACGCCTGGGTGCGGAACGGGACGCCTCCGCCGGCGAGTGTGTATTCAACGATTGCGGCGCAGACGCTGGTGCCCTTGCGTGCTTGGAAATTTCCGAAAATCCCGGGAGTGAATGTGCCTACAGAGGCGAATGCGGCGTACGAGTTGGATTATGGAGCGCAGTGGCACCAGGGGATTTTGTCTGTAGTGCCACCGAAAGTGGGGAAGGCATTTACGGTGCTCGTACCGCAGGTGAACGCGGATGGGAATGAGACGGGGGGGATCCATTTGCCGGAGATTACCGTGCCGCTGGCGACGTTCACGGGATGGAATTTGCGGGACGCGTCGATTGGGGCTCCCACGCAGCGGGTGTCGTTTCTGGGATCGTACTTGCCGTTTCCGGAAGGAGAACCGGAACGGGCCAAGAGCGGGGATCCGCGCAAGTCGATTCGGGAACGGTATAAAGGACGCGAGGACTATCTGGAAAAATTCGCCAAGGCGGCCGATGCGTTGATTCAGGAGCGATGGATCTTGCCAGAGGACCGGGGATTGCTCCTCGAGCGCGGGGCGGCGGAGTGGGATTATTTGGTGCACTAGGGGGCGCGCGAAAGGATTGCGGGCTGCCGGCCGCGGGAGAAAAAATACGGCTCGGTGCTGCCGCCCGGCAGAGTTTGACACTGTTGGGGTGCGCCGATAGTATCGATTTGCATCGCTGGACGAGGTTTTTCAGCGTGTGCGCGGTCGTTTGCAGTGCTGGGGACCGAATGAAACTGGCTTATTTTGATTGTTTTAGCGGGATTAGCGGGGACATGACGCTGGGAGCGCTGGTGGACGCCGGCCTGGACACAGAGAAGCTGCGCGCGGGCTTGCGCGGTCTGCAGGTGCCGGGATGGGAGATGGGGGCGGAGAAGGTTTGGAAGAACGGGATGTCGGCAACTTACGTGAAAGTGAAGACCGAGGACAGCTCGAAGCACCGGTCGCTCAGCGTGATTCTAGATATTTTGGAGAAGTCGACGCTGGAGAAACCCGTGCGGGAGATGGCCGCTGCGATTTTCAAGAAGTTGGGAGCCGCGGAAGCGACGGTGCATGATGTGCCCATCGAGAAGATCCATTTTCATGAAGTAGGAGCGGTGGACGCGATTGTGGATATTGTAGGCGCGTGCATTGGGTTTCATGAGTTGGGGATTGAGAAGTTTGCGTGCTCGGCGCTGAATGTGGGCGGGGGGACGGCCAAGATGGCGCATGGAGTGTTGCCGGTGCCGGCTCCGGCGACGGCGCGATTACTGCAGGGATTGCCGACGTATTCAAATGGCGTGCAGAAAGAGCTGGTGACGCCGACCGGCGCAGCCATTGTAGCGACTTTATGCAGTGCGTTTGGGCCGCAGCCGGGGATGAAGGTTTCAGCGATTGGATATGGGGCGGGAACGGCAGATTTGGAAGGTCAACCTAACGTGATGCGGATCATGATTGGGGAAGAGGTTGCAGTCAGGAATGACGCACAGCCAGGAATGGCGGTGCTACTGGATGAAGCAATTGTGGTGATGGAAGCGAACCTGGATGATATGAATCCGCAGATCTATGGGTATGTGATGGAGAAGGCGCTGGGCGCAGGGGCGCTGGATGTGTATACGACGCCAGTGCAGATGAAGAAGAACCGTCCGGGGACGTTGTTGACGATTTTGTGCAAACCGGCGGAGGCGAATGCGTTGATGTCATTGGTGCTGGCGGAGACCACCACGCTGGGAGTGCGGTCGTACACGGCGCAGCGGAGAATTTTGGCGCGGGAATTTTTGACGGTGGCGACGAGTTTTGGAGAAGTGCGCGTGAAGATTGCGCGGATGGCCGGGGTGGTGGCGCATGTGGCGCCAGAGTATGACGATTGTTACCGGTTGGCGGTGGAGAAGAATGTGCCGCTGCAGACGGTGATGGGTGAGGCGATTCGAAATTATAAGAAGGATTGAAGGCAGGCAGCAGGAGAACTGTGCCGCAAATGCCGGGATGGAACACGTTCGCGCATAGGCTGGTTGCTGCGACGATGTACGGCTGACAAGTAGAAGTCCGCACCGGGGACGGAAGTTTCTGTGAGATTGAAAAGGGAAAATGGCTGATAAACCGAAATTTTACATAACCACTCCGATTTATTACACCAACGGGCTGCCGCACATCGGGCACACGTATTCGACGATTGTTTGCGATGCGATCCGGCGCTACAAGCGGATGCAGGGTTTTGATGTGGTCATGACCACCGGGACCGACGAGCACGGCGTGAACGTGGAGCGGTCGGCGAAAAAAGCCGGGATGCCGGAGTCGGAATTTGTCGGGAAGATGGCGGCGGAGTGGCGGAATCTGTGGGACGAGCTGGGCGTGCAGGGCGATGAGTTTATTCGCACGACGGACCTGAAGCATGCGCATACCGTGCAATGGCTGTTCAAGCAGTGCCGCGAGAATGGATTCATCTATCCGGGACATTACACGGGGCAGTACTGCATTTACGACAACGCGTATGTGGACGTGAAGCCCGGGGAGAACTGTCCGGATTGTGGACGGCCGACCGAGACGGTTACCGAGGACAACTATTATTTCAAGTTGTCGGCGTTTCAGAAGCCGCTTCTCGATTGGTACGCAAAGCATCCGGATTTTATTCAACCCGAAGCGCGCCGCAACGAAGTGTTGAGTTTTGTCGAAGGCGGGCTGCGGGACCTGAGCATTACGCGGACCTCGATCCGCTGGGGAATTCCGGTGCCGGGCGAAGAGCCGCACGTGTTTTATGTGTGGTTTGATGCCTTGACGGCGTATCTGAGCGCCGTGGGCGGTCCGGCGTTTGCGAAGTCGGGTTATTGGCCGGCGGATATTCATCTGGTGGGGAAAGAAATTATCCGTTTTCATGCGGTGTACTGGCCGGCATTTTTGATGGCCGCGGGATTGCCGATTCCAAAACAGATTTGGGCCCATGGATGGCTCTTGATGGACAGCGCAAAGATGAGCAAGTCGCTCGGCAACGTGGTGCGGCCGCGGCCGATTGTGAATGTCCTGGGGATGGACGCGCTGCGCTATTACTTGCTGCGCGAGACGGTTTTTGGCGCGGACGGAAATTTCAGCTACGACGCGCTGGTGCAGCGGTACAACAGCGATTTGGCGAATGGACTGGGGAATTTGGCCAGCCGTATGGCGGCGATGATTGAGAAAAATTGCGGCGGAAAAATTCCGGCCACCGGGGTGTTTCTGGCGCAGGACGATACGCTGGCGAAAGTGGCGCAGTCAACCATTGCCGAGGTGCAGGTGCAGTATGGCGCGCTGGGATTTTCGCGGGCCCTTGAGATGATCTGGGCGCTGATTTCGGCGGCGGACAAGTATTTGACAAGCGAACATCCGTGGTCGCTCAAGGAGACGCCGGAAGATCAGGCGCGACGGGCGACGATTTTGTACGCGACGGCGGAAGTCTTGCGCGTCGTGACCGTGCTGGCGTTTCCGATTATTCCGGACAGTGCCGGGAAAGTTTGGACATTGCTCGGACAAGCGGGGACGCCGCAGAGTTTTGCCATTGCTGGACTGCGCTGGGGACAGCTCGCGGCGGGGACCCCGCTCGGTAAAGCACAAACACTTTTCCCGCGGATTGATAAAGCGGAAGCAATTGAGAGGATGGAAGCCATGGAACACGAAGCTCAGAATGCCCCGCCGCCGACAGCGGCAGCCACACCGGCCCCCACAACAACGGCTCCGGCGGGAGTGCCAGCCGCTGCGGCTGCTCCGGCTACCCCGGAAAGAATTGGAATTGAGGATTTCGTCAAAGTCGAGATGCGCGTTGGGCAGATCAAGACGGCCGAGAGGATTGTGGGCGCCGATAAGCTGTTAAAGCTCACAGTGGATATAGGAACCGAGATCCGGCAAATCTGCGCGGGAATTGCCCAGTTTTATGAGCCGGAGAAATTGATTGGGCGGAAGGTGGCGGTGGTCACCAATCTGGCGCCGCGGAAATTGCGGGGCGTGGAATCGAACGGGATGATCGTGGCGGCTTCGGTCGGGCCGGAGGGTCGGCCGGTGCTGGCGGGATTTCCGGATGAAGATGTCGAGGTGGGGGCCCGGTTGAAGTAACGACGGCCAGCCGAGCGTGGCCAGCCGCGGCTCGAGTGGCTGCAGCACAGGGCGTACAGGCCGGGAAGGCCTGCGCCACAAGGACGGACGGAACGATCATTGCTCGAACTCGTTGATTCCCATGCGCACATCGATTTTCCGCAGTTTGCGGAGGATCGCGAGGCCATGCTCGCTCGCGCTCGCGCGGCGGGCGTAGCGGCGCTCCTGGCGATTGGCACTGGACCCGGGCCCGAAAAGCTCGATTCGGCTTTGCCGTTTGCCGAGGCCTATGAGTGGATTTATGCGTCGGTCGGAATTCATCCGCAAGAGGCGAAAGAGGTTACGGCCGAGCACCTGGGTGAACTCGAAAAACTGGCGCAGCACCGGAAGGTGATTGCCTGGGGCGAAATCGGTTTGGATTATTTTTACGACAAATCGCCCCGAGAGACGCAGCACCGGGTGTTTCAGGAGCAGATGGAACTCGCGGCGAAGGCCAAGCTGCCGATTATCATTCATTGCCGCGAGGCCTGGGCCGATTGTTTAAACATGCTCGAGCGGCACTGGCGGCCTACCGGAATTGGCGGGATTTTGCACTGTTTTACCGGCACACTGGCGGGCGCCAAGCGCGGAATCGATATGGGATTTATGGTTTCCTTTGCCGGGAACTCCACCTATCCGAAGACCCAGGCGATTCGCGATGTGGCGGCGGCCATTCCTCTGGCCAGCATTTTGATTGAAACGGATTCTCCGTTTTTGGCGCCACAGGCCTACCGGGGGAAGCGCAACGAGCCGGCCTATGTAGCAGAAGTGGCGCGCACACTCGCTAGTGTGAGAAACTTAACGCCAGAAGAAGTGGCGGCTGCAACCTCGGAGAATTTTCGGCGCTTCTTTCGTCTTGCCCGGCCGACAGTGTCCACGGCTGCGGAGTCCCATTGATCAGCACGGCCAGGAGGTAGGCCATCGCTCTGCTTACGGTGAAGGAGATTTTCGATCTCGTACGCGATGACCTGGTCCTCGTGGAAGTAGAGCTTGCGCAGCAATGCGCGGACGCCTTTCCTCCGGTTTCAGAAATAACCACATATTTGCTGGGTGGCGGCGGGAAGCGCCTGCGGCCGGCCTTGCTCCTGCTGTGCAACGGATTCGCGGCCGGCAAGCGGAGTCACGGCGCGATCCGGCTGGCGGCCGTGGTGGAATTGCTGCACAGCGCAACCTTGATTCACGACGATGTGATTGACAGCGCCGATACACGGCGCGGGCGGCCCTCGGCGAATTCGCGGTGGGGCAATCATCGCAGTGTTCTGGCTGGGGACTGGCTGTACATGCAGTCGTTCCAGATGGCCCTGGAAGAGAGAAATTTTCGGATTTTGGATGTGCTGATCGATTTGACGCAGAAGATGGTGGAAGGGGAACTGCTGCAGCTGGCAAAGATTGGGCGCATCGATGTCACCGAAGAGGATGCGCTGAAGCTGGCAACTTACAAGACGGCTTGCTTGTTTAGTGGATGCGCGCGGCTGGGCGCGGTACTGGGCGGGCTGGAGGGTGTGGAGGAAGAGGCGCTGGCCGACTACGGGCGCTATGCGGGACTAGCGTTTCAGCTGGTGGATGATTTGCTGGATTTTACGGCTTCGGCGCAGCAACTCGGCAAACCCGTGCTGAGCGATCTCAAGGAAGGCAAAGTTACACTGCCGCTGATTTATGCGATGGACAACGGCCACCGGGAAGCGCGCGAGATGGTGGCGCGGGTTCTCGAAGAGAAGGAATTCAGCTCGGTGAGGCCGGAGACGCTGGTGGCGCTGGTGCAGGATTCAGGAGCGCTTGACCGGGCACGGACTTTGGCGCATGAGTATGCGCGACGGGCCAAGGCTTGTTTGAATGGGCATGCGGATTCCGAATATGGGCGGGCGCTCGCGATGTTGCCGGATTTTATTTTGGAGCGCGAGAATTAGTTTTTCAGGTTGTGATGCTTCCTTTCAAGCTGGTTTACCACGAACAGTATGACTTGAATCTGGGTCCTCACGTATTTCCTTCGCAAAAATTCCGATTGATTGCCGAATCGCTGCTGCGCGAGCGCATTGCAGACCCGGCCGACTTCCTGAAGCCCGAGCCAGCTTCCGATCAGGATCTGGTCCGCGCGCACACTTCGGCCTGGGTGCATAAGTTACGGACGGGAACGCTGACGGCCAGCGAGATCATGAAACTTGAGGTGCCGTATTCGGCGGAGTTGGCCAGCGCCGTGTGGCTGGCGGCGGGTGGCACGATTTTGGCGGGGCGTTGCGCGCTGCGCGACGGGTTTGGTTGCAATCTTGGCGGCGGTTTTCATCACGCCTATGCCGGGCATGGCGAGGGCTTTTGCGCCATCAATGACGTGGCGGTAGCCATTCGACGGATGCAGGCGGACGCGGCGATTCAAACGGCGATGGTGATTGACACCGATGTGCACCACGGGAATGGGACGGCGTCGATATTCGGCCAAGATGAGAGTGTTTTTACCTTGTCGATTCATCAACTCAATAACTATCCGGCCGACAAACCGCCTTCGAATGTGGATCTGGATTTAGAGGACCGGGTGGAGGATGACGAGTATCTGGAGGCCCTGCTTCCGGCCGTGAGCGACTCGCTCGACAGCTTCCGGCCGGACATCGTTTTTTATGTGGGAGGAGCGGATCCGTTTTCCGAGGACCAGTTGGGCGGGCTTTCACTCACCAAAGCAGGGTTGCAGAAGCGCGATCGTTCGGTGTTTCTGGAGTGCCGGAAGCGGGCTGTTCCCGTGGCTACGACGCTGGCGGGTGGATATGCGCGACGGGTGGAAGATACGGTGCGCATTCACATGAATACGATTCTGGCGGCGCGTGATGTCGCTGCCGAGCAGGCGGCGAGCGCCTAGCGGGAACCCGTGCTCAGAGATGTGTCTATTCTTTTGCCGAGGCGGTCGCGAGCGCGCTGCGGACGGCCTCGGTGAGGTTTCTCTCTGCGGTGTCGGCGTCAAATCCTTCGGCGCGGTAGGCGATTCGTCCGGCGCGATCCAGCACCACAATGGTGGGAAAAGAGGCAACCGCCAGCAGCCGGTCGAGTCCGTCTGAAAACACCACAGCGGTCTGCGGTTTGTCCTCCGCCAGATAGGGAGAAACCAG
>DATHFT010000017.1:0-40134 GCA_035317965.1 Saccharimonadales bacterium (SeqCode) | reverse complement strand
CACCAGCTTCTGGTCTGCCATCGCTTTCTGAATCGCCGCCACACGCTCCGGGGTGGCGATCACCCACAACCGGTGAACCACGTCATATTCGTCCCGCATTTCCGTAGCCGGCGCCGCAGCGCGTTCCGCTTCTCCGAGAATGGCGTCCACTCGCTTTGCCGGGTCGGAATACAGCATGAACAGCTGCCCGGTGTGCGTCTTCGTATGGCGCAAAAGTTCCAACCGGTCTGCTTTGGGCCCTGACAGCGTGTGCTCGTGCCGGAAAACCACACCGGCCGAATATTCCTCGAGTTTCCCGGCGCCAATAAATCCGCGCCGCGTCCTGCGCTCGGCGGTCCCCGGCACGGTGTATTCCTGCGTATAGCCGTAGAAGGCGGGAGAGGGATCCGGCGTCACCGTGTTCTTGGCGATCCATTCCTCGACCGCGGCCGCCGCGCGCGTGTAGACGTTGTTTTGCGGAGTATCGGTCGGATAAGCGCGCCCTTTTTCCACGGTAATCAAATTGTGCGGGTCGGCTTCGTAGTACTTGTCCTGCATTGCCGGCGAAATTTTATCGTAAGGCTGCGTCAGCACCCGTTCAAAGGGCGCGTGCGCCGGGTTGTAGCGGAAAGCGCGGAAAGGATAAACCTGAGCCATGAGATCTCCGGAAACGGTTTTTGCTGTCGTCGCAGCACTTCAGTTTACGCGAAACCGCCGGATTTCCGAAGAACACGCAACGAAATATTTTGCATGCCGGCACCGTCACGCGCGCGAATGAGTACGCTCGTATTACAATAGAGAATTCATGACGACGGAAAACCTTTCCCGGGTTCACACCCTGATTTTTGATTTGGACGGCACGCTCATCGATTCGCAGCTGGACCTGATTCTTTCCGTCAAAGCCATGCTCGGCGAAATGGGCCGCCCCGCTCTCCCGGATGAAGTCATCTCCGGCTATATCGGCCACGGCGCCCCACGTCTGGTCAGCCGGGCGCTCGGAGAAAACGCCAGCGCAGAAGAACTCGGCCGAGCCCTCGAATTTTTTCTGGCTTATTACGAGGAGCACAAGCTCGACAATACGCGGCCCTATCCGGGCGTCGTTGCCACTCTCGGAATGCTGCACCCCTTCGCGAAGGCGGTCCTTACCAACAAGCCCGAGCGCATCAGTGTCCGCATTCTCGATGCTTTAGGGCTTTCCAAATATTTTCGCGCCGTCTACGGCGGCAACAGTTTTCCGACGAAAAAACCCGATCCCTACGGCACCCGCCAGATTCTGAGGGAACTGAACGCTGCTCCCGGGGAAGTCCTGTTCATCGGCGATTCTGACGTCGACGTGCAAACCGCCCGCAACGCCGGAACACTCGCCGCCATCGTCAACTACGGATTCGGCGTTTACGACCGCTCGAGCAATCCCGCCGACGTCGCGCTTGACGAATTCCAGGACCTGCTCGCCATCCTCCTGAAGGCCCGCCCATCGCCAAGCCGGAAATAGCGCATGGCCTTGCGGGAGCTTAGCGGGAACCGGACGCGAGCGTACGCGGGATTTTGTTCACGGCAACCACGAAAACCATCTGGTGGGCCGTCAAGACCAGCAAGCGGGTTCCGTCTTCTGAGAAATGCATGTACACAATGTCATCGGGAAAGAGCTGCTCGTCGAGCTTTGCTCCGGAATTCAAATCGTGCAGCAGCAAGCGTCCGTTGCCGCCGCTCAAGGCCAGCAGGCGAGCGGCTCCGCTCGCGGCGGGAATCGTTCCGGTGAGCCGCGCCACGAGTGTTCCCGTCGTGAGGGAGTACAGCGAAACGCGTTTCTCGTCTTTCAACAGGACCAGCGCCTGGCCTTCTGAAAACGCGCTTTCATAAGTGGCTGCGGTTCCCCCGACCTGCAGCAGCGCGCCGCCCAGGGACGTTCCGGATTTGGCGTCGATGACTTCGAAAAAGGAATCCAGCGCGTTGATTTTTGTTTTCTTGAAAAGATTTTTTACTTCTGGATTCCGGTCCGCCGTTTTTCGCGCTGCATAATCCTGCGCGCGCCATCCGAGGACCAGGCGTTCGCCTTGCGGATCGGCGAACGGAACGGGGCAGTTCGCCTGGAAACTTTTCTTCCACAGCTCGGCCCCCGATCGCGGGTCAGAGGCCCGCAAGCGGAATGGCACACTGCCGCCGTCAAAGCCGAAACCCATTCGAGAGCCGGCCGCCGTTTCAGCGGAATAGCCGATGATGGCGCCGGAACCGGCGCGCAAAACAGAGTCATTGGCCGAAGCCACTACGGACGTTTGCTTACTGGCAAGGTCCAGTCTTGCCAGGGCAAACTCGGATTTTGTACCTCTCCCCCTGGCGACAAAATGGAGGCTGTCGGCATCGACGGCAGAACTGCTGTCTACGCCGGACAGGGCTCCGATTTGTTTGCCGTCGGAGACACTGAAGATGCGGGTTTTTCGCGCGGTCGAGAAAACCAGCGTTTGCAGCTGGGGATCGGCAAGTGCCGATCGCAGCGGAGCCAAATAGTCGAGTGGCAGCTGCGTGGCCCGGTAGGGAAACGTGTCGCCGAGGCGGTACAAGAAAAGGTTCCCGGTTTCCGTCCAGAGCGCCATTTCGCTTCCTAGAATATCCAGACCGGCATTGCTCGGAACGTCCATCGCGCGGTTGTCTTTCAAATCAAAAACATGAAATCCCGATGCCTCGAAGTTTTGCAGGATGAGATAGCGGGAATCGGAAGCGCGTGTCGCGGCATCAGCCGCCGCCGGAAGATTCTGCAAAATCGCGTTGCTCGCGAGCGACCGAATTTCAAGCGCACCCTGTTTATTGGAATTGGAGACCAGTAGGCGGTCCCCGTCCAGTCGCAGCAGTACGGAAAACGGCGGCCTTACCGCTTCGCTGTGGAAGGCGCTTTTCTTATGGGTCGCGAGTCCGATACGGTTGCCGACGCCGCTGTCGACAACGATGAAATCCTCCGCGTCTGGCGAAAAGAACATCGGAAGCTGAACATGCCCGGTGTTGGCGAGCACGGCGCGCGAGTATCCAAGAACGAATCCAAGTGGGGTGGCCATGGGAGTTTGCTCCCCCAGGGCAATCACAGCGGGTCCTGCTACACCGCTGTTGCTCTTGCTGGGTTCAGAGAGCACGGCGCGCCCGTCCGAGACCCGATAAATGGAAATTGCCCCGGAGGGGCGAATGCAGGCAAACAGATTCCCGTCGGGTGAAAGTCTCGCGCTGAGGCAGCCGTCCTCAAGCGGCAGTTTGAGTGAAAACAGATGATGGCCATTTTCGACTGACCAGTTGGCCACGCGCAGGTCCATGGTAACGGTGCGCAAAGATTGCGAATCTTCGGAAAATGCGGCCCCATACGTGAACGGTACCGCAATGTAGGCGACCAGCTTGAGCGGAGAGGTTGTCAGCAAATAGATCCCTTCAGAATTTTCCACGAGCAGATGCCGGCCATCCGGGCTGAAACGCACCAGCGAATCGGAACGCAGGGGAGGCATGAGGCGCTGGCGCGAGACGATATCGTGGAGTTTTTCTGCGGGTTTGCTGAGATTGGTTTGTTGTCCGGCGCACGAAGGCCGGCCGGCGGCCACAACGGCCAGAAAGGCAAACAACCACGGCCAGCGGAGCAAGCACACGCGCGGCAAACGAGCACGTCTGAGCATAGGGCGAGCGAGCGCGCGGAGTTTACCACTTGTGCAGGGTCTCAGCAATTTCGAGGCGGGCTCCCCATCGCCAGCGGCGTGCCACGACAACATGATGACTTGCCAACGGGCGCCGCAGTTGGCAGACTCTCCGCGTGCTTATCGGACTGTTCCCAGAGTTGGATGCACCGGGCGGAGTGCAACGCGCGGGACGGCATCTGGCCGCGGTCATGACGGAGTTTGCCGCGAGCCGCGGCATGGAATGCCGCCTGCTGAGCTTGAATGATTCGCCCGAATTGCATCGCATGTCGGTGGGCGAACGCGAATTTGTTTTTACCGGATGCGACCGGGGAAAAGGCCGGCTCACCACAACGGCCATGCGTGCGGCAAGGCGCAAAGGGAAACTGGTCCTGGCGGCCCATCCTAATCTTGGACCGGTCACGCAATTGATGCGACTTTCCGCGCCGCGGCTGAAAACCATTGTGTGCACGCATGGAATCGAGGTCTGGGAGCCTTTGTCGGCGCTTCGCAGACAGGCACTGCGGCATGCGGATTTGATTCTGTCGCCGACCCAGAACACCGCGAATCATGTGACCACCCAGCAGAAAGTCGCGCGCGAAAATATCCGGGTACTGCCCTGGGCGCTCGATCCACAATTTGAAATGCTTTTGACTTCGGCAGCGGCAAACAAACTGCCCGTAAATTTTCCCGCAGGACGGGTAATACTGACAGTGGGACGCTGGCTGGCGAATGAACGTTACAAGGGAATGGACACGCTCGTCACCGCTCTGCCGCGGCTACTCCTGAAATGGCCGGAATTGCAGTTGGCGGCAGTAGGAGACGGCGACGACCGCAACTGGCTTGAAGATCTGGCCAATCGAAACGGAGTACGGCGGCACGTCCACTTTTTGAGCGGACTGAGCCCGGCAGAGTTATCCGCTTGCTATGGAGCGTGCGAAGTATTTGCGCTGCCAAGCCGGGGGGAAGGATTTGGCCTGGTGTATCTGGAAGCGATGGCCCGAGGGAAACCCGTCATCGGCGGCGCGCACGGCGGCGCGCCCGAGGTAATTGAGGACGGAGTCACTGGCTATCTCGTGCCGCATGGCGACGCGATTCATCTGGCCACTTCCCTCGATGCGCTGCTTAGCGACCCCGCGCATGCCAAAGAAATGGGCGCACGCGGCAAGCAACGAGTCGAGCGGGAATTCCGCTTCAGCGTTTTTGCCAAATCTCTGAAAAAAATCCTTCGCGAACAATGCGAATCCTGAATGTCACCCAGAGCTACGCGCCGTTTTACGAATTCGGCGGCCCGCCGGTCAAAGTGCGCGCGCTTTCTGAAGGGCTGGCCAAACGCGGGCACGCGGTAACGGTGCTTACCGCCGACTGGGGCATCGATAAACGTCTCTCGCCGGCCGAACTGCTGTCCGTCGAGCGTTCCCCGTTTGGATGGCGGGTTGAAGAAGGCGGGGTCCAGGCCATTTATGTGCCGACCTGGTTTCATCATCGCGCCCTGAGCTGGAACCCGGCCGTGCAGCGCTATTGCCGGGCGCGATTGCAGAATTTTGACGTCGTGCACATTTTTGGGTTGTATGACCTGCTGGGACCTGCGGTGGCCAAAGCCTGCCGACGGCAAGGGATTCCCTACGTGATTGAACCGATCGGCATGTTCCGGCCAATTGTCAGAAACGTTTTCCTCAAGAGGTTGTATCACGCGCTGCTGGGGCGGCCCATGTTCCGAGCGGCAAAGGCCGTCATCGCGACTGCCGAAATGGAAATTGCCGAACTGGAGTCCGGCGGAATCCGCCGGGACAAAATTGTTTTGCGGCGCAACGGCGTGGAAGCTCCCCTAACGTGGCCGGAGCGCGGAAGTTTCCGGAAGGAATTGGGAGTTTCGTCATCCGCGAAAATCATCCTTTTCCTCGGCAGGCTTTCCAGCAAGAAAAGCCCGGATTTACTGCTGCAGGCCTTCGCCTTGCTTTCCGACGGCAGCGGTGCCGAGCCGGCCCAGCTGGTGATTGCCGGGCCGGATGAAGGCCAGTTGACCGCAGCACTCGAGCAGCTGGCGAGGCAGCTCGGTGTCGACAGTCGCGTTCACTTTCCGGGTGCCCTGTTCGGCGCGCGCAAATGGGCTGCGTATCGCGATGCGGACGTTTTTGTCTTGCCCTCGCAAAATGAGAATTTCGGCAATACCGCCGCCGAAGCTGTTGCTGCAGGAACTCCCGTGGTCGTGACGGACCAGTGCGGAATTGCTCCTTTGCTCGCCGACCAGGCGGCGCTGGTTGTACCGCACGATCGAGAGAAAATCGCGGATGCCATCGGTAGAATCCTTCGCGAACCTGCGTTGCAAGAACGGCTAAGAGCGGGCGGCGAGGCGGTCGTGTCGCGGCTGGGCTGGGAAGAGCCGGTACGCGAAATGGAAGAGTTATACGGAAAGCTTGCTCCTCGGCAAGAGCCGGGTGCAAAATGACAATATGGAGTAATCCCTTGTCCCGCTCGCTGACAACACCGCACCGGATATTCCGTGCCGCCTGGTGGAGCGTAAATCTGCTGCTGCTCGTAACGGCTACCTCGCTCCTGTATGCCGGCGGCTGGGAATATTCCGTCCGCCGGTATCTGAAGGGGTTTTCGGAGGCGATCGTGCCGGCCGTTTCCACGCCGGAACAAAAAGTGGAGTCCATTCTTGAATGGATGCGAAACGGCCCGCCGCGGCCGATGGCCATCGACCCGGCAGCGCTTTCCGCGCGCGACCCGGAAACCACGCTGAACTACCAGCAACTTTTGACGGTGTGCGGAACCGCGACAAACGCGTTTCTGAATCTGGCGCGCAGCTCCGGTCTGACAACGAGACGGCTGTTGTTGCTGACCCCGGATCGCAATACCAAACATGTGGTGGCCGAAGTATTGATTGGGGACCGCTGGATTATTGCCGACCCGACGTACCGGACGATCATGAAGGACAAGAATGGATACCCTTTAACCCGCAAAGATATGCAGGATCCGGTCATCTTCGAGGAAGCAACCGGAGCGATTGCGAACTATCCGTCCACCTATACCTACGAACGATTTGCGCACGTACGGGTCGCGCGGCTTCCGCTGGAGGGTTTGGGACTGCGCCGGGCGCTGGACTACGTTTATCCGACGTGGGAAGAATCGCTCGACTGGAGTTTGCTGCTGGAGCGGGAGTCCTATTTTGTTTTGATGGTTTCCGTAGCGCTTACCCTGTTTTTCTTTTTGCTGCGCCTGGGCTTGGGCTGGTACGCGGATCGACGATTGAGAATTCCCCGTTTTCACCTTCGCGAACATGTATTGCGCGCGGGCGCCGCGTTTTTCTCTGCGCCGGAGATCAAGTAGCAGCGTGTGCGGGATTTGCGGCATTACATTCGCCAAGCGCGCGAGTGAAGCAGAGAGCCGTGTGCGGGCGATGGCTGCGGCGATGCAGCATCGCGGCCCGGATGAAGATGGGTTCCTGGTTGGAGACCCGCGCGCGCCGGGACTGGCCCTGGGAATGCGCCGGCTGAGCATCATCGATCTGGCCGGCGGACATCAGCCTATTTGGAATGAGAACCGCGACGTGGCCGTGGTATTCAACGGCGAACTCTACAACTATCATGAACTGCGCGAACGGCTGACCGGCTGCGGGCACCGCTTCGCAACGCAATCCGATACCGAAACGATTGTTCACGCCTGGGAGGAGTGGGGCGAGGACTGCCTGACGGAATTGCGCGGGATGTTTGCTTTTGCGTTGCTCGATTTGCGGGCGCGTTATTCGATTACACCGATCCTTTTCCTGGCGCGCGATCCGCTGGGCATTAAGCCGCTGTACTATGCGCAGACGCCGGATGGATTTGTGTTTGCCTCCGAAGTGCGGGCACTCGTGGCTTCCGGCCTGGTGCCAAGACAAATTTCACAGGATGCGCTGACTTCCTATCTTTTATTCGGGAGCGTTTCTGAACCGGTCAGCATGGTCGAAGGCGTGTTTTCACTTCCGCCCGGACATCGCATGTTGCTCTATGTGCCGGACCGTCGCCGCACACCGCGCGCCCGCCCGTGGTGGGACCCCACGCGAAGTCCGGCGGCGCAGGATTTGGCACGGCCACGAAATTTTCCGTCCGCAGTGAAGAACATTAGGCCGCTGCTGGAGGACGCCGTGCGCGCGCATTTGATCGCGGATGTTCCGGTGGGGCTGTTTCTTTCCAGCGGACTCGATTCGAGCGCGATTGCGGCGCTGGCCGGGCGGCAACGGGCGGGAATCCGCAGCTTTACGTTGACGTTCCCGGGAACCAGTTACGACGAAGCGGAGCTGGCGCGCGTGGTGGCAAAACACTGCGACACGCAGCACCGGGAAATTCCGCTGGACGGTGCCGGAATGCTGGCGCGCCTCGATGAAGCCTTGGCCGCGCTGGACCAGCCCACGATGGACGGAATCAATACCTATTTTGTTTCCTGGGCGGCGCGAGAAGTAGGGCTGAAGGTTGCGCTTTCCGGACTGGGCGGGGATGAGTTGTTCGCCGGCTACAGCACGTTTGCCGATACACCGCGGCTGGCTCGACTGCTGAGGATGGCGTGGTTCGCGCCGGCTCCGCTGCGGCGCGCGCTGGCGCCGGTCCTGCAATATCTGGTGGGACGCGGAGGAAAACCGGATGCGGGCCGAAAAGCGACCGCAGCGTGGTTGATGCCGGATCGTTTGCCGCATGCCTACTACTTTGCCCGGGCGCTTTTTGCACCGACCGAGCTGCCGCGGCTCGCCGAGCCGCGATTTCGCCCGAGCACGGTGAATCCCGATGGAGTAACGCTCGAACCGACCTGGCTCGGGTGGCTGCAGCGAAACGCCGATGAAGCGCGGAAGCTCGAACCGGTCGCAGGAATCTCCTGGCTGGAGATGCGCAGTTACATGGCGAGCACCTTGCTGCGCGATACGGATTCAGTGAGCATGGCGCGGTCGCTCGAAGTGCGCGTGCCCTTGCTCGATACCCCGCTGGTGGAATTTGTGCGGGCCTTGCCGGATGCCGCGCGGCAAAGAAGCGGCAGCAAGAAAGCGCTGCTGGTGGAGTCGCTGAAGGATATTTTGCCGGCGGAGATCTTGGCGCAGAAGAAACGGACCTTTACCTTGCCGTGGGAGCAGTGGCTGCGCGGGCCGCTGCGCCCGCGCTTGGAGCAAAGCTTCGCGGATCCGGCTGCCGGATTGGCGAATCATATCCATGCCGACGGGGTGCGCGAAGTATGGAATTCATTTTTGGCGGGAAAAACTTCGTGGTCGCGGCCCTGGTCCTTGTACGTGCTGAACGAATGGTGCCGGCGGCACCTCGCGGCATGATTGCGCGTCCTGCGGTACACTGAAAAATCAGACCATGAATATTCTTGGGATTAACGCGTATCACGGAAACGCTTCGGCGGCGATTGTCTCGGATGGCAAGTTGATTGCCGCCGTGGAGGAAGAACGCTTCAACCGGGTGAAGTATGCCGCGGGATTTCCGGCGGCGGCGATTCGCTATTGCCTGGCCGAAGCGGGGATTACGCTGGCAGACGTGCACCACGTCGCGGTCCCCCGCAATCCGTATGCGCGGCTGGGGACCAAGCTGTTCTATGCGATGAAGATGCCTTCTTTTGCGCGGGAACGCGCCAAGGTGCTGGCCAAATTCACGGGGATTCCGGAAGCACTGGCAGCGGTGTTTGACCGCGATCCAAAATCGCTGGCGGCCAAGTTTCATCGCATTGAACACCACCAGGCGCATCTGGCGAGCAGTTTCTTTGTGTCTCCGTTCGAGCGGGCGGCTTTGCTCTCCGCCGACGGCTTGGGCGATTTTGCAAGCACCATGTGGGGCGTGGGGACCGGCAATCAAATGCGCATCGAGGGCTCGATTGCCTTTCCGCATTCGCTGGGACTTTTCTACAGCGCGGTGACGCAATACCTGGGATTTCTGAAATTTGGCGATGAGTACAAGGTGATGGGGCTGGCTGCGTACGGCCAACCCGACCAGATGGAAGCGCTGCGGGACATTGTGCATTTTGACAAGCGCGGCGGGGAAAACGGATTCAAGCTGGAATTGAAGTATTTCACCCATCACCGGAGCGGACCGGAGATGAGCTGGGCCGACGCCGACAAAACGCCGACGCTCGGCAGGATGTTTTCCGAGGAAATGGCCAGGAAGATGGGTCCGGCGCGCCATCCGGATGAACCGCTCGAAGTGCGGCATCACAATTTGGCGGCTTCCTTGCAGGCCAGACTGGAAGAAGTCTATCTGGGGATGCTGAAGAAATTGGCGCAGAGCACCGGACTCCGGGCCGTGTGTTTGGCGGGCGGTGTGGCGTTCAATTGTGTGGCCAACGGAAAAATTTTCGACGAGACGCCTTTTGAGCAGGTCTACGTGCATCCGGCCGCGGGTGACGCGGGGCTCGCGGTGGGAGCGGCGTATTACGTGTGGCATCAGATCTTGCGGAAGCCGCGTTCGTTTGTGATGGAGCATGCCTATTGGGGACCGGGATATTCGCGGGAGGAAGTCCGGCGGGCGATTGATGCAAGTGGCTTGGCACAAAATGGGTTTTCCGTGGTGGAGTTGCCGGAACAGGAGTTGACCCGGCGGACCGCCCAGATCATTTCAGAAGGAAAAATTCTGGGATGGTTTCAGGGGCGGGCGGAATGGGGCCCCCGGGCGCTGGGAAATCGCAGCATCGTTGCGGACCCCCGGCGTCCGGAGATGAAAGAGATTCTGAACCGGCGCATCAAGCATCGGGAGATTTTCCGGCCGTTCGCGCCGTCGATTCTGGCAGAAGAAGCGGGAAATTATTTCGAGAAGTCGCATCCGTCGCCGTTTATGACCCTGGCCTATGCGGTGCGACCGGAGATGCGGGACAAAATTCCCGCGCCGACGCACATTGACGGAACCGGGCGGCTGCAGACGGTCACGCGCGATGCCAATCCGCGATATCACGCCCTGATCAGCGCATTTCGCGATTTGACGGGGGTGCCCGTCGTGCTGAATACGTCGTTCAACGACAACGAGCCGATCGTCTGCCGACCGGAAGAGGCGCTCGATTGTTTCCGGCGGACGCAGATGGACGCGCTGGTGCTGGGCGATTTTCTGATTACAAAATCCTGACCATGGCTGCGCAGGAGTTTGCACTCATGAAAGTTCTTCTGCTGAATCTTTACTACCCGCCGGATACCTCCGCCACAGCCAAGATGGGACAGACCGTGGCCGATGCGCTGGCCGAACGGCACGCTGTCACGGTGCTGGCCGGCCGGCCGTCCTACGACCCGACAGAACGCCGAGCGTGGAAATTGTGGCAGACCGAAAAAGTTCGAAAAGTTTCCGTGATTCGCGTGGGTTCGACCGACTATCCGCGTCTCGAGATGAAGCGGCGGGTGTTCAATTATTTGAGTTATGTGGCGCTGGCTGTGCCGCGGGCGATGTTTGTTTCATGCGATGTGGTGCTGGCCATGACCGACCCGCCGTTTGCCGGAATTGTGGGCGCGTTTGTAGCGATGCTGAAAGGCCGGCCGTTTGTTTACAACATCCGCGATATGTACCCGGACATGGCGGTGGGCGGCTCGATTGTTGAACCCGGCTGGCTGGCGCGGGTGTGGGAGAAGCTGCACCGGTGGGCGCTGCGACGAGCGGCGTGTGTGATTGTGCTTGGCGAAGACATGCGGGCGCGGATTGTGGGCAAAGGGGTCGCCGCCGAGGGGATTGCCATTGTTCGGGACGGAGCCGAGATTTTGCCGGCCGGAGCTGAAACTCCGGTGGACGGCGAGGTCATAGAGAAAATCCGTGGCGGATTCCGCTTTGTCCTGCTGCATGCGGGAAATTTGGGATTTTACGGAGCGTGGAGCACTTTGATTGCTGCGGCGCGGGAATTGGCGGCGGACGGCGTTGCCTTGGTCTTTGTAGGCGACGGTGCGCAAAAACTTCAGATGCAAACGGCGGCCGCAGGATTGCCCAATGTGCGGTTTTTGCCTTTTTTCCCAGCCAGCAAAATCCCTTCGGTTTTGGCGGCCGCCGATGCCCATATCATTACCGTAAAGCGCGGGCTGGAAGGCGTGGTGGTGCCGAGCAAGATGTATGGGATTTTGGCAGCGGGCAAACCGATTGTGGCCGTGGCGCCGATGGAAACGGATGCCGCAGGACTCGGCGAGCAACGCGGTTTTGCGATTGCGGCGGATCCGGACCAACCCGCAGAACTGGTACGGGCGGTGCGAACGCTTTTAGAGCGTCCGGAGCATCTGAGAGCTATGGGCCGAGCCGCTCTGGCTGCCGCGCCCGACTATGATAGAGTCAAAGAATTGCAGAAATTTGTGGAATTCATTGGGCGATTTGCGCCGCGAAACTAGAAGGGGAGACAAGAACGCATGACGGCTACGGAGACATACTGGAGTGGAAAACTCGTTTTGGTTACGGGGGGCGCGTCGTTTATCGGTTCCACTCTGACGGATCAGCTGCTGGCAAAAGGCGCGAAAAAAGTGCGCATCGTCGACGATTTGACGAGCGGTCATTTGGGGAATCTGAAGCAGCATCTGGGCAGCGACCGCATCGATTTTATCCATGCGGACTTGCGTGAACCGGGAATTACGCGCGCCGCGATGGCCGGCGTGGACACCGTGTTTCATCTCGCGGCGGATCACGGCGGACGCGGTTATGTGGATTTGCATCAGGCGGGACCGGCTTCGAATTTTTTTCTTGATGGCCTGGTTTTTGCCGAAGCCTTGAAAGCCAAAGTAAAGAAAGTGGTATTCGCGTCTTCCGGCTGCGTGTATCCGAATTTTCTGCAAGCCGACACCAATCAGATCTTGTATCTGACCGAAGGTCTCACCAAAGGTCCAAACGACGCCGACAACACGTATGGCTGGGCCAAGTTAATGGGTGAATTTACCCTGCAGGCCTATGCCAAAGAACACGGGATGGGCGCGGCTTCCTGCCGCTATTTCACGGTATACGGCCCGCGCGGCGTGGAAAATCATGCGGTCATCGCCATGATTGCGCGCGCCTTCCTCAAGCAGAATCCCTTTGAGGTGTGGGGCGACGGAACGCAGATCCGCAATTGGACCTACATTGACGACATTGTCGAAGGAACAATTCTGGCCGGCGAGAAAATCAACGACGGCACCGCCATCAATCTCGGCACAATGGAACGCATCAAGGTGATCGACGCGGTAAATATGGTCATGGAATTCACCGGACACAAGGCGGACATCAAATTGCTGCCGAACATGCCCACCGGCCCGCTGAACCGCGTCGCCGACAATGCCCTGGCGAAAAAACTGCTCCACTGGGAGCCCCAAGTTGCGTTTCGCGACGGGCTAAAGAGCACCATCGACTGGTATTACGCAACGCGCGACCGCGCTGAAGTACAACGCATCTTCGCGCGCATGCTGACCGAGCGCTGACCCCCGGCGCCCGGGAATCCGCCGTTTTCCGGCCGCGGACCGGCAGGTTTCTGGTATCCAGTTCACGACTACCAAGTTCTCTGTATTTGAAGTGTCCAGCGTTCCGCGTTATGGTTTAAGGGCTGCGTGGGGCGGCAAGGCCGCCGCCCGCGGGCGGGTGTCTCTGTCGGTAGATCCGTGGGACCTCCGTAGCTCAAGCCCAGTTGGGTAGTCTTCACAGAAAAAACGGACGAGGGTGCATGGCCGCAGGCCTGCTGGCATTTTTTATCGCGTTGTTTGCGTCTCTGGTACTGGTCGTACCCGTGCGGGCGCTGGCGATCCGGGTGGGCATGGTCGATTTGCCGGGGCCGCGCAAAGTTCACCTGAAACCGATCCCCTTGCTCGGCGGCTTGGCCATGTATGCCGGTGTGATGCTGGCGATACTGTTCGCCTTTGACGGCGCGGCGCGGGCACAAAGCGCGGGCATTGTCACCGGCGCGACACTGGTAGCGATCACCGGAATTCTCGATGACCGTGGATGGCTGCATCACCAGGTCAAGTTGTTTCTCGCGATGCCGCTAGCCGCGGGCATTCTGGTGGCCAGCGGAATTCGCGCCCAAGTCTTTAGCGTTCTTGTGGGTGGCCGTGCCGGCGATGTGCTGGATATCGCACTCACCGTGATTTGGGTGGTTGGTATCACCGCTTCGTTCAGCATTCTCGATCACATGGATGGACTGTGCGCCGGGGTTGCAGCCATGGCTTCCATCTTCTTCGCCATGATCGCTTACTTGAATGGACAGACTCTGGTTACCACGCTGGCGGCGGCAGTGCTCGGAGCGGCGACTGGCTTCTTGCGCTGGAATTTCAAGCCCGCCAAAATTTTCATGGGCGATGGCGGAGCCATGTTTTTGGGTTTCCTGATGGCCACCTTGGGGTTGAAACTGCGTCTGGAGAATCCCAGCAATTTTGTCCAGTGGGTAACGCCGTTGCTGGTTTTGGGCGCAGCCATCTTTGACACCACACTGGTAACGATATCGCGCTCGCGGCGCGGCCTTCTGCCATTCACCACTCCGGGAAAAGACCACATGGCGCATCGTCTGGCGAATCTCGGATTAGGGCAACGCGGCGCTGTGTTGTCGGTCTACGTACTGGGAGCGATCAGTGGCGGAGCAGCGATACTGGTGAGTTCGCTTTCCTCCCGCGGGGCGGCGATCACGTCGGTCGCGGCCGTGATACTCGTTTTGGCCGGCGTCCTGTATCTCGAGCGAGCGCCGTACGAGCGCCAGGTTTCCAAGATGAAGAAAGCGGCGTGACCGGGAACGTCTCCTGTCGGATTGCACTGCAAACTTAGCCGCTCGCCTCCGGCCGAGTCTTTGCCCGCACAAGTGAATTCGCTATACTCCGAACGGCGCGCAAGCACCGTTTTTGACGTACCTCTGTGACTTGCGCGATTCGCTGTCATATTCAAACTTGGAAGCGGAAACGGACTCCCTACGGGTTCCAAGCTGCCCGTATAACTGGAAAAAAACGAAATCGTGGCCAACAACGAGCAAGGGTCTCATTCTAAACGAGGTGCCGGAGAAGTCGTGGTCGTGGGAGGCTCGGCTGCCGGATTGTACACGGCGGCGGCCATAGCCCGCGGAGGCCGACCCGTGCGGGTTTTGGAATCGAAACCCGGGCTGGAGCCGGCCGCGCGGAGCCTGATTGTTACGGATCATTTTCGCAGCCAGCTGGGCGCATCGGCGGAGAAAAGCATCGTAAATGAAATCCGGCGATTCGAACTGTTCACCGATGGCCGGTCGGCGCAGGTGGCCTTGCGGAAACCGGATCTGATCATTGAGCGGTCGCGACTGATCCCGGCTTTGGCCGAAGAAGCAAAACAGGCGGGCGCAAATCTCTCGTTCGACACGCGATTTCTGGGATTGGGGCCGAATTCACACGGGTTGCGGCTGGACGTCGAAAGCGGTGGCCAGCGACAGGAGCTGCACGCCGATAGCGTGGTGGCGGCCGATGGCGCGACCAGCCGCGTGGCGCGGACTGCCGGATGGCCTCCCATTGAGACGGTTCCGCTAATGCAGGCGATTATCAAGCTGCCCCGGGATTGCCCGCCGGATACCACCCGCGTTTGGTTTGTGCCTGACGACACGCCTTATTTTTATTGGCTGATTCCGGAATCGGCAGAGCGCGGAGCGCTGGGCATTATTGGAGAACACGGTAAGGACACCAAGCGATGTTTTGAGCGCTTCCTCGAGAAAAAAGGAATGGAGCCGCTCGAGTGGCAGGGGGCGCGCATTCCCGTTTACCGGCGCTGGGTTCCCGTCAAAAAACGCGTGGGACGGAGCGCCGTGTATGTCGTCGGAGACGCTGCAGCGCAAGTGAAGGTATCCACGGTGGGCGGGATTGTGACCGGATTTCGCGGCGCGCTGGGCGTGGCGCACGCCATTCTGCAGAACGGGCGAAGCAACGAACTGACCTCTTTGCGGCGGGAACTGGGCACACACTGGCTCATCCGCAAGACGCTTCACCATTTTCAGCAAAAGGACTATTCGCAACTCGTCGATCTGCTGAATGACGCCACGCGCGAATCGCTGGGCGAAATCAATCGCGATGAATCCACACGCCTTTTGTGGAATGTCATCCGTCGCCAGCCGCGACTGGTTTTGCTGGGACTTCGTGGTCTGTTGATGGACAAGAAAGCTTGAAGGTTGGCAGAAAACCCAGAAATCTTGCCAAATCTGTCACTTGTGAGACACGCTCCGGGAAGTTGCCGCTTTGCCCAGGCTTCCGGTTCAGTAAAATAGTAGTCGGAAAATCCCGCACCGGTTAGCCTACCTTTCGGCTCGTGAGCGGAACAAAGGGAGAATGTCGTGCGCCTTACTGTTATCGGTTGTGGATACGTGGGTCTGGTAACCGGTGCTTGTCTTGCGGAAGCAGGACATGAAGTCATCTGCACGGACGTGGACGCAGACCGCATCGCGAAATTAAATGCGGGAAAAGTCCCCATCTATGAGCATCACCTGGACGGGATCCTGGCTTCTTCCGCCAAGGCCGGCCGCATTTCCTATACGACGAACGCCGGGGACGCGATTCGCGCCGGCGATGCCATCTTTATCTGTGTAGGGACGCCTCCAAAGGAGTCCGGCGAGGCGGATCTTTCGGCGATCGATCATGTGGCGCGCCAGATTGCCACCGAAGCCCGCTCTCCGAAATTGGTCATTGAGAAGAGCACGGTTCCGGCGCGAACCGGAATCGAATTGCGCCGCGCACTGAGCGCCTACACGACCGACCCCCAGCTCAGTTTCCGGGTGGTTTCCAATCCTGAATTTCTGCGCGAAGGAACAGCAGTTTACGACTTTTTTCATCCCGATCGCATTGTGGTCGGCGTCGAAGACGATTCCTCCGCCGCGGACATGCGTGAAATCTATCGTCCGATTCTCGAACGCAGCTTTGCTTGTCCCGTGCACGCCGGCAAGTGCCCGGACGGACCGAAGGGCGAGTTGCTGGTCACCACGATCAACAGCGCGGAACTAATCAAACATGCTTCCAATTCGTTTCTGGCGTTGAAGATCAGCTACGCCAACGTGATTGCCAATCTCTGTGAAAAAATTGGCGCAAATGTGGAGGAAGTCACCCACGCCATGGGTTTGGATCCGCGCATTGGCACGCAATTCCTGAAAGCCGGCTTGGGATTTGGCGGCTTTTGCTTTCCCAAAGATGTCCAGGCCTTCGTGCACCTGGCGGCTTCAGTCGGCGTGGATTTCGACATTCTGCGCGCCGCCGAACGCGTCAACAAAGAGTGTATCGACCGCTACATGGAAAAAGTAAACAAAGCTTTATGGGTGGTGAAGGGCAAGCGCGTAGCAGTGCTGGGCCTGGCATTCAAGGCCAACACCGACGATGTGCGCTTCTCTCCCGCCCTGGAAGTCGTGAAGCGATTGCTGGCCGAAGGAGCGGTTGTTCATGCCAGCGATCCAGAAGCGATTTCCCGCGCAAAGACGCTGTTTCCACAGGTTAGCTACCATGAAGATCCTTATGAAGCGCTGAAGTCGGCCGATGCGGCGTTGGTGTGCACGGAATGGGATGAATTCCGCAAGCTTGATTGGGAGCGAGCGGGCAAGATCATGAGCCGCAAGCTGGTGATCGACGGGCGTAATCTGTACGACCCGGCGAAGGTTCGAGCGCTCGGCTTTGAATACCACTCTTTCGGCAGAGCGTAATCGAGAAATTCGAGTCCGCTGAGGATTCCGCTAGCTCTTGGCGGAGCTGGCTTCCTTGTGAAATTGTTCCCTGAAGTACTCGACGGTCATGCGCAATCCATCGTCGAGAGAGACTTTGGGTTCCCACTTCAAGAGGCGCTTGGCTTTGCTGATATCCGGGCAGCGGCGCTTCGGATCGTCTTCCGGCAGTGGCTCAAAAACTATTTTCGGCTCGTTGTTGAAATGCTTTCTTATATGTTCTGCGAATTGCAGCAGGGTGATTTCCTGCGGATTGCCTACGTTCGTCGGCAGGTGTTCGTCCGACATCATCAGACGAAAAATTCCCTCCACCAGGTCCGAAACGTAGCAGAAGCTGCGAGTCTGCTTGCCGTCACCGAAAATCGTAAGCGGCTTGCCGCTCAAAGCCTGATAAACAAAGTTGGGGAGCGCTCGGCCATCATTGAGTCGCATCCGCGGACCATAGGTATTGAAGATGCGGACAATGTGCGTGTCTACGTTGTGGTAGCGGTAGTAGGCCATGGTCATGGCTTCAGAGAAACGCTTGGCTTCATCGTAGACGCCGCGCGGTCCGATGGGATTCACATTCCCCCAATATTCTTCCGGTTGGGGAGAGACTTGCGGGTCGCCGTAACATTCGCTGGTAGAAGCGAGAAAAAATTTCGCATTCTTGGCGAGAGCCAGATCCAGAGCATTTTGCGTGCCGACAGAACCCACTTTCATCGTGGCGAATGGGTGCTTCAAATAGTCCGGTGGACTTGCCGGCGAAGCGAAATGCAACACATAGCCGACTTCTCCGGCGACACGGAGCGGGTCGCTGACATCGGCATTTTCAAACTTGAACTTCGGATTATTCTTCAGGTGGCCGATATTGCCCTCGGCGCCGGTAATGAAATTATCGAGCGCCAGAACATCCCAACCTTCTGCAAGGAGCCGATCGCAGAGATGCGATCCGAGAAAACCCGCTCCACCAGTGACTACTGCACGCATGCTACCTCCTGAATTTAAGTCCGTTTTCAGTTTAGCGTGCGGACGGCGGATTGACCATACAGGAGCGCCACTATACGATTCGCGTTTGCGGATATGGTAACAGCCTCAGATTCCACGGCGAGCAGGCGCCCAAGGCGGAGTTGGCAGTGGTTGGCCTTCCTCGTTATCGCCCTGCTTGCACTCCTCGCACTGTTCGCTCGCGTGGGGCACTGGCTGGTGACCGAAGACCCCCGGCAAAAGGCTGATGCGATCGCGGTATTGAGCGGACGCATGCCCTTGCGCGTCCTCGAAGCAGCCAGGCTATATCGCGCGGGCTATGCCACCGAGGTATGGCTTACTCACGAGTCGGAAACCGCCGAGTCCCTCGAGCCTTTCGGCGTCCATTATGTCGGTGAAGAAGTCTACAACCGGCAAATTCTGATTCATGAAGGAGTGCCCGCGCTGGCAATCCGTGATCTGGAACCCGCAATTGAAAACACCGCCGACGAAGTGCGCGCCATCGCCGCAGAGTTGCGGAAAAGGAATCAGTCGAGCGTGATTGTTGTGACGTCTAAAGTTCATACCCGTCGGGTGCGAACCCTGTGGCATCGGCTGGTCGGCAATCGTCCGCGTGCCATTGTCCGTGCGGCTTCCGACGATCCGTTTGAACCGGGGCACTGGTGGAAAACCAGCAGAGACGCGTTGGATGTCGTGCGGGAATTGCTTGGATTGCTGAATGCCTGGGCGGGATTGCCGCTCCGTCCGACCCCATGAATCAATCAGAAAAAGAAAAAACGTTTCTTGCGCTGGGAAACGGGCTCTTCTGGGATATCCGGAACGTACGGCAAAGGGTTACCGTGAAATGCGGCTCGAGGATTTTCCAGGAAAAGCCCCTGCGCTTTTTCCTCCCCGAACTGCTCGGCGACCAGCCGGTAATAGGGACTAAGTTCGAGCGGACGGCGATTCGGTCTGTGCGCGTCGCTGGCAACGAAATGAACCAGTCCGTCACCAATCCATTGCCAGGCATCTTTTTGTGAGCCTTCGCCAAATCCGCCGGTTAGCGAACCGCCAGTGACCTGGACGGAACAACCGGTGCTGACCCATTTTTTCAGTCGCTCGGGATGCGCTCTCAGAATGCCATTGCGTTCCGGATGAGTGATGATGGGACGAATGCCCATCAATTGAAGATTGTGCAAAGCCTGGTCCATCGCCGGAGGAATGGAAATTTCATTGAATTCAACCAGCAGATAGTCGTGTTGGTTGATGCAAAAGGAGGACGAGTCGCGCCGCAGTGCTTCCAGATTCTCTGGATTCAGGTGAAAGTCACAACCGGTAGCCAAGGTCAGCCGATCGCCAAGGCGCTCCTGCAATTCATGGCGACGCTGCTGAACGAGGGGGTAGTCAAAGCGATATTCGTTGCTGGAATGCGGCGTGGCGACAACGTGGGTGATGCCATCGGCGATGGCCGACTCCGCCATGGCCAAGGAGTCCTCAAAAGTGGAAGGGCCGTCGTCTAAACCGAACAAAATATGGCAATGGATGTCGATCATCGCTTTTCCCGAAGCGCTCGTATTCTCAAGAATCTATACCACTTAGGACTGATATCGGCGAATGAGCACGGTGGACTCTATCTTGCTCTCAAACCAATCGTGCGGCAAGGTGTGGGTGAACAAGCTGTAACAATTTGAAACTGCTTTGATTTTTTGTTTGCAGTGAACCTGCTATATTGATTTGTGCTTGGTTCTAGCGACCCTGTGGGCGGTACACCGCTTGGCAATCGCGATACGCGGTTTAATCCCTAAAACGCGAAAATTCTGACCGCTTGTCGGTCACCAATAACGAGGAGTGCAACGGACTCATGGCCATCGACCGGAAACCCGAATTTTTTAAAGGCGCGCAGCTCAAGGTAGGAATCATCGGCTGCGGTTATGTGGGATTGCCTTTGGCATTGCGATTTGCCGAAGCAGGACACAAAGTGACTGGATTCGACACCGATCCTCACAAGATATCGATGCTCAATGCGGGGAAATCCTACATCGAGCACATTCAGCAGACCAAGATTCAGCAATTTGTAAACAGCAAACATTTCGGGGCAACCACGGACTTCACCAAACTGAAGGACGTCGACGCCATCATCATTTGCGTGCCGACTCCGCTCGACGAACGCCGCGAGCCGGATTTGAGCTACGTGGAAGAAACCGCCAAATCCATCTACCCCCATTTGCAGAAGGGGCAACTCGTGTCGCTCGAGTCGACAACGTATCCCGGCACCACCGAAGAGTTGGTACTGCCGATTCTTGAAAAGAGCGGGTTGCACTGCCAGATTGCTACCGGGCCGGAAGCGGAGAATATCCCCTGCGACTTCTTCCTGGCCTTTTCTCCGGAACGGGAAGATCCTGGAAACAAGCAGTACGGCTTGGCGCAGATTCCCAAAGTTGTAGGCGGACTCAATCCTCCGAGCACCCGCGCTGCGCTGGCCCTGTACGCGCAGGTCGTCGCGAAAGTTGTGCCCGTGAGCTCCACGCGCGCGGCCGAAATGGCCAAGCTGCTTGAAAATATTTTCCGTTGCGTGAACATCGCGCTGGTCAACGAGCTGAAGATGCTCAGCCTGCGTATGAACATCGACATCTGGGAAGTCATCGACGCGGCGGCCACCAAGCCGTTCGGCTTCATGCCGTTTTATCCCGGGCCTGGACTTGGCGGGCATTGCATTCCGGTTGATCCTTACTATCTTTCCTGGAAAGCGCGCGAATTTGATTTTGCGACTCGCTTTATCGAACTCGCCGGCGAAGTGAACACCGAAATGCCGTATCACGTGGTGAACGCAGTGGGCACAGCGCTGAACAATCACAAGAAGAGCGTCAAGGGCGCGAGAATTCTCATCCTGGGCGTTGCCTACAAAAAGGATGTCGACGACTTGCGTGAATCGCCCACGCTGAAAATCATGCAATTGTTGCAGGAACGCGGCGCGGAATTGGATTACAACGATCCGTATTTCCCGCAACTGCACAAAATGCGCCATTTCAATTACGAAGGCATGAAGTCCGTGCCGTTGAGTCCGCAAACACTCGGCAGCTATGACGCCGTGGTGATTGCGACCGACCACACCAGCTACGACTTTGCCGCAATCGTGGACGCGGCGAAGCTGGTCGTTGATACGCGCAACGCCACTCGTCGCGTGATGCGCCATCGCGACAAAATCGTTCTCTGCTAGGACCCCATGGCGTCCCATGCCGAAGAAATTCGCCGCCAGCTCGCGGAAAGCGCTCGCGTAAAGCAGAGTTTTTCCGACGAGCTGATTGGCGGCATCTCGCAATTTGCAGAAAAATCCGCAGAAGCGCTGCGTTCGGGCGGGAAACTCGTTTTCTTTGGGAATGGCGGCAGCGCGGCCGATGCCATCCATCTGTCGGCCGAGCTGGTCGTTCGTCTCAAGATCAACCGCAAGGGTTTGGCGGCGCTGGCCTTGACCACCAATCCATCCATCCTGACCGCCGCCGGAAACGACCTGGGATTCGATCAGATTTTTTCCCGCCAGATCGAATCGCTGGTCTCTCAGCATGATGTTCTTGTGGCGCTTTCAACCAGCGGAGCCAGTCCCAATGTGGTGTTGGGGGTCGAAGCGGGCCGTGCTCGCGGGGCTTATGTGGTGGGGCTTACGGGCGAAACCGGCGGACAGTTGGCCAACAAAGTCGACCTGCTGCTGAATGTGCCTTCCAGCGATGCCCAGCGCATCCAGGAATCGCATATCACCATCGGCCATATCGCCTGCGGGCTCATAGAAGATTTAGTTCTGCGCTGATTGCCAAACCGCCTGCCGGATCCGGCCGCGCGGCATTCCCTTTTACTTCCGTTTCACAAGTTCGACGCGAGCTACCGCAAATGGCAAAGTCGCTTCCAGCAGCACGGGGGTGTGCGCGGCATCGTCGGCCAGATAGAGCGAAAAATGCGCGTCTTTCATCTCTGCGCCGTTCTCAAACACGCGCAAATCAATTTTTGCAGTTATGAACTGCCCAGCCGGAACAGAAACGGGTTCGCCGGAACTGGCGCGGCGGGCGCGGGCCTCATACAATTTGTGGCCGTCATAAACGGGGCCACGAACTTCGGGCGTCTTTCCCCAATCGACGTTGCGCAGATATTGCATCATGCCCAGCGGATCGCGGGTTCCAGGAAATACGCGGGTCACGGTCGCGCCCGCCGGCGCCGGCTCCCGGCCGGTGGTGGTCATTCTCTGAATCGAATCCACCTTTTGCCCGCGTTCGCTCAGATGCATTTCATATTGCACGCTGGCCATGGAAGTGGCATCGCTATAGGAATCGAACTGATCATCGAGCACAAACACCATGCGCAGCGGATTCTCGGTATGCGCAAAGGCTTGCATATGCCACACGTTCTTCCCCTGAAAACTGCGCTTTTCATTTACTTGCAAGCGGAGATTGGCCACATTGTTCAGTTTCGCTATGCTGGCGGAATATTCAAGCACCTCTCCGGATCGCAAGGGAAGCCCGGGATCAGGAGGCGGCGGTTCCTTCGCTGCCGGTGCGTCGCTGGGGGCGACAGCAGGTTGGCGCGCAACCGGAGTTGAGCGCTCTTCCGGCACACCGGGTGCCGTGGCCGAAGAAGCCGTGACGACTTCCGGCCGAGGCTGCTCGCTGCGCCCGTGCAACCAGTAAAATGCGCCGCCGAGACATCCCAGTGCCACGATTGTTGCGATTCCTACAGTCGTCCGGTGGCTCATGCTCTTTGTGTGACGCCCCTTTGAATCAATCTCTTGCGATTTACCCATCCGTCGTACAATAAGTCTTCGTGCGCGGCAGTCTCCGGCGCTTGCCGGTCTTCCCCGCGAATACTCAGCGTATCAAAACGCGAGCTGGGCGTCTTTCCCCAGACTCGAATCCAATGACCGCGGCGGCAACCCGTCCGGTACCTCGTTTAGGAGGATTTTCCGCATGCGTTACCTGGTAACGGGCGGTGCAGGCTTTATCGGTTCCAACACGGTGGATGAACTTGTCCGCCGGGGCCACAGCGTTGTGGTTCTCGACGACCTGTCTTCCGGCAAAGAAGACAATCTCGCCGAGATTCGCAACAAAATTACGTTTATCAAGGGCAGCATCACGGACATTGAAGTGGTCCGCAAAGCCATGCACGAAGCGGAATACGTTTTGCATCTGGCAGCGCGTACTTCGGTGCCCCGCTCCGTAAAAGACCCCATTGAAACGAATCGAATCAATATCGATGGCACCCTGAATGTGCTGGTAGCCGCAAAAGAAGTGAAAGTGAAGCGCGTCGTATTTGCCGCTTCGTCTTCGGCGTACGGGGAAACTCCCACGCTGCCAAAAGTCGAAACCATGCAGCCGCAGCCGATTTCCCCGTATGGCGTGACGAAGTATGTTGGCGAGCTTTACGGGCAGACCTTTGGCCGATGCTACGGCTTGGAACACGTCTCGCTGCGCTACTTCAACATTTTTGGTCCGCGACAAGATCCCGGCTCGCCGTACTCCGGAGTCTTGGCAAAATTCTGCACCGCGTTTCTGGAAGAAACCGAACCACTTGTTTTTGGCGATGGGCAGCAAACGCGCGATTTCACGTTTGTGGAAAACGCCGTGCAAGCCAATTTGCTGGCTTTTGAAGCACCCAACGTCAGTGGCAAGGTCTTCAACGTCGGTACCGGCGGGCGAACCTCGCTCAATGACGTTCTTGCTGAGCTGGGGAAGATTTCAGGAAAACCATTGTCGGCAAAGTACGACCCGCCGCGCGATGGCGATATCCGCGATTCTCAAGCGGACATTTCGCAAGCCCGCGATTTCCTCGGCTACAAGCCGGCTGTCAGTTTTGAAGAAGGCTTGAAGCGCACTTTCGACTGGTACAAGGCAACGCAGAGCAAAACACCCGCCAAACCGTAGTTTGTGCCGCAAGCAATTCGCATACGAACAAAAGGCGCCCGAACCGGCGCCTTTTGTTCTGTCGTTTTGTCTTATTGTGGCGTGGTCAGGCCGTAGTCCAGAGGTTCGCCAGCCTTTGGCGCATCGTACTGGTTCCAGAACCACAGCGGCGCCAGTTTTTTCTCTTCCGGCCACACCTCGTTCAGGGTATCGCCTTCATACAATTCCCCGTTCTTCATGACCCAGTGAATGGTCTTCGTGTTGTGAATGTCATCAAGCGGGTTCTGGTCAAAGATAACCAGATCGGCCAGTTTCCCGGCTTCGAGCGTGCCCAGCTCCGCCGGGCGCCCGACAATTTTCGAACCGTTGCTGGTGGCGCAGCGCAAAACCTCCATCGGCGTCATGCCACCGCTTGACAGCATCCACATTTCCCAGTGATAGCCGAGTCCCTGCAGTTGGCCGTGGCTGCCCACACCCACCAGGCCGCCGGCACGTTCTAGTTTCGCCATTTGCGCCGCCAGTTTCGGAAATTCGAATTCGTCTTTCCGGAACCAGGCTTGCCGCCGCTTGGTGCGCTCATCGAGCACCCGGTGCGGGATGAAATGGTTGAGCTTGGCGTCGTCATGCACTTCGCTGTATTCGTACCAATAGTCTTCGCCAAACGGACCGCCATAGTTCACGATCAGTGTGGGGGTTTCTGCGATACCCGATTGCGCAAACATCTGCAATACGTCCTTGTAAAGCGGCGTAATCGGCAATGTGTGCTCGTTCCCGTGGAAACCGTCGATGACGTGCGTCAAATCCAGCTTTAGATCGAGCGCGCCTTCTGTCGTCGGCATCATCTCCAGCTCCTTGGCCGCTTCGACCATGTACTGGCGCTGCTTGCGCGTCCCTACGACATAACTTTTGATGTTGTGCGTGCCGTAATATTTTCGGTACTTGGTCAGCACGCCTTTCACTTCTTCCATGGACTGGAAATTGTTGTCGGAGAAAACGCCGGGGCCGGTGGAAAATGCGCGCAAGCCGATGATATCTCCGCTATCGACGAGGTCCTGGTAGGCAAACATGTCGTTGCTTCCGGTTTGCACGTCCAGCCCCGATGTCACGCCATAGGCCAGATTCGCCAGGAACGCCCAGTTCTGGGTATCCAGAATGCCGCGTTTGATTTCCGACCAATGCGCGTGGGTGTCGACAAATCCCGGGGTGATGGTTTTGCCCCGTACGTCAAATACTTTCGCTCCTGCAGGAACGCCGGCGCGCGCCCCCACGCTTTTAATCCGGTTGTTTTCCACAACGATGTCGGCATTTTTTAGAACTTCATCGCCCTTCATCGTCACCACCGTAGCGCCGCGCAGCACAATCGTGCCCTTCGGCGTTTTGCGCGGCACCTCCAGGCTGATCGCGATTTCCTGTACGTCTTTCTCCTGCTCTTTCAGTTTCTTCTCTTCCTTCTTGGCGTCTTTTTTGTCCTCGTCCTTTTTCTTCTCGGCGGCTTCGTCTTTCTTGTCGCCTTCCTTGGCTTCTCTTTCTTTCTTTTCGTCTTTCGGAGGTTCAAACGAGACCGTACTGAGCGGTTGCCGGAATATGCTCGAGCCCACCGCCCAGGTAATTGTTTTTCCTCCATCGGCCCACCCAAAATAGTCCGCGCCAACATCGGTCAGCCGCTTCGCCGGCAGGTTGGGAGACATCACATTTACAGTGGGAGTTTCGCCGCCGACCGTTGGCATGGCGATCACGTAGAGTTGGTTCATCACGTGCGCCAACACCCATTGCCCGTCGGGACTCGCCTGGATGTCATCTGCGGAAACCGGCTCATCCGCAAAATAGAGTCCCACGCCTTTTACCGCGATATGCGTGCGACGATCGGTGCCATCCAGCCGCAACGAAACCAGTCCTTGCGGCGTGAACACCCAAATCCGATCCTTGTCCTGAGTGAAGTGCGGCGCGCCTGCGCCCCGCGCAGGAAGAATCAAATTCGCGTCGCCGCCTTCGGACGGAATCCAGATCAAATCGGCGTTGCCCGTTTGCCCGCCGTCGAACGTGCTGTTTTCCCGGTCGTAGGCGACGCCACGCAGCAAAACTATTTTTGTTCCATCCGGCGACCACACCGGATTGCTGTACACCGCCAGCGATTTAGAAAGCTGCGCCGGCGTTCCACCTGCTGCCGGAATCTTCCAAAGCTGCCCGCCTTCAGACGACCACGTCACAAAAGCGATATTTTTGCCGTCGGGCGACCATGCCGGCTGGAACTCATGCCGGTCGCCGCTGGTCAGCCGCTCGGGCGTGCCCTTCGGCATATCCATGGTGTACAGATGGGTCATCGCCGAAAAAACCACCCTCCGGCCATCCGGCGATTCCGCAGGATCCATAACCAGCCGCACTTTTACCGGCCCCTGTTCGACCTTCTGCGGAAAATCCAGCTTGGGTCCGAGGGCCTGCGACACTTGCGCCGTAAACGGAATCACTTTTTCCGTGCCGCTGGCCAAATCCAGTCGCCTGATCTTGCCGTTTTGGTTGTATACAATTTCTTGTCCGCCCGGCACGAACGCATAGCCCGGAAAAACATCGCGCGTGAATAACGATTCCTGGTCGTCGCGCGTCACCGGATATTTCACCCAGTGGTCTTCTCCCGTTTCCAGATTCCGCAAACGCAATCCCGTTTCCGTTTCATATCGCGTCACATAAATAATCTGCTTGCCATCCGGCGAAAGCAGGGGACGAAACGCGCTCTTCAATTGTTCAATGATCGCGTCTTCATCGCCGGTCTTCCGGTCGCGGCGCATGATCCGCCACAACGGAAATTGCGCATTGTAGGAAAACGGCCCCTGCCGCTGCGCGTAATACAAATATTTTCCGTCCGGCGAAGCCACCACTCCCACCGCGTTGTTTTGCTCGGAGCGCTTCACCGTGGGGGTGGGCTTGGCTTTGGTGACCTGCACGCCGGAACCGCCGTCGACGTGATACATCCAAATCTCATGTGCGGCTATGCCGAAAATCGCTTTCGAGACAAAAATATATTTCCCGTCAGGCGACCAACTCGGCGAAACAAAATCGCTATTTTCCGCCTTGGTTATCTGCTTCGTGCCCGTGCCATCGGGATGCATGATCCAAAGATTGTCACTGCCTTCCCGGTCCGACAGAAACGTAATCCATTGCCCGTCGGGTGAAAACTTCGGCTGGCTGTCAAAGGCCATCCCGCCCGAAATCAATTTCGCTGTGCCGCCCTCGATTGGCAGCGTGTACAAATCACCGAGCAGTTCGAACACAATGGTCTTCCCGTCCGGCGATACGTCCAGCGACAACCAGGTGCCCTCGTCGGTTGTAAATTCGATCTTGCGGTCGGACTTGAGCGGCAGACCTTTTTTCTCATCCTTCTTGTCCTTGTCGTCCTTCTTCTCGTCCTTCTTGTCGTCCTTTTTTTCAGGGTCCTGCTTTCCCGTGCCCTGGTCTTCGGAATCCGCTGCTGGCGACCCGCCAGCTCTCGCCTGCTCCAGCCGCGCCTCGGCGGCGGGAGTCCCCCATGCACTCAATACCATTGCCAGCACCACCAACCACGCGGCCCCGCGGCAACTAGGCTGCTTCGCATTCATTCGCATTTCCTCCGTACCACTTTCAAGTCGAATTGCTTTGACGGTCCCCAACCGGACTGAACTAGCGTCCACAGCACGGCCAGTGTTTGCGTTCCGGCCAAAAGCACACCCTTTACTGCCAACATTAGACGCAAGGCAACGAGAAGGGTTTCCGCAAGTTTCTGGGCAGAACCTCCGCATTCCCACCCCAGAGCATGACGGCGCGGCATCATACCGCTCTCCGGGCACTTTCTTTATCCATATGTTTCTGGAGTGCGATTCACACGGCGCTTCTCGGGCGTAACCGGGCGGCCTACACTTCGATTCAGTCGCATGCTACGCTACCTAATTGTTCCGAATAACTGCATGTTTTGCGTAAAAGAGTTTAGAAATGCACGGAGGCACTCCGCGCCACACTTTCTGTTGCTCCTGACTGCGCTTGCCTTTTTTCTGTCGGCGGCCGGCCCCGCTTCCGTTGCCCAGCAAGTTCCGCCCCTCGCGCAAAAGGGTGGTTACGCCGATATTTCTTCGAGCGGCCCGCAAAGCCGCAAGGGCGATCTCTACCTTGCCGATGGTGAGGTGGACTTGCATTATGCCGGGATCCGTTTGCGCGCGGATCACGTCGAATACAACGAAAAAACGCAGGATTCTACCGCCACCGGCCATGTGCAATTCGATTACGAAAATCAGCATCTGGAAGCGGATGATGCCCGATTCAACGTCAGCACGGGTCGCGGTACATTCCACAACGTTCGCGGAACCATCAAAATCGAACGCCGCGCCAACCCCGCTATTCTTCTCTCGGACAATCCTCTCTATTTTCAGGCGAAAGAAGTGGAACGTTTCTCCGGCGACGTGTATATCGTGCGGCATGCCTGGATCACCATTTGCGAGCCGAATCGCCCGAATTGGCAATTTTTTGCGCCGCACGCGCGCATCCGTCTCAACCAGCAGGTGGCGCTCGTGAACGCAAATTTTCGCCTGCTGCGCGTTCCGCTGGTCTGGCTGCCCTACGCCACTGCTCCTGCCGGAACGAAAGTACGCGAGTCCGGCTTTCTGATTCCCACCATTGGCAATAGCAACAGTAAGGGCTTCGTTTTCGGAGATGCTCTTTACTGGGCGCCGAAGCCCTGGTTTGACACCACGCTCGGCAGCGAACTCTTTAGCAGCCGCGGTTTTTCGCAGCGCGGGGAAATTCGCGCCAAACCTTTTGAAAACACTTCAATTCGCTACACCTATTTCGGCGTAATTGACCGCGGAACCACCGCCTCCGACGGCACCTTTGAAAAGCAGGGCGGCCACGAGCAACAACTCGAAGTTCAATCGCTTCTCCCAAAAGGCTGGCGCTTCGTCACCGACTACAACCAACTCTCCTCTCTTACCTTCCGCCTCGCGTTCGCGGACTCTTTCGGCGATGCCATCAACTCGGAAGTCCGCACCTCGATTTTTCTCACCAACAATTTTCACGGTTTCAGCCTGAATTTTGCCGCGCTCAATGACAAGACATTCCTGAGCCTGCCAACCAGCACCACACCGCCGGTCAGCGTATCGTTTCGCACCGCGCCCGAGGTACGTTTCAGTTCCGTCGAGCAAGCCCCGTGGCGCAACTTACCCATTTATTTCTCGATGGACTCGTTTGCCGGCGCCGTCAATCGCACCGACAGCGGTTTCACGCAAACCAACGCGGCGCCGATCTACTCCCCGGTCGAGACCGCCAACTTTGTGGCGCGCGGGGAATTTGCGCCGCGGGTAACGGTGCCGATTCATTTTGGGCCCTGGCTCGGCGTCACCTCTTCGGCCATGTTTCGTACCACCTATTACGGAGACTCCCTGGACTCGACTGGGATGGTCCGGGGGCAAGGCATTACCCGAAACACCGGCGAATTCACGGTTGATCTTCGCCCGCCCACCCTGGAACGGTTTTACTGGCGGCCCAAGAAAAATCGAAAATACAAACACACCATCGAGCCGGTTTTTACCTACCGTTACGTCACCGGCGTAAATAACTTTCAGGATTTTATTCGCTTCGACGCGGATTCCACTCTCACCGACACCAATGAAGTTGAGTACGGCGTTACGCAGCGCCTGTTTATGAAGACCGGCGACGATCAGCCGCAGGAGCTGGTCACCTGGCGCCTGGTGCAGAAACATTACTTCGATCCAACGTTCGGCGGCGCTATTGTATCCGGTGAACGAAACGTGTTTCAGGCGTTGAACTCCATAACGCCGTTTGCCTTTGCGTTGGGGCCGTCGCACTGGTCACCCATTGTCAGCGACATCACCGTCACTCCGGGCGGCAAATACGATGCCGAGCAGATCTTGGAGTACGACCCGAATCTGGACAAAATCACGACCATCGGCACTTTACTGAAGATAAAACCGTACCGCGAGTTTTACGCCACCATCGCGCATTTCCGCTTGCAGGCGGACCCGATCTTGCAGCCGCTCTCAAATCAAATTCGCGCGCTCGTCGGCTACGGCAGCGAAACGCGCAAAGGATTCAATTTCACCACCGGCATCAGCTACGATCTGACCAACAGCGCCTTGCAGAACCAACTGATCCAAATCAGCTACAACGGCAACTGTTGCGGCCTGGCCGTCGAGTATCGCCGCATCGCCCTCGGTCAGGTACGCACGGAAAACCAGTTCCGCGTGGCCTTTATCATCGCCAACATCGGAAACTTCGGGAATCTGCGACGCCATGAAAAAATCTTCTGAGATCCCGGGGGCCGAGCGTGTGCGGTAGGGGCCGGGCTCGTCCGTCCCGCGTATGATAGGACGCCATCAAACATGGAAACGATCACCCAAACCGACCTCGCCTTTGCCACGATCGAACAAATTGCCGCGCTCTATCGCCAACGAAAACTCTCCCCCGTTGAACTCACAAAATTCATGCTCGACCGCATCGGGCAATGCAACCCCAAGATAAACGCCTACGTGACGGTCACCGCTGAACTGGCGATGGCCCAGGCGAGGAAAACCGAAGCCGAACTTTTCGCTCCACGCGGCAAGCGAGGTGGCCGCGATCGCGGCCCTCTGTGCGGCATTCCCATTTCGCTCAAGGACAATATCTATACGAAAGACATTCGCACGACCGCAGGGTCGAAGATCCTGCGCGATTTTGTGCCGCTGCGCGATGCTCAGGTGGTAACAAAACTTCGCGAAGCCGGAGCCGTGCTGCTCGGCAAGACCAACATGCACGAATTCGCTTACGGGGTGACCACCAACAATCCGCACTTTGGCCCCACCCGCAACCCCTGGGACCTCGCGCGAATTCCTGGAGGTTCCAGCGGCGGCAGCGCCGCCGCTGTGGCCGCCGGCCTATGCTACGGCAGCATCGGTACCGATACCGGCGGCTCCGTCCGTATTCCCGCTTCTCTTTGCGGCATCGTGGGACTAAAAGCTTCCCTGGGCCGCGTCTCTGCTGAAGGGATCGTTCCGCTTGCTGTTCTCCTCGATAGTGTGGGGCCTCTGGCCCGCACGGTACGGGACGCCGCTTTGCTCTTGCAGCCGATCCTTGTCGGAATGAAAGGCGAAGGAGCGTTTCTGCCCCGCCGGCAAGGCACCGGCAAGTCTTCGAAATTCCGTCTGGGAATTCCGCGCGAATTTTTCCTGGACGTCGTTTCCGACGAGGTTCGTTCGGTCTTCGACGGGGCCGTGGAAATGTTCCGCAGAGACGGCGCGGAAGCGAAAGCAATCTCCATCCCGCTTCTCGATGAAACCGAAGATGCCGGGAATCAAATCGCCTGGGCCGAAGCCACGCACTACCACCAGCAACAAGGTTGGTTTCCCGCGCGGGCCGCCCAATACGGAGAAGACGTTCGGGTCCGGCTGGAAATGGGAACCCAGGTCCGTGCAACAACTTTTTTGCGCGCTCTTGAACAACGCAACGAATTTATCCAGCAATTGCAGCAAACCATGGCCGATTCCGAAATCGATGCTCTGATTGCTCCCACCACACCGTTGACCGCGCCCTACCTGGACGAAGAGACCACGCAAATTGGCGACAAAACCTATCCCGCGCGTGCCATGCTCCTGCGCCTCAATCGCCCGGCAAATCTTGCAGGTGTCCCGGCCATTTCAGTTCCTGGTGGTTTCACGCGAGCGGGTTTGCCGGTGGGAATGCAACTCATTGCCGCAAAAAACAAAGAACATCTGCTGCTTAAAATCGCGCAATCCCTGGAATCCCGGTTCCCCGAGAAGCGCCGTCCTACGCTGTAGTGACCGCAGCCCTGCTACGCATGATCCGGCGGCCGATGAAATAGCCGAGCGTTCCTGTCGTGATCCCTCCGAAAATATCAACAACGTAGTGATACCTGCCCCAGATCGTAGAAACACACATGCACAACACCAGCGGCAACAGCACCCAGAACAGCCAGCGCCGGTGCTTCCACGCCCCCCACAGTGCCGCAAACGATCCGGCCACGTGCTCGGACGGAAACGCTGCCCCGCGCACCCGCCCAAAATGCTCGATAGAATTGATGGTGGCGGTAAACGGTCCACCCTGCAGCTCGCCATGCCACGAGCCGGCAATGGAAAACCACGGGCTCTCAATCGGAAAGAAAATCGCAATCACATATCCAATTCCGTAGGCCACCGCCGAGTACGTCATCACCGACCAATATCCCCGCCAGTCCCGCCGGTAGTACAGAATTCCGCCAACCACCAACAAATAGCTGAAATACGTCAGGTAGGCGAACTGCATGAAGTCATTCCGCACCGGCGTCGCAAACTGTTCCATCCAAATCGTTGGATGAACGCCCGTCAGCCAATAGTCCGCCGCAATCAGTTTCGCGTCCTGCCATCCCGGTGAAACCAGATGCACTAGCTTCCCCAACTCCTCAAAACAAAACAAGAAAAACAAGTGCGGATACCAGTGCCGCCAAAAATGCCAGAATCTTCCCGCAAGGCTCTCCGGTCCATTCTGTGCCGCAGGTTCTGCCGCGCGCGCATCCACGCGGCACAACGCGAAAACCGCAGCAGCCACAAAAAACTGCAGGGCGAGCAATCGCCATGGGTGCGCTAGATTCTGCGAGAACGACACCATCAACAAGCTGGAAATTCCCAGATAACTCAGCGCGACCCATTCAAACGCCCCGCAAGCCGTCCACGCCGCCGTCATCTCGCGCACAACGCAATCCACGATTCTGTCTCTGCCAGCCTCGACGCCCAGCGCCAACGCGCTGCCGCGGGCCAGCGATCCCTCGACGGGCATCGCGATCGCTTGCGCAGTTTCTTCCTGTCGCCCCAGGTCCCTATTCATCCCGCGTTCTCCAAGTCCGCGTTTCCCGTTCGACGCTTCCAGTCCCGACAGGAGGGTGCGGCCATCGCCGTTCGAGATTCCTTCCGGCCGGATCCTGCCGGGGGGCGGCGGGCGGCTCCGTCCCAGCGCACAACCCGCCACCCCAGCAGTTCTGCGATGTTCTGCAATTCCATCGACGGATTGACGGCCACCGCATTTCCCACCGCTCCCAGCATCCAGCGGTCGTGCGCACTATTCCCGTAGGCAAAGCAATTCTCCAGGTCCAACTCCATTTCCGCCGCCAGTCGCTCCACCACCCGGCCCTTTTCTCTTCCAAATACGGCAGGACCCGCCACGCTTCCTGTCCAGAAACAATCTTTCGCTCGCAGTTGCGTCGCGCGCACATGCACAACAACACTGATTCCCAGTTTTGCCAGCCTCGCCTGCAATCGCTCCGCTGCATGCGCTGCAAGAAAATCCAGCGTTCCACTCACCAGTACAACTTCGTGCCCACTCCTCACGTGCCACGCCACATGCTGAACGCCCTGCTCGAAAAACTCCGGCCGGGGCAGCCGGCCCCGTTCGCAGCCGCGCGCGCAGGCCACGCCGCGCAAATACATTTTGTTTTCCTCGAAACTCCGGACCACGCCCCGGGGCAGCAGCCGCAGCGCTTCCGAGAACCACCGGACGTAGTTCCAGAATCCAATTTCGCGCCGGTAGCGCAAGACCCGGTGAAAGCGCCGCTCGAGTGAAGGCTCTGGCAAGAGAGTTCCATCCAAATCAAAAAATGCCGCAACCTTCACGCCACGCGCCGGGCTCTTGCTCACACGGCCTCCTGGGTGGCCCTTTTCTGCGTCCGGGTCACACTTCGTGTGAAATATTTCCACCCGCTCAGGAGGACTGGAATCCCCCGCAACAAACAGAAGGCCGCCGTGACCCAGGTCAAGATGTGCGCGCCCATGCGGATTAGCGCGTGCACATCGGCCGTGATCTCGCCGACAAGCGCGACCGGTCCGCGGGTTAACGCCAGCTCCAGCCCCAGATAACAAAAACATAAACATTTCATGGCAGCGTACAATCCCCGGCTCCATCGCGAGGCGACCAGCGTCTGTGCCCACGAGTTTTGCAGCATGGCGTTTGACGGTCCCCATCCTGAATGCCCCGCCTTGATGGCCAGCCCGCGCAGAAAATCCGTCGCCGCTCCGCGTGCAAAAAAGAAGATCGGCAGCCACAACGACACCATTCCCACCACCGCAAAATAAGTGAAGTACACGTTCTCGATCATGCGATCGCCGAGAATGTCCAGCTGCGCGCCTTCCGGCGTCGCCAGATTTTTCCTCCGCGCCAGGTGTCCGTCGAGCGCATCGAGCGCAATCGCAGCCACGGTCATGGCCACCGCCGCCAGGTTGGCCCGGGCCCCTCGCCCAAACAAACCGACCGCGGCAAATCCCACGGCAATCCTCAACACCGTTACTTTGTTCGGCGTCCAGCTCATCGTGTCCTTGCCGCCCGTTCGGCCGCTACGGTGAACAGAAAGCAAGCGCTTCGCCAACTGCCGCCTGTCCATCTCCAATAAAATCCGTCACTTACGCACTGGGGCCAAGGCCCCAGTGCCACCCGCGCCATGCACGTGGCGCCTTTCGGTGCCGCAGACGCCGGTCCCCGGCGGGCCGGAGTCCGGCGGCCATTTGTCATTTCTTATGCAGGACGAGAGAGCAATCCGGCGTTTTATGGGAGAATAGTTACTCAATTTGCTGTTGTTTCGAGCGCTGGATTTCCGGTGTTTCGGGCGCGCACAAAACCCAGCTAAGGAAGCCATTCGAATGAACACGGAAGTCACACTGGCCGCAGCGTTTCTCGCCGGACTGGTCTCGTTTCTTTCCCCCTGCGTTTTGCCGCTGGTACCGGGTTACATCTCCATGCTTTCCGGCGTCGGCATGGAGCAACTCCGCCAGGGTCAGGTTCCCCGTGGTGGACTTTTCTCCTCCGCCCTGGCCTTCGTCACCGGCCTTTCGCTCGTCTTCATCTCTTTCGGAGCCGCGGCCAGCGCCGTTGGCGGATTTCTCAACGCCAACCGCCACTCACACACTCCCATTGCGGGCGCACTCATCCTCTTGTTCGGCCTGCACCTGCTCGGCGTACTCGCAAAACTCAGCCTGCGCGCAGGCGTCGCGATTGGCGCAGTTCTTGTCGTGCTGGCCGTCGTCTCGCTCGCGCGCCACGCTCCGCTGTTCGCCGACTTCGGTGCCATCCAATTTTTCTCGCTCTCGGTTGTCGGATTCTTCGGCCCTTCTCTTACACGCTGGCTCAATCGCGACGTCCGCGTGCACAGCTCGGCCACCCAGCCCGGTATTTGGAGTGGTTTCCTGCTCGGCGTGGCGTTCGCTTTCGGGTGGACGCCGTGCATCGGCCCGATCCTCACGACGGTCCTCGGATTCGCCGCCGCCAGCGCCACCGTGGGCCGCGGCATTTTTCTTCTAGCCGTTTATTCCGCGGGCCTGGCCATTCCATTTCTTCTCACGGCCCTGGGCATCAGCCAGTTCATGACCTTTTACAAAAACTTCCGCAAATATCTCCACGCTGTGGAAGTTTTCAGCGGCGCGCTTTTGCTTTTCGTCGGCGCCCTCGTCTTTGTCAACAAACTTACTTGGCTCACCGGCAAACTGAGCTTCCTGCAATCCGCTACGCTTTGGCTGGAACACGCGCTGACCAGTGGAATGGGCAGCAAGCTTTTCTGGCTGGTCTTCGGACTTGCGGCGGCTGCCCTGGTCTTCTATGTTCTCTCGAAAAATTGGAATGCCCTCACCTCCTCGCAAGGCCGGAAAACCGGGCTCATCATCGCCACCGTAGGGGTTCTCATTGCAGCAACAGTTCTCGCCGACCGCGCCACGCGGGTACCGAAACTGTCCGCCAGTGATCCGAGTGATCTCGTCTCCGGCGAAAAATCCATGGGCAAACCGGCCCCCCAGGTCACGCTGAAAAATCTCGACGATCGCGACGTCTCTCTCAGCGACTACAAAGGCAAAGTGGTCCTGGTAAATTTTTGGGCTACGTGGTGCGAACCCTGCAAAGTGGAAATCCCGTGGCTGATCGAAATGCAGCAAAAATACGGTGATAAGGGTTTTACAATCCTCGGTTTCGCAATGGATGAAGAAGGAAAATCCGTAGTCGCTCCCTTTGTCGCCAAGGAACGCTACCAGGTCAACGGTCACAATCTGGCGATGAACTATCCCATCCTCATCAGCAATGACGCCGCTGCCGACAAATTCGGCGGCCTGCTCGGCTATCCCACAAGCGTGCTCATTTCTCGCGACGGTCGACAGATTAAACGCATCACCGGGCTGATCTCCTACGACGAGATCGCCAAAGCCATCGAGTCCAATCTTTAGTTTGTCTTGGAAATCAGTTCAGGAAAGGGAAACGCAAAGCCCTACGGCTCGTACCAAAACTGTACGGTCACACTGGTATGCGACGCCACCGGCCGCCCGTCCTGCATGGCCGGCTGATACTTATACTGTTTCACCGTATTCACCGCCGCCGCGCGGAGCACATCCGCTCCCGACGTCACTTTTGCCGATTTCACCTGCCCGGTCTCATCCACCAGCACTTCCAGATCAACATTCCCCGTTACATAGCCGCGAATCGCTTCTGGCGGCGCGACGGGCCGCACTTTCTGCAGCAATTTCGGTGGCGTAAGAGGTCCATGCAGCGGCGGCATCTTGGGAGCCACATCCGCAAAATTCGCAGCCGGATGGGCCGCGACTGCGGTCCGTTGCTCGGCTCCTTCTGCCGCGCTGCCGGGCACTGCGGTATTTTTCTTTGCAGACCGCGGTGAATTATTTCCCGTCGCCGCGGGCTCTGCGGATTCGGTTTCGGCAGCCGTGGTCATGGCGTGCGAATTTGTTGCCAAATCCTCACTCGGCGGCCCCGGGGGGCTAGCCTGCTCCCGGGCGGCGTCTGCGCTGGCGGCACCGTCGGTCTTTTTCTGGATCGCTCCGGCAGAAGGCCCAGCCACGCTTGCAGCACGCACGGGGACGGCCGGCTTTGTCCGCGCAATTAAACTGTTGGGCGTCGGCACGCCTGGAATCATATTCATGAACCAGGCCACGCCCGTGGCCAGGATCAAAACCACGGCGACCATCTTCAGGATCCGCAAACTGCGCATGCCGATGCTCGAACCGGCCGAGTTATTCAATGCAACCGGCATCTGGCTAAAATCGAGCGACGGCTTCGGCAGCAAGTCTTCTTCTGAGAAGGCTTCCTCGGTTGCCGGTGTGGGCACTTGGGTGGGCAGCTGCAATTTTGGCAACGCCGGAGTCGAACTCGGCTCGGCCTTCGCGCTGAATAATTTCTCCTCGGCGGCCCGGTTTGCTCGCGTCCGGTTTCCGTCGCCCGGTTCGACCGGCGGCAAAGGCTTCCCCTGGTGGCGCAGCGTTTCCACTTCATTCTTCAATCGTTCCACGTCCTGGGCGTTGGGAACAATCTTCAGCGAATCCTGCTCCTCGCCCGTGGGTTCGGCCGACTGCACCATCTCCGCGGCTGCGGTCCGCACACCGGGCGCAACCGGTTCGGCCGCTTCCGTCAAAATTTCGGGCGGACCCCAAAATCCCGGAGCCGGTTCGGTAAATTCCAGTTCCACGTAGCAGCTCGTTGGCCGGAAACTTCGTTTGCGAATCACTTGCGCTACCACTTCACGCTGGGACTGCTGGTTGGTGAGGTACAGGAGCTGTCCGGTCGCGACCGCTGCCGACAACCGAATCACCCCTCCAATTTCAGAAATCAGTACCGTGCCCGTAGCCTCGGTAAAAAGCTCGCGTTTCTGCGAACCATCGCCCGGACGCGCGCCGGTTGCGATCACCTGCACTTCACGCGCTACAGGAATGTGTTTGGGAGATGCCGCGCCACTCGCTGCAGGCGAGCCGGTCGGTGAGCGATTGTCAACTGCGGAGGCCACTTAACTTGTCCCTTATTCACCGGGTTCGGGAGAGCACGCCCCGGAAAAGCTTCAGGCTGCGGAAAGCCGTTCGCTTGACGGTTCAGACCTCCCCATTTTTGCAACCCGCCCCGCGGGCCGCCATAGTACTCGAGTACCTGCGCCACCTAAATGACACTCCGATCGGCCAGGTATAAGCTCGCAGCAAGCTGGTGCGCGCCGCCTCGCGGCTCGCTCAGCGTGGTGTAAACTCTAACCTGGTGACGCACAACCCAAGCAAATCCAAAGGGCTGCTTTTAATCGCCGCTTTCAAGCTTATAAAAGGCCTCGCGTTGCTGGCCGTAGGCATCGGTGCCTTCCGGCTCCTGCACAAGGACGTCGCCGCAGAAGTTGCCAGCTGGATCAACTTCTTTCGCGTCGATCCTGAACGCGTCTTTATCCATAAACTTCTGGAAAGACTTTCCGTCGTCGACGATCACACACTCAAAGAACTCAGCATCGGCACCTTTCTCTACTCCGGCCTGCTCCTGACCGAAGGCATCGGCCTCGCCCTTCGCAAACGCTGGGCCGAATATTTCACCATCATCATGACCACTTCGTTCATTCCCCTGGAAATCTACGAACTCCGCCACCACGTCACCACCGCCAAAATCGTGGTCCTGCTCATCAACATCGCCGTGGTGGCCTACCTGATTTACGAGCTTCGCCGCAACCAGTCGCGCCCGTCGGATTGAAGTTGGATCTGAGCCAGAAATCGACCGTCAAGGACTGCACGCAGCTTGCAATGAACCGCCTCGACGAAATCGTTCGTCCGCTTCCCGGCGTTCAGGCACTCCCGCGTTCCCGCCTTGCGGTGGGGTAGATAGCCATTGTTTTTCAGTAAAACCCCGTATTCCCGTTTTCAGCGGGTTTCGTGTACGCTAATTCCATGCTGGATGAAAAAGACTTCCAACGAAAAGCCGATTCTGCGTTCGAGCAACTCAAAAAGCGTCTTCTCACTTTGGGTGACCAGCATGGTTTTGACGTTGAAGGCGAAAGCGGCAAGCTCGAAGTCCTCTTTGAGGAGCCGGAAGAGACCAAATTTGTCATCTCTCCGAATACCCCCGTTCGCGAAATCTGGATCTCGGCCCTGTCCACCAGTTTCAAACTCGGCTGGAACGAATCGCGCAGCGCTTTTGTTCTGGAAAAAACCGGGGAGGATTTGAACGCGGTTATGAGCCGGGTAATCTCTCAACAACTCGGCGCCGAGGTTGCTCTGTGAGATACCTGGGCGTGATCCACCATGGGTTTAAATTGTTCTGCGCAATTGTCTTTGTGGTGTTGTGGCCCCACGAACCGCCGCAGGTTCCGAATGCGCGCGAAGTTGTCGCACCCGCCGCCTACACCTCGTTTGATCCCGTGGCCCGCGGAAAATCCCTTCAAGTCGCCCTCGTTCTTAAAATCCGCCCGGGCTTTCACATCAACGCCCGTGAAAAATCCGAAGAATACCTGATCGCCACAGATTTGAAGACCAGTGTCCCCGCCGGATTTCAAGCTGGCGAAGTCGCCTATCCCAAAGGCGAACTTCACACTTTTACGTTTACCAAGAAACCGCTCAATGTTTACCAGGACACCGCCATACTTCGCCTGCCGCTGACTGTTCTCCCAACAGCTGGTGCAGGCGAGCACCACATCCCGTTCAAATTGCGTTATCAAGCGTGCAGCACTGAGATTTGTCTGCCGCCGGTCACGCTGGATGTCGACGCAAAAGTAAATGTCGTTGCTTCTCCCTCCGCTGCGAAGCCCGCGCACGCGGAGTTGTTTCCGAAACATTAGGAACAACCCGCTTCGCTGAACGGAGACTCATGCCCTCATCATCTGGACGCGCCAGAACATGGCTCATTGTTTTAGCGGCGGTTTTGGCGATCATTCTGGCCGGCGCGGGCTACCTCGCCTACCGCGCCCGTCACGCCGACGAAATGCTGCGCGCCTGGATCGTCAAAACACTCAGTGAGCGTTTTCAAGGCAACGTGACTCTGGACAGCGTTCACGTGCAACTCTTTCCGCAAGCCACGGTCGTCGGTCACGGACTTTCCATTCCGCAAAGAGTCCGCACGGATTTGCCGCCGCTCATTCATATCGACAATTTTACGTTTAACGTCGGTTTAACCGGCTTGCTTCGCCCAAAGTCCCACGTGGACCGCGTGAAGCTGGACAAGATGGTGATCACCATTCCGCCGCGCGAAAATAAAAAGAAGAAGAATGACCAGGACAAAAAACCCCGGCAGGCTATCCTTCCGGTAATCATCGATGAAATCGTCTGCACGGATGCGGACCTGATAACTCTCCCGGGGAAGCCCGATCCCGGCAAGCCTCCCAAGGT
>DATHFT010000016.1:0-9178 GCA_035317965.1 Saccharimonadales bacterium (SeqCode) | reverse complement strand
CATGGTCACCGGCCGCATCCATCGCATGACCGAACTTTTCGGCAAGCTTGCTCCCGGCGCTACTCTCGATCAGGCCCGCAATGAGTTGCGCACGGTCTACACCTCCATGGCCAAGGACCACCCCGATGCGTATCCCGATAGCGGAGGCTACCGCATCGACGCGAGGATGCTTCGCGAACAGATCACTTCCGGCGCGCGCACCGTGCTTCTGGTCCTTCTCGCTGCCTCGGGCCTGGTCTTCATTATCGCCTGCTCAAACGTGGCCAACCTGATTCTCGCGCGCACGGTTCGCCGCGAGGGTGAACTCTCGATCCGCGCCGCGCTGGGCGCAAGCACCTGGGCACTACGGCGCATGTTGCTGGCCGAAAGCCTGCTGCTCTGTGGCGCGGGCGCGGCCATTGGCGTAATCATCGCGCAGCCATTGGTCACCATCCTGGCCCGATATGCTTCGCGCTTCTCCGTTCGCGCGCTGGACTTGACGGTTGATTTCAGCCTGCTGTGGGTGGGAGTGGCGCTGGCAATCGTCGCGGCGGTGATCTTGGCATTTGTGCCGCGGCTGCCGTCGGCGAACGCGTCGAATGGCCTGAACCTCGCGAGCGGCAGCGTCCGCATCACCAGCAGCACCGGCCGCCGCCAGCGGGCCTTTGCCGTCACGCAAATCGCAGCGTCTTTCGTGCTGCTGGCCGGCGCAAGCATGCTGATCACTACGCTGATCGCGTTGCAAAGGACCCAGTCCGGAGTTGATACCCGCCAAGTCCTGGTCGTTGACGTTCCCGCGCTGTACAACGGGAAAACGCCTCAGCAAGTCGTCGACTTTTACAAGGAAACGTTGCGTCGCGTGGATGCGCTACCCGGTGTCACCAGGACGGCTTTCGCCATGATCGCTCCCTGGCGTGATGCCGACGGCGGCTTCGGCGTAGGCTTGCAATTCTCTGGTGATGGTCACGTTCACGGAAAAGACGATCCTCGAGCGCTGTGGCGTATCATCTCTCCCGGCTTTTTCACTGCGCTGCGCGTTCCCATTATTGCCGGGCGCGATTTCGACGCGCGCGATGACCAGAATCAGGAGCCGGTCGTGATCGTCAGCGCGACTCTGGCGCAGCGCATGTTTCCCGGTCAGGATCCGATCAATCGGCATGTGTATTGGACCGATCCCGTACTCGAGTACCTTTCCGGCACGGACAGCGAAAAGGCGCGATTTACGGCGCCGCACCGCATCATTGGGGTCGCCGCCGATGTGGACGACGAACATATCGTTCCTGCGCCCACCTCCACCATTTATGAAACCTTTGCAGACTCGCCCTTGTTTGGCGGCCACCTCTTTATCCACACCACCGCGAATCCCTATTCGCTGGTGACCCCGGTAACGAAAATTATCCGGGAGATGTCCGCCGATGTACCCGTTGAGAACGCCGCCACTCTCGAAGACATCCGCGCAAAAGTGCTTGCGCCAGACCGCTTGAACTCCCTGGTCTTTGGCGTGTTCGCCGGGGTGGCGTTGCTGATTGCTGTGGTTGGCGTCGCGGGCGTACTGGCGTTTTCTGTCAGCGCGCGGACCCGCGAATTTGGCATCCGCTTGGCGCTTGGATCACCGCCGGAAAATCTCCTCAGAGGTGTCGTCGGGGAGGGCGTCGTGATGGCTGCTGTTGGCATTCTGGCGGGCGCGGCGTTCGGATTCGTCGTTGCGCGCGTGGCAGGCAGTTACTTCGGCGGCTTAAAAATGCCGGGCGCATTGCCGGTGATCGTTTCTGCGTTTGTGCTGTTAGGCGCCGCGGTAGTCGCTTCGATGCTCCCGGCGGCACGCGCCGCCCGCGTGGACGTCATACAAGCGCTTCGCTCGGAATGATTTCCCCGGCGCACCCAAGATTCCCGTAAGCCAACGAGATCGTCGAAGGAACCGTCCCGCGAGAAAGGACTGCCGCCGATTCTTGTGTTCGCAGTCGAAGTTGCTAGGTGGTCCGACGGAATGGCCGCATCGGAGCATCAAGAGTCGATAGAACACTCCACAATCGCCACATCCCAGGCACTTGTGAGATAAGGTGTTAGACGATTCGTTCCGGTTTGCCAACTAACTTATAGCTACGATTTTTTATCGATAGTGTGCAGCACTACATACTGCTTACGAAATTCGTCATCGCGTACTGTACTGCTACGGATTGAAATAGGGATCGTTCGCCATGCGGACGAACGACGCTTCCGATTCGTGAGACGAGCTGATGCGCCAATCGGCTTCCTTGTTGATGTCGAACCAGACGAGGCACTTGATGAGCGGAAAGCTGGCACGCAGGGTGGGAATGATGTCGTCGATCCACTTGGCCTTGTCTCCGCCAGATGGAGCGGATGACATCTCTCCAATGATGATCGGCTTATTCTTCGCTGCAAGAAGTGGGTAGATGTCCTTGAAAACCTGCTGGAAGGTCTGCCATCCGCCGTTGCTCGTACCCCAGTTGTACCCATCGACCCCGGTCCAATCGACATAGGCATCGCCTGGGTAGTACTCCATTGTATTTTTGTTCCCTCCGTGAATATCTGTGACGTTTGGACACCACGCCCAGACCACGTTGGTTGCGCCCGTGGCAACGAATAGGTCGTGAATGTGTCGATAGGCGGCAACGTACAAGGGGGCGTTATTGCCGCCCCACGCTTCGTCCCCATTCATTTCGGCGGCAAAGTCGAGGAAGAACTTCTTGCCGAGTGCTTTGGAACCGCGTGCACGCGCAACAATCGTGGCATCGAGGCTCCCGTCAACGATCTTGGTGAAATCGACCTTGTGGGGTTCCCAATTGACGAGAGGGATGCGTCCAGCAGCCAAGTCGGCCTTTGTGACAGCGCCGGTCCAGTCGTCTTGCCATGCGTAATATGTGAGGTGAACGACAGGTGTCCGCCCGAGTTTCGCTGTGGTCTCGGCGATGCTGCCGGCTCCATAATAATGCCCCAGTAGCGCACCAGATGCCGGCTCGAGAATGGATGATACTTGCCTGGGCCCCGCGCTTGCAGCGTTGATGAAGAGTCCGCTGGAGACAGAAAGGACGCCCGCTACGACCGCTCTGCTAAACATCAGTTTCCTCATGATGACGCGCCAGCAAATCGCAAAGCAGTCGTCTCTATTCGACCAATAGTCAAAGAACCAACAGTCCCTTAACGTCGTTTGCTGGGCTTGTGTAGGCCTTTCAACAATTCATCGACGCTGATATTCAGTCCGTCGGCTACCTTCGTCAGCGTGTCGAGACGCGGCCAGCGCTTCCCCGTCTCAAGAAATCCCATGCCTGTGCGGCTGAGCCCAGAGCGATGAGCTAATTCCTCCTGGCTTATGCCCTTGTCGAGGCGGAGTTCTTTGATTCACTTGGCAAGCGCGACGAGCGTCCGATCAGATCCCATTCTCGCGAATGTTCCTAGCTGAGACAAAATACTTCCCCGCTGAACATCGTTAAGTAAAATAGTACCAAGGGAATGGGGAAATCATTATTAGATAAAAACTTAAAGGCTGGACTTCTAGCCCAAAAGCGCTTTGGATGGACGCCGTTGCAGCCCATGAAAGAGGGTAGGCGAATAAGATATAAGAAGGGATACTGATCAAGAAAAATTTCTTATACCAGGTTCGGTTCTCGTTTGAACCTCTCGCAAGCTTAGAAATTGCCACTAAAATCACTGATGGAAAGGCTAAAGGAGCGAACAACCAACTGATTCCACCGTGCCCCGAATAACTGTAATTCAGAACTGGGACTATGGCCAATGTAAACATTGTGATCGGAAATGCGTAAACTCGTCCGAGGACTCGCCAGAATCGAAGACCGCTACTATCCATACCTATAGATTCCTCCCATTTGCATGGAGGCAAGAATAAATCTTTACCGACATGCAGCGTTCTGGATACAACTTCACATTCCAAAATCTTCCTCAAGGTTTGCATGCGCGCCCTTTTTGAGTTTAGGCGCGGAACTGTGCTGGATCACTCCTGCTGCCAACCAGAACCTTGCTTGTTTCGTCTATATTTTAGCTTGACAGCGGGTGGAATGGAGGATTATATGTCCAGTCGTCTATACAGGTGTGGCAATTTGGAAACGGTCGTTCTCGACAGGCAGAGCGTGGTGCCGCTGTACTACCAAATACTGCAGCGGCTGATTGTGCAGATCCGCACCGGCGAATTAAAGCCGGGCGACTTGATTCCATCCGAACAGGAAATATCGGTGCGTCTGGGCGTGAGCCGGATGACGGCGCGGCAGGCGCTGAAGTCCCTTTGCAGCCGGGGTCTGGCTTACAGCCAATCCGGCAAAGGCACGTTCGTTTCACGAATGAAGCTGGAGAAGAACTTCCGCCACCTTCTTTCCTTCAGCGAAGAGATGAAAGATCGCGGCTCGCGGCCACGGTCCAAGGTGCTGGCGTTCAAGTGCCTTCACCCGGATAGCGAGGTGGCGGAAGCGCTGCACCTCGGCCCCACAGAAGAAGCGTTTTTTCTGCGACGCGTGCGCATCGCCGACCTCGCGCCGCTTTGTGTGGAAGCCACCCACCTGCCAGCGCGGCTGTGTCCTAACTTGCTGGAAAAACTCGATCCCAGCGGGTCGTTGTATCGTGCGCTGCACGAACATTACGGCCTGCAGGTATACATGGCCGATGAAGTCGCGGAAGCTTCGGTGGCTACCGCCGCTGAAGCTGAATTGCTGCGAGTGCGCGCCAAGTCGCCGGTGTTCCGCTTTACGCGCACGGCGTGCTTGCATGACGGACGGCCGATCGAGTTTGTTCGTTCGGTTTACCGGGGTGATCGCTGCAAGCTTGTCAACCGTCTGACGAGGCAACCTGAAATTGGGAGTTTAGGTTAAGGGGGGTGTGAAGATGGGACGATTGCTTACGTTGTTGAGTCTTGCGGTGTGTTTGGGATTGTGCGGGATGGTTGCCGCGCAGAACACGACGGGGACGATTGCAGGTACGGTGGTGGATTCGAAAGGAGGAATTGTCGCCGGAGCCAAGGTGACGGTGACGAATGCCGATCAGGGCATCGTGGTTCGCGAAGTTACGACGGACGAGCGCGGCCAGTACGTGGCTCCGCTGGTTCCGATCGGCAACTACCACGTGACTGTGGAGATGAACGGATTCAAGAAGACCATGCAGAGCGGGGTAACTCTGGACGTGGCGGAAAAGCTGGCGGTGAACTTCACGCTGGAAATCGGAGCGGTGACCGAAACAGTGAACGTGCAGTCGGATGCGATGCAAGTGGACACGCAGAGCGTGACGCCGACAGGTCTGATTACCGGCACACAAGTGCGCGAACTCTCGCTCGGCACACGCAACTACGAGCAACTGGTGAGCCTGATGCCCGGCGTTTCGATGGGCAACCTGAACCAGCTTTATATCGGCAACTCGCTGCCTTCCGGACTGGCTGCCACTGTGAGTTTCTCGATCAACGGACAGCGCAACAGCGCCAACTCCTGGACGATCGACGGAGTCGACAACGTCGACCGCGGTTCGAATCTTACGTTGAGCAACTTCCCCAGCGTGGACTCGATCAGCGAATTCAAAGTTCTGCGCACACAATATGACGCCGAATTCGGCCGCGCGGGCGGCGGAATCATCAACGTCATCACCAAGTCCGGCACGAACAAGTTCCATGGCAACGCCTACGAGTTCCTGCGCAATGACAAGCTGGCCGCGAACAATTTCTTCAACAACTCGTCGAATATCAAGCGCCCGCCGCTCCGTTACAACGATTTTGGCTATACGATCGGCGGGCCGGTCATCAAAAACAAGACGTTCTTCTTTTTCTCGCAAGAGTTTCGCCGGGTAATTACCTACGCGACGTTCAGCGCGACGGAGCCCACCCAGGCGATGCTTTCCGGCAACTTTCAGAACAATGTCTGCGTGGCTTTCAATGCTGGGACTTGTACGGCGAACGCCAACACCATCACTACCCCCAACCCGGTAGCGCAAGCGTACGTGAACGATCTCTTTTCCCAGTTCGCCGCGCCGAACAGCACAGCCAGTATCTTTTCGCTGGTGACGGCGCAACGGAATATCTTCAACGGCCGCCAGGAAGTGGTGCGGGGCGATCACGTATTCAACTCCAAGTTCTCGGTCTTCGGCCGCTATGAACACGATTCGATCCCCACGCTGGAGCCGGGCGGGTTGTTCACCGGCGCGGTTCTGCCGGGCGTTTCGATCACCAACACGAACTCGCCGGGCTGGCAAGCCGTGGGGCACTATACCTTCACGATCAATTCCAATCTGCTGAACGATGGGGGATACGGCTTCAACTACAGCGCGATCACCAGCGATCCGACAGGGCTCATTCTGAAATCGCAATCGCCGGACGTGGTGAGTGCCACGACTTTGCCTTTTGAGTCGACCCTGGACCGCATCCCCGCGCTGTTGGTCAGCGGGATGTCCACGATTACAGGATTCGGCTCCTATCGGGACTTCAACCGCGATCACAACGTGTTTGACAATCTCACATGGATCCATGGCCGGCACACCCTGAAGTTCGGCGTGAGCTACCACCACTACCAGAAGAAAGAGAACGCGGGCGGAAACAATGTAGGAACTTTCTCGTTTCCGACGACCGGCGCTCCCACCGGAGCGAACTGCGTGACGACCGCGGCTATTTGCGGGACCGAGCAAGCCTGGGCAAACTTCCTGCTGGGCAACTTCGCCACGTTCACGCAATCCTCGCAGGATGCGATTGCGGACATCCGCGAACACCAGTTCGAGACATTCGCGCAGGATGAGTTCCGTATCTCCCCGCGGGTGACGATTACCGCAGGGCTTCGCTACTCTTGGTTCGACCAACCCTATTCCGGAAATGGGCAGCTGAACAATTTTGTGCCTTCGCTCTGGGATGATTCCAAAGCCCCGACCATTAGCCCTAGCGGCCAACTGTGCCTCGTTACGGCGTGCCCGGGTGGCGGAACTCCCAACCCGAACTTTGACCCCCTGAACGGGTTTATTGTTGCGGGGCAGAATTCGCCCTACGGCTCGCACGTCAGCAACAACGACAATCGCAATTTTGCGCCGCGCATCGGCATTGCCTGGGATCCGTTTGGAAACGGCAAGACTTCTGTCCGGGCCGGGTACGGTATTTTCTACGACGCGGCTTTGGCGGGAATTTTCGAGCAGAATGTTTTTAACGATCCGCCGTTCACCACTTCAGTGTCCATTGCCAGCGCACCGTTTGACAATCCTTCGGGCGGCAATCTCAACATCTCCGCGAATCCGCCCGCCTATGGCGGCTCGGGAAGCGCCGCCTTCATCTCCGCTCCCTGGCACACGCCGTACACGCAGCAGTGGAGTTTGGACGTGCAGCGCCAGATCACCAAAGACATGATGATTGACGTGGGCTATTACGGGAATAACGCGCATCACCTTCTCGGCGTCGTGGACATCAATCAGGTGCAGCCCGGAGTGGGCGTCGACAACGGCCTTGACCCCACCAAGTTCACCAGCACCGGCGGTGAGCTGCCGCTGAACCAGTTCCGACCTTTCCTCGGGTACGGCTCGATCAGCGGAATCATGAATCAGTTCAATTCCAACTACCATTCTTTGCAGGCCCAGTTCCAAAAGCGCTGGGGAGCCAACTCGACCTTTGTGTTTAACTACACCTGGTCGCACAACTTGACCAACAACCCGAGCGACCGCTCCAACGCTCCGCAGAATACGTACGACATCGCTGCGGAGTATGGGCCATCCTCGCTGGATCGCCGGCACAACGTTACGGCGAGCTACGTGTACGAATTTCCGTGGATGCGCGAACAGAGTGGAGTCACCGGGCATATCCTGGGCGGATGGGAAGTTTCCGGCTTGTTTTACTACTATACGGGAACGCCGTTGACGGTGACCACTTCGAATACCGATCCAGGGGGACTTGGCCTGCTGGGCGCGAGCGCTTCCAGTGCGCGTCCGGACCTCGTGGGCGATCCCAACTCAGGACCGGGCACAGTGGCGGAGTTTTTCAACACCGCGGCGTTTGTTCCAACGCCTGCTACGGCGGATCGTCCGGGAAATGCTGGACGCGGCGTCGTAACCGGCCCGAACTTCCAGCGTTGGGATGTGTCTCTGTTCAAGAACATCAAGTTGCCGCGCGAATCGATGCACCTGCAGTTCCGCGCCGAGACGTTCAATCTGTTCAACCATACAAACTTCTCGACGATTGGCACGAACATCACGCTGGCAACATTTGGTAAAGTGACCGCCGCGAATGATCCGCGGCTCATTCAGCTGGGGCTGAAGTTTTACTTCTAGTTGACCACTTTAGTCCCGCAGGAAGGGCGCCGATGAAGGTCTGTCGGTGCCTTTTCTTTTGAGTTCGCGGATTTTGGCAGTTCGTGTTGAGTGGTCCGAAGTTTCCGTCTGACTACTGTGCCTTGGCCGCAGCCTCCAGTAGGCGTGAAACGAAACGTGGTGTCCGCGCACCATGCCAATAGCGCCCTATAACCTGGGGGGAACTGATCGATTGATAGAGACGGACCGTCGCGCAGCCACTGCCAGCATCCGGGCGCCAAATGTTCCTTGAATACCGCCGCTTTGGTGAGTATATTCTGCTACAAATCTAGTTGAGTACGGAGGACCTGTGAGCGACATCCTGCGGCTCCGACTGTCCAGAGCACCTCAACGCCAAATCAACCGAAATATATTAGTCCCCGATCAGGTGCAGCCTCCTCCCGATGGCGGCGTGGTGGCCACGCCCCGGTCGCGGACCACGAAGAAGAAGGGCCAACCGAGCAAGTTGCCGTTTTTCGAGCGGCTTTTGGCAGACCCAAAACGTGTCTCGCAAATCGCAAACGCGTTTATGCGAAGCCGTAGCTTCGTAGGAGGCGGCGTGCCGCTCGGCGTGCCCCTGCGCGAATTCGATGAATGGCTAGTCGAGCACGATAACCTAGCGCCTCCTGATGAAGTGACAAAAGCGCTCGAGCAGTTGGCTGTCAAACGCCTCGCGATACTCGTTCGTTCAGTCGCATGGCTGCAAGTGAAACGAAACCTGTTCGATAGCCTGATCGCCTCACTCCTCTCGAACGCAAGTCCGGCAGTGCGGTGCGAGTTAGCCCGCCTGTTGCTCGTCGCTGGCCTTGTCGAAGAACTCGCGGTGGTACCCTCGGCTCTCAAAACCGCGAGTGATGTGGAAAACGCTCTCCGCTACCGGACCGTGGTGCTGCCAGCAGATTTGCTTCAACTCATTCCCCGCAAAGCCCGGCTT
>DATHFT010000015.1:0-11767 GCA_035317965.1 Saccharimonadales bacterium (SeqCode) | reverse complement strand
AAAAAATAGACCTTGGAGAGCGCCGCAAATCCACTCAGCATTGCCAGCCCGACAAGGAGCAGAAACGGTGACTGAAACAGGAGTTGGCCGTGCGCCCATGCGAGAAAACCGAAGACCAAGCCGAACAGAATAAGTCCCATGCTGTGGCTGGCATTGAAGCCTACCCAACACCGCCACATTGTCGTTTCTTTCGTAATGACCGGCGCAATCTGGCTCATGCTGATTTGCAGTGCGGGGTCACGCGGTGTGAGCATTGCCCCCCAGAACGTATAGACGAGGTGGACGACTCCGAGCGTAAAGACAATGCTCGCACTAAGAACCATGAGAATTTTTGCGGTCAAGATGCTCTCCCTATTTTTGTGGGCCTAACGCTCGTGCTCCACAAACAATTGATACTACTTAGTTCTTGCCAGGGTCCACAACGACGCCAACGAATAGAAGCGAATCCGTATAATTGTCACGAATAAGAAACAGAAAGGGCCGATTGCAGACCATATGGAACGGAGGCGGGCCTCCTCCCAACATGCCTATTGTTCTTGGCGTTGCCAGCCTGGCACTCGGAGTGCCGGTTGTGTGAGAAGTTCTTTTCGAAGTTGAAGCCTAAAGGCGCGAGAGTACTAGCTTCTTCCTTTTTTGCGAGGTTGCATGATGGCGAAAACATGGAATCAAACCCGCGTTTCAGAGGTTCTGGGGATCGCGTATCCGCTCATCCAGGGACCGCTCGGCGGTCTCTCATCCGAGAGACTCACCGCCGCTGTATCGAATTTCGGAGGACTCGGATCATTCGGAGCGCACGGTCTTGAACCAAACGCGATTGAAGAGGTGATCGCCGCGATTCGTTCGCTGACGGCGAAGCCATTTGCGATGAACTTGTGGGTTTCCATGGAAGATGCCGGAGCCCACACATCGGACGCTGCAGCATTCCACCGTGCTCTGTCGCATCTCTCGCCGCACATCAAGGCACTCGGCGGCACCCAACCGCTATTTGCACCGTACAAGCCGATCCGGTTTGAGGATCAGGCGCGTGTGCTTCTCGATGCTAGAGTTCCGGCGTTCTCGTTTATCTACGGTATTCCACCGAAAGAGATATTAGACGAGGCCAGGAAGAAAGGGATCGTTACGCTCGGAACGGCTACCACGCCGGACGAAGCCATCGCTCTCGAGCAGGCTGGAGTCGAAGTGGTGGTTGCTTCGGGCTTTGAGGCGGGCGGTCATCGCGGATCCTTCCTAAGATCGGCGCAGGACTCGCTGACAGGAACCTTCTCACTTGTGCCGCAAACGGCGGACGCGGTAAAGGTTCCGGTCGTGGCCGCTGGCGGAATAGCCGATGCTCGAGGCATTGCCGCAGCCTTTGCGCTTGGAGCCGAAGGCGTACAGATGGGCACGGTCTTTCTCGCCTGCGAGGAATCTGGCGCGCACCCGCTGCATCGCGAGGCCATTCTCAGCGGCAGTGCCGGACAGACCGCGCTGACTCGAGGATTTACCGGCAGACTCGCACGAGGCATAGACAATGAACTACTCCAAATGTTGAATAAGCCCGGCACCGAGATCCTGCCTTATCCATTGCAGCGGATCCTTATGCGTAGCTTGGCACTGTCCGCGCAAGAGGCTGGCAGATCTGACCTGCTCGCACTCTGGGCCGGACAGAGCGCGGGCCTGGCACATTGCCCGGGAATCTCGGAACTCTTGCGCTCCCTGGTGGAGGGTGCGGCGGAGCGGCTGAATCGCGTTTGACGGCTTTCGCCGACGCGCCCATTGAGCCTGGATCGGTGGCGTGAACTCGGCTTGTATTCAGCAAATACTATGCGACATCTCGTTACCAATCTTGCGGCTCCCCCGTCCGCAAGGCCTCCCGAGCTGTTTCTCTGTGCTAGCCATTTTCGACGCGCGCCTTTATATCCGAGTACGCCCGATCGATGAGTGTGCTTAGCGCTGCGGCGTTCGTGGCCGTTCCCGGTCTCAGCTGCACATGGCGCATGAACTTGCCGGTGCCTTGCAATAAGCGGGCCGGATCCGCCAATGCTGCGCCGTGAAAGAACCCCACGTTTACGTGCGAAGTGAACACATTGACATAGCCGAAGGGCGCATCTCCCAAACAGGCCACCGGACATCCGTCATGCAAAAGCTCGCGGACTTCGTCCCCGCACTTTCGCATCACCGCAAACCACTGATGCGCGATGGCTCCCAATCCCCCCGCCCGCTCTTTCATCCACGCCTCGATGGCGGGATCCCGCTCGACTGCGCCGTTGAATCGCAGCAATTCCGTTCTCATCGTCGCTCCACATCAAGATCGGCGGACCACAAACTCGCGTAGCTTCCACCGGTTGGTCTTCGGGCCCGGAACCGATCTTCGCGGCACCGGCCACCACTCCCTGAAGAGTTCGTTCGCCTGGAGGCTTGCCGCCGAGATTGCGCCAGAAGGCTGCCGCTTTGCCGGGACTTTGAAATCAGCGGGGGTGTTCTTTTCATGGCATTTTGAGAGCTGCCCGCTGATTCCAGGGTGCCACACTTTCCTCATACTCCATGGGATCGCCGAAACCTTCGGTTTGGACGCCGAGCTGGCGTAGAGCGTCCAAGGCCATCAATCGGCGATGCGCGTTGAAGGTCATGATATGGGCGAAGACGCCGCCGTAAGTGAAGGTCTCCGCCGGCTCGCACAGAGCGTCGACGAACGTATCATCCCAACCGGAGCGGTTTCGAATGTCACCGAGAATACGACGCAGTTCAGCATCCGTTTTTTCGAGCCTCTGCAGCAGCGCTTGCGGGGAGCGCTGCGATTTGGGAGGGCCGTTCATGTCCATATCGGCTCCGGACAGCGCGGCGGTCCAGACTTCCTTGGTGAAGACAATGTTTTCCAGCAGCTGCCTTAGAGTCTTATTTGACTCTCGCCAAGGCAGCAGCTCCACGACCGTGGGCAGCGGCCGATCCAATTGTTCCTCGGTCAAAGTACCTGCGTATTCCAGCAATCGCCGCGTGTGCCAGGAGTCATTGCCTGCAAAGCGATCGAATAAATCCATGTCTTTTCCTCCTTTTGTTGATGAACCAGGGGCAAAAAAGTGAATTTTGTTGGACGCCGGCAAATGAAAGTGCGGATCGCGCACGCGCCGGTAGAGGCTGGGAGAAGTCCGAAAAGCTTTTCGGAAAGCGCGAGTGAACGCCTCCAGCGAACCGTAGTTGGCGTCCAGGGCAATGTCCGTGACCGACATTCCGGTATGGCCCAGTTGATATGCTGCTCTTTCAAGCAAAAGCCGTCGTCGCATGGCGGCCGGCGTTTCTTCAACCACGCTTCGGAACAATCTGTGGAACTGCGTGCGGCTTTGATACGCTTGGCGCGCCAGATCTTGCGTTTTCGCCTGCGTGTCCAGGGAGTTCGCGACAATTGCAGAGAGGCGGTCTGCCGTGTCCTGACCATCCGCTTTGTTCATGCGTCCGGTTCCTTTCATGAGCGAATCATAGACAAAAGCTGACCCGTTCGCCTGATCGTACGTACCAATCTTCTACCTGAAAAGCCGGACCAAGGCGAGTGAACGCCTGGATTGTCGACACCGATTGCACGATGGCTCTCGACAAACTGTTGTGTTGACCGGACAGCATAACTCTCAGATTGTCGGCAAGCCGTGGCCATGTATTTTGATAATAATTTCCCGCAAACGATTGTATTATAATGACTTACGTCTGGGCATGATCTGCTTGTATTGGCACGGCTTCTGCTTGCACGCCATGGTATGTCTGTATTGTTCTATGCGTGGACGAAATCGTCACAACAGACCGATCATTCCGTTGCACAGCAGTAGCGTTGCTCTGAAATTGACTGAAGCTACGGAGTTTAAGGCTTTGGAACAGTCGACTTGCGGAGCTGCTAATTCGCTTGCTCCGCGCAAATTAAAAGCGTACGTTTAGGCAGCTAGAGTGCTCCAGCAAAGTCCTCTCCCAATCGGTATTACCTTCTCGAAGTCATGTGAAGTTGGCCCCCTTCGACAGAGGTCGGCGGTTTATGGAAAAACTATGATTTCAGTCCTTTTTTGCGACGCTAGTCAAATCATTCGGAAATCTTTTCGAAGACTTATGGAGTTCGAGAAAAACATTGTCATCGTCGGTGAAGCAGAGACTTTCAGTGATACGGTCCGGCTGACAAACGAATTGAAACCCAATGTTGTCGTACTCGACTGCCAAATGCCCGAAGACAAGGCTGTGTCGCCTTCACAAATTAAAGAGTTCTTCGGGACCGTCGAGTCTCGATTGGTCGCAATTTCCGCATTCATTGATGACAAGACAAAACGACTTGCTGAGTCATTCGGAGCGAAATCTCTGGTGGATAAAGCCCACCTCGTAAGTGAACTCGTTCCAGCGATACGCGTAGCCGCCACGAAATAAAGTCTGCCCCGACTTGAGGTTCGTTTTCTCTTCCGTATCGACAACCTCGTCAAGGTTTACACCAATTCGTATCTGAGACAGCCACGGAGTCGAATCCGGACGGCTGCCGCGTGATTTGAAAGGGCTGTTGGAAGGCTCTTGAACAACGCTCTAGGAAACTTGCCTGCGACTACGATCGGCGACCACGGTTACCTGGAAATCATGGGCGAGCCGCACGATTTCTTCCACATAATTGCCGCGTCGAAGCCCATCCCAGAGGTGGCGATGGGAGCGAGCGACGAAGATTTGGGTGACTTGGTGGCGGTGCGCGAATTCAACCACGGTTTCCGAGATATCTCGACCCTGGATCACTTCCGTTTGAATCCGGAGATTGCGCGCAAAGGCCAGGTGCTTTTCGACCTTGGCTCGTTCATCGGTCGGCACATCGGCGAAAACTGGAGTGCGGTGCACGTATACGACGACACACTCACCTTGCAAATAGTCGGCAACACGGCGTCCTCGGCGGATCAACATCGCAGCCGAAGGATCGGCAGTAACGTGAACAAGGATGCGTTCTCGCGCTAGCTCTGGTACTTTCTCGTTTCCGATGTTCGGAATGGTGTCGGGAGGCGCCGTGGTTTCATCGTAGGCCGCCTGGCGTGCATCTACTTCGTGAGCCGCCTGACGCAAAGTCATTTCGCGAAGCGCTCCTAGATTCGATTCGCGAAAAAATCCTTCGAGTGCTTTCTGCGCCATCTGGGGACCATAAACAGCACCTCGCTTCAAACGGTTCAAAAGGGCTTCGGGCGTAACGTCGATGGCAACGATTTCGCCTGCCTGCTTGATGATCCAATCCGGTACGGTTTCGCGCACCCGGATTCCTGTGATCTGCCAGACTTGGTCGTTAAGACTCTCGATGTGCTGGACATTCATGGTCGCCCACACTTCAATTCCAGCGTCGAGCAGCGCTTGAACGTCTTCCCAGCGTTTATTGCGCTCGGATCCTGGAACATTGGTATGCGCGAGTTCGTCGACTAAAACAATTTCGGGATGGCGCTCAAGGATGGCCTGCGTGTCCATATCTTCAAAGGCGCGCCCGCGATATTCCACTTTCCGCCGAGGCACGTGCCCGAGAGTTTCGGCTTGCGCGATCGTGTCAGGACGGGCGTGCGGCTCAAAATATCCGATGGCCACGTCCGCGCCGCGCTCGTGCGCTGCATGCCCGTCGGCCAACATCTGAAATGTCTTGCCTACACCTGCAGCGTAGCCCAAGTAGAGTTTTAGGCTGCCGCGCCGCCCGGAGTTAGGTTCAGCCACGATAGATCACTAGTGCGGGAAAACCCGGACGTCTATTCCCTCGGCCGCTCGAATCAGCTTCTGGACAGGATCTCCAAAGATACGATCCTGCCAACTCTTGCGTGAGCTGTGACCGATGAAAATCTGAGTGATGCATTTTTGCCGCGCGAATTCGACGATTGCCGATGTCGGATCGCTGCTGTCGAGGACCTCGACCGTAGCGCCGGCTTCGCGGGCCATGGCCAGATAGGTCCGGATGGCGGCGCGTTCCTCCTCGGAATTCTCCGGCGGGCGAACATACACGGCAAACAATTCTCCTTGAAAGCGGTCTTTGTTTCTTTTGCCACTTTCAATCATCGCTTTCGCGCTCGCGCACGGGGTCAGGCACAACAGAAACCGTTCCTGCATTCCCGCGAGCGGTTCGATTCCATGCTCGCGAAGGTAGTGGATGAGTTGTGCCTCGACCACCTCGGCGGTGAGCAGCAGGGCTAGTTCACGCAGTTCAGAAAGCTGCCGTTCCCGTTCATTGCTAATTCCAACCGAGGTCAGTTTCTCGCCCAAGCGGGACAACGCGAGGTCCGGTGGCACGTCGACAATGACGATTTCGTCGGCCGCGAGAAGAAACGACTTGGGAACGGTGTCTGTGGCGCATTTTCCTGTAACAACCTCGACTTTTTTTGACAATTCCTCGACGTGCAACAAATTGAGTCCGGTCAGAATGGAAACTCCACCCTCGAGGAGATCCAGAACGTCCTGCCACCGGTACAGATTCTTGCTGCCCGGTGGATTCTGGAATGCGAGGGGATCGACGACGCAGACCTGGGGGCGACGGGCGAGCACGGCGGGCACATCAAGGGCGTGTCCTTCAGGGAACTCGGCCATAGGAAGCAGGTCCAATTTGCACAAAAGCGCCTGGACATCCTCGGACTGTTTTTCCTGCACAGCACCGACGACCACATCTTCGCCGCGGGACAGCCTTCGGCATGCTTCATCGAGCATCCGATAGGATTTTCCGACGCCCGGCGCATAGCCGAGAAAGATTTTCAGGCGAGCGCGTTCGGCTCTGCTGCGTTCCGCCTGCAGGCGGCGCATCAATTCTTCCTGCGTTGGCCTGCTCAGTTCGGAAATATCCATTTTCTTGCTCGTTCGGGAGCCAGTGTAACGCTCAAGAGAGTGCCCTGCAATCCAGGCGTGACCGGGAATGTCGCGATTCCCGGCTTCGGCTGTAAGCTGGCCCAAACAATCACGATAGAACCGTGGGCGGAGGATTACGGATTCTTAATAAAGCCATCAGGACTTTCTGAGCCATATTTTCCTAGCATTGAACTCGAATTCGACGGGTGCATTTCTTCTGGAAGCGCTTTCGCTTCGCAACCGGCAAAGGAAGGAACTCAGATGGGACCCAAATGGGAGCAATTGGATCAAGAAGTTGTCGGTCATTGTAGTGCGTGTGGCCATGTGACGGAGTTGTTCGAGTTGCCCGGCAGAGCGGAAAAATATTGCTTGGCTTGCAGCGCAGACATTGCGACGTCTGTAATTTTGAGCGCCGAAATCGATGCCGCAACGATGAATGGAAGTGACGCAAATGCCCTCGTCTGCGAATTTGCCGAAATTAGCAGCCGAATGCTGGTGCGAGCGCAGTCCGAATGAGCGCTTACACCCTGATCCTTTCACGGACAACACCTCTAGAAATCAACTCGCAACGAGAGTTGGCCCGTTCGATTTCCGCTGTTCTCAGCCGTTTGCACGTTTTGCACGAAACCGAATGGCGTAGACGTCACATTGGTGGGCGGCGGAGCAAAGTTTGGATGATTCAGCAGAGTTCTCAGCTAAGTACCGTGTTTTCCGTCAAATTGAGGAGGGGTGTTTATGAAATCTTTATGCATCACTCAGGACTTTCTGAGGACCAAGTCAGTATCTTCGTTTGGGGAACAGGAACGAATCCATTCGGCGGGCTTGCTGAACTGAAGAAGTGACTGGGCCGCACCTTTCGTTCCGCGCACAAGTCATGGCTCTTATAGTTCTAACGACGGCTTGTCTTTTTGCTTGCGGTTTTTTCCTCTTCACTTTGATTCACTGGATGCGAGATACAAAGCGCAAAACGACAACTCCTACCATTCCGAAGACACCTGAGAGCAGTCGTCTTCACGTTGTTGCTTCTCGAAAAATGGCAGCAAGACACGACGATTCGTCGCCCGGTTGCGCTGAGTGTGAACGAAACGCATACACGCGCATAACGAGGGCTTTAAGCGCGAGCAAGAGAAGTTAGGGAGAGAAGAATGCGTATCGTTAGTAAGCTTGTGTCAATTCTGTTGATTGCGGTGAGTTGCGGAAGCACAGTTCGCGTCTATGCGTCAGACGATGATGGCAAGAACGAACGCCCTGCTAGGCCACCGGTGGCGGCAAAGCCGGAAGCGCCCGCTCCCCTCAGCGAACGTGAGCGATGGATGCTGGACCGCATGGAGCAACTCGAAAAACGCGTCGCGGAATTGGAGGGGAAAGGTGCAGCTTCCGGCCCTTCTGCAGATGCCAAAACTGTTGCGCCTGGCGAGGCGACGAACGGCGCTTCGAATGGCTCGGCCGCCGCGGCGACCGGAACCGCCCCCAGTTCCAATGTCATTCCGAGCGACCATGCAATCGCTTCACTATCTTCGCGGACAGAAAAGCCACGCACTGGGAAAGTGCCGAAATCTGAGCCGTTTGCATTTGCCGATTTCACTTGGTTGAATGGCAATGCGCGCACAAAAGAATCGCCGATGGATACGAAGTTTTTCACACCGGAAATTCGAGCCGACGTAGATTACGTCTACGATTTCAATCATCCAAAGGATGACACGATCGGCGGGTCCAGCGAAGTGTTTCGTTCGAATGAAGTACAGGTTACGCAGTTGGGCGTGGGAGGTGATTTTCACTACGACAATGTGCGTGCCAGAATCATGACGCAGTTTGGTTTGTATTCGCAGACGACACCACGCAATGACGCAAGCCCTTCGCGGGGACAGTGGAACCTGGATAATGCGTATCGCTACGTTTCCGAGGCATACGGTGGATATCATTTCAACGCATTGCACGGGATTAACGTGGATGCAGGAATTTTCATGTCCTACATCGGGCTTTTCAGTTACTACAATTTTGACAACTGGGCGTATCAGCCGTCCTACGTTTCGTCGAACACTCCGTGGTTTTTTAATGGTGTGCGCGTACAGATTTATCCGACCGAACACTTGAAAATTGAACCGTGGTTTATCAATGGATGGCAGTCGTACGGAAGATTTAATGGGCGTTCAGGATTGGGCATGCAACTTGCATGGCGACCGACCGGGTGGTTTTCGCTGGTTTCCAACAACTATGGAGTAGGCCAGGATACGCTGAACACTCCAGGTCGTACGCGGATTCACACCGACAACAGCATTGAGATCAAATATTACGATCATCCGGAAAATCGGTTGGACAAGATGGCGTTTTCACTGACCGGCGATTTGGGATGCGAGTACGGCGGCGGAGTGAGTTGCCTGGGCAATCGAGCGGGCGGACCGAAGCAGAGTTTTGTGGGTTTCATGTTGTACAACCGCATGTGGTTTGCGACCGACAAATTCGGGCTGACGCTCGGCGGCGGGAAAATAAATAACCCGGGGCGTTACTTGGTGCTGTTGCCGCCGATCAATGGAGCCACTGCGGCTTCCGGTACACCAGCATACTTCACACAAAATCCGGGGGATCCGTACAAGGCCTGGGATGCTTCCGGAACGTTTGATTACATGCCGAGCCAATACATTACGTTTCGCTGGGAGTTCGATCATCGCGCGGCGAACGTGCCGTATTTCACAGGTCCGGACGGTCTGACGCCCCCGGGAGGAAACACGGGCGCTCCGGGATCGTTTGTGCCGGGATGGGCCCCGGATTTGCGGAAGATTGAAAATCGTATTGATCTTTCGATACTGGTTAAATTCTGACCGCTTGATCGATGGTTTGAGCGGCTCTCATACGAAGTCGCTCATTTCGAGAACGAGGAGCATATGCTTGACTTTATTTTTCTTGCCGCGACTGTGGCCTTCGTGGCCATCGCGATCCTGTACGTGCGTGGCTGCGAACGGCTGCGATAGGAGGACCCGGATGAGTGTCGGAAACGCCGTGCTGCTAGTCATTGTTGTTACTGTATGCGGCTATTTGCTGTACGCCCTACTGAAGGCAGAGGAGTTCTAACGCATGACTGCGAATGGTTTGCTACAAATCGGCCTATTTCTAGTAGTGATTTTCCTCGTCACCAAGCCCCTCGGTGCCTTCATGGCTCGGGTATTCAATAGGGAAAAAACGTTTCTCGATCCGATCCTACGCCCGGTGGAGAGACTCCTCTATCGAGTAACCGGCATAGACGAAAAGCATGAAATGCGCTGGACGGAATACGCCGTAGCCCTGATGTTGTTCAGCGGCGTTTCGATGGCGGCACTCTATCTCATCGAAAGAACCCAGAAATGGCTTCCTCTGAATCCGCAGAAACTTGCGAACGTAGATCCGGCATTGGCCTTCGGTACGGCCGCTTCGTTTACAACGAACACCAACTGGCAAGCATACGCCGGCGAGTCGACGATGAGCTACCTGACGCAGATGGCGGGCTTGGCGTATCACAACTTTGTTTCCGCTGCAGTCGGAATGGCGGTGGCGATTGTGGTGATTCGCGGCATCGCTCGCAAGGAAACCAATAAGCTTGGAAATTTCTGGGTGGACACGACGCGTAGCTTGCTCTGGGTTTTGCTTCCGCTTTGTCTGATCAGTTCTTTGTTTCTGGTGTCGCAGGGGGTGGTGCAAAATCTAAAACCCTACACCACAGTGCAGTTGCTTGAGCCCCACACCGTACAGGCAACCGGCACGGACGGAAAATCCACCACGCAAACCGTAACGGAACAGGTCATCGCGCAGGGTCCTGTTGCCTCGCAAGAAGCCATCAAGGAACTGGGCACGAATGGCGGAGGATTTTTCAACGCCAATAGTGCGCATCCGTTTGAGAACCCCACGCCCCTGTCGAATTTTTTCCAAATGGTGCTCATCTTCGCCTTGCCTGCGGGTCTCACCTACACGTTGGGGCGCATGACGGGCTCACGGCGTCATGGCTGGGCTGTTTGGTCCGCCATGGCATTTCTGTTTCTCGTGGCGGTGGGAGCTACGTACTGGGCGGAGGCGCGAGGCAATCCGCTTTTGGCCGGTACGGACCAACACGCGAGCGCTCTGCACTCCGGCGGCAACATGGAAGGCAAAGAAGTGCGATTCGGAATCGCCAACTCCGCTCTATTCGCGACCGTGACCACGGATGCCAGCTGCGGCGCTGTGAACGGTATGCATGACTCGTTTACCCCGCTCGGAGGCATGATGCCTTTGATCAACATCATGCTCGGGGAAGTCGTGTTCGGAGGAGTCGGCGCGGGATTGTACGGCATGGTGATCTTCGTCATTCTGGCGGTATTCATCGCCGGGCTGATGGTGGGCCGCACGCCGGAGTATCTGGGTAAGAAAATTGAGTCATACGACGTCAAAATGGCCATGCTGGCCATTCTGATTCTGACATTTACAATTCTTAGCTTCTCGGCCATATCGGTCGTGAAGCCGTTTGGCACTGCGGGCATTTCCAATCCTGGACCGCATGGGTTGTCGCAGATTCTCTATGCCTACACCTCATCGGCCGGGAACAATGGCTCGGCGTTCGGCGGGCTGAGTCCGAACACCATGTGGTACAACACGACCACCGCGGTTGCCCAACTATTTGGGCGTTTTTTCATGATCATTCCCGTGCTGGCCATTGCTGGAAGCTTGGCCAAGAAAAGAATCGTTCCGGAATCTGTGGGTACATTTCCGGTAACGGGAGGGCTATTTGCGGGGTTGCTCGTGGCCACGATTGTCATCGTAGGCGCGCTCACTTTTTTCCCCGCCCTTAGCCTGGGACCGATTCTCGAACATCTGCTGATGGCGGCAGGGAAATCTTTCTGAGGAACTTATGGATCCAGTCGCTCAAGTTCGGAAGCAGTCTCTCGCGGACACCAAAATCATCTCGCGAGCAATAGGGGACTCGTTCCGCAAGCTGGACCCGCGGACGATCATCAAGAATCCCGTGATGTTTGTCGTCGAA
>DATHFT010000014.1:0-98880 GCA_035317965.1 Saccharimonadales bacterium (SeqCode) | reverse complement strand
CCCCCAGGCGGCGGGCCGCAGCGGAGTAACAGACAAGCAACGCGGGAAGGGACGACGATGAGAGCAATACCGGCTCGAAACACGAATAGCAATAAAAAGGACTTGTCACCGGAACAACGGGCCGAACTATTCCGAGCACTGAAAGCCCGTTTTGAGGGAAACATGAACCGCCATAAGGGCCTGGCATGGGATAAAGTGCAAGCAAAGCTGCAAGCCAGTGCTGAAAAACTGTGGTCACTCCGTGAAATGGAAAGAACTGGCGGTGAACCGGATGCGGTTGGTCAGGACAAGAAGACGGGCGAATACATTTTTTATGATTGTTCAGCGGAAAGTCCCAAAGACCGCAGAAGTGTTTGCTACGACCGCGAAGCGCTGGAGTCAAGGAAAGAACATAAACCAAAAGCTAACGCTATGGATATGGCGGCTGGCATGGGCATTGAGCTTTTGACGGAAGAGCAATATCGAGAGCTGCAGAAACTTGGAGATTTCGATACGAAAACGTCGAGCTGGGTAAAAACACCTTCTGACGTCAGAAAACTCGGCGGCGCCCTGTTTTGTGACCGCCGCTACGACACTGTTTTCACGTATCACAACGGTGCGGAATCTTACTATGCCGGTAGGGCGTTCCGTGGCTCGCTGAGGGTCTAAATTGAACATTCCGGCACATGCAACTGTCGACGCCAGTCAAGGATGACTGCCGCGGTTGCAAACGCAACGGTAAAACAACCTGCAGAGCGCATCGACACTGGCGCGAGCGCCGCGGCCGTTCCCCGCGGGGACGAAAGCAAAGCGATCTTGCTTTTACCGACAGAGCGACTGAAGCGCAACAGGCAGCAGTCGGCAGCGTTGCTTTGTTGATTGCCGTCGTGAGCTCCTGTCGGGTTGCTCCAGCTGAGGCTCATTCTTGAGCCAGGTCGGCGCCACCAGTCAGCAGTTCCGGAAACACGCGGTTCCGGTCAGCTGAGTCGCGCCAGCAGCACTGCTGCGCGCCAGTTAGCAAATTCTCTCCGCCCTCGTTTTCAGGCCCTTCATCCAAAAATCCCGCCCTTCATCGCAAATCGCGTGCGCCGTCTGTTCCCGCACTGCAAACTCTCCGGGAGGTGATAATCCAAAATGCGAACGAAATGCCAACCAGCGTCCACGGTCCTGCTTGCGCTAGTCGCCGCCCCGCTATGGCTGGCCCAGTCTTGGACCCTGCCCCACGGCGCAACCGTGAAAAACAACCGGCCTCGCTGCTATCGCTTCACTGTCGAATATTTCACAGCCAACCTGTACGGCGAAATCAACACCCGCCAGCGCCTCATCGGCGATTACACTCTCGGCCTACCCACTGGCGATGTAGTCTGGAATAATGTCAGCGAAGCAAAAGCAGAAGGCGCGACATCGCCCTATGGCCCACCCGAAAAAGTTGAATTCATGGAAGGCTTTCACTATCGCCGCAACGCCAAAGAATCCGCCGACGTCTTGGCGCCGGATTTCTTCAAGAATTTTCCGCCCACTGCCGTATTCGAGCGCAATCTCGTCTGGGACACACAAATGATCGAAGACTTCGGACAGCTGCATTTCGACGACTTAAAACTCAACCAGCCCTATCACACCCTCTCATCAGAAGCGATCAAGATGCCGGAGGTAGGGCAATTTCAAAACCGCGATGTCGAACTGCAATGGCTGGGCAAATCGCAACGAAACGGCCAGAATTGCGCTTTGATTGAGTATAGTGCTTTCTTCAACCCCTTGGAGATTGCCAACGCCGGCATAAACATGAAAGGCCGCAGCCACTATTGGGGACAAATCTGGGTCGCCACTGCGACCAGGCAAATCGAATTTGCCACTCTCAACGAAGATGTGCTCGGCGAACTCACACTCCCCGGACAGAGTGCGCCAATGACCATCAGCGTTTTTCGTCGCGGCACGTTGGCTCCCGTGGCGCGAGACTAGCCGTGCACCGCGCGTCGTCCATGGTACCCGCCGTGACGCAAACTCCGAGCACAAGTTTGGCTCAACCTAAACGGCGCGCGATCAGCTGGCTTCTTTTCATCAACCTCGCGGTCACAGCCATGGCGCCGCTTATCGAGTTGACGAGCGCTCATCCTGCTGGTTGGGGTGGCCTGGTGCGCACCTGGATCTACTCGCTGGTCTACGCGAATATTACCGGTGTGCCGGCCATCCTTGTTCTGCCTCCTTTGCTTAACTGGGTCGCGGGGCGAAAAAAATCTCTGCTTCCGGTCGTCATCGTGGGCTGCCTGGTGTTCGCAATCGTTGGCTGCCTGGTCGCCCAGGCGCTCCTGGCCTGGACGCGCATCGCCGTCCCGCAGTCATTTTGGCGCGACTATCTCCAAACCCTCGGCGCTGCATTGCTTCTGGCCGTTGCTTTTGGCCTCGGCGCATTTTTCTATGGGAGTCTGCGCGATCGCCTGCGCTACACCGAGGAACGACTGCAGCAGCAGACCATCAATGAAGAGCGCGCGCGGAAGCTCGCCGCCGAAGCCCGCCTGCGCTGGCTTGAATCGCGGATCCATCCTCATTTTTTGTTCAACACGCTGAATTCGATCAGTTCGCTCATCGCCATCGACCCGACGCGCGCCGAACAGGCGGTCGGGCAGCTGGCGACCATGTTGCGTTCCTCTCTTGATCACACGAATCGGCCGCTGGTTGAATTGCGCGAAGAATTGGCCATGGTCGAAGACTATCTGGCCATCGAGGCGATGCGGCTGGGAGGCAGGTTGTCCTCGACAATCGAAGTTCCGGCGGCGTTCGGTGACACTAAAATTCCGCCCTTCGCGATCCAGTCACTCGTCGAAAATGCCGTGAAGCACGGCATCACGCCGCAGAAAAATGGCGGCAACGTTTCGATTACGGCTTCAGTCGAAGGGGACCTCATGCGCATCGAGGTCAGCGACTCCGGCCCGGGCTTCGACTCCGCCGCCATCGCGCCCGGTCATGGCCTCGACAATCTTGTCGAACGCCTCAACACGGTTTTCGGCTCGCGAGCCGCGCTGAACATTTTGCGCCGCCCCGAAGGTTGCACCGTGCAGATGGTCCTGCCCCGCACATGAAACTTCGCGCCTACCTGGTCGATGACGAGCCGCTCGCGCTCGCCCGTCTGCGCCGTCTCCTGCTAGAAACCGGCCGCGTTGAAATTGTCGGTGCCACGACCGAGCCGGAAGAAGCAGTCGCGGCTCTTGCCGCCAACCCTCCCGATCTGTGCTTCCTCGATATTCACATGCCCCGTCTGAGCGGTTTCGATGTGCTCGCAAAACTTCCGACCCAGCCGCTGGTCGTTTTTACAACCGCCTACGACGGCTACGCGCTCAAAGCGTTCGCCGTGAACTCGGTCGACTATCTGCTGAAGCCGATCGATCCCCAACAACTCGAACGCGCGCTGGCAAAAGTGGAAAATCTGCGCCGCTCTCCTGTGTCGGCGGCCGCCGACATCGGCGCGCTGCTCGAACGGCTGACAAAAACTCTGGCGCAACCCAAGACCGAGTACCCGGAACGCATCGCGTCGCGTCTCGGCACGCGGCTGTGCTTCCTCGATTTAGCCAAGGTCACGCATTTCTACGCCGAAGACAAATTGACGTTCGCATTCCTTGAAGGCCAGTCCTTCTGCGTCGATCACACCATCGCCGAGCTGGAAAACACGCTCAACCCCAAACAATTCCTGCGCATTCACCGCGCCACTCTCGTGAACCTCGCCTGGGTAAAGGAAATCTCGCCGCTACCCGGCGGCAGCCTGAATCTCCGCCTGAAAGACGCCGCCAAAAGCAACGTGACGGTAGCCCGCGATCGCGCCAGCGAATTCAAGTCCCGGGCAGGTTTCTGACCGCCTTGCCGTTGAAGTTCCCGTAGACGGCAACGCCGGGACCCGAGCGGCTCCGGCAGGCGCCTCCCAGACCAGTCGCCATTTTGCGCCGCCCGGGCACATGGACTGGCTGGCGGTGCCGCATTCGCGCGTGGATCAGCGAACTTGCAACGGGTGTGATATTTTTGAGGCCCATGTCAGTGCTCGGTCGGCTGAGGCGCCCACAAAAAATCTTTCTGGCACTGCTCCTGGGTGCGTTGGCGAGCGGTTTTCTGGCGCAGACGACAGGACATGAGCTCGTTGGCGGTTTTCTTTTCGCCCTGGCGATCCTCGGCGCCCTCGGTCTACTGGCATTTCTCTTGGTCAGGCCTCTGGCGCGCAAGCTTCTCTGGCGCGTGCGCGACCGGCTTTTTGTGACGTACTTGCTTGCCGGGGCGGTTCCCGTTGCCCTGTTGTTGCTGCTCGGCTGCCTCGGCTTTGCTCTGGTGCTCAGTCAAACCGCGAATTACATGCTGCACGAGGAATTGAACCGCCACCTCGAACAGCTCGCGACCTCGGCCGAGCGACTCGCGCTGGACATCGCTTCGGGTCGAGGGCCGGCGGAGTCCATGGCTTTCGGCCAAGCCGCCGTCATCCGAAATGGAAACCAGGTCTCCTTCGTTCCGGAGACCAGCCTGATTACCGAGTTTCCCGCATGGAGTCCGCCAAGATTCAAGGGCATCATCAGGAACAAAGCCGGGAAACATTTCTTCGCAGCGCTGGCAACGGCGGCCAAAGGCGAGCGCCAGGTTGATGTCTTTGCCGTTGAGACGCTCGACAACAAGACGCTGGCGCAACTTCTGCCGGACGTCGCATCGATCCGGATCGTTGCCAGCGACAATATCTCCTTCCGAATTGGAGCTCGCAGGGCCGGTCCAGGAGCAGACGCAGTCCTCGATTCTCTGAAAGTCGCGCCCGGGCCACGGCCGCGGAGTTTCTGGGATACCGATCTAGAAACCGGCGCGCCGCTGGAGATCCGGTCGCTGGAAACCGGAAACGCCGAAGCGCATGCCACCATTATCGATTCGCATCCCTCTGCGATTCTGACGCGCCTGTTTTCCACGTTGGGTAATTACGCCCGGCTGCCGGCAATCCTCATACTCTTCGCCGGCGCTGCCTATCTCCTTGTAGAACTCAGCGCTCTTCTGTCCATCGCCCAGCTCACCCGTACCATTACGGGTTCGGTTCACGATTTGTATGTTGGAACGAAAAAAGTCGAAGCCGGTGACTTCTCGCACCGGATCGCCATCCGGTCCACCGAACAGCTGAGTGAGCTAGCGGAATCCTTCAACAGCATGACGCAACGCGTCGAGCAACTCATTGGGGAAGTAAAGGAAAAGGAGAAACTGGAATCGGAGCTTGAAATCGCGCGTCAGGTCCAGGCCCAGCTGTTCCCGAAGCAGGTACCGAAGCTGGCGCGGCTCGAGTTGACGGGCGCGTGCACTCCTGCCCGCGTCGTAAGTGGCGACTACTACGACTTTATTCCAATCGATGCGCACAGGACGGCTCTCGCGATCGGCGACATCTCGGGTAAAGGCATCGGGGCGGCTCTGCTCATGGCCAGCGTCCAATCGTCCCTGCACGCGCAGCTCGCCGCCAGCAGCGGTGGTTCCGTGTCGACGGCGGAACTGGTCGGACGTTTAAGCCGCCAGCTCTATGACAACACCCCGGCGGAAAAATACGCGACGTTTTACTTCGGTATCTACGACGAGCGGACCAGCCGCTTGTCCTACACCAACGCGGGCCATCTGCCGCCGATTCTTCTGCGCGACGGAAACGCCATGCGCCTGGAGGCAAGCGGCACGGTCGTGGGGATGTTTTCCGACAGTGCTTACGAAGAATCGGTGGTCGAGCTTCTGCCAGGCGACATTTTCGTTGCCTTCACGGACGGTGTCACGGAACCAGAGAACGCCCGTGAAGAACAATTCGGCGACCAACGCCTGATCGAGTTGCTCGTCCAGAATTCCGGAAGGCCACTCGAGGAGATCGCCCGGATCGTGATGGCGGCGGTTCACCGCTGGACCCACGACCCCTCCAATCAGGACGACATCACGCTTCTGCTCGCTCGGCGACAAGAACCAATCCGCCAAACCTGAAGTTTTTTCGGAGTTGATCCTGTTTTTTACACTTGGCAGGACTTAATCGGCTGAGAGAGGAAAATGCCAGCCGCATTATTACCTTTCAGGCGAGACAAACCACTTTCCCGATTGTCCTCGTGTCCTGGCTCGGGCAAGATCGAAATATCGTGGAAATACAACCCGATACTCGTTTCAGCTGGCTGCGTGTCTGTCTTATCGTTTTGGCCCTGAGCTACGCCTTATTCGCCGGGTTGCACACAGTATCCGATCTCGACCTCGGCTGGCAGCTGGCGACCGGCAGATACGTTGTGCAGCATCATCAAATCCCCCGCGTCGATTTTCTTTCCTATACCGCCCAAGGCCATGAGTGGATTTATCCACCCTTTTCGGGAGCGTTTTTCTATCTTGTTTATCTGGCGGGAGGCTATTCCGCGCTGTCGTGGATCGGTGCCGTTGCCTGCCTGGCCGCTACCGCTCTTTTGATTTCTGCCGGCGGCAGACTGGCGCCCCTGCTGGCCATCGTGGCGGTTCCGGCGATCGCGTTTCGCACGATTCCCCGCGCCGAACTTTTCACTACGGTTCTTTTTAGCGCGGTTCTCGCGATTGTGTGGAGGCATCATCAGGGAAAAAAAACACGCTTGTGGCTGTTGCCGCTGCTCTTTTTCTTGTGGGTGAACCTGCATCTTGGTTTCATCTCTGGTCTCGGGCTTTTGGGCGCCGCTGTGGTATGCGAGCTTTGCGAGCTGCCTTTTACAGAACGTCGCTCCGCGGCCGTCTCCCGTCTGAAAAATCTGCTTCCCTGGGCCGCCGCATCCGGGCTCGCGACTCTGGCCAATCCCTGGGGTTGGCGCATTTACGAGGCGATCGTTCGCCAGAACCAGGTCATGGGTGTGCACAGCGCATTCATTGGGGAGTGGTCCGGCGCGCATCTCAATTGGCTCGCACTGCAACAGGCCGTCGACGTTCGCAATCCTGCCAGCGCGGACTGGTGGCTCCTGGCCGTGTCCGGACTGGCGGTTCTGGTGGCCGTCTGGAAGAAGCTCGGCGGCCCGGTGGTCTTGCTGCTGGCAGGCATGTATCTTTCTGTCCAACACCTTCGTTTCCAGGCGCTGTTTGCCGCCTTAGCGGTAGTCGTTGGCGGAACGATCTTGAGCGGATTCCTAGCGGAGATTGCGGCTCGCAAACGGTTGCAGGCAACCGCATCGGAGGCCAGGGCCGTTTCCCTGATGCGCCAACCAGCGCTCTGGGTTGCGGTGGTCTTGGCGATTCTTGTTGTATTGAGAATCGCTGATCTGGTCAGCAACCGGTACTACATCGACTCCGGCCAGATCACGTTTTTCGGAACCGGGGCCTCCTGGTGGTACCCAGAACGTGCCGCTACGTTCCTCAAACGCGAAGGTCTGCCGGGCAATGTATTTCACGACTACAACCTCGGCGGTTATCTGACCTGGGCAATCGGGCCGCAGTACCCTGATTTCGTCGACGGCAGGTACGTGCCCTTTGGAGAGCAGCTCTTTGACGAACAAAAGCGACTAGCCTCGGTCGGGCCGGATTCGCCAGACTGGCGGGCCGCTACGGACCGTTGGCAGTTCAACACGGCAATTTTTTCTGTGGCCCGATATGCGGGGCTTGGCACATTTGCGCTTCAAGATTTTTGTGCGAGCGGTGACTGGAAGCTTGTGTATATCGATGATGTGTCTGTCATTTTCGTTCGCAACCACCCGAAAAACGCGGAGTTGATCGGAAGGCTGGGCATCCGCTGCGAGAATGCACAGATCGCTGCGCCGGTTGCAGCATCTGGAAACTCCCGTCGAGGGCAAGCGGAACGCTTCAATTACCTGATGAATGCCGGTTCAATCTACTACGCTCTTTCTCGCGACACCGAAGCCGCTTCCATGCTCACAAAGGCGGAACAGATTTTCCCGAACGATTCCGGCCTGCACCTGGTAAAAGCTCAACTGCTTGTCGCGGTGAACCGCCTGTCCGAGGCCGAAGGCGAATTTCTTCGCGTGCTCAGTGTGCATCCGAGTGATGCCGCCTGGTTCGCGCTGGCGCAGCTGTACTCAAACGAGCATCGCTATCCGGAGGCTTTGCATTGTGTACAGCAGGCTGCATCCCTGTCGCAGACTCCGTACGAACGGGTGCGTTCGAGCGGCCTCATTTACCTGTACATGAACCAGCCACAGAATGCACTCGCGGCGTTTGCTCGTTCGGAACGGGAAAGCCCGTACACCGGCAAATCTTCAGAGGTGGCTCGGGAGTTTAGTGCCAAGATCTCCGAAGGCAGAGCACGGGCCTACCGGCAAATGAAAGAGACAGACCGGGCCATCACAGAACAAAAACTGGCGACGAGCCTGACTCCCGAGAATCCCCTCCGGTGGAGTGCGCTCGCTGAACTGTACGAAGCGCAGGGGAATGCCAGAGATGCGCTCGAAGCTCGCCAACGAGCAAAATCAATCCAAGACGCTGCGAAATCACGGGGCAACTCATCGCCAGCTCATTGAGAGAACACTATCTCGTGCAGGTCAAACGAGCGCCGGCATTTCACCACTGGGTCCGGGCTGTGCTGCAGCCCCCGGCAAAAGAAAAAGCCAGGTCCGTATGAGGGGATGGCCGCTAGTGCCTGTTGTGGCGCTCCTCGGCTAAGGTCTCGGCTGCCGCCAGCGCGTCCGCGGCATTCACTTTTACATCCGGTTCAACACCAGTTCCCTCCCAATCCTTTTTAGAGACAGGGTTAATGGGACGGGCCCCGGGAACGCGGATGCGGAAGTGATCGTCAATTTGATGGGTCCGCGCCGGGTGGGCGCCACCGGTCGTGGTTTCTCCGACGACTGTGGCCCGTTTCAGCATCTTGAGATCATAGGCAAATTCTTCGGCGCCGGAAAACGTGGCCGAAGAAGTGAGGACGTAGGCGCGTTTGTCGGCGAGCGCGTTGCCGGTAACAGGGGATTTGGTCCAAAACTGGCGGGTGCTGTTCTCGCGGCGGTCGTAGATATCGTTGACGTGCGTGGGACGGTTGAAGAGATAGGAAGCGATGAGGGAAACCATTCGGGGATCGCCGCCGTGATTGTCGCGCAGGTCAAAGATGATGGCATCGGCATGGTTCAGCTTTTTCATTACCGCCGTCACTGTGGGACGGCAGATGGCGGGGTCGGGAAATTCGTTGAATTTCAAGTAGCCGATATTGCGCGGAAGGATTTCCACCTTTTCGAAAGTGCAATTGGTGCGCTGCATGTCGCTACGATAGCGCGCCAGCTCGGTCGGCGTTGGGCCATCATGGTTGGCGGGATTTTCCTCCGGATTGTAGCCGACAAAGAGGTGGCGGTCGTGGCTAACCTCGCGAAGATGCGTGGTGAGAACCACGGCAAATGTTTCGGCGTCGGTGATGCTGCTGTAGTCGCCGCGCTGCTGATGCGCCGCAAGCGCTTCCGCCATCTGACGCCCCACGTCGGGATAGACGTAGTATTCGTTCAGTTTCGCGATGGCCCCGTCGATAACGCGCCGCCGCTGGGCGGCGTCAAGGTTGGAGAGCTCAGAAACTGCAAAGGTCTTCGCTGCAGGAACGGATGGCGGTTGCAGCGCAGGTGGTTGGCGGGAAGCCGAGTGATGCGGCGAACTGCGATACGCGATGGCCGGCTGCGCCGTGGGCTTTGCGGCGCTGTTCAGTGAAATCCAGAACACGCAGAGAAACGCCAGAGACAGTATGCCGCCGAACAAGATTTGTTTCGGGCGCAAGGACTCGCCTTCAAGTACAAAAAAAGTAGGCAGGCCCGGTGCGTGCGGCCCGGCAACGCCGGCAAATGAGGGCTGGACGTAGAGATATTGTCGCGGGACCGAGAGTACGAGATCGGCGAGCAGGTCGGTCCACAGACGCAAACCGGAGAGAAATCCTTTTTCGTCGCGGGCGCGATCGCGATAAAGCTGCAGGGCGGCAGCGCCGTACTGCTCGCGAAAATGGGAAGGATAGAGGCGCAACAGCAAGACGTATATCTTTTCAGACATAATCCCCCCTAAAGATTTTCTTGATCCGTGCAACACGCAACAAATCAGCAAGCCGGTTCGCTTCCGAGCGCGCAAGTTTGCGGCCCGCAGACGTTAAGCGATAGTAGCGGCGACGTTCGTGGCCGAGTCTCGGGTCGTCGCGCTCGTCGACCTCGGCGATGAGTTTTTCTTCAAGCAGGGTGGCGATGGAGCTATAGAGCGTGCCAGGGCCGAGGCGCATGCGGCCGTCGGTCTGTTCGGAGACCTGGCGCATGATGGCATAGCCGTGCAGGTCTTCGCCTGCCAGCGAAAGCAGGATTTGAAATGCGGCGGACGGCAGTGGATCGAGTTTTCGTTTTGGCATGAGCAATCGATAATCGCTATATCGATAAACGACTGTATATGCCTGCAGAACGCGATTTGCAAGGACTTTATTGGGAAAACTTCGTTCGGCGGCGGATGTTCGCATGCGGACTGGCAGTACTAGCAATGCCCAGGGTCGCACGGCAGGTGAGCAGAGCTGGTTCTGCGGGCCTGGACCTGGCTACTGAAACGTCGCAAGTAGGTTGTTTCAGGGAGGAATTCTTGCAAAACTGGGGAGAGCGGAAATTCAGGAGTTCCATGCTATCTCAGGGGTATTGGGCCGAAATCAAGATGGGCGACGTGCACTTGCGGCTCTTTTCAGAGGACAACGCGCAGGGGGTGCAGGCGTCGGTATACAACGTAAATACCAAGACATGGGTCACGCCGTCGGAGACGGTTGAAAACATAGAAGACGGCAAGGACGTGGCCGAACGACATGCGCGCGAATATCTGAAACAAATTACCAGTCTCGAGATGCCGGTTTTAGAGTGGAAAAGAGCGCGAAGTACGTGAACTCCAGTCACGCGGCGGATCGCGCGCTGCCGGCGGAACGCTCAAAGGAATACCCGGACCACATTGCCGTGAGGAAGCATGAGAAAGCGAACCTGGCTGTTGCTCTTGGCCGTAATCGGAAGCGTCACGTTTTGGGGATCGTCTTTGGCGCGCGGCACGACAGATGCCGGACCACAGTCGCTGTTCAACGGGAAGGATCTAACGGGTTGGACCGGTGACCCGGCCGTGTGGTCGGTACAAGATGGCGCCATCACGGGTCAAACAACGGAATCGACGTCTCAGAAGGAAAATACGTTTCTCGTGTGGCAAGGCGGAGCCCCCGCGAATTTTGAGTTGCGCGCGTCGTTCCGGCTGGTCGCAAAAAACGACAAGCATTTTGCAAACTCCGGAATTTATTACCGAAGCCGCTTCGACGAAGCCAGCAAGCAGGTGCTTGGCTATCAGGGCGATATGGATGCTTCCCTGAGGGAATATCTCGGAGCGATGTACGAAGATGACCGCGGCACGATTGCAAAGAGTGGCGAGCGAGTGCGCGTATCTCGCGTGGATGGCAAACCCAAGATTGCAGTCACAGGCCGTACGGCGAACCCGGCAGAGGTCGCAGGACTTTTCGCCGAACTCGGTGCGGGCCACTGGCTGACGTATGTGATTATCGCTCGAGGCAACCACATCCAGCATTACGTGAATGGCAAGCTCACAGCCGACGTAACGGATGAAGACGATACAAAACCTAAGTCCGGTGTCATTGCACTGCAAGTGCACCACGGACTCGCCATGCTGGTTCAGTTTAAGAACATCCGGCTCAAGCTGCTGAACTGAGCGCGCGCAAAAGGTTCAGGGACGACACTATGACTGGAAATCGGTGCCCGCATGAAAAAAACAAACCCGAATCGCAAAACCATTCCGAAAAACGTGGATGCGTACCTCGCTGGAGTTCCAGAACCGGCTCGCAGCAGCTTGCAGAAAATTCGCGCGGCGATTCAGTCCGTGGTGCCACCCGGAACCACAGAAACCATCAGCTACGGGATGCCAGCGTTCAAGTACCACGGAATCTTGGTGTACTTCGCCGCGTTTTCCGACCATTGCAGCTTGTTCCCCACGGCATTGGCAATCGAACAGTTCAAAAACGAACTCAAGGGCTTCCAGACCTCGAAAGGAACGATCCAATTCACCACGGACAAGCCACTGCCGATTTCTCTGGTTAAAAAAATGGTGAAAGCACGAATCGCGCAAAACGAGCGTAAAACGCGGCGCTGACTCCAGGCGCTCTCCTGTCGCTGCGCTGCCGCTGGCCCGAAGCGGTTCCGAGACCAAATTCTTTGCACGCAAGCTGCAAACCTGCCAAGCCGATACTGCTGAATCCAACCGCGAGTGATTGGGGGAACGCGTGAAAACTTTCGCCATCGAACCGGTCGGAGTAATTCGATCGGAAATCAAACGGACAGCCGACGCCCCTTTGTTTTACACGGAGGGGGCGCCTAACGCCTTTCTTGAAATAATTCCGGAATACGCGGATGGCCTCGATCGAATGCGGGCCGGCGATGAGGTCATTGTCATTACCTGGCTTCATCAGGCCCGACGAGATGTGCTTAAGGTTCACCCCCGGGGAAACAAATGCAATCCTCTTACCGGCGTATTTTCAACGCGCTCACCGGATCGTCCGAATCCGCTGGGGCTTCACCGCGTGAGAATTTTACAAATTAGAGCCAACGGCTTGCAGATCGGCCCCATCGAAGCCATCGACGGAACGCCGGTCGTAGACATAAAACCGGTCGTTGAATCCAAAGACGACTGACAGCTCTTCTCTTTTACCCGGCACCTGGGACGCCGCGCCCGTTTCTCCAGCCGGATGATTTAGAAATCCGAAGAAGGGTCGGACAGTGTGAAGGGTATGCGCGGGCCGGATCCGTCAGTGATCGGAATCCAATCTCTTGGCAGGCACCGCGTGCTGGCCGCGCGGCGGGTGGATTAGCAGCCCCGTCACCCGCCCCTCGCTGTCGGTTTCCAGCGTGACTTGAAGCGGCAGCTCTGCTGCGAAGAAGTCGTGCAGGCTTTCTGGACGGATGCGCAATTTCGGAAGTCCCCAGTCAGAAGGCGCTTGGAAGGTTAAAAAGTCACGCTCGCGGGCAATGATGAATATTCCCTGGCCCTCTGCTTCATACTTCCCCGTGTATCGATTCAGAATATCTGAGGCAAGCGTGATCTCTGTATGCTTTGAGCTGGCCGGTTGGCGCAAGGGCATCGCTGGCCGCAGCAGATGACGCGGAATATCGTCAACACCGGCTACCTGGTTTGCAAGCGCGACAACGCCAATTCGATTTTTCGGGTCCCAGGCCAGTGAACTCGCGTAACCCCAGGTGCCACCGTCGTGAACGATCAACAGGTCGTCGCCTTCGCCAAGCACCAGCCATCCCAAAGCTTGCGCTTCGCCAAGGCGTCCCGTCGGGCGCCGCGTGTCGAGCATGGAGGTCATCGCCGAACCGAGCGGCGAGCGTTCATAACCCATACTTGCCGCGAGAAACGTGAGCAGGTCGTTCGCCGTTGAGGCCAGACCTCCGGCGGCCTGCATTTCTGAATACATCGGGTTGCCGTACCAGGTCTGAGTGGGTTGCAACTCGGCGTTGTGGCCCACTGCGAGTTCTAATTTCAAGGAAGGAGTCCCAACGCCGGTGCTGGTTAATTTTAGCGGGGCAAGGATACGCGTCCTTAACAAACTCTCGTAATCCGCTCCTGATCGGCGTGTGAGACTCTGCGCCAAAAGCCAGTAGCCAAGATTCGAATAGTCCCACTCGGTGCCAATGTCGTGCGCCAAAGTAGCGCGGCCGACAGATTCAAACAGTTGTACGGATGAATTTTTTCCTGCCGGTGAACCGCTGGAAGCCACCGACTCGTCGTGCATGAATGGCAGACCTGAGGTATGCGTGGCAAGGTCCAGCAGTGTGATCGAACGGCCATTCCGCTCGGGAATTTTGACGCCAGCGGGCAGATATTTCGCAACCGGATCCGCCAGCGCCACCTCGCCTTTCTGAACCATGTCGGCCAGCAGCAGCGCAGTGAATACCTTGGTCACCGAGCCGATTTCAAAACCAGTGTCACCATCCAGCGGACGGGTGTCCCCCTGTTTGCCATGGCCGTAGGAGATGATTCTTCGGCCTTTGGGTCCGATCAGGCCAACGACAATTCCAATGCCATCGTCGTTTCCAGCGATGGCGTCGACTCGTTGGGCGAGCATCTTGTGAATTTCAGCATCTGACGGGAAGGCCATGGCGTCGGCGTTTTGCTTTTCCTGAGCCTCCGCTACCAGAATTTTGGAGCATGCCAAAAGCCCCATAGCAAACGCAGCCCGCCGGAATTTGCTCAGCTTCATGTCGAAATCCCTCCCATGTTTTCCGCGTTTGGCAACGGCTTCCTCTGTTTCGCCATAAGGTACGTAACTCGCGGGGCCAAAGTTCGTCGGCACCCCGGCCGGGCTTCGCCAGCCTTGGCGATAAGCGCTGCTCGCCCCACGTCCGGGGGCAGCCAATACTTAGGGATTGACCTAAGTGTTGTTTTGTTCTAAAGTTTTCTCCGGCCAATGCACAGCGCACCACAATCCATCGATGGTGTTTTCCGGGCACTTTCCGATCCGACGCGCCGGCGCGTCCTCGAGCAGCTCAGCAAGCGAGCTAGCTCCGTTAGCCAATTGGCCGAGCCCTTTGCCATGGCACTGCCTTCGTTCGTTGAACATATGAAAGTGCTCGAAGGCAGCGGGTTGGTGCGTTCGAAAAAGGTTGGCCGCGTCCGCACGTACGAGCTCGTGCCCGGACGGCTGAAGCTTGCAGAAACCTGGCTGAGCCAGCAGCGCGAGTTCTGGGAACGGCGATTGAATCAGCTCGACAAATATCTGATTGAACTCAAGGAGAGACAGACATGACGGTATCCCGAGTGTGGACACCCGATCCCAAGCTGGACCTGGTACTGGAACGCGTAGTCGACGTTTCGCCGGAATTGGTCTGGACGGCTTGGACCGAGCCCGAGCACCTGAAAAAATGGTTTTCACCCGCGCCGTGGACGGTAACGGATTGCGAAGTGGATCTGCGGCCCGGCGGAATTTTTCGCACCGTCATGCGTTCCCCGGAAGGCCAGGAATTTCCCAACGTAGGGTGTTTTCTGGAAATCGTGCCGTACCAGCGACTGGTCTGGACCGATGCTCTGCTTCCCGGCTACCGACCATCGACTAAGCCGTTTTTCAGTGCGGTGATTTCTCTTCAGCCGGAAGGCCAAGGCACGCGATACACGGCCACGGCCATTCATCGCGATGAAGCTGGAAGGAAAGCTCACGAAGAAATGGGCTTTCATAGTGGATGGGGGACAGTCCTCGACCAACTGGTCGTTCATATGAAAAACACTTGAGATCGAGTTCAGTTTCGCGAACTAGTGCTTGGTCTCGGGCTTCGGTGCGGGCCCCTCGGCCGCCGGCGCATTTATTTTTGCGCTCCACTCGGCGGCCTTCTGTGGCTTATTCCAGGACCGATACAGTTCGACAACGCGTTGGCCAGTTTCCGCCAATAAAGGTTTGGCTCCTGACAACAGTTTTGCCTCGCGCTCCTTCATTCCTTCATAACCGGCAATAATGTGAGGCTCCGCCTCGGCATATTTTTTCTGCGCCAGCAGGGCGCCGCCGAGAAGGCTTTGTGAATAAAAGGTCTGCCAGGCATCTGGTCTGGCTTTTATCGATAGCGCTAAGGCCTCGCGCAGGGGCGGTTCGGCCTTGGCGTATTGCTTGAGGGCCAGATAATCTCTGCCCAGAGTCGTCGTTGCCACCAGAACATTGCGGTCCTGCGGCCCGAATTTTTTGGACGCAATATCTTTGATTTGGATCTGAATCGGAATCGCCTGCGCGTACTGGCCATGGGTCTCGTAGAAATACGCCAGGTTGCTCATGTCCATCAGCGTACTGGGATGGCCGGAGCCCAGAATGCGATTTTGCCGGCCGAGCACGTCCTTGTAGGTGCGTTCGGCTTTGCCGTCTTGCCCTGCACGAACATAATTCTGCGCCAGATCTCCTTCGGCCATCAGGGTTCGTGGATGGTCGGCCCCCAAGGCCGCGATATAACCGGCATAGGCTTTTTCCTGCAACGCCAACCCCTCGGCAACTTTCCCTTCCTTGCCGTAGAGGCCTGCTACCGCTTGCATCGTAGAAAGCGTGTCCGGGTGTTGCGCGCCAAGCATTTTGGTGTTTTCTTCCAGTACCTTCAAAAGCAGCGGCTCCGCCAGCGCATATTTTTCTTCGCCCACGTAGATGGTGGCCAGGCCGTACATTTCCCGCAGGGTGAAAGGATGATTGGGACCTGAGATACGTTTGTAGCTTTCCAGTCCGTTGAGCAACAGCGGTTCCGCATCTGCAAATTTTCCTTCCGCACGATACACGGAAGCCAAGCTGTCGCTGGTGTCCAGTGTTGCCTGATTGTCCAGGCCCAGCGTACGCAGCTGCTGCTCGAAGACTTTCTTCAACAGAGTTTCGGCCTTCGGGTATTCGCCCAGTTGCAGGTAGGAAACAGCCAGGGATTGCTGTGCAGCAACGGTCCGATGGTCCTCCGCCCCCAGGGTGCGCGCCATGGTATCGGCGACTTTTTGGTGAAGCTCAGCAGCTTCGGGCTCCTTGCCCTGGTCGCTTTTCAGAGTCGCCAAATTTCCCAGTGCGATAAGGGTGTCGGGGTCTTCTTCTCCGCGGTTTTTGCGGCTTACATCGTAGGCCTTTTGGTATTGCTCTTCCGCTTGCGAAAGCATGTTGAGGTCGCGATACGAGTTGCCGATGGTGCCGCGAACTCCAGCTTCAACAAGAGGCTGTGCGCTGAATTTCGTGCTGATTGTGGCCGCAGCGCGGTCCAGCAAAGTACGCACTTTTACGTCGGGATCGGGCTTTTCGTTGACTCCGCTTTGTTGTTGCGCGCTGGCTTGCGACAGCAGACCATCGCGCAGAAAGTCGGTAACCGCCTTGGCCGTCGCGGCTTCGGAGTCGGCACGGTCGCGTTCAACCTTGGCGGCCCGTTCGGCGCGTCTGGCTCGCACGGCCTGCCAGGTGCTGACGACCACACCCAAAATGAGGATCAGCAAGAAGGCCGAAACCGTTCCGATGAGCACTTTGTTCTTATTGGCAAATTTCCTGAAACGATATGTAGCGGATGGTGGCCCGGCTTCAACCGGATCGCCGGACAGATATTTTTCAACATCACGCGCAAACCCGCTGGCTGTTTCATACCTGCGCGCGCGGTCCTTTTCCAATGCTTTCATCACGATCCAGTCGAGTTCGCCCTGGATCAACTTGGGAAGCTTGCCGGGATCGGTTTTTCGCTGCTCGGAGGTTGCCGTGAGTCGTTCCTTCGATTGACTCAGGCGGTTACTGGGAATCGGGGGTTCGTCCTCGCGAATTTTTCGAAGAACCTCAAGGTAGGTGGCCTTTTGGAAATCGGCCGATTCCAGCGGAGTCGTTCCCGTGAGCAATTCGTAGAGCAGAGCGCCCAGCGAGTAGATGTCGCTGCGGGTGTCGATGTCCAAACCGGTCGATTCGGCCTGCTCCGGACTCATGTATTCGAGCGTGCCGATAACCGAACCAATCTTGGTCAGTAGCGTTTGCTCGGAAAGCCCTTGACCGGTGGCCTTGGCGATTCCAAAGTCAATTACCTTAGGAACGGCCTTTCCGTCATAGTTCGCCACCAAAACGTTGGAGGGTTTGATGTCCCGGTGAATAATTCCCTTTTGGTGTGCGTGTTGAATGGCTTGGCAGACTTGCACGAATAATTCGAGCCGCTCGCGCACGGTAAGGCGGTTGTCGTTGCAGTGCCGCGTGATCGGAACGCCGTTCACCAGCTCCATGACGAAATAAGGGCGACCGGAAGCCGTCGTGCCCGCATCCAGAACTTTCGCGATGTTGGGATGATCCATGAGCGCAAGCGCCTGACGCTCAGCCTCAAAACGAATGATCACCTGTTCGGTGTCCATGCCCTGCTTGATGATTTTCAGCGCGACCTGGCGGCGGACGGGAAACTGCTGCTCTGCCAGATAGACGGCGCCCATCCCCCCTGCACCAATTGCTCTGACTAGTTTGTAGGGTCCGATCAGCGAGCCGGGACCTTCTTTGCTACTCGTAGCGGCCCGCTGCTCTTCGTCGGTCACGGTGTAAACAGAGCCAGATTCCAGAGTCGGCGCTTCGCCAAGCTGCGCATGGACCGCCAGTCTTCGTTCGATCCGCGCGCGCAGTTCGGTATCCCCGGCGCAAGTGCGATCGAGAAAAGATTGACGCTCTTCCGGAATCGATTTGCTTAGAGCTGACGCAAATATCGAGTCTTCTGTCATAGGCTCCTGGAGATTTCCAGACGTTTGATCGTGGGCCCGACTCTGGCGGGTCGAGAGATCTTTGAACCAGGCATTCAGTTTTGCCGCGCCATCTCGCCTAGCGCCGCAAACTCTTGACGCTAAGTAAATCACGACTCATGCAGTTCTTCCACAAGATAAGTGCAGCGCGGGTGGCAGATGGAATTAAAGCCAGAGCAGTACGATATTGGGACCGAGCGCGCGGAGTTCGGCAAATTTTTGAGCGGCCTTCCGCTTCTTTTCTTCGTAGGCAGCCTGCTCTTCATGCGATGCCTGGGGACCGGGCGCCTCGCCAACGGATTCAATGGTGTAGTGTTGCGCTTCTTGTGGATGCGGCGTCCAGGAACTCACTTCCAGCTTGCGAATATCTCTTAAACGAGCCGTCCTCTTGACGAACAGCTGAGTCTCACGGTCTTGCAGGATGCACGAAGGCACAGCAACTCCTTTCTCAGTCTTTCCATAGGATAAGCAAACTCCCAATCCCCTCCGCGGCGACTGTCGAGCGGCAATGTCTTTACCAGCAATACTTGTCGGCAAAGAATAGCATCCGTGAGGTCGACCGATCGCCGTCCCGGCGGCGGCGCTTGCGCGAGGCCACGCCGTGCAGCTTGCAGCAAGCTCCTCATGAATGCGCCATGGCGCGTTCCCGCGAGCGCTGCCGCAGCGGGCAACTTCAGAAGCGCTCCACATATCTAACTATTCTTCGGATGGCGTCGCTGTGGTCGAGGAGAGAAACGAAAGGCGTAATGGTTTCGCCCAGAGAAATCGGACGACCGGTGAATCTGTCTTTTGCCCTGATCGTTGTCGCCGCCATTGCCGGTGTGGCCTACGCGGACTTCATCGTACAAACCATTTCGCTCGGATATCTTTATCTGCTGCCCCTGGCCATGTGCGGATTTGTCTTCCGCCTCCGCATCAGTCTGATTCTGGTTCTTTTATGTTTCCTTCTGCAAGATTGGCTTGGTCCTTTCACGCATTACGGCTGGGAACACTTTGCGCGAAATCTGGCAACGCTAGCGGCGTTTGTGACCGTCGTGTTCGTCGTAGACCGCCTGACGGGCCAGCGCCGCCAGCTTAGCCAGCTGGTGCGTCAGCAACGCGACGAACTAACCCGCGAAATCGAGACGGCGGCACTGGTTCAAAGGCGTCTTCTGCCTTCCCGCGCACCGGCGATCGACGGATTTGATATTGCCGGGAGGATGGTGGCGGCGCGCACCGTGGGAGGCGACTACTTCGACTATTTGGAGCTTCCGGCCGGGCATCTAGGCCTGGCGATCGCCGATGTGTCGGGCAAAGGAGTATCGGCAGCGCTTCTCATGTCCTCGGTGAAGATGGCTTTGCGCGCGGGTGCGCCACGCGCGCTAAGTCCGGACCGCTCCCTGCGAAATCTCAACAGTAGCTACTATGAAGTAACGGAGGCCGATCGCTACGTCACATTGTTCTATGGGAACCTCGATACGGCGCAGGGCCTGCTCGAATATACCAACGCCGGGCATCTGCCCCCCTTACTTTTTCACCGAGCAACTGGCGAGATAGAGTGGCTGGAGACCGGCGGAACGGTCATCGGGCTCTTTCCCGCTGCCGAATATCAATGTGGCCAAGCCTGGCTCCAGCCGGGAGATATTCTGATCCTGTACACCGATGGCGTGACGGAAGCCACGAACGCCGCCGGGGAGGAATTTGCAATAGAGCGATTGGCAGAAACATTGCGCCAAAGCTTCACGGATAGCGCGAAGGAATTGCTTGAGTCCATCTACTGTGCCGTGCATGCATTTCGCGGAACAAGCGTACTGGAAGATGATTTGACGCTGGTGGTTGTCCGCGCGCTTGAGCGCCCAAACCTGCCGTAGATAGGCAACACCGGGCGGGACCGGAGCCGGGAAGGTTTGCGAGCGTTTTCGTCCAACTCTTTCCAGCCGCTTCAGCGGCGACGGAACAAGACGGTCCCTGGCCCTCCAGGGCCCTAACGGCTAAGCCGCAGGAACTGGCGAAGATTTCAGCTGGCGCGCCGCGCGAATCGCCTGCATAAGTTTTTCTGCCATAGCGGTCACGTCTTTGCCGCGGCCCTCGCGAAGGGCTTTCAGATCCACCAAATCTGCCCCGGCACCGAGGGCGTAGGCGCCAGCGGCGATGTACTCGGCCGCATTTTGCAGGTTGACCCCGCCCGTCGGAATCAAATCCGCTTGCGGAAATGGGGCTCTCAGGGCTTTGATGTATTTGGCGCCGCCCAAATTGCCGCAAGGAAAGATCTTGATGGCCCGCGCTCCTTCTCGCATGGCAGCCATGATTTCGGACGGAGTGAGAGCGCCTGGAATCGCGAGCTTGCCGAACTTCTGCGCCGCATGCAGCACCGGCACGGACAAGCCGGGGCTTACCAGAAATTCAGCGCCCGAATCAAAACATTCCGCGGCTTGCTCGTAATTCAGGACAGTTCCTGCGCCGGTGAGCACCTTGTCGCCGTACTGTCGCACCACTTCGCGAATTACGCCAATGGCGTTGGGCACAGTCATGGTGATTTCAACGACGGGAATTCCTCCAGAACAAATGGCGTCGACAGCCTCCTGAGCCTCCTGGTAGGTGGCCGCGCGGACCACTGGAACAATACCGATTTCTCCGATTTTCTTCAGGGCTTCTTCAAGGTTCATGGTGTTGTGTGTGAGTTGCGGTCGCGACGCGCTGCTTCAGCGTGCGATTCGCGCGGATTGTCCTTTCATGACTTGTAGAACTTCCGAGAGCGTGGCCATGCTGGTGTCGCCGGGAGTGGTCATAGCCAGCGCGCCATGCGCGGCGCCGCAATCGACCGACCATTGCACGTCTTTTCCAGCGAGGAAACCGTAGATGAGTCCCGAGGCGAAGGAATCGCCGCCGCCGACGCGGTCATATATTTCTACATTCTCGCGGCGCGGGGCCTCGTAAAAATTGCCGTCGGAGAACGCGATTGCGCCCCAGTCGTTTTTTGTGGCGGTGCGGGCGTTGCGCAACGTAGTGGCGACCACGGCGAGATTGGAAAATTCGGCGCGGACCTTTTCGATCATGCGCTTGAAATTTGTCGGATCAAGTTCGGAATGGCTTTCATCCACTCCCTCGACTCGGAAACCAAGGGCGGCTGTGAAGTCTTCTTCGTTGCCCAACATGACATCGATGAACGGCGCCAGCGCCCGATTCACTTCCTGCGCTTTGGCTTTGCCTCCGATGGAGTTCCAGAGTGAACTGCGATAGTTCAAATCATAAGAAACAATCGTGCCGGCACGTTGGGCCGCTTCCATCGCCTCTTTGGCGACTTGCGGCGTCGTAGCCGAGAGCGCCGCAAAAATCCCGCCGGTGTGAAACCAGCGCACACCTTCGCTCACAAATATTTTCTCCCAATCAATGTCGCCAGGCTGGAGTTGCGAAACGGCAGTATGCCCACGGTCGGAGCAACCGAGGGCCGCTCGCACGCCGAACCCCCGCTCGGTAAAATTCAATCCGTTGCGCACGGTGCGTCCGACTCCGTCATAGGCGACCCAGCGAACGTGCGATTGGTCCACCCCGCCCTGCCACATGAAATCCTCGACCAGACGGCCGACGGGATTGTCGGCCAGAGCCGTAACAATTGCGGTATTCAGCCCAAAGCAGCGCTTTAACCCGCGCGCAACGTTATATTCGCCGCCGCCTTCCCAGGCGCTGAAGGTGCGCGTCGTGGCCACGCGCCCGTCGCCCGGATCAAGGCGCAGCATGACCTCGCCAAGGCTTACCAAATCCCAGCGACAGCTCTCTTTAGACTTGATCTTCATCGCTCCGTATTGTCCGTGTCGAAAATAGAGTTTGGCGTGGCAGCCAGAGTGCGCTCCGGATCAACAAATAGCCAAGCGACGGCTCCGGCAGCGGCAAGCGCCGCCGCCACAAAAAAGGAAGTGTCCCATCCGTATCGAGCAGCGATGGCGGGCGTAAGCGACGCAGTCAATGCCCCTCCCAGTTGCGCTCCCATATTCATGAATCCAGAAACTGAACCAGACCGACCGGCAGCGATATCTGCGGTAACCGACCAAAACGAGCTTTGAGCAAGATACAGGGCTCCCGCTCCCCCGGCAAGAACCACGCTGGCGAGCCGGGCACTTTCGGCGCGCGAACCCAGGACGAGAAGAATCGCCGTCAGACCCAGGGCGAAAACGGCGATGCCACACCGTCCTTTGCGCTTGCCGAACGATTTCGACAGATTGTCGCTGATCGCTCCGCCGGCGAGACTGCAGGCGATCATGGCGAGCGGAGGAAGGGTACTGTAAAAAGCGCTGGATTTCAGGTCAAGGCCGCGAACTTTGGCCAGATAAATATAAAACCAGCTGAAGAAGATCCAAGCCACATATCCAAAGCAAAAGTAACTGAGGGTGATGCCCCACACTTCTCTGCTTCCAAGAATGGTTCCCCAGGAAATGCGGCCCGCGTTTTTCGACAGGGTGCGGCCCGCCTGAATGTGAGCAAGTTCTTCTGGGGAAACAGAGGAATGTTCTTCCGGCGTGTCTCGCGCAAGGACGAACCAAACCATGCCCACAAGCAGTCCGAGCACCGCACTCATCCAGAACGAAGAGCGCCAGCCGTGATGAACCATGACATAGGTAATCAGCCCCGGTGCCAGTGCCGCACCGACGCCGACGCCGGCAAAAATCAGCCCATTGGCAACGCCGCGTTCCTGCGAAGGAATCCACTGCGAAACGAACTGGTTGGAGGCTGGATAGATAATAGCCTCGCCTGCGCCGAGGAGAAATCGTACAAGAACAAAAAACAGCAGTGCCCATGCAATGGATGACGAGACCAGGGCGGTTAACGCCGTAAAAATACCCCACCACAAGACTCCCGCCGCGAGCACACGGCGCGGCCCGAGGCGGTCGGCGAGCCATCCGCCGAAGGTCTGGAAAAGCGCGTAGCCGATGAGGAAGGCGCTGAAAACGTAGCCCAGCTGAACATTCGTCAGGCGATATTCACTAGCGATTGAACTGCCGGCAATCGAAATGTTCACGCGGTCCAGAAAAGCGACCGCGCTCAGAATGAAAAGCCAGAACACCAGGAGCCAGCGCACCTGACTTCGCTTTTGCTCAGCCACGGACGCGCCTCCCCAGGTCTTTTTGTCCTAGTTCGGCAATGGAGGCAAACACTCTCACGCGGAATGTGCCTTTAGAACCTCAACCAGTTTCGCGGCGATGATTTTTTCTTCGCCGGGTTGCAGCATAAAGGAAGTCACGGTCAGTCCTGCGCGATTGTCGCCGCTGTCGATGACAATCGAAGGCGTGCCCTTCTTCAGCGCCACACTGACATCGCGAGGCGTAATCGTAATTTTCTTGGGGTCCCAATCGATGTCCATTGTCGGAACGTGATTGGCGATGCCCGGGGTGGGAAACCCAGTTGTGACGCCCAGAATTTTGGTGATTTGCCCGGAGATGTGGTCCAGCCGCGCCCGCCACTCCTTGTCCAGCGCTTCGTGGTCCTCTTTCAGAAACAGCTCCAAGGCCTTGACCATCCCCACAATTTCTTCCTTGCCGACTTTCTGGCTGCGCCCGATCACGTCTTCGTGCGGGCTATTGTTGAGCAGCGCATTGGCCACCAGTTCTTCCCTTCCAATCAGCAGACCCGCGCATTGCGGCCCGCGAATCGCCTTTCCTCCGCTGAAACAAATCAAGTCGTAACCCATGTTCGCGTAGTCCCACAAATGCGATACCGGCGGCGTATCTGCGGCAGCGTCGATAAATGCAGGAATGTTATGTTCGTGCGCGATTTTCACCCACTCTTCCACTTTGATCTGCCCAACATCATTGGCAAAGTTGGAGAAATGCATCATCGCCGTCTGCGGATTGATCGCTTTCACCAATTCGTCTTTCGTCTCAACCACTACCAGCTTGATGCCAGTCGTGCGAAGCTGGTGATCAAATGGGTTGCGATGCGTTTTCTGAATGATAACTTCGGTCTTCATTCCGGTAAGGTCGGGAATCTGCTGAATAAATTTCGGATTGTTCCCGGTCAGAATTCCCGCCAGCCCCGACTGCATCGCCGCCGCGGCGCCCGACGTGACCAGAGCCGTGTAACCCGCCGGCAGTTTGAGCATTTGTGAAATGCGTTTGCCCGCTGCGACTTCCAGCTCCACGACGGGAACAAAGTGCCGCCCGGCCTGGGCCATGACGGCCTCGATTTCCGGCCGCAGGATGGAGCCGCCGAAGACAGTCATGGTCCCCACGGCATTGATGATGGTCGTCAGTCCCAGCTCGTCATAGACATTGCCGCTCGAACCAAAACCGGAAATTGCCGTGGCGGGAGTGGTGTCAGCTCCGGCCACGGCCGCAGGCGCAGCGAAAAGCTTCCGCGGGCTCCATGCTGCGGCCGCCAGCGCGCTGAGCGTCCCCAGAAACGAACGACGATTCCACTTTTCGCTGAACGCCATTTTTTATGCGCCTTTCTTTGCAGCCTTGACCACAGCCGCCGTGCAGTTCACTTCGCAGAGAGACTGGCCCGGAAGCGTCGAGAGCGCCACGCAAGTCCGCGCCGGTCCGCCATTTGGAAAATAGGTTTTAAACACCTTGTTGAAGCCATCGTACTGGTCGATGTTGGTCAAAAACACCGTAAGTTGCAGCACGCTATCCATGGTGCCGCCGCCGGCTTCAACGCAGGCCTTCACATTGTCCATGACCATCTTCGCGTGCATTTCAATCGTGGGAGTTTGCCCGGCATCGGAATTGTCGCCGCGCGAGTGTGCGCCCTGTCCGGCGATATAAACCACTCCGTTGTGGACAATCACCGGAGTTATGAATCCTCCCGGCTTGGCGGGTTGCCCCTTGTCGTCCAGCTTTACGACCTTGCCCTTGCTGTCGGCCGCCCCGGCCGGCGAAGAAGCTGCCAGGGAGGCCAGGCCCAATCCCGGCAGAAGTGCGGCCAGGCGAGCGGCGAACCCTCTTCTCGTGCTTGTTGTTGAAAACATTGTTGTCTCTCCTTTGATTTGGAAATTGGGATCCTAAGGCAAAGCAAAACTGAAAACGTCACTTCCTGCGGCAATAGCAACATACTGCTTGCCTTTCACCGCGAAACTCATGGGCGAAGCGTGCATCGACTGTCCCGTATTGAAATACCACAGGGCTTTGCCGGTTTCCCCGTCGACGGCTTCAAACGACTGTGCGTTGTCGCCAAAAAATACCAATCCGCTGGCCGTGCTCATGACTCCGCCGGCAGAATGCCCGGAGCCGATTTGCTCGTAGCGCCAGGTCGCTCGGTCCGATTCGAGACCGTAAGCGAGCAGAAATTTCTGGGAATGGTCTTCAGCGGCGCGCTGCACGCCGGTTGAATAGTAGGTCTTGCCTTCTGCGAATTCCTCGGGCTTTAGGTAATAGATGTTGCAGTCTTCATCGGCCAGGAAATAAAAAAGCTTCGTGACCGGATTGTAAGAAGGAGAAAACCAATTCGTAGCACCGCCAAATCCCGGACAGATGCGCGTGCCTTTTGCCGAGGGCACGGCCCCGGTCAGGATCGGACGCCCGGCCGCGTCAATTCCCTTTGCCCAGTTTAATTTTTCAACAAACGGAACAGCGGAGAGAAATTTTCCATTGGTGCGGTCGAGGATGTAGAAATACCCGTTGCGATTCGCCTGCGCCAATAGTTTTCTCGGCTGACCGTGGTACACGGTATCAACCAACACGGGCGTTTCCGTAGCATCGTAATCATAGAGATCATGCGGCGTAAATTGAAAATGCCATTTCAGTTTGCCGGTATCGGGATCGAGCGCAAGCACGCAAGCGGTATAGAGGTCGTCGCCCGGACGAACTGCGCCGTCAAAATCAGGAGATGGATTGCTGGTGGTCCAATAAACCGTATTCAGCTCGGGATCGTAAGTTCCCGGCATCCAGGTCGTCCCGCCACCGTGCCGGTAAAGTTCGCCTGGCCAGCTCTCGGCCCCCGGCTCGCCCGGGCCCGGAATCGTCCAGAATCTCCACGCCTCTTTTCCGGTCTCCGCATCAATCGCCGTCACAAATCCGCGCACGCCATCATCACCGCCCGAAGTTCCCACAATCACCTTGTCTTTTACAACCAGCGGAGCACTGGTGGCCCCGTAGTTCTTGTTCCCTTCCGCGTAGGCAACATCCCACAGCAGATGGCCGGATCGCGCGTCCAGACACAGCAGGTGGGCATTGTCGGTTTCCATGTAAACGCGCGAATGCCAAAGCCCGACGCCGCGATTGTGATGTGCTGAAGCGTCGTCAATCAGCCCTTCGGTCACCGGGCGGGAATAGTGCCAGAGTACGCGCCCGGTTTGCGCATCAAGCGCAAAGGCATCATTGGCCGAAGTCACGAACATCAGCCCGTCAAAGACGACCGGGGTGACTTCCAGGCTGCTCGAATTGGGTGCATGAAAAACCCACTGCGCGCGGAGCTGGTTCACATTCTGTTTGGTGATCTGGGCAAGGCTGGAAAAGCGGCGCCCGGAGTAGTCGCCGTTGTAGGACGGCCAGTTGGCGCCAACCGGCTGGGTAACAAGTTGTTCGGGGTGAACGTCGGCGGTGACGGAAACGGATGAAGCGGGTTGGCTCTGCGGCGCAGCTCCGGCTGCGGCGCCTGCAGAAAGCATCATCGAAAGAACCCATCGCCTCGCTTGCTTCATTTTTCTGTGGATTCTCCGTCGTAATGTTTTATTGAGACGTCCCCGAGAGGGCCAAAGTCCATTTCTTTTTCATCTACAAACCGCAAAGAAATTCTTGCGATATTTTTCCCGGTCTTGATCTCCTGGCGAAGCTGGACCAAATTCTCCGGACTCGCGTTTTGCAAAATAATATCGCCCAGCGCGATCCCGCGGCGATTGTAGGGGCGCGCGACCAGTTTGCCCCGAGTAAATACACCAAATTCCCCGGAAAGCACGAGACCACCGGTCGTCGGCGAAGCGCTGAAGGAACCCGAAACAGCCCCGGCCGCGGTAACCGCCGTCACATTTCTGGAAAGCCGCGTCGGCAGCCACTCCGTATCCATGGCATAGCTCTCCCCCGGCGCGAGGCGGACCATCGGACTGTTGAGTTCCGCTTCCATGTAGTGCATCGCGTCTTCTGGATTTGCCGTCTTAATGAAAGGAATTCCTTTTTCGTCCATTTCCAGAGCCGGACCATTCTTATAAAAAATGACCGAAGCTTTGCCGGGATATTCGGCAGCCGGATAAAAGCGAAAGCGTTCAATCATGGCAAACTGCGACTGCCCATCCACAACGGCGATCCAGTCCCCGACAGAATCAATCCAGACTTCGTTTTGCAGGTACATCCAATGCAATTTGAAAAGGCCGTCTTCCACCGAAAACGAAGGATCGTCCGCTAGTCCCGCCCGCACATGAAAGCCGCCCAGATACGCGCTTTGCGGATTGGCGGGCGCGAAAGCCCAGAAATCGCGATTGAACGTAGTACGGTCGCTCGCATCGGAGGTGTTGTATTGCGAGACCGACTGCATCGACCAGCGGATCGGATACCGGGAAGCGTTTTTCATCACCGCGTGAAAGGAAATCTGCGGAGAATCACTCGGAAGACGAATCTCGCGCGTGTACTGCAATCCCGTCACGGGATCTGCAGGACCTTCCAGTCGCCCCGCGCAGACGGAATTCTCAGAGATTGCCGTGAATTTGTATTCGCCGTCGTCTAGAACGTCGGCAATGGGTCCCGGCCAGTGCTGGTCATCGCCGGAACCCTCCGGCATGGGCCAGATTTTATCCCCGCCATAATTGAACCACCGCCCTTTGGCGGATGGATCGCTTGGCGGGATATATTTCCCCTTCAGTTTCTCGTTCACGAACAGATACGGATGCCCGGCAAACGTCACCTGCATCAAGCGTCCGCCCAATTGGGGAACGATCGTGAGCTTCACCCACGCATTGGAAATTTCCTGCGCCTGCCAACCTTCAAAGTTGACGGCTTGTATTTTGCAGGGAGAACCGGCAGCCAGGGAACCGCAGCACAAAAATACGATCGCCAGAAGAAGGGAGCCGGGCCCTACCCGGCTGGTCGCAAAAAGGCCGTTTCCCGCGGGGACCAGGCCGCGACGGTTGGCACTTGGAAACAACTCGGTTTTCATCGGCAGCAAGTTATTTCACCGCCACCTTGCGAAGTGTTTGCGGCTGGGCAGGTGTCTTTGCTTTGCTGGGTGGTTTGGCAGGAGGTGCCGGTTCTGCAACATTTTGCGTTTCGTCGTATCCGAGATCGCGGGAAATTCGCAAACCGATCTCGGTGATCAGAGTGGCAATCTGGCGAAGCCGCGCGGTGGACATGCGAACGGCTGGCCCGGTAACACTGAGGCTGGAGTTGACGTTGCCCGTGTGGTCCCAGATGGGGGCGGCAATGCAGCGAATGTGCGCTTCATGCTCTTCGAGGTCGCAAGCGTAGCCTTCGCGGCGAACCCGTTGCAATTCGGTTTGCAGTTCCTGAAGATTGCCAACGGTGTTCTCGGTAAAGCGCCGGAGGTCCAATTGGCCGAGAATTTTCTGTTGTTCCTCATCGGGCAGATAGGCCAGGAGGACTTTGCCGACGGCGCTGCAATGCAGTGGAACGGACGCGCCAATCCGCGAGTGAATACGGAGCTGTTCGGGCGAGTCGAGTTTGTCGACGTAAACGGCCGCCAGTTCCTGCCGGACGGTCAGGTGCACCGTTTCGCGCGTGTGCCGGTTGAGCTCCTGCAGATAAGGAAGGCTAACGCGCCGGATATCCAGTTGTCCGCGGGCGGCCTGGCCGAGCGACACGCAGGCGATTCCGAGGTGGTAGATGCCGGCGTTGTCAGAATTCAGAAACCCGGTGGTTTCCAGATTCATCAGAAAACGATGCACGGTGCTGACGGGCAGCTGGGAAAGCTTGGCCACTTCGGTAGCCGAGAGTCCGTGTTCGATACTGGCAAAAAGCTTCAGAAGATTGAGGCCGCGCTGTAGGGCCGTAATGTTGTAGGTGCGTTTGGCGGACATGGGGCTTCGGCAATCCTTTCAAACGGCCTTCCGGTCGCCGGGGCTACCGTTCGGAAGGCGGGAAAATGAAAATGACTCTTACTTGGTGAAAGTCTCTATACTACAACCCAGTGTCAGAAGCCAGAGTGAAATTGCCCTGCGGCCCATTCCCTTCTAAATTCACTCCCTCACAGCCGCCCAAACTGTTTGACCGCTTCCACAATGGATTTGAGTTTCTCAATGACCGCGTACATGGAATGCTCCTTGTAGTCCATGTCCTTGGCGAGCGCCAGGACCCTGGCCGCTTCGGCTTTCGGCACCACCACCACGCCGTCCGGGTCCGCCACAATGATATCGGCAGGATTCACCTGCACCCCGTCGCAGGTAACCGGAATATTCGATCCCGCAAAGCGGTAGTGACCGACCGATGTGGACGGAACGATGCCCAGGGAGTAAACCGGAAATCCAATTTTCTGTAGATAGGCAACATCGCGCACTCCGCCGTCAATCACCGCTCCCGAGTAATTGCGCGCCGCCATCGCCGTTCCCATTAGTCCGCCCATCCCGGCAATGTCATTTCCGTCTTCGACGACCATAACGTAGACGGAGTTCGCCGTTCCCTGATCGATGGCCGCGAGCATTCCCTTCAGGGCGTCCGGATCGTGGTTGGTTTCCTTTTTCAGGGAAACGGTCAAAGCAAATCCGGCAAAGCGGGTGGCAAAAATCGGACGCATCTTGTGCGTCATGTACATTCGTCGCCCGGTTAGCTGTTCCAGCGCGTCAGAAACCGAAGCCACTTCAACGTGGCGAAAGCCTTCAAGCAACGCGGCGTCGCTGGAAGGCGAATCCTGCGCACCAGTCGCGCGCGAAAAACCAATGGTCGCAATTCCCATCCCGGCAAAAAGCAGCAGCAGGAAACTTAGGCGATGGTTTCCCAAAAAACGAAAGGCAACTTTCATCAAGACCTCCTGAAGAAATCGGCGGGCCGGACTCTATCACCGATCGCGAACCGGCGAAAGCGAAACAAAGTCCATTCCAAATCCGGGAGATTTAAACCGTTTTTATACTGAAAAATGGAGAACGCAACGCAAAATTCACAGAGAAAAACATTGACACTTCCCGCTTCGTTGCGTTATCAAAACTTAACAAACGATGGAGAATTTTTATTTACCAGCGAGTGGTTTCACTGGGTGAAAGCAACTGTCGTCCGCGCCAATAACTGCGCGGTCTGTGGAAATCCAAAAGGGGTTCATGGGGGTAAGCATGGGTTCGCTCCGTAGGTTTTGGTGTGTCTTGTTGGCAGTGCTCCTGGTAGGGATCGCGCCCGCAAGAGCCAGCATCACAGGAAGTATTTCCGGAATCGTGACAGATCCAAGCGGCTCCGTCATTGCCGACGCGAACGTAACAGCGACCGAACGGCAAACCGGCGTCAAAACCGTCATCAAAACCGATGGGCAGGGTTTCTACAACTTCCCTTCGCTGGCCATCGGCACTTACGATGTCGACATCGAACAGACCGGCTTTAAAGGCTTTCGCAAAACCGGGATCGCGATCGACGCCAATTCCGCCGTTAAGCTCGACGTCGTCCTGCAAGTGGGCGCCACAACCGAAAAAATGGAAATCACCAGTGACGCCGTTACCATCGATACGCAAAGCACGCAAAACGGCGACGTTATTACGGGAACCAAAATGACGACCGTGCCGCTAAACGGCCGCGCCTACACCGACTTGCTCTCGCTGCAGCCCGGAGTGGTTCCCACTGCTTACGGCTCCCAGGCGCCCGGAGTTAACGACCGTGCGCCGTCCGGCGGACTTAATTCTGGAAACGTCTCGGTAAACGGCCAGCGGGAGGCCGCGAACGGTTTCATGGTCAACGGCGCCAACGTCACGGAAGGGAAAAACAACGGTGCTTCGGTTATTCCCAATCTCGATTCCATCGCTGAATTCCGCATCATCACCAATAACTTTGACAGCGAATACGGAAATTACAGCGGCGGTCAAATCAACGTTGCCACCAAGTCGGGTGCGAATAAATTTCACGGCAGTGCCTTTGAATTCAACCGCAATACCGATTTTAAGGCGCGCAACTTCTTTGATCCGCCCGACCAGAACGGCGATTACAAACGCAATCAATTCGGCGGAACCATTGGCGGCCCGATCAAGCACGACAAAATGTTTTTCTTCACCGATTATCAAGGCACGCGTCAAATCGTCGGCAGCACCGTTAACACGGTCGTGCCTACTGCAGCAGAACGCCAGGGCAATGTGCTGAATCGTCTGGTGAGTGCGGGCGGCACGGCGGCTGTGAGCAGCGACAACTGGGCCGGCATTCTCCAGGATCGCCTGCAAGCCAGCAATCCGGGGCAAACGGTTGCCGCGGGCGAGCCGTACTGGTTTGACGGATGCAATAGCACAAATCCGTCGGGTGGCTGCGTATTCCCGACAGGAGTTATTCCGCAAAGCGCGTGGTCTCCTGCCGCGGCCCCGCTTCTGCAATACATTCCGACCGGAGACCCCACCTCGGGCGCTCTGGTTACCTCAGCATTCCCGGATCGTCTGCGCGATGACAAAGGCAGCGCGCGCGTCGATCTCAACACTCGTTTCGGCATGATCTCCGCCTACTACTTCCTGGATGACTTCAACCTGAACAGCGCCTATCCCAACGGCGGCGCCAACGTTCCCGGATTCAATGGCTTGTCGCTCGGACGGGCGCAGTTAGCTAACCTCGGCAATACCAAGAGCTTTGGCTCGACAGCCGTCAATGAATTTCACATCAGCTACACCCGCAACGCGGAAAACTTGTTTTCTCCGCAAGGCGGCCTCGGTGTAAGCCTGAGTTCTTTGGGCTTCACAACTCCAGACAGCCCGGGCGGCGTATTTAACGGGGGGTTGGCTCCGATTCAATCCAATCTGGAAGGTGTGCCCAATATTTCCTTCAATACGTTTTCCATCGGCATTCCTTCCGATACCGTTTCTCAGTTCAACAACACCTACCAAATCCAGGATACCTTCTCCAAAGTCATTGGACGGCATAGCCTGAAATTCGGCGCTCAGTTCAAGTACGATCAAATCAACGAGCGCAATTTTTACGGTGAAAATGGTTCGTTCGGATTTTTTGGCGGAGAAACGGGAAGCGACTTTGCCGATTTCCTTCTCGGCGCTCCGGACTCCTTTATTCAAGCCAGCAAGCAAGTCCTCGATTCCCGCACAAAATACACCGGACTTTTTGCGCAAGACAGCTGGCGGGTAACCTCCAATCTCACGTTCAACTACGGCCTGCGTTGGGAAGTAAGCCAGCCGTGGTACGACACGCAAAACAAAATAGAAACGATTATTCCCGGACAGCAGTCCGTGCTTTTCCCGGGGGCTCCTACAGGATGGCTGGTCGCCGGTGATCCCGGCGTTCCTTCCACGCTGGCTCCGACAAAATACGATGCCTTCGCTCCCCGTCTGGGGCTCGCCTACTCGCCGAATAAATCGGAAGGGTGGCTTTCAAAAATAACAGGCGGACCCGGGAAAATGACGATCCGCGCCGGGTACGGCATCTTCTACACTGCGGTTGAAGATTTAAGCCAGTTCCTTGAAGTAGGCGACGCTCCTTTCGGATTGTTCTACGTTTCGCCTGCGCCTCCTCAGCTGGAAACTCCGTTTTTGAATCGCGACGGAACGAATCAGGGACAGCGATTCCCATTTCAATTTCCGCCGACCAACGTTTCCGCCAGCAATCCCGACACATCCTTCAACTGGGCGTCGGTTGAACCGATTTCAAGCGGATTTGTTTTCTGGAACAAGAATCGCCAGCCGTATTCAGAACATTTTGAGCTCTCCGTCGAGCGGCAGTTCGGGACCAACACACTTCTCGACGTGGCTTACGTCGGCAATCAAGGACACAAACTCGTAAGCTCGGTCGAAGCAAATCCGGCCAGCGCTTCTCTTTGCCAGCAGTTGAATGCCCTGGGGGCAACTCCCGAATGCGGGCCTTTCGGAGAGAACACCATCTACACTCTTCCGGCCGGCGTGAATCTTCCGGCCGGCTTGTTCCCCGGACCAGTGGTCGGCGGGCAAGCCACAACCTACGGCACGCGCACCGTGCTGGACCCGGCGGCGTTTGGCAGCAATCCTTACATTAAGGAAATTGCCAACTCTGCTTACAATTCGCTGCAGATCTCTTTGAAGCACAACAGCAAGTACGGTGAATTTCTCGCCGGCTACACTTACAGCAAATGCCTGGACAATTCTTCCGGCTTGCAGGACACCACCAATCCATTCGATCCCCAACTGAGCCGGTCGCTTTGTGCTTTCGACGTCACGCATAATTTCGTCATCAGCTACAGCGCGCTTCTTCCGTTTGATCGATTGCCGCATATGGATCACGGAGTTGCCAAGCAGATCGTTGGCGGCTGGACGCTGTCCGGAATCACCACGTTTGCCTCCGGGTTGCCCGTTTCGCTCGGCGAGGGCGATGACAACTCGTTGACCGGAGCGGTGGGAGTCGACTTGCCACAAATCACGGGAGCCGGATCCGTTTATTCCGACCAGGATCCGCGCCATTTCGGTTCAACGTACCTGAACGTGGGTCACTTTGCCCCGGAAGATATCGGAACGATTGGCGACGCCAACCGCCGGTTTTTCCACGGCCCCGGATTGAATAACTTCGACATGGCGTTGCTCAAGAACATTCGTTTCACCGAAGCCATGGGACTCGAATTGCGTTTTGAGGCGTTCAACATTTTCAACCACGCGCAATTTTCCAATCCCAACGGGGACATCAATGCCGGTGCTCCGGACTTCCAGACGGATCCGGGTACCGGGAAACTCGTCAACCAGGGCGGAACGTTTGGGCTGGTCTTGAGCGCGCATGACCCGCGCATTTTGCAATTTGCGCTAAAATTCCACTTCTGAGGCGGAGCGTAAAGTTGTGAGAATCTGCGGCGAGCAGTGGTAGACTCGCCGCAGATTTTTTTCCCTGGACGGATGATGATTCTCTTTCGGCAAACGAATCGGATGATGAAATTCAATCGACGTATCGGCTTTTCTGTCGCACTTATCCTTTCTGCGGCCGCTCCCAGGGGTGGGGGGCAGCAGCCGGCGGACAAGAAACCACAGGCCCGCGCAGCAGACGTGAGCCCGGCGGAGGGCAAGAAAACATTTGAGTCCATTTGCGCGTCGTGCCATGCGCTGGACGCGCGCGGCGGCGAGCGCGGACCGAATATTGCCAGCCGCCCCGACGTATTGCGAATGTCGGATGCCGAACTGCTTGCCGTTATTGCCAACGGCAAACCCGCTGCGGGAATGCCGCCTTTTGCCTACCTGGGACCGGCCAAGGTCAAAGCCGTGTTGCAACATTTGCGGGCATTGCAGGGCAAGGAAAAAATCACCCGATTGCCGGGGGATGCGACCCGGGGAGCGAACCTCTTTTCTGGGAAAGGCGGGTGCGCTGCCTGCCACCTGGTGAATGGCGCTGGAGGATTCCTGGGCTCGGACCTGACGGCCTACGCGGCCAATTTGCCGATGGCAGATATCCGGCAGGCGATTGTGGAGCCCAGCAAGAATCTGGCGCCGAGAAAAGGTACCGTGGTCGTGACCACCCGCGACGCGAGGAAGTTTACAGGCATTGCCCGGAACGAAGACAACTTCTCTCTGCAACTGCAAACTCCGGATGGCGCGTTCCATTTCTTCCAGAAGTCGGAGCTTGAAAATCTGGAATATCAGCCGATTTCGATCATGCCGGCGGATTACGGGACAAAACTAAGCAGCGCGGAGCTGGATGACCTGATCAGCTATCTGGTGACAGTGGCCCGCGCCAAGCACGCGGCGCATCCGAAAACAGACCAGGAATGGGAAGATGAGTAAGGCTGGCAAGCTGGGTTGCGCTTTGGCGCACCAATTCCGCAGCTAGCCCGGGGGAAATTGTGATGAACAGGAAAACGGTTTTGCTGCTTACCTCCCTGCTGGCGCTGGGCAGCTGGTCCGCTGCGGCGCAGGAAAAAAAGCCGCCGCGAAAGTTTGCGCTGATCGCTGAGTCGCCGAAATTCTGGGAGCTGTTTGATCACGGCGCGCAGCTGGAGACTGTGGCGAGCGAATTTGGATTTACGGAAGGTCCGGTGTGGGACCCAGCCGGATTCTTGTATGTGAGCGATGAAGAGAAAAATATTTTATTCAAAGTGAAATTGAAAGATGGCAGCAAGGAAGAATTTATCGCCATGGGCGATCCGGACGGAAACACCTACGACCGCGAGCGTCGCCTGCTGACTACGGCGAGTTATTTGCGGGCGATTGTCCGCTTTGATGGGCCCGGCAACAAATATAAGGTTCTCACGGATCATTTTGCGGGCAAGAAATACAACAGTCCAAATGACGTGGTGATCGGTCCGGACGGCGCGATTTATTTCACCGATCCCGCGCTGGACGTACCCCCTGGTGAAAAGCAGGAGATGGACTACCAGGGTGTGTATCGGCTGGCAGGTGATGGAACGGTGACGCTGCTGACAAAGGAGTTGACGCAGCCGAATGGATTGGCATTCTCTCCTGACGGCAAGAAATTTTACGTGGACGACAGCGCGCAACGAAACATTCGGGTGTACGACTTTGTTTCCGGAACCTTGCAGAATGGGAGGATATTCGGCGAAGAGCCGGGCGGCAAGGGCGACGGGGTCCCGGACGGGATGCGCGTGGACTTGCAGGGAAATATTTTTGTGACCGGGCCCAAGGGAATTTGGGTTTGGACTGCGGACGGGCAGCACCTGGGCACGATCGCGATGCCGGAGCAGCCGGCCAATCTGGCCTGGGGCGATACCGGCTACGGTACGCTCTACATTACCGCCACGCACGGGGTGTACCGGCTGGCGACAAAGACCAAGGGATTCGTGCCGTGGGAAAAATAAGTTGTTATTGGCGGAAATGACCCGCGGGCGAGAGAACAAAGAAATAGAAATCTCCCTGCAGCCCCTGGCAGCCCGGCACCCAAATTGTCTTCGTTCCAGACGCCGGGAAACAAGTCGGCCGGATTTCCGGGTTCGGGAGAATTTCGCTGCGCAGCCCCGTCGCAACGACGCGTGGTTCGCGGGGCAGCAAACTTCAGCACGAGCCCCGTTGGCTCAGTTCAAAAACAGAACCAAGAACATCCGCTTGGTCTGATCCAATCGGATTATAATTCCTGGACCTGGCTAGTTGGTTGCTGCAATTGTGAGTTCGTTCGCAACATTGTCGACGCCCGCAACGGCTATGGCTTTGCTGTCGATGGCGTTTTTTTCCTGTTCGGAGCGGACGGAGCCGGTTAGAGAGACTCTTCCATTTTCCGAGTGGATCTTAATGTCGCTGAGGCGGCGGGCGAGGGATGTGTCGGTCCGGATCGATCTGCGAATCGTCTGGGTTAACGAGCGGTCTTCGCCAGTCATTTTGCGTTGATCGGTTCGAGAAAAGTGGGACTTGTTCAAGGTGACTTTGTCTTTCAAGGATCGCGACTCGGCATAGCCCACGATGGCTGTCGTCGAAAGTGCGGCGCCCAGAATAGACAACCCAGCGGTTAGTAAAATCCGCCGGAGTGTGGAGTTGGTTAGGTTCATGTTCTTGCTCAAGGGCTGTGCTACGGGCCTTCCCCGTGGGCCGGTCGCGATCTAGCGACGACTTACACTGGGGCGGAGGCGCCTCATCAGCGGTACAGGCAAGTTACTCGTTTCAAAGAGCCGCGGTAATAGAGCGAAGGCTGTAGGACCAGAACGGCGAGTGTGTAGGGGCTCGGGACAAATCAGTCGCCCCGCACTCTTGCGGGACGACTGGTCATGATGGCATCGTGAAGAAGTCCGGTAAATCTAATCCGAGATTTTCATCACGTCGAAGTCCCTGGTTTTATGGTCGGGAAATGGAACTTTATATTTTTGCGAAAATTCGTAAGACGAATTGTGCTGGTCCTTGACCAGTTTTGCCTTGAAGTCGCCAGGAGTTAGCAGATAACCCGCAAAATTACTTTCTAGGACATATTTCTTGCCGTCGATTGTGGCCTTCAGTCGGAGTTTGCGCGGCAAGCCTGCACGTTCCCGCCAGCAGCAGGACGAACAGTCCGATCATTTTCATGGAGCCTCCAGTTGCTTCCCGGGAGCCTGGTAGCAGGTTGGTCCGTTGCTGTGAGCTAAGACGATGGAAACCGAGACGGGGTTACAAGTCGGGCAAGTCCATTCAACGTAGCGGCTGGCCGCCATCGAGGTCGCGGCTCCGGTGGGCCTCTGGTCGGCCGCCAGTCGGGCGGCGCCAGATGTCCGGTCGTGGGACGGAATTTCCCAATATTGGGCTGGGCGCAAATCGGGATCGGGGTATTTTTCCTTCTAAGTTGCTGTAAAGAATGATATTTATACGTGCAAGGTTCGGAACGACACTTGCCATTACATAGGGTGACGACACTATGGACATACAACGACCATCGAATGCGCGAGCAAAGAAAATCCGGCGGATCTCGTACGGACTGCTCGGAATACTTTTAGTCGGCGGAGTAACGCTCGGCTTGTCACGGCTGAAGCCGGCGGCACCTTCCGTCGACGCGAGCACGGTGTGGACCGACACCGTGAAGCGCGGGCCGATGCTGCGCGAAGTGCGCGGCCTGGGGACGCTCGTGCCTGAGGACATCCGCTGGATTCCGGCACAGACGGATTCCCGCGTGGACAAGATTGTTTTGCGACCAGGCGCGATTGTGAAGCAGGATTCGATCATCCTGGAATTGAGCAACCCGGAACTGCAGAAGGATGCGCTGGAAGCGGAGTTCTTGTTAAAGGGGGCCGAAGCCGATTACGCCAATTTGAAGGTGCAGGTGCAAAGCGAACTGTTGACGCAGAAGGCTTTGGCGGCTGCGGTGCGCAGCGACTATGCACAGGCCAAGATTCAGCACGAGGTGGATGAAAAGCTGCAGAAGGACGGGCTGGGCGCGGAAGTGACAGAACGGTTGTCCCGCGTAAAAGAGGAGCAGCTGGCGATTCGCGGACAGCTCGAAGAAGAGCGGACCAAGAACGCGCAAGACACGATGGAAGCGCGCCTGCAAGCGCAGCAGGCGAAAGTCGAACAAGAGCGGGCGTTGTTTCAATTGAGAAAGAGTCAGCTGGATGCATTGCATGTGCGCGCGGGTATTGACGGCGTGTTGCAACTGGTGCCGGTCGAAGTGGGGCAAAAAGTTTTACCGGGTGTGAACATTGCGCGCGTGGCAGACCCCAAGAGACTGAAAGCGGAAATCAAGATTGCTGAAACTCAGGCCAAAGACGTGCTGATCGGACAGAAGGCGACGATTGACACGCGAAACGGCACGGTCGTGGGCACGGTGTCACGAATTGATCCCTCGGTGTTGAATGGCACGGTGACCGTGGATGTGTCGATTACCGATCCACTGCCGGGCGGTGCACGGCCGGATTTGAGCGTGGACGGGACCATTGAGATTGAGAATTTGAAGAATGTGCTGTTTGTGGGGCGGCCGGTGCATGGGCAGTCGGACAGCACGATAGGTATTTTTAAGCTGGATGCAGACGGAAGCGAGGCTTCGCGCGTCAATGTGAAGCTGGGTCGCAGTTCGGTGAACACGATCGAGATTGTGGATGGGTTGAAAGTGGGAGACAAAGTGATTTTGTCGGATATGTCGGCGATGGAGAATTTTGACCGGATCCGACTGAAGTAGAGGGCTGAATCTGCGCTAACCGTTTCGGGTAAAAGGTTTTGCACAAAGAGTTTAGGCCGTTGGTCCGCAAATCTAGAGAATGACCGCAGGAGGAGAAAAACTTGCACACGCTCTGGCAGGACGTGCGCTACGGTCTGCGGGTCCTTTCCAAAAATCCCGGATTTACACTCGTCGTAGTTCTAACCTTGGCGCTGGGAATTGGCGCTACTACTTCCATATTCAGCGTGGTGTACGCTACGTTGCTCCATCCATTGCCGTATCCCGGTCCTGAGCGCATTGTTCGGGTGTGGGAAGTCGACGCCAAAGGCAAGCGGCAGAATTTTTCCGATCCGAATTTTGAAGATCTGCGCGAGGCCAACCGGAGCTTTGCCGCACTTGCTCAGTATGGGACCGGCACGACGACGGTCACGGGCGGGTCGCATGCGCTGCGAGTGGGAGCGGCCGATGTGTCACGGCAGTTCTTTGAGGCCCTGGGCGTGCAACCGGCTGTGGGACGCGGATTTGCTGGTGAAGAGACGCGGATGGGCGGCAATCCGGTCGTGCTGGTAAGTTTTTCGTTTTGGAAATCGGCCCTGGGCGGGGCCCAGGATTTTTCGCTCAGGCATCTGAATTTCGATGGGAAGTCCTATTCAATTATTGGCGTGATGCCGCAGGGGTTTCGGTTTCCTGACGCGACGGACTTGTGGATTCCGCGTGAACAGTTCGAACGGTATCCGAGCCGAACCGCTTTGAATTGGCAAGTCCTGGGGCGGTTGAAAGATGGCGTGAGTTTGCCGCAGGCGCGCGCCGATGCCAGCCAGATTGCAAAGAATGTAAAGCAAAAGTTGGGCGATGAAACCTGGATGTCGGATGCGGCGATGTTGCCGCTACAGGAAGCGCTGACCGGCAACATCCGGACTTCCCTGCTGTTGCTGCTAGGCGCGGCGGGGATTTTGCTCTTGGCGGCTTGCGCGAATACCACGAATTTGCTTTTGGTGCGGTCGGCGACGCGGCAGAGAGAATTTGCGGTGCGCGTAGCGCTCGGAGCCAGCCGGGGGCGGCTGCTCTCGCAATTTTTTGCCGAAGCGCTGTTGCTTTCGCTGGGCGGAGCCGCGCTGGGGATTGTGCTGGCATATTGGGGCGTGAACGCAATTTTGCAATTGGCGCCGGAGCAGCTACCGGCGATGGCGGATGTGCAGATCAATGGCTGGGTTTTGGCGTTCAGCTTGGCGGTTTCGTTTGTGACGGCGTGCGGACTGAGTTTCATGGTGGCGGTACGAGCGGTGAGACGGAATCTTTCAGAAGATTTGAAAGAAGGCGAGCAACGGCAGTCCGGCGGAGTAAAGGAAGTGCGGGTGCGCGCGGTGATGATGACGGCGCAGGTCGCTGTGGCGACTGTGCTGCTGGCGGGCGCGGCGCTTTTGGGTCAGAGCCTGATTCGCTTGATGCACGTGCAGCCGGGGTACCGGACGGAGAATATTTTGACGGCCGCGGTGTTTCCGCCCGATACCGAAGAGGCGAAGGAAAAAACGCGACGGGCGCAGATGATTGATCAGATTCTGCAGCGCATGAAAGCGATTCCGGGAGTCGACGCCACCGGAATCGTAGGAGATCTGCCGCTGGCCAGCGGTCCCAGCAACGGCACATTTCTGCTCGTGGAAAATCAGAATGAAATGAAAACATTCGCGGATTTTGAGCGAATCGCGAGAATACCGGAGCGGACGGGTTCGGCATTTTACCAGGTAGCCAGCGCGGATTATTTCTTGACGCTGCAGATTCCGCTGGTGCGCGGACGGTTGTTTGACGAACGAGACGGGGCCGACACGCCACACGTGGCGGTGATCAGTGCGGCGCTGGCCCAGGAGCGCTGGCCAAAATTGGATCCGCTTGGCCGGCACATTGAATTTGGGAATATGGACGGGGACGTGCGGCTGCTGGAGATTGTAGGCGTCGTCGGAGACGTACACAGCAGCGGACTGGGCGATGCGGTCGAGCCGATGGTGTATGTGAACAGCCGGCAGCGGGTGCCGAGGCATTTTACCTTTGTGGCGCATACAACAGCTTCCCCGTTGTCGGTGATCCCGGCGGTGCGGAATCTTTTGCTGGAGATGGATCCGAATTTGGCGCCGAGATTTGCGACATTCCCCGACATTGTTTCAAATTCTCTGAGTGATCGGCAATTTCAGCTTTGCTTGCTGGCGGTTTTCGCAGCGGGAGCATTGGCTCTGGCGATGCTGGGGATTTATGGCGTGACATCTTATTTGGTTTCCGAGCGAACGCGGGAAATTGGGATTCGCATGGCGCTCGGAGCGCAGCCGGGAAATGTTTTGGGATTGATTTTGCGGCAAGGCGGAATCGTGGTGTTGGTGGGGATTGTGTTGGGGATTTGCGGACAGCTGGCTTTGACCGGCGTGCTGCGCGGCATGCTTTACGGAATTACCGCTGCCGACCCGTTTACATTGGCCGGCGCTAGCGCGTTACTTGCGGGACTGGCGCTATTCGCGTGCTGGCTCCCGGCGCGGCGCGCCACGCGAATTGACCCGGTTGTGGCTCTGCGAAGCGAATAGAGTTTGGCTGGAGAATTTTCTAAGGTGGAGTAATGCAAACATTCTTGCAAGACATACGATTCGGATTGCGAATGCTGGCCAAGAAACCGGGATTTACCGCGATTGCGATCTTGACGCTGGCTTTGGGAATTGGCGCAAACACGGCGATTTTCAGCGTCGTGAATACGGTTTTGCTGAAGCCGCTGCCCTTCCCGCAACCCGAGCGGCTCGTGGCGGTGTCGGGCATTGATTTGCGAACAAATGAACGGGGACGGGCTTTGAGCTATCTGGATTTTAAAGATTTGCATGCGCAGACGCGGACGCTCGAAGCGGTGGGCGCGTTTTCCGATGCGGCGTTTACGCTTACAGGCACAGGAGAGCCGCGGCACCTGCGTGGGTACGCCATAACGTCTGATTTATTTGCGGCGCTGCAAGTGAATCCGGAAATTGGACGAGCGTTTGTGGCAAATGAAGATACGCCTGGGACGCGAGTCGTTATTTTGAGCCATGCGCTTTGGAAGAGCGCGTTTGCAGGGGACCCGGGTATTGTGGGGCGCGCCATTCAAGTGAATGGAGGACCGAACACCGTTGTAGGAGTGATGCCAGCGGGCTTCCAGTTTCCGATTGACGGCGACGCGCAGGATATCTGGACGACCATGTCCGTCTACATGAGTTCTGCGGACGGCGAAAAGTCGATGGCGGATTCCCGCGGCGCGCATTTTCTGGGCTGTATGGGGCGGTTGAAACCCGGGGTGAGCATGGCACAGGCGAATGCCGATGCCGGGACGATTGCGGGTGCCTTGAAAACGCAATATCCAGATACCAATGGACATTTCAGCATTGGCGTGAAGCCGGAGATTGAAGCGCTGGTGGGGGATGTTCGGCCGGTGCTGATGATGATCGTGGGGGCGGTGGCTCTGCTCCTTTTGATTGCTTGCGCGAATACGGCGAATCTCTTGCTGGCGAGAGCGACGGGCCGGCAAAGGGAAATTGCTGTGCGGCTTTCGCTGGGAGCAGGGCGTGCGCGCATCTTGCGGCAGCTATTGACGGAAAGCATTTTGCTTTCCCTCGCCGGGGGAGTGCTCGGGCTGTTCCTGGCGGTTTGGGGCACGAAATTATTTGCCAGTTTGCCGGGTATGGATATTCCGCGGCTGGCAACAGCACAAGTGGATGCGCGTGCGTTGATTTTCACGCTGGGTATATCGGTACTGACGGGTTTGGTGTTTGGACTAGCGCCGGCACTGCATTCGGTAAAACTCGATCAATTCCAGTCATTGCGCGAAGGCGGACGTTCAGCTATGGAAGGAGCAGGACACGCCAGACTGCGGAACGTGCTGGTGATTTCCGAAGTCTCGCTGGCACTGATGCTGCTGATTGGCGCCACCCTGCTAGTGGAGAGCATGTCGCACGTTTTGCGTGTGGCTCCGGGATTTGAGCCGCATGGATTGCTAACGTTCAACATGGATTTGCCGGATGCGCGCTACGGAAAGCCGGAGCAGTCCGGCGGATTTTACAAGCAATTGCTGGAACAAATTCGCGCGGTACCCGGAGTGCAAAGCGCGGGCGGCGTGATGCCTCTGCCCTTTTCGCAGGATATGATTCGTACGACGTTTCAAATTGGCGGCCGACCGATTCCGAAGGCCGATGAACCGGCTACCCACTTCCGGTCCATTTCGGTTGGTTACTTTCAGACCATGCAGATCCCTTTGATCAGCGGGCGAGATTTTACCAACCATGACGACCGGAAATCGACGCAAGTGGCGATCATCAATCAAACCTTGGCGCGAAAATATTTTCCGAACGAAAACCCCATCGGACGAATGATCAAGCCGGGCGTTTCCGACAGCGGACCGGACAGAATGCGCGAGATTGTGGGAATCGTAGGAGACGTCAAGCATCACAATCTGTGGGAAAGCTCGGATCCCGAAACATACGTGCCTTACCAGCAAGCGGCGATCGGGCAGATGTCGCTCGTGGTGCGGACGCAGGGCGATCCGATGAGTCTGCTGCCGATCATGCGTGAGGAAGTAAAGTCTCTCGATGCCGAGCTGCCGGTCTATGGAGCGCAGACGATGGCTGAATATTTGCGATCTTCGGTCGCCCAGCGGCGGTTCACCAGCATTTTGTTTGCGGTGTTTGCGGGTACCGGATTTTTGCTGGCAATTATCGGACTGTTTGGCGTGATGTCGTACAGCGTTTCACAGAGAACGCACGAGTTGGGAATTCGACTGGCCGTAGGAGCGGAAAAGGCCGATATTTTGAAGCTGGTCGTCGGCCAGGGAATGCGCGTAACGCTTGCGGGGATTGTGATTGGACTGGGCGCGACACTGGCGCTTTCAACTGTCCTGCGCAGCCAACTGTTTGGTGTGAGTGCCTGGGATCCCTTTACATTTTTGGCGGTGGCGGCCGTGCTGGCGTTGGTGGCTTTGACCGCCTGCTACATTCCGGCCCGGCGGGCAACTCGAGTCGATCCGGTGGTGGCGCTGCGGTACGAGTAGGAGATTGTGATGTTCAATTTGTGGCAGGACATGCGGTTTGGGGTGCGGATGCTCGGCAAGAATCCGGGCTTCACGGCCATTGCGGTGTTGACCCTCGCGCTTGGGATCGGCGCGAACACCGCTATTTTTTCTTTGCTGGATCAGGTGATGCTGCGGCGCTTGCCGGTGAAAAATCCGGGCGAGCTGGTGGTGCTGCGGGTTCCGGGAGACCGGACAGGACATGTATGGAGCGATGGAGACGATGCGCAGTCGCTGTCCTACCCACAATTTAAGGGCCTCAGAGACAACAATTCGGTGTTTGCGGGCATGCTGGCGAGGTTTACCTTCAGTGCGAGCATCGCCAGCCACGGACAGACCGAACGCGGCGCAGGAGAGATGGTCTCCGGAGACTATTTTGAAACTCTGGGCGTGCAGCCGGCCATCGGAAGAGTTTTTTCGCGCGACGACGAGAAGGTTCCGGGCGGACACCCATTTGTGGTACTGAGCTATGGCTACTGGACGCGGCACTTTGGGGGTGATCCGGGCGTTTTGAACCAGCCACTGCTCGTGAACAACACGGAAATGACCATTGTGGGGGTAGCGCGGGCGGGATTTGACGGCGTGCAATTCGGGCAGACGGCCGACATTTTCGTACCGATCATGATGAAGGCGCAGATGACCCCGACCCATGACGGGTTGCTGGAGTGGAACGATGCCTGGGTGGCCGTCATGGGACGGTTAAAGCCGGGAGAATCGCGCCAACAGGCGCTGGCCGGGGTTCAGGCGACGTACCGACCCCTGCTCGAACAGCAACTGGTGACTATAAAAGGCTGGGATCAGAAAAAGCGAGAACGATTTTTGCTGAAAAAGGTGGAATTCCTGCCCGGGGCCCAGGGACGGGCTGTCATGCAACGGGATTCCGGACCGGCGCTGATGGCGCTGTTTGCCATGGTGGCATTGGTATTGTTGATTGCGTGCACCAATGTGGCCAATTTGCTGCTGGCACAGGGGGCGGCGCGGCAAAGGGAATTCGCAATTCGGGCGGCGATGGGCGCGACCAGAGCCCAGATGATACGTCAATTGGTAGTAGAAAGCCTGTTGTGTGCTTCGGCCGGCGGGGTGCTGGGAATCGTCTTGGGCAGCTGGTTGATGAACATTTTGACGCCCGCCATCGTCTCTAACACTGGGACGCAGGGACTGACTTCGAGTCTCAACGGGACCGTACTGGGATTCGCCATCGCGGCTACCCTGCTTTCGGGCGTATTGTTTGGGCTCCTGCCCGCATGGCGAGTGACGCGGACCAGTGTGACGCAAACCCTGAAAGACCAGGGATCGACGGGTTCGGCCGGATTGTCGCATGTGCGGTTTCGCAAGGTGCTGGTGGCGGGGCAGGTGGCGTTCACGGTGTTGCTGCTGGCGGGGGCCTGCTTGTTTACCAAGACGCTCTGGAACTTGCGAAAGCAGAGTCTGGGACTGAACACGGAGAACGTGATTACCTTTAGCGTTGCGCCCAAGCTGAGTGGATATGACAACACGCGCATGATCGCGTTGATCGATCAGCTGCGGCAGAGGTTTGGAGCGTTACCGGGAGTGCGGGGGACGGGGACAGCAGAGATTCCGACACTGACTGGTTCGAACATGGGCGCGAACATCACGGTCGAAGGTGGCACGCCGGTTCCGGATGAGCAGAATGACATCCGGTTCAATTATATAAGCCCGGGATATTTTTCGGCGCTGGGAATTCCGCTGCTGGCCGGACGGGATATCCGGGACGGCGATCTGGCGAACAGCCAGAAAGTCGCGGTAATCAGCGAAGCCATGGCCAAGCAATACCTGCCGAACCGGAATCCGGTGGGAATGCACTTTGCCTTCGGCGCGGGCAATGATACCAAGCCAGACATTGAGATTGTGGGAATCGCGAAGGATGTGAAGCAGGATACGGTGCGCAGCGAAGTGGGGGCGTACGCGTATCTTCCCTACGCGCAGCAGAAGGTATTGAATGGTGTGACATTTTATGTGCGGACCCAGCAGGATCCATTGACTCTGGCGACCGCGCTGCGTGGGCAAGTACATGAACTGGACGCCAAGCTGCCGATTTATGATTTGAAGTCGTTTACGCGGATTGTGGATGAGAATTTGTTTACCGAGCGTATGATTGCGGGGCTTTCCGCCGGATTTGGCGGGCTGGCGGCATTGCTGGCGGCGCTGGGAATTTATGGCGTGCTGGCGTTCCTGGTGGTGCAGCGAACAAGGGAAATTGGGATTCGCATGGCTCTGGGGGCCGAGAGCGGGACCGTGCGATTGCTGGTGTTTAAAGAAGTAGGATTCATGGCTTTGGCGGGAGTGATTTTGGGAGTGCCGCTGGCCTACAGCCTGGCAAAGTTGAGCGAATCGCTTTTTTATGGAGTAAAAGCCAGCGACGTTTTTGTGTATTTGTTTTCCGTGGCGATGATTGCCGTCGTAGCGGCGGTGGCGTGCTACGTACCGGCGCGGCGCGCGACTCGGGTAGACCCGATTATCGCGTTGCGTTACGAATGACGATTTTTGTAGTGAGAACTTGAGACAGACTTGAAGGAGAGACGATGGCCAGCGTAAACGACACACTGATTAAGATGGAAGGCGTCAAGAAAGTATTCCTGACGGATGAAGTGGAGACGCACGCGCTCTCTGAAATTCATCTGGAAATCAAGCGAGGGCAATATATTTCGATCGCCGGACCTTCGGGTTGCGGCAAGTCGACGCTGCTGTCAATTCTCGGATTGCTGGATTCGCCGAGCGGCGGAAACTATTTTCTGAATGGACAGCCGGTGGCCAATCTGTCCATCAGTGAACGAACTCGCATACGCAATCGCGAAATTGGCTTCATCTTTCAGGCGTTTAACCTGATTGGCGATTTGTCGGTCTACGAAAACGTCGAACTGCCTTTGACTTATCGCGGGACCGGCGCGGCGGAGCGCAAACAAAAAGTGCAGCACGCACTGGAGCGGGTTGGCATGGCGCACCGCTTGCGGCACTATCCGTCGCAGCTCTCGGGCGGTCAGCAGCAACGCGTCGCCGTGGCGCGCGCTTTGGTGGGCGATCCCCTGATCCTGATGGCGGACGAGCCGACTGGTAACCTGGACTCGAAGAATGGTGAAGCTGTAATGGAATTGCTGCGCGATCTGCACCGCAACGGCGCAACGATCTGCATGGTAACCCACGACCAGCGGTACGCGAACTTCGCCGAGCGCACGATCCATATCTTTGATGGCCGGATCGTTGAAGAAACCCAGGAAACCATCGTTGGCGCTGCAAACTAAGATAAATGAAGTAAAGCTCTTTCCAAGGCAGTAGCGAGACGACACTCTAGGTTTGAATCGTGATGGCGCGGGAATATCCGCGGTCGCTATTGGTGCATGCCGACACCGGGAGCGGGGAAACGCTGTCGTCCGGCACTCGTTTCGGGGGTGACTCATGGAATCCATCTGGCAAGACATTCGATACGGGGCCCGAATGTTGTGGAAGCACCGCCTGGCGACGCTGATTTGCGCGGTTGCGCTGTCTTTGGGCATCGGCGCGAACACGGCAATGTTCAGCAGCGCAGAGGGGTTGCTGTTGCGTCCGGTGGCTTTTGCAGATGCCGACCGGGTCGTAGCGCTTGTTGACATACGGCCACAACAAAATGGGCTGATGCAACCGATCGCTCCCGCCACTTTCATGGAATGGAAAGAGCAGGCCAAATCATTCGAAGAACTCAGCGCAAGCAACTGGTACAGCGTCAATTTTACGGGAGATCGTGAACCAGAAAAGGTTCAAGGCTTTCTGATAACGGCAAACTATTTTTCCGTGCTGGGCGTGCAACCCCAGCTGGGGCGCCCATTTCTTCCAGAGGAAGAAAAACCGGGGAAAGAACAAGAAGTGATTCTAAGTCACGGGCTCTGGGAGCGACGCTACGCTGCCAATCCGGACATCTTGGGAAAAACCGTCAAGGTGGACGGCAAGAGCTTCACCATTGTGGGTGTAATGGGCAAGGGATTTGACTTTCCCATGAGCGCCGAAGCCTGGATGCCGATGGCCTTTAATGACGCGCAGATGGCAGAAAGAGCGCACCGCGAACTCTCGGTGCTCGGCCGGCTGAAGCCGCAGGTGACCGGGCCGCAAGCAGCGGCGGAAATGCAGGCGATCGCGCAGCGCCAGGCCGAAGCGTTTCCCGACAACTATAAAGGCTGGCAGCTGCGAGTGATGTCGCTGCGCGAATACGCGTCCGGCGATTTGACGCGGCAATTTACCCTGCTGCTGCTCGGAGCCACCGGGTTTGTGCTGCTGATTGCCTGCGCCGATGTCGCCAATGTTCAGTTTGCGCGGGTCACCGGGCGCCACAAAGAGCTCGCCGTTCGCACGGCCTTGGGTGCGAGCCGATCACGGATTGTGCGCCAGTTGTTGATTGAAAGCGTCATGCTCTCGCTCATTGGAGCGGTATTTGGGTTGGCGCTGGCAAAATGGGGTCTTACTCTCATGATCGCCAATATGCCGCCCGACGTTGCCAAATATGTGGCAGGATGGAAAACAATTGGCCTGGATGCCGGGGCATTTTTCTTTACCCTGACGATCGCGTTCATCAGCGGCATTCTTTCAGGGATTATGCCTTCCCTTTTCACTTCCCGCGGCAATGTTGGAGAGGTTTTGAAAGAGAGTGGACGCGGGTCGTCGGCAGGACGCGCCCGCCACAGACTAAGGGGCGCGCTGGTTGTCGCGGAAATCGCCATGGCGCTCGTACTTCTGGTGGGAGCGGGGCTTTTGGTCAAAGGCTTTCGTGCTTTGCTCACCGTGAATCAAAACTATCATCCAGAATCGCTTTTGACGTTAAACCTGGACTTGCCGGAGCTGCAATACAAGCAGCAACCCCTCCGTGCCGCGTTTCATCAACAATTCTTGCAGCGGCTTGCGGGGATTCCGGGGGTTCAGTCCGCGGCGCTCGTGTCCCATCTTCCCTACTCGCGTGGCGGCCTGATCGGTTCATCTCCCTTTTCCATCTCCGGGCGTCCGTCCCCAGCGCCCTCTGACATTCCCAGTGCCATCCTCGAGAACGTCAGCCCCAACTACTTCTCGCTGATGAACATCGGTTTGCGGGATGGCCGCACGTTGACGGAATCCGACGCCGCGACAACCCAGCCCGTGGCCGTCGTGAGTCGCAGTCTTGCGGAACGATATTTTCCGGGCGACAATCCGCTTGGCAGAAAGCTACAGGTGGGTGATGCCAGCTCGGCGGCTCCTCTGCTCACGGTTGTCGGAATCGTTGACGATGTCCATTACAACTGGATCGAGAAGGATGCGGTGCCTACTCTCTACACTTCCTACCGGCAGACGCCACCGCTCTACGCATCGTTCGTGCTGCGCGTTCCGGGCGATCCCGAGTCATTTGCTTCCGCTGTACACGCCCAACTTTTGACAGTTGATCCCGACCTTCCGATGTACAACGTCAAATCGCAGGACCGGGCCATCACCGAATCGATCGTGGGCATTGAACATGTGGCAGTCATGATGGGTATCGTGGGTGTCATCGCCCTGGTACTAGCCTCGGTCGGCGTATACGGCGTAATGTCGTATTCTGTGAGCGAGCGCACCAACGAAATTGGTATTCGCATGGCCATGGGCGCCAAGGCCGACGACATCCTGCGGCTTGTCGTTGGCAACGGAATGATCCTGACCCTGCTGGGTATCGCGATTGGCATGCCGCTGGCGTTTGGTTTGGCCAAAACGCTGTCCAGCATCTTATTTGGCGTGACGGCTGCAGATCCCTTTGCCTTCATTGGGCTTCCACTGATTCTTGCGGCGGTGGCTACCCTCGCGTCCTATTTGCCGGCTCGCCGGGCGTTGCGGGTCGATCCATTGATTGCGCTGCGTTATGAATGAACTGCGCTTACAATAAGATGTTGGTTGGAGCAATGCACACCCCTTCTGGGGTTTCAGGAATTGGGAGCTAACGTGGAACCTTTGATTCAATTGCGCAATCTTGAGAAATCCTACGAAGCAGCGGGAAGCAGATTTTTCGTCGTGCGGCGCGTGAACCTGGACATCAAGCAGGGTGAGTTCGTCACGATCATGGGTCCGTCTGGGGCCGGCAAGTCGACGCTACTGAGTATTATCGGCATGCTCGACAGCGCTTGGTCGGGCGAATATTTTTTTATGGGCGAGGCCGTCAACAAGCTTAATCCCAAGAAACGCAATGAGCTGCATAAGGCGAATATCGGTTTCGTATTTCAAAGCTACCACCTGATCGACAATCTGACGGTATTTGAAAATTTGGAAGTGCCGCTGTCCTACAAGAATGTCCCGCGGCAGGAGCGCATCAGTCTGGTCTGCGATACCCTCGACCGCTTTCACATTGTCGGCAAAAAGGATTTGTTCCCCAACCAACTTTCCGGCGGTCAACAGCAGCTTGTGGGCGTGGCACGAGCCGTTATTCTGAATCCCAAACTGATTCTCGCCGACGAACCGACGGGCAATTTACACTCCGAGCAGGGCGAAGAAATCATGCAGCTCTTCAAGCGGCTGAACGAAGCGGGTACGACGATTATTCAGGTGACGCACTCGGAAAAGAATGCCGCCTATGGCGACCGCATCATTCAATTAAAAGATGGCTGGGTGGTCAGCGAGACGGCCACGGCCGCGCAAACGGTTTGAGGGCTAAGCGCAAGGCGCAGTCGCCGGTGTGCCCGGCGATGCGCTTTGCCGTACTCTGAGCTCAACAATAATTCATGAAAACTTCCAATCCTCATCCTTTCCGCATCTTGTTGGCGGACGACCAAGCCGATATTCGCGATGCGCTGCGACTTCTCCTGCGTCGCGAGGGCTATGAAACGCATGCCGTGGCGTCTCCGGCTGATGCGCTGGTGGCCATTGAAGAGCGGGAATTTGATGCCGTTCTGATGGATTTGAATTATGCGCGAGACACGACTTCCGGTCAGGAAGGACTGGATCTACTGACGCGGATTCAGATGGCGGACAGCACCCTTCCGGTAATCGTCATGACCGCATGGAGCAGCGTGGAAGTCGCAGTCGAGGCGATGCGACGCGGGGCGCGAGATTTCATCCAAAAGCCGTGGGAAAACACGCGACTGCTTTCGATTCTGCGAACGCAGATCGATTTACGGCAGGCTTTGCGGCAGGCCTCGCGGCTGGAGGCGGAAAACCGGATTTTACGCGCTGAATCGCGGCCGACATTCTTGGCGAATTCTCCTGCCATGCAGCCGGTGCTGGAAATTATCAGCAGTATTGGACCATCGGACGCCAACGTTCTGATCACCGGGGAACATGGAACCGGAAAGGAAGTTGTTGCGCGGACACTGCACGCGCTGTCCGGGCGCGCGTCCAAGCCCATGGTCACGGTAAATGCCGGAGGCTTATCGGAAGGGATTTTTGAGAGCGAACTATTCGGCCACGTAAAAGGGGCGTTTACCGATGCGCGTTCGGATCGTGTGGGCCGCTTTGAGCTGGCCGACAGCAGTACCCTGTTCCTGGATGAGATCGCCAACGTGCCGCTCAATTTACAGGCGAAACTTTTGCGTGTTTTGGAAACCGGGGAGCTTGAACGAGTCGGCTCTTCCACAACGCGAAGAGTCAATGTCCGCGTTCTTGCAGCCACGAACGCCGACGTGAATGTTGAAGCGGCTGCCGGACGGTTCCGCCAGGATCTTTTGTTTCGCCTGAATACGATAGAGATTCACATTCCGCCGCTACGTGATCGAAAAGAAGACCTGGACCTGCTTGCGCATCACTTTTTGCGGGGTTACGCTCAGCGCTATCGCAAGAATATTTCCGGCTTCGATCCGGCGGCAACCAAGGCCCTCCAGGAGCACCCCTGGCCGGGCAATGTACGGGAGCTAGACCATGCCGTCGAACGCGGCGTATTGCTTACGCCAGGACCTCTGATTCGCGCCGCGGACCTCGGCTTGCGCGCGCAAGCGGCTGGCGGCGCCGCACGACTTGAAGAAATGAGCCTGGATGATGTGGAGCGCTACTTCATTCAAAGAACTCTGGCGCGCCATGACAGCAATGTGAGCCAGGCGGCAAAAGCGCTGGGGCTGAGCCGCAGCGCCATGTATCGCCGGATGCAAAAATACGGACTGGAATGAGACTTTGAATTACGAACGGCGAATCCAGCTTCTAGCGCTGGCTGCCGGTATGCCAGGCTCGCTCATTGCGTTGATCCTCCTGTGGACGGGAAGCTATTCTTCCGGAGCGGCGTGGACACTTTCCTTTCTAATCATCACGCTGTGGCTGGGCTTTGCGTTTTCACTTCGCCATCGCGTGGTCTTTGCGCTACAAACTCTTTCTAATCTTCTGGCCGCTTTGCGGGAGGAAGATTTTTCGCTTCGCGCGCGCGGCGCCCGCGATGACGATGCCATGGGCGAAGTCATGACGGAAGTCAACGCTCTCGGCGAAACGCTGCGGGAACAGCGTCTGGGCGCTCTTGAAGCCAATGCATTTCTTCGCACGGTGATGGAAGAAATCGATCTGGCAATTTTTACATTCGACGATTGCAACAAATTGCGATTGATCAACCGTGCCGGAGAGCGCCTTCTCGCGCGGCCTGTGGAACGATTGCTTGGCTTTACCGCGGAGGAGTTGGGGCTTTCGCAGTGTCTTGAGGGAGAATCGGCCCGGACGATGGAGTTGGGGTTCCCCGGCGGTTCAGGACGCTGGGGTATGCGTCGCGGAAGTTTTCGCCAGGGCGGCTTGCCGCATCAACTGGTGGTGTTGAGCGATTTAAGCCGGGCCTTGCGAGATGAAGAGCGGCAGGCTTGGCAGCGTCTCATTCGCGTCCTTGGCCACGAACTGAACAATTCACTGGCACCGATTCAATCCGTGGCGCAAGGATTGGAAAGCGGCTTGCAGTCGGCAATGCAATCCCCGGAACTGAAAAACAACTCCGCGACGGGCCTTTTGGATGATATGCGCGAGGGTCTGGGCATTATCCGGTCGCGAACGGAGGCGCTCGGCCGGTTTATGGCTGCCTATGCAAAACTGGCCAGGCTTCCGCAGCCTACGCCATCCACTGTAAATGTGGCGGAGTGGATTCATCGCGCCGCCAAGCTGGAAACTCGCGCGAAGGTCCTCCTGACCGACGGGCCCGCCTTGGATATTTCCGCCGATCCCGATCAACTCGACCAGCTGCTGATCAACCTAATTCGCAATGCGACCGATGCTGCGCTGGAGACCAAGGGAAAAGTTTGCGTCGGCTGGACCAGGCAGGCGTCCCAGTTGGAGGTTTGGGTTCGTGACGAGGGCCCCGGCCTTCCCAACACGGCCAACCTGTTTGTGCCCTTTTTCACGACCAAGCCCGGCGGATCCGGCATCGGCTTGGTGCTTAGCCGGCAAATCGCCGAAGCCCATGGCGGCGAACTCACCTTGAAGAATCGCACCGATGCCAGAGGTTGCGAAGCGCGCCTTCGGCTGCCCCTATAGGCAAGCATCACAGTAGGTGTTCGTTGCCGACTTGGGAACAAGCGCACCGGGTGTCATCTCGCTGATCAACATTGTGAAGGCGGAATGCGCACTTGAATTTTGATCGAATTCAGTTCGACCGGTGCGTTAGTCGGCCCTACTTGCGCGAAAGACCCTTCGCGCTTACGGCTTTGGGCAATTGAAAGCGGTACCCCACCCAAGGTTCCGTCACTATGTATTTCGGGTGCGCCGGATCATTCTCTATTTTCTTGCGCAATTGGTTGATTACCACCCGCAAATTCTCAGTCTCTTCCCCATAGTCCGGCCCCCACACCGCCTGCAGGAGGCGCCGGTGGGTTAGCGGTTTCCCGATATTTACGATTAGAAGTTTCAACACATCGAATTCCTTGGGAGTCAGATGGACGTCTTCGCCGCGAACGCTCAGCAGCCTTGCTTCAAAATCGAGCGTGAGATCTTTTGTGACAAAAGGGGTAAGCACATCCCCTGGGGAGTACCGCCTTAACGCTGCACGAATCCGTGCCAGCAGCTCCTCGATGCCGAATGGTTTGACGACATAGTCGTCGGCGCCAGCATCCAGTGCGGCCACTTTATCTTTCTCGGCACCTTGTACCGTGAGCATGATAATCGGCAGATCCGAAACCAAACGAATTTCCCGGGCCGTCGCAATTCCATCCATCCCCGGCATATTCACATCAAGAAGAACTAGATCAGGCCGCACCTTGCGCAGCATGTTCACTGCCTCTTCCCCGGTTTTGGCTTCAAGAATCAGGTATCCGTTGCTTGAAAGCGTCGATCGCAAAACGCGCCGAATCTGCGGTTCATCATCAACCACCAGAATTGAAATGTCGCTCAATGAACTGACTCCGTTTCCTTGGCAATTGGCAGCGTAAAGGAGAACACGGACCCTTGACCGAGTTGACTGGTTACTCCAATGGTTCCGTTGTGCGCGCTCACCAAAGCGCGCGCGATGGGAAGTCCCATGCCCGTGCCCCGCACCAGGTAGCGCTGGTCTTTCCCCCTGTAGAACTTGTCAAAGATCATCTGCTGCTCGAAATCGTCAATACCAGGGCCGCGATCCGCAACACTGATCGACACCATATCTCCTGCCTGTTCGGCCGAAATGGTAATGGGCTGTTCCGTCGGCGAGTAAAGATTGGCATTGTCGATGAGTTTCCCGAGTACATCTGTTGCACGTTCAAAGTCCGCTCGCACTCTGCGAATTTTATCGTTCACTTTGACACTCACGTGCCGGCCGGCAAGCGTGCTTTTGGCTTGTGCCAAGGCGGCGTCCACCATTTCACGGACGTCAACGGGCTCAAAGTGCAGCTCGATTTCTCCAGCTTCGAGCCGCGCCATTTCCGCAGCTTGCTCGACCAGATGATTCAAACGGTCGCATTCTTCATTGATAATGGTCAGCAGTTCATGCTCCTGGGAAGAATCGCGGGCAGAACTCAGCATGCTGGTAACTGCCGCTTTCATGGAAGTAAGCGGTGTTCGAAAGTCGTGGGTAATCGAATCCAGTAATGCTGATTTCAGGCGTTCTCCCTGTCGCTCGGCCTCGGTTTGGCCCAATTGTTCGACGGCGCGTGCGCGCTCAATGGCGATGGCCACAAGGGTACCGATGGCCTCAAGAGTCTGGCGCGAAAGACGCGATCCAGAAATCCCCAAGCTCGCAATGGGCCTCGCGCCAAGTCGAACTGGAATGAAATAAAGGCTTTGCTGCGGCTCCAGCAGTGCCTCGTCCCGCAGAAAAGCCGTTTTCATTCGTTCCTCATCCAGATGAGATGCGCCAAATCCGGAACGGTAGAACTTGTCTTTTTGTGGAAGAAACAGTTCAGTGGCGCCGGCTTCAAAGCTTTCGACGATGTAGTCCGGAATAGCGTTCATCAATTGAATGACGTTGCCCTCACCGAGGAGCTTCTGGCTGAATTCATAGAGCCTTTCGATTTCCCGGCGCCGGCTATGCGCCTCATCCGCCTCGCGTCGGATGCGCGCGGAGAGCTGACTACCAACAATGGATGTGACGAGAAAGGCGGCAAGCGCCACCCAATTCTGCGGGTCGGAAATTGTGAAGGTGCCGGTAGGAGGTAGAAAGTAGTAGTTCAAGGTCAGCATGCCAGCGACAGACATGAAGACAGAGACCACCATTCCCCACACCGCTGAAACTGCTAGAATTGCCAGAAGGAATGTAAGCGCGACCGTGGTCTGGTTGACGGGCAGGATGTGACGATAAAACGCAGCGATGGCGGCGATAATGGCGAGCGCCAAAGTTGAACCCGTGACTCGGCCGGCTAGGAATCGCTGCATCTTTCTATTCTAACGTACGCAGGAAGTTTGCCGAGGAGAAGAAACACTCTTGCCGCAAAGACTCCCCAAGAAGCCGGAAGACTGGCTGGAAGTCGCATGTCCCCCGCAAAAATCTCGAGGCATTTTCAAACTCTTTCTCGGCTACGCCCCTGGCGTTGGCAAAACGTTCAACATGTTGAGCGAGGCGATTCGGCGGCACGCGCGTGGCGAAGATGTGGTCATCGGCGTTGTGGAAACGCATGGACGCAAAGGAATCGAAGAACTTGTCACCCAACTCGAAGCGGTGCCGCGCAAACAACTGGAATATAGGGGAACCATTTTCGAGGAAATGGACACAGACGCCATTCTGGCGCGCCGCCCGCAGGTCGTCCTCGTGGACGAACTGGCTCATACCAATATTCCAGGGGCCAAGCACCGCAAGCGCTATGAAGATGTTCAGGAGCTGCTGGCGGCAAAAATTGACGTAGTTTCCACATTGAACATCCAACACATCGAAAGTATCGCGCCCACGGTGCGCGCGATCACCGGCATTGCCGTTCGCGAAACGGTTCCGGATTGGGTTCCCTTGACGGCTTCTGAAACAGTGATGGTGGATCTTACTCCGGAAGCTCTGCAGAACCGTATGAAGCGGGGCGATGTTTACAGCTCTGAAAAAGTTGAAAGATCTCTGCAGAACTTCTTTCGCCGCGGAAATCTCATTGCCCTCCGTGAACTTGCTCTTCGGCAGGTGGCCGAACAAGTCGATCGCAGCCTGGAATCCTATATGGAGGACAAGGACATCCAGAAAAACTGGGCTGTCCGAGAACGCCTGGCCGTCTGCATTTCCTCCAACCCCACCGGGCAATATCTAATTGCGCGCGCGACGCGCATGGCTCGCCGGATGGACGCAGAACTTTACGTTCTTCATGTAGATCGGGAATTCGGCGGGAAAGAGCTAAATCAAAATGCGCTGGCGGCGAATTTGCGCTTTGCCGAAAATCTTGGGGCACAAGTTGTAAGGCTCAAAGGCACGAGTGTTGCTGACGCTGTTTCTGAATTTGTCCGCAGCAAGCACATTACGCAGGTGATGTTTGGTCGCGCGCCGGTCCGCGATTGGCGCAAATACCTGTATCTTTCAGCCGTCCACCGTTTCTTGCGCGAGTCTCCCGCCGTCGACGTCCACATCGTCACGCAAGAGGCAGAAGACTAGTCCCGAGCAGCCGCAGTGGCCTGCACGCTGCCGCTCATTTCAACGGCAACCTCAACAACCGAATCCACCTTCAAGAAAAAATTACTGGGATTTTTCAGACCCCATTTTACGTACGGGATCTTGAATTTCCCGCTGGCCTTCCAGTGATCCGCGCTTAGTTCAACCTCCAACGGGATAGTCAGCTCTTGCTGGGTGCCGTGAATATCAAACGTTCCATGGAGTTGAATCGTCGAATGACCAGCGGGCAGGACTTTTCCTTCTACACGGTCCGGGTGAAACACAATCTCAGCAAACTTTGCGCTTTCCAATACGTCCTTGTGCATCTTCTTGTCACGAGAGTCGTTTCCACTTTCCCCGCTCTTGGCATCCACCACGATTTGCCCGCCCGCTCGTCCGGCAGTCGCATCAAAATTGACTTTACCTCGAGTTACGGGGAATGTTCCGTGCACAGTGTGCAAGCTGCCGCCCAGTTCCCAGCGAACCGTACTGCTGCGCGGATCGACAAGGAGCTCGATTTGCTGCGCTTTCTTCCCTTCTTGCGCCTGTTGTCGTGGAGGCGTGGCACTTGCCGCGAGTAGCACCGCAGATGCGATGAGAAACATGACGCATGCAATGTTTCGCGAGGCGGTATTTATTTTCATCATCGCGACCTCCTTAAACGGCCAGCAGCCGTAGCCCCAGCAGCGCTCCGCCCGTCGCCAGGTGTAACGGCGAAGCCTCGCCCACGTGAACTGCCAAAAGCCGTTCCAGAATTCTCGTGTCCGCAGCCATTGCTCGAATCGTCTGCCGGCGAAGCCGCGGCCTTTTATCGAGCAGCAACATGAGTCTCCCCATGGCCGTCGGACGCCGCGCAAGGCGCCGGTGTCCGGCCTGATAGCGCTGCAAGTCCTGTTTTTCCAATGCTTCTGCCAAGATCTTGGCTTGCACAAAACTCAGCCGCAGACCTTCCCCGGTGATGGCATCTACACTCCCTGAAGCGTCACCGATCAGAGCAACATTGCCGCGAACAACGTTTTTCAGGCTGTGCATGGCCGTCACAGCGCCGCGTTCCTTGCTGACCGGCTTTGTTCCCTCTAGCCGTTCGGCAAGTTCTGGAAATTCCCGCCAAGCGGCTGCCAGGCGCATTTGCGGATCGCTGGTAAGCAAAACCACGCACGTTTCTTCATCTCCAACCGGAGAAACATACGCTTGTAGTTGGCGGCCCCAATAAATCTCGACACAATCGCTCCACGGTCTGCAGCGATAGTGCCGGCGAAACGCAAACCGGCTCTGCAAGCTGCCATGCGCGTCAAGGCCGCTCCATCGCCGAACGAGAGAACGTCCGCCGTCTGCTCCAATAATCCAGCGAGCCGCCGTCGGTTCTCCTTCCGCCAGTATGCCCTCTGAGGACAATCCCGAAATCGGCGTTTCCCACAGCAGCTTCACGCCGCAACTTTCCGCTTCCTCAATCATCCTCTGATGCAAAACGGTTCTGCGAACCCCAATTCCGAATCCACGCTGAAAGTACGCCGCCGCGTTTGAGTCTCCCGATATGCAGCGGATGCCTCGGAAGGCCTTCCCTTCAGAAGCCTGAATCCGGATTCCCAGGTCCGCAAGAGCGCTGATCGCGTCGGGCATCAATCCTTCGCCGCATGCTTTATCGATCGGAGGCTTGCCTCCGTCAGCAACAGTAACGTCGAAGCCCTTCTTGCGGGCTGCAATAGCGGCCGCCAAACCTGCAGGACCCCCGCCAATCACAAATACGTCGGTCTTTCGCGCCATCGGGCGAGCCTCCAGCCACTAGATACGCGGCTTACTTCAGATTAGATGTATGTGAGGGACCGGGGCTGTCATTACTTTGTCAAATCTGCGCAGCATCGTGCTGCGGCTGCCGTCTTGCCTTGCCGGATGCCCTTGCGAGCCCCAGAGGGGCCCGACTCATATAATTTCTTTTTATTCGATTGAATACAACTATTAATTTGACTGATTGACTTTTATTCAGCCATGCTGTTATTGTTCATGGCGAAATGTCTCGCATCGCCATCGCGACTTTATTGAATCGCATCTCCGTCTCAGTAAGCGACGAAATGCGCTCCATTATTGTGCGAATTAGCCCCGTCCTCGTTATTACGCGAGGAAAAACAGAGGGATGATGGCGGCCTAGCCAAGCAAGACCAAAGAAATTCAGGGCCATCATCCAAACCAAGGATGATGGCCCAAAGTTTTTTAAGAGTGCAACGATTCGCCTGGCCTGGATCGCATGAAGTTCAGCTGCAACGGAGGATTCCAGAAGTGACTGACTCATCCCTCAAGCCGCGAAGCCACACGCTTACCGACGGCCCGCACCGCGCTGCCGCCCGCGCCATGCTGCGCGCGGCCGGCCTTGGCGACGAGGATTTCAAGAAGCCGCTTATCGGCGTTGCCAATACTTGGATCGAGATTGGCCCCTGCAACTATCACCTTCGTGAGCTAGCAGTTCACGTGAAGGATGGTATTCGCGCCGCCGGCGGTACTCCTCTTGAATTCAACACCGTCTCCATCTCCGACGGCATCACGATGGGCACAGAAGGCATGCGCGCTTCCCTCATCAGCCGCGAAGTAATCGCCGATTCCATCGAACTCGTTACTCGTGGGAATCTGTTTGACGCCCTCATCGTTCTCGTCGGCTGCGACAAGACGATTCCTGGCGGCGCTATGGCGCTGGCTCGCCTTAATATTCCTGGTCTTATCCTGTACGGTGGCTCCATCGCGCCTGGCCACTTTGAAGGGCACTCGGTAACCATTCAGGATGTTTTCGAGGCTGTGGGAGCTCACGCGCGCGGCACCATGAACGACGCACGCCTTAAATCGCTCGAAATGGCGGCATGCCCCGGAGCCGGCGCTTGTGGTGGCCAATTCACGGCCAACACCATGGCCCTCGTTTGTGAATTTCTGGGCATTGCCCCGATGGGAATTTCCAGCGTACCCGCCACCAATTCCGGCAAACCTAATGCCGGCCATCGCGCCGGGGAATTGGTGCTCGATCTCCTGCGTCGCGACGTGACGCCATCCAAAATCATCACCAAGGCCGCCATTGAAAATGCGATCGCGGGTGTAGCCGCAACCGGTGGTTCCACAAATGCCGTCTTGCACCTTCTCGCCATCGCCAAGGAAGCCAACATTCCCCTTTCCATTGACGACTTTGATCGCATCAGCTCGCGCACACCAATTCTTGTCGACCTGAAACCCGGAGGAAGATTTGTTGCAACCGATCTCTACGCAGCAGGCGGCACTCCGCTGGTCGCAAAGCGCATGCTTGAAGCTGGACTGCTCCAGGGCGACGCCATCACCGTCACCGGCCGCACCATTACTGAAGAGGCGGCCGCCGCCAAAGAAGCGCCCTCTCAAGAAGTAGTTCGCAGGCCGGATGCGCCGCTTAAAGCCACCGGTGGTCTCGTCATTCTCAAAGGAAATCTCTCTCCAGAAGGCTGCGTCGTAAAAGTTGCCGGCCATAAAACCCTGAATTTCAGCGGACCGGCGCGCGTCTTTGATAGCGAAGAAGCGGCATTCGCGGCGGTTGACAGCGGCAGCATAAAAGCGGGCGACGTGGTCGTGATTCGCTACGAAGGCCCTAAAGGCGGGCCGGGCATGCGCGAAATGCTGGCGGTAACCGCTGCACTGGTTGGCGCAGGACTTGGCGATTCCGTCGCGTTGCTCACTGATGGGCGATTCTCCGGCGCGACGCACGGATTAATGGCGGGGCATGTCGCGCCCGAAGCCGCGCACGGTGGTCCCATCGCAGCCGTCGCCGACGGCGACACGATCGTATTTGATATTCCCAATCGCCAGCTCAATGTTGAGCTGACCGAAGATCAGATCCACGAACGGTTGAGCACCTGGAAAGCGCCTGCTCCGCGTTACACGTCAGGCGTAATGGCAAAATACGCTTTCCTGGTGTCTTCTTCCTCTCTCGGAGCGGTTACAACCGTGCCTTTATCATCCGCCAATTCTCTTCAACCCGGCACCAACGCGAGGACTCTATGAAGCTTACCGGCGCAGAAATACTCTGTGAATCACTGACGCGGCTCGGCGTGAAGCACATCTTTGGCTATCCAGGCGGCGCGATTCTTCCCGTTTATGACGCGCTCGGCAAATCGCAGCTGCACCACATTCTTGTGCGCCACGAACAAGGAGCGACGCACATGGCTGACGGCTACGCGCGCGCCAGCGGCGGAGTTGGCGTGGCCATGGCGACATCCGGCCCCGGCGCGACCAACATGGTGACCGGCATTGCCACCGCCATGCTGGATTCTTCACCCATCGTTTGCATCACGGGACAAGTTAGCAGCAAGGTGATCGGCTCCGACGCCTTCCAGGAAATCGATATTACGGGCATCACGATGCCGATCACCAAACACAATGTCATCGTCACTCGCGCCGAAGATATCGCGCGGACCGTCCGTGAAGCCTTCATCATCGCGCAGTCCGGACGACCAGGTCCGGTTCTCGTTGACATTACCAAGGACGCGCAGCAAGCCACCGCGGAATTTAATTGGGAAGCCTCCGAGCCAAAGCTCCCTGTCAAACGCGCCAAAATCACCTACGACAAGGCCGAATTCGATCGCGCCGTCGAACTTCTGAATACCGCCAAGCGCCCGGTAATTTTGGCCGGCCACGGCATCATCGTCTCCGCGGCATCTAAGGTATTTGCCGAATTCGTGCGCGCCGGAAACTATCCGGTCGCCATGACGCTCCTTGGCATCGGTTGCTTCCCGGCCAACGACCCGCTGAACCTCGGGATGATGGGCATGCACGGCGAGGCCTGGGTCAACAATGCTATTCAGGAAGCCGATCTGCTAATCGCTGTCGGCATGCGTTTTGATGACCGCGTCACCGGAACACTGCAAACCTACGCGAGGAATGCGCGCAAGATTCATATCGAAATCGACCGCGCCGAAATTAACAAGAACGTCGCCGTGGACGCCGCTCTGGTCGGTGACGCCCGCGAGGTCCTCGAAGCGTTGCTTCCGCATGTTAAAACGGGCGGCCACGGAGATTGGATCAGCCACATCAATGAACTGAAGGGCGGTTCGGCAGTCCGCGACATCCAAAGCCTTCCTGACAATGGCCATCTGTATGCCGCGCACGTCATCAATGACATCTGGAAAGAAACGAAAGGCGAAGCCATCGTCGTCACCGACGTGGGCCAGCACCAGATGTGGGAGGCGCAGTACTACCATCACAATCGTCCCCGTTCGCTGGTCACTTCCGGCGGGCTCGGCACGATGGGCTTCGCACTGCCTGCGGCAATTGGCGCAAAATTTTCTCAGCCCGATGCCGAAGTTTGGGTGGTCGTCGGTGATGGGGGATTCCAGATGACCATGTGTGAACTGGCCACGATCGTCCAGGAAAAGATCAACATCAAGATCGCTATCATCAACAACGGCTTCCTGGGGATGGTTCGCCAGTGGCAGGAATTTTTCTACGACAAGCGCTACGTTGCCACGCCGCTCGTGGCGCCGGATTTTGCCGCGCTCGCCAACGCCTTCGGGATCCGCGGGGAGCGCATCACGATGCGTTCCGATGTAATTCCAACCATCCGTTCTGCACGCGAGTCGAAAGAAACCGTTCTTCTCGACTTCCGGGTCGAACAGGAAGATTCAGTTTACCCAATGGTCGCTGCAGGCGCTTCGCTCAGCGACATGATTCGCCGCCCGGATAGCCCGCTCGTTGAAACGGCCACCGAACCATAGAAAAAGAGGACATCATGCAGACTATCGTCGCCTATGTAGAAAACAAACCCGGCGTGCTGAATCGCGTCTCGTCTCTCGCGCGGCGGTTGGCCATCAACATCGACTCACTGACCGTCGGGCCCACGGAAAACGAAGAGATCGCCCGCATGACCGTGGTCGCGCACACCGACGAAAAAGGCGCTCATCGCCTCGAAGCCAGTCTTGAAAAGCTTGTAGACGTCCTTCTCGCCGAGAACATTTCCGAGCGCTCCATACTCGAACGCGACCTGGCGCTCATCAAAGTGATGGCCGATCAGAAGAACCGGCCTCATTTAATGGAACTCGTCAATGTTTTTCGCGCGCGTGTTGTGGACGTCGCGCCGGAATCGCTGATTCTGGAAGTTTCCGGAACCGTCGACAAAATCGATGGTCTTCTCGAAGTATTACGTCCGTTCGGGGTACTTGAAATGGCTCGCACGGGACGCATCGCGATGACCCGGGGAGGCGACTTGCTTCGCCCTCCTTCGGCGCCCGCCGTCGAAACCACTTTGCAGCCAGCTGGCACGGACAAGAAGTAACTCCAACAATCCGACGTACCGCGCGGGCGTCTTCAAAACAATCTTGCGCACAAGCATCATTCACACGGTCGCTCGACGACCAACGAGAGGATAAGAATGGCAAATCTTTATTACGACGATTCCGCAGACCTCGCGCTCATCCAGAGCAAAAAGGTGGCGATCATTGGGTACGGCTCACAAGGCCACGCCCATGCCCTGAACTTGCGGGATAGCGGTGTAAACGTTCGCGTGGGATTGCAAGAAGGCAGCGCTTCGCGCGCCAAGGCCGAAAAGGACGGGCTCACCGTCAACACTCCTGGCGAAGCGGCCGCTTGGGCCGATGTGGTCATGATTCTGACGCCGGACACCAAGCAGCCCAAAATTTACCGCGACTCGATCGAACCGAATCTGAAGCCCGGCAAAACGCTGATGTTTGCGCACGGGTTCAACATCCGGTTTGGCACAATCAAGCCACCGGCATTCGTCGATGTTTCCATGATCGCACCCAAAGCGCCCGGACATCGCGTGCGCGAAGTATTCACCGAAGGCGGCGGCACTCCCGCACTCATCGCCATCGAACAGGATGCCAGCGGCAACGCCAAGGCCCTTGCGCTGTCCTACGCCAAAGGCCTCGGAACCACGCGAGCCGGAGTTCTAGAAACTACCTTTACCGAAGAAACTGAAACCGATCTGTTCGGAGAGCAAGCCGTTCTCTGTGGCGGCGTCAGCGCACTCGTACAGGCAGGCTTTGAAACGCTCGTCAACGCCGGCTATCAGCCGGAAGTCGCCTACTTCGAATGCCTCCACGAACTCAAACTCATTGTCGACCTGATGTATCGCGGCGGCCTCAGCTACATGCGTTATTCCATCAGCGATACCGCCGAACACGGGGACTACACTGCCGGGCCGCGCATCATTACCCAGCAAACCCGCGATGAAATGAAAAAGCTGCTGGCTGAAATCGTGGATGGCAGCTTCGCCAAGAAGTGGGTGGAAGAGAACGAAAAGGGCTGCCCCAACTTCCTGGCCAAACGCCAGCAGGAACAAACCAGCCAACTCGAGCAACTGGGCCCCAAACTTCGCGCCATGATGCCCTTCCTGCAACCCATTACGGCTCCGGGCATGGCCGTAAAAACGGCTTCGTCAAAAAAGTAGATTTAGGCAAAAATGAGACAGGGCGCGGCCACCAGACCGCGCCCTGATTTGCGAGCGGTTGTAGTTGACATGTTTCTAAATTTAAGCAATTCTCACCCGCCATGAGTAAGAACGCCCTTTCGCACAAGCCCGTCGTATTGCATTTGGCGAAACGCATCGACGAACTAAGCGCCAAACGCCAGGAAATCATCCGCCCCATACTGGAACACCCGCGCGAATACGTTCTGCTCAGTGTTCGCGATTTAGCCAAGCGCCTTCACACCGATCCCGCCACAATCATTCGTATTGTCCGGGGCCTGGGCTTTGAGACCTATCGAGACTTTCAACGCCATTTGCACGAATTGTCCCTCGCCTTTGCAACCTCCCTGGACACGCTGCAAATGCCAAGCGCGGATGACAGCATGCCCGGCTACGTCCGTGATTCGATAAGTCAGGACGTAAAAAATCTTCAGGGCCTGATGAACAGTATTGATGCTCCGCGGCTCGTATCCCTCGCCAAACGCATATACGACGCGAGGCGGATCGTTGTGCTGGCAGGGGATTTGGCGGTCAATCTCGGCCAGTATCTTGAATACCATCTGATCCTTTTGGGATTGCCGGCCTTTGCCGGCACCTCCCCGGGCCGCATTTTGCATCTGGTTCGCGCCCTTGGTAAGCGCGACCTGGTGGTCGCCATCAGCTTTCGTCGCGGTCTCAGGCAGACTGTTGAAGGCGCGCAAATTGCGCACTCCCGTGGCGCCTACTGTGTGGCTGTTGCCGACACGTACTTGTCGCCACTGGCCGCATTTTGCGATGAAGCATTCCTGGCCCCTGTTGAATCCACGACCTTCGCTACCTCGTACTGCGCTCCCATCGCGTTAATCAACGCGATACTGGCCGCGTGCGCGCAATATCGCCGCGCCGACACTTTGGAAATCGTCAAAGAATTGGCCGAGGAGCAGCGTAAAGGCTTTCGCTGGCACAGTACCTAAGGATCTTTTATGGGTGAACTCTTTGCAGGCACTTCCGGCTGGGCCTATACGACGTGGAAGCCCGGTTTTTATCCGGCCAAACTCGCATCGGCTAAATTTCTGTCGCACTATTCCAGCCGACTGAACTCTGTTGAACTGAACTACACCTTCCGCAGTTTTCCTACGGAAAAACTTTTGAACAATTGGATTGCCGCGACGCCGTCTCCTTTCAAATTCTCTGTCAAGGCTCACCAGTCCATCACCCACATTAAGCGCCTCCGCGATGCCGCGGGAAAAGCTTCGGACTTCATCGCCAGCCTGGCGCCATTGGAAAGGGCCGGAAGGCTCGGCCCGATCCTCTTTCAATTGCCGCCAAATCTAAAATACGACCTGGCCTTGCTGAAAGATTTTCTCGCTGGACTCCCTGGCAAGCAACGCCAGGCCTTTGAATTTCGCCACTCTTCCTGGTTTCAGGACGATGTTTTCTCAGCGCTGCAAACTGCCAACATCGCTCTTTGCCAGGCAGAAAGCGAAGATCTGAAAACTCCCGAAGTGCACACCGCAGACTTCAGCTACGCGCGGTTGCGCAAAGATGACTATTCTGCAAAAACCCGCAGGGAGCTGGCTGCAAAATTACAGAAAATGGTGAAGGACGGCGACGCCTTCCTCTATTTCAAACACGAAGACGAACCGGACGGCCCGCTCAATGCCGAGGAATTGCTGAAGGCGGTTAGAGCAGAGTGAAGGAAGCCGGCAGCAAACTGCCGGCAGAAACAATTATTCAATTGTGTCCAGACGAATCCAGTCTTCTTGCGGGATCGAGCCCGCATCCAAACTGCCACGAACCACCACGATTCGAGCGGCGACCGAGTTTTCGCCGGATTCGCGCAATTCTTCAAGAAAAACGAAATTAAGATTGGTATCCATGCGGCCTAACTCAGAGCCGTCTTCCCCAACTCCGCCAGGCGCCGTTCATAGGTCATCTCGACCATGCCGTGCTTTCCGAAATAGCGAATCACGATCTTGTGACCTGGTGCGATCTTCGCGCGCGCCTTGATCAGCGAGTCCGTCAACTCCACCCATTGTCCGTTTACCAGGTAGCTGCCTTCCCAGCCTCGTAATTCGAATCGTCCGTCCTTTTTGAGAATCAAAGGAGCGGCCGTGCAAGGGATGACTTTGCCGCGAACCTTGGCCTCTGAACACTGATATCGGCCGGAAAGATTTACGGTTTGGGCGTGGAGGGCGGCGTTCAGAACGAGACAAAGAAAAGCAAGAATCAGTCCCCGGCAAAGACAGGCAGCGACTCGCAACAAGCTCATCAGAACCCCGCTTTACAGGTCGCATGGCTGCGGGCCGCGATACCCGTACTTTAGGACAGGTGCAAGCCAAGCGCCATCCACCTAAACGGAACATTGTTTATTATCAGTCACTTACAATGACAGCTGACCTGTACCAGGCCCGGGACGGGTACATCTGTTCCCGGCTGGTGCAACCAAGGGAAGTCTTTTGCACCTTGGCAAACCGCTTGCCCCGGCCGGCAGAGCGGGCCTGCGCTTCTAGTCCAGAGGCATTTCCGCGATGGCTTCGCCGTCTTTGCGAGGATCGGACGCTCCGTAATTCACCCCGGTGGCGAAATCCCGTTCAACAGCTTGTCCGCCGCCGACGGTCCCCGAAAACGCTCCCAGCAGCTTGATGCTGTGTCCTTTGGCGGCCAGTTCATCTCGCACTTTGGAAGAAAACCTGTTCTCCATCATCACATCGCAGCCCGCAAAGGTGTGCTTCACAAAACGCGGCGCCTCGAGAGCAGCCTGAATGTTCATCTTGAAATCTGCAAGGTCGGCCATAAATTGCGCGTGCGCTTGCGCTTGATTCCAGCCGCCCATGATTCCAAAGGCAATTCGCGTATCGCCTTTCTGCGCGAAGGCCGGGATGATGGTGTGGCGCGGCCTCTTGTGACCCGCCAGCGCGTTCGGCGACGCCGGGTCGAGAGTGAACAATCCCCCGCGGTTGTGCATCACAAAACCGGTTCCGGGCGACACAATGCCTGACCCAAATCCCGCATAGTTGCTTTGAATCAGTGAAACCATGTTTCCTTCGCGGTCCACCACCGTCAGGTATGTCGTGTCGCTGCCTCCGGCAATCTCTCCGGCGCTTACATTGCAATTCGCGTGATCCGCATCGATCAATTTCGCGCGCTGCGCCGCCCATTCCGTCGACAGCAGTGTCGTCACCGGCAATTTCTGTCCCCGCGGATCACCAATGTATTTCGCCAAATCCGCATAAGCTAGTTTTTTTGCCTCGATCATTGTCTGCAGTGTCTTGGCCGTACCAAATCCGGTTGTTCCCAACGGGAAATTTCCCATGATGTTCAACATTTCCAGTGCCGCCAGCCCTTGCCCGTTCGGCGGCATTTCATAAACCGTCCAATCGCGGTAGGTGGTCTGAATCGGCTCGACCCATTCACTTGAATACTCGGCCAAGTCTTCGGCCGTCATGGTTCCGCCGTGGCGCTTCATGGCCTCCACGATTTTGCCGGCAATCTCACCTTTGTAGTACGCGTCTCTTCCCCCGGCTGCCACTTGCTGCAAGGCCCAAGCCAAGTCCGCATTGCGAAAAACCTCGCCCACTTTCGGCGCATGATCGCCCGGGAGATAGGTTTTTGTGGCCGCTTCATCCGCGTGCAGCAAATCCAGGGATCCGCCCCAAACCGCCGCCGTCAATTCCGGTACTGGAAATCCATCCTGCGCGGTTCGAATCGCCGCCGCCAAATCATCCGACAATTTCTTGCGTCCAAATTTGTCGGCCAGTTTTTGCCACCCGTCCACCGCGCCGGGAACAGTAATCGTGTCCACGCCGGATTGCGGCATGTCCCGCAGCCCCTTTTTCTTCAAATATTCAATCGTCAAACTCTTGGGCGCCCATCCGCTGGCATTCAGCCCGTAGAGCTTGTGGGCCTTCGCATCGTAAACGATGGCGAATAGGTCCCCCCCCATGCCGTTCATCATGGGAGCGACAACGCCCATCATCGCGTTCGTGGCAATGGCCGCGTCCACGGCGTTTCCGCCATGCTCCAGAATGCGCACTCCGGCTTGGGCCGCCAGGGGAGATTCCGCGGCTACAATTCCATTTTTGGAAATGACCATTGACCGTGCCTGGCTTCGGTCCTGCGCCCTTGAAATTCCCCCGGCAGCGAGGGTCACCATCACAACCACCAATCCAGCTCTGAAGAATCGCATTTTCCGTTTTCACCTTGTTCCCATCGAGAGTTCTTGCACTATTCCTTGGAAAGCTCCACGCGTCTGTTCCTCGCGCGTCCTTCCATCGTCTCGTTCGTCTCCACGGGCGAAGACGCCCCGTAACCCGACGTGATCAGACGCTCTGGAGCAACCTTATATTGTGAAACCAGCGCGTCTTTTACCGCCGCCGATCTTTTCTTGGAAAGCTCCAAGTTGAACGCGTCGCCGCCTACATTATCGGTATGTCCAGCGACATTCAACTTCCAATCTGGATGGAGTTTCATCACTTCCGCAATTTCATCCAGCGTGGGTTTCGACTCCGGCTTGATCTGCGCACTCGCAAAATCAAAATAGATTCCGTAGATCTGCACTTTTTGCTGTTCCTGCAATTTCTGCTCAAGCTGCCGTACACCGGCCGACTCGCCTCCGCCACCCGCGTTGTTTCCGGAGGCGGCCTGCGTTGTCGCAGGCAAGATAATCTTGATCACCTGCAGCCGCTCGTTGTCCCCCAATTTCCACGTCAGGGACAGCGGATTTTGCGCGTCATCCAAAAAGTAAAACTCGGCATCCTCGTCCTCGCTCTTGCAATTCGCTCGAATCGCAGGCAATTGCACGCGCTGGTCATTCATCAACACGGGAAAGGCGTAGGTCTTTTGATCCGTGCGCTTCAACGTGCAATTCGTTTTCGACATGTTCTGCAAATCAGCCACCGGATCTTTGTCGCCTGTCTTGTTCTTCTTTCCGGCCGAGCCGGGATCCGCCATACCGCTTAATCCGCCGAGCAAGCCTCCGAGCCCTCCCAACAATCCGCCTTTCTGATAGGTGAACGGCGTTTCTCCCCGGGACTTCAAATCATTCAATGCCGCGGCGGAAATCCCCAGCGCCGTTGTCCCCGCAATAGTTTCCGGGAGCACGTCTGAAAAAGTTTGCGCATACTCGTGGGCGTTTGCCAAATCCGCGCGCAAAATCCTTCGCGGCCCGGTGATGTGTCTCATCCTCGGCGGTCCCGATTGCTTTTGCGAGTCGAATGGATTCTGCGCATCGGGAACTTCTGCGCGGTATTCCATGCTCACCGCGTCGTCGGTGATGTTTTTGATTTCCTTGTACGATTCATAATCTCCAAATGATTCCTGGATCGCCGTCACAACGGTCAAACCCTTGCGCAGGGGCACGACCAATCCCATGGATTTTCCGTCACCGGTCGCGTCCAAACCTGCCGACCCTGGCTGCAGCGCACCGGGAGCAGCAGCAGACCAGTCCGGGAACGTCGGCATGCCTTCGAGCGGTCTTTCTTCGACGTGCTTGCCGCCCAAGGCTTCTGCCATTTTATTTAAATCATTGGACTTGGCGGCTTGCCGGATCTCATCGACTTTCTTTTTAGCCCGGTACGCCAGATACGCTGCGCCACCAATCCCCGCAGCCACCAGCAGCCCAACCACGACGAGGACGATCACCACAACTTTTCCGCATCCACCGCTTCCTCGCGCAGATTGCGAAGGAGCGACAGGAGCTCCGCCGCCCGTTGCCATCACTGGCGATGGCGCAAGAGGCGCACTCGACCCAGCTGTAGCCGGCGCAGGTGACGGCTCAGCCGCCGCCGGGACCGGCGCCGCCACCGGGTCCAATAAATTGCCACACTTCTGACAAAACTTCGTCCCCTCGTCGCCCGGTGTTCCACACTTCGTGCAAAAGCGTGCCATGTGCCCTCCCTTGGTCATTTTGTCGAGGACTATACAACTCTCGGGGCACCGCTGAACAGTTTTGATTTTCTTTATGGTCCAGCCGAAGATTTGGCGGGTCACGAATTTGAGATTCACGCCCCTTTGTGGCCGATGGCGTCATCGAATCAATACCCGGCGCCTGGCCTTCGGAACGGCAGTCGTCGACCGCCGGCCGCAAAGGAATCTTTGTATATTGGCCTCATACGCGCCTAAAATTAGGGGTTATCCAATCCGTCAGGAGAATTGCGACTTTGGCCGAAAAACCTACAGCCGTTCCGAGTCCTTCGCCGGGCATCAGCGACTCTGAACGAAAGAGCGCGGAAATTGACGCCTTGCTCGCAGGCCGTCATTCCGATCCGTTTGCGGTTCTCGGACCGCACCCATCGGCCGGCGGCACCTGGACGGTGCGCCTCATCCTGCCATGGGCGGCCGAAGCCAGGATTGCTATTAAAGGAGTGGCTAAAGTTGCCGACGCCGCAAAGCTTCGCCCTGAAGGTTTTTTCGAAGCGACCTGGCCTTCCAATCAAACGACCGCTCCCGCGCCTGCCAGCTACAAGATTCAGGGCCTGACCCACTACGGCGATCCGTTTGAAATTTACGACACCTACGCTTTCCCTTTTCTTCTCAGCGAATTTGATCTTTACCTGATGGGGGAGGGTCGCCACTACGACACGTATGACAAGCTCGGCGCGCATATCGTAACGCTGGAAGGCGTGACGGGTGTCCACTTTGCGGTTTGGGCGCCTAGCGCCCGCCGCGTCAGCGTCGTCGGCGATTTCAATCATTGGGATGGCCGCGTCAATCCCATGCGCGCACGCGGGTCTTCCGGCATTTGGGAAATTTTCATCCCGGAACTCAACGAAGGTGCTGTCTACAAATACGAAATCATCGGCCCGGAAGGCAACCTGCTGCCTCTTAAAGCCGATCCGTATGCCTTCCGCTCAGAGCTTCGCCCCAACACCGGATCGGTCGTTGCCGATCTGACGCATCATCAATGGACGGATGCGGAATGGATTGCGCAACGCGAACGGAAAAACTGGCTGGAATCTCCGATCTCAGTTTACGAAGTTCATCTGGGATCTTGGCGTCGCGTCACGGAAGATCACGATCGCTGGCTTAGCTATCGCGAACTCGGCGACCAACTTATCCCGTACGTCAAAAATCTCGGCTACTCCCATATCGAGCTGCTCCCCGTCATGGAGCATCCGTTCGATGGCTCGTGGGGCTATCAGACCATCGGCTATTTCGCCGCCACCAGCCGCTATGGCTCTCCCGCCGATTTCATGGAGTTCATCGATCGCTGCCATCAGGCCGGGGTCGGGGTCTTTCTCGATTGGACTCCGGCGCACTTTCCGCGCGACACCTTCGGCCTTGCGCAGTTTGACGGCACTCATCTTTACGAGCATTCCGATCCGCGCCAGGGTTCGCATCCGGATTGGGGCACGCTCGTCTACAACTATGGCCGCAATGAAGTTCAGAATTATCTGATTTCCAATGCCCTCTTTTGGCTCGATAAATATCACATCGACGGACTCCGCGTGGACGCCGTGGCGTCCATGCTCTATCTCGACTATTCCCGCAAGCAGGGCGAATGGATTCCCAACGAATTTGGCGGACGCGAAAATCTTCACGCCATCTCATTTCTCAAACGCATGAACGAAGTCGCTCACGGAAAATTTCCCGGCGCACTCACGGTCGCCGAGGAATCCACTTCCTGGCCCAACGTTTCCCGCCCCACGTATGTCGGGGGTTTGGGCTTCAGCCTTAAATGGAATATGGGCTGGATGAATGACACGCTGAAATATTTCTCGGCCAATCCTGTTCATCGCAAGTACGAACACAATAAACTTACTTTTTCTCTGCTCTATGCGTTCACCGAAAATTTCATGCTGCCGTTCTCCCACGATGAGGTCGTTCACGGCAAGGGTTCCCTGCTGAATAAAATGCCGGGCGATTCCTGGCAGCAATTTGCAAATCTCCGGCTGCTCTACGGATATCAATACGCGCACCCCGGCAAGAAACTATTGTTCATGGGTCAGGAATTTGCGCAACGCGACGAGTGGACGGAAACACACAGCCTCGACTGGCACCTGCTCGGCTACGATCCCCATCGCGGCATTGCGCAGCTCGTCGGCGATCTCAACAAACTCTACGCTGCAGAACCGGCTCTCCATCAAGTGGATTTTGACTGGCAAGGTTTTGAATGGATTGACGCCAACGACGCCGATAGCAGCGTTCTTTCCTTCATTCGACGGGGAAAATTGCCTGACGATATTATCGTGGTCGTGCTAAACGCCACACCGGTCGTCCGCGAGGGCTACCGCATCGGTGCCCCGCGCCCCGGCTTTTACAAAGAAATTCTAAACACCGATGCGTCCCACTATGGCGGCTCGAACGCGGGCAACCAGGGCGGCCAGATCGCTTCCGATCAGCCGTACCAGGGAAAATCGCACTCCCTGTGCCTCACGATTCCTCCGCTCGCCGCTGTCTTCCTGAAATTCCAGGCAAAATAATACTTCAGCGCAGAGACACCCGACGTTGCGCCTGCCGGAACGACGACGCCGCGGGCAGCCGGGATTTTCATTCCACTGCTTGTCCGAATTCCGACTAGCGGTCCGCTACAACTTTGGTTGCGAGCCTCCCGAGCTCCGGATCCTGTACCCGAACGAGCGAGCTAAATACTCGATTGCTCGCAATCAGATTTCCCGTGAGGCCGGTATCCTTAAATATGCCAATTCCGGCTCCCGTAATGGTGTTTTGCAGAATCACGTTGTTGTTTCCTTCCAGCAAAATCCCGGCCTCGGGTCCTGTCGCAACTTCGTTTTTCTCGAGCCGATTACCGTTGCCCTCGATTCGAATCCCATCAAATACGTTTGCCGCAAAAACCTGGTTCTGCCGGAGCGTGGCATCATTTCCATTGATGAAAATTCCAACTTGCGAGATTCCGACGCTGTTTCCGGTGATTTGCACGCTATCGGACTGTTCGACCAGGATACCCGTTCCCACATTTGCGCAGTTGTCCACCGTTATGCATGGCGACCAGATATTGTTGGTGACTGTATTGCGCCGCACCTCGCCGCCGGCGCCGAAACCCACTTGGATTCCATTCTGCGCAGCGCCGCTGGTGGGCCCTATTCCGGTCACAACATTGTCATGCACCGCAATCGCCGTACCAACTTCATTCGCGGTGATGCCGTTCTTCTGATAGTCGTACAGAACCGAATCATGCACTTCGAGTTCAGAGGCACCTCCGCCGCCGCTCTGCACAAAAATCGCGGTGCCGCTCTGGCAACCATTCAGAGCCGTTGCCAGTTTGAAATTTCGCACCGTGACATTTTCCACCACTCCCGATGCATTCTGGTATTCGATCCCAATCAGCTGCGGCGCGCAAGCCGAGACATTGTTGTTCGCCCCATCCACGATCATCCCTTCGATAATTACGTTCGTCGTATCCACCACCAGAATCGCCGCAGCCATCGGCGCCCCGCTCACCAGGCTCGTGGTATTTGCCTGCATGTTGGTCGGCAACAAAACCACTCCATTGTCGGAGTCAATATGCACCGGCTTGGTGATTTTCAATTGTTCCGGATAGGTTCCGCGACACAAATGGATGCGCTGTCCCGGCCCAGCCGCGTTCAACGCCGCTTGGATCGTCGTAAACTGCGCATCAGGACAATTGGCCGGTTGGTTGCCAACAATCAGAAAACCGTTGGCCGCCGACGCCGGATGAGCGAGCACAAACATCAACACAGCGAACACCAGGGCCCGAACACAAATCTGCGTGTGTGTCTTCATATGCCTCTCCTGATCAAACCACTGGATTGAACGTTCGAATTCCCCCGCTCGATTCGCGAAGGCCGGCATGGGAGGCCTCGAGGTACCCCGGGAGCTATGACATATATACGCCTAAATCAGTAACCGGCGTTGTAAATATTTCCGCTCTCGTACCTGTCACGGCAAGGGCCCTTCCTGCGGCTGGACCAATGCTCCGCGGGTGCCGGGCCGCCCGCTGCCGCCGGCTCCACTCCGACACGATCGCAACCACTTGCGTGGCGCGACGCCCGGCAGGCGCAGGCCTTCTCTGCAAACTCACATGGGTACGCGATTTTCTTGTCCGTAAATCCGCACATATACGCCTACTTTAGTCCTACTTCTTCCAGAACTTTCCTCGTTGTAGGTTACCGTGTCACTTTCCTGCAAAAGCCTGCATCCAAACGCCAACGAGCCGTGTTTTCTTCGTGACTTAGGCGCGAGCGTACGATTCACACCGCTGGCGGGGGTAATTTGGCGAAGCCGGACGTCAGGCAAGAACCAATTCAGATTTTTCGCGACCCGATCTCCAGTCACCACCCGCAAGCTCTCCCCAGGAGGCGTAATGACATCTTTTTCTCTCAACGGAAAACAAGTTTCAGTCGATGAAGATCCCGCAACACCGCTACTTTGGGTTATCCGCGACTCGCTCGGCCTAACAGGCACAAAATTCGGCTGCGGCATGGCGCTCTGCGGTGCCTGCACTGTACATCTCGATGGTCAAGCCATCCGCTCCTGTGTCGCGCCTCTTTCCCGCGTTGCCGGCAAACACGTCACAACAATTGAAGGCCTATCGCCGGACACCTCGCACCCCCTGCAGCGCGCCTGGATGGAAATTGACGTTCCGCAATGCGGCTATTGCCAATCGGGCCAAATCATGAGCGCCGCCGTTCTGCTGCGTGAAAATCCCAAGCCCACGGACAAGGACATTGATGACGCCATGGGCGGTAACATCTGCCGCTGTGGCACATACCCTCGCATTCGCCGAGCCATTCACCGGGCCGCTGAAATAGCATCGGAAAAGAGCAAATCATGAGCGGCGCGGCCGCAAGCGATCTCACCGTTCAGCTGGCAAGAAAGGACGATTCCTTGTCAGCAAACGCCGGGTCCCGCATGGGACGCCGCCGCTTTCTGCAAACAACCGCCTCGGCAAGTGCGGGTCTGTGTATCGCCGGCTTCATTCCTGAATTGTTGTGCGCTCCCGCGCAAACTGCTGCTGCGGACAGCAATTCTTTCGCACCGAACGCTTTCATTCGTATCGCTCCTGATGACACGGTAACTGTGATCTCGGGCCATTCAGAAATGGGTCAAGGCATCTACACCAGTCTGGCCATGGTTTTGAACGAAGAGCTGGAGGCCGACTGGTCCAAAGTAAAAGTGGAATCCGCTCCAGTCGACCCGGCTTACAACCACACTGTTTATGGCGTCCAAATGACCGGCGGCAGCTCCTCCACCCCCTCCGAGTGGGAACGCCTGCGCAAAATGGGCGCAATGGCGCGCATGATGCTGGTCCAAGCCGCCGCCCAAAAATGGGGCGTCGATCCGTCCTCCTGCCATGTCGCGAGCGGCGTAGTCGTTCACGCGGCTACCGGCAAGAAAGCAACCTACGGCTCGCTTGCAACCGATGCCGCCCAGCTCAAACCACCTCAAGACATAAAGCTAAAAGCTCCCAAGGATTTCACGCTTATTGGCAAACCCAAACATCGCGTCGACAGCAAAGCCAAGACCGATGGCACTGCGCAATTCGGCCTGGACGTGAAACTCCCAGGCATGGTCTATGCCCTGGTCGCTCGTCCTCCCGTATTTGGCGGGAAAGTAAAATCTTTTGACGCCGCCGAAGCGCTGAAAATTCCAGGGGTCCGCGTGGTAGAACAAATTCCAGAAGGCGTGGCCATCGTTGCCGACCGGTTCTGGGCCGCCAAACAGGCTCGCGAACGGGTGAAAATCTCCTGGAACGACGGGCCAAACGCCACTCTTTCCACTTCCCAATTGATTTCCGATTTCTCGAAGCAATCCGCCACTCCGGGCATCGTCGCAAAAAAAATGGGAGATCCGGCCAGCGCCATGTCCGGAGCAGCCAAGACCATTGCCGCCGAATACGACGTCCCTTACCTCGCGCACGCCATGATGGAGCCGCTCAACTGCGTTGTCCGCTTAGGCCCGGACAGTTGCGAACTGTGGACCGGGACACAATTTCAAACGATCGACCGTATGCAAGCCGCAAAAACCGCCGGCCTGCCTCCTGAAAAAGTGAAGATCCACACCACTCTCCTCGGTGGTGGCTTCGGACGCCGCGCCAATCCGGCTTCCGACTTCATCGTCGAAGCCGTCAACGTCGCCAAAGTCGCCAAAGCTCCGGTAAAAGTGGTCTGGACTCGCGAAGACGACCTCGCCGGCGGCTGGTATCGCCCGATGTGGCATGACCGCTTCGCCGCCGGCCTCGACGCCGATGGCAATCCGGTCGCTTGGACTCACACCATCGTCGGCCAGTCCATCATGGCCGGTACCCTGTTTGAATCTTTCGGCATTAAAGACGGCGTGGACTCCGCCTCGGTTGAAGGTGCTGCGGACATTCTCTACGGCATCCCCAATCTTCAAGTTGATTTGCATTCGCCGAAAATCGCCGTCCCTGTACAGTGGTGGCGCTCGGTAGGACATTCCCATACTGGCTTTTCCGTTGAAGGCTTTTTCGACGAGATGTCCCACGCCGGGAAAAAAGACCCCTACCAGCTCCGCCGCACGCTTCTTGCAAAACAACCACGCATGCTTGCGCTCCTCGATCTGGTAGCGGAAAAAGGAAACTGGGGCAAACCTCTCGCGGCCCGCCACGGCCGCGGCATCGCCACGCACTTCTCTTTTGATACCTACGTCGCTCAAGTCATCGAAGCTTCTGTCGATGAAAACGGCAACGTCCGCGTGCACAAAGTCGTGTGCGCCGTCGATTGCGGCCGCGTCATTAATCCCGACATCGTCAAAGCGCAAATGGAAGGCGGCATCATCTTCGGCCTGACCGCCGCGCTCAAAACGGAAATCACTCTGGAAAGTGGCCGCGTCCAGCAACACAATTTCCACGACTATCCCATGATCCGCATTTTCGAATCCCCGGAAATCGAAGTCCACATCATGCCCAGCGAAGAAAACCCTACCGGTGTCGGCGAACCGAGCGTTCCACCGGTAGCTCCAGCCCTCACGAATGCAATTTTCGCGGCCACCGGCAAACGCATTCGCCGTCTCCCAATTCGGGCTAGCGAACTTGCCGCCACCAAGGAGGTGAAATCATGAAGTTCCCGCCAACCAAAAATACATTGCAATCCTTGGCGCCGCTCATGACGGTCCTAGCCTGCGTAGGGGCCGCCGTGACATTCGCCGCGCCGAATGCTCCCAAACCCGACGCGGCAGCTTCCAGCCAGGCGTTCCTGCAAGTCTACAAAGTACTCACCTCGCCGCGCTGCCAAAACTGTCATCCCGCAGGCGACGCGCCACTCCAAGGTGAGGACAGTCACGTCCATATGCAAAATGTAAAGCGCGGCAAAGACGGCCACGGTGTCAGCGCAATGCGCTGCGACACTTGCCACCAAGCTGCCAATCTCTCCGGTGATCACATGCCGCCGGGAAATCCCAAGTGGGCGCTTCCGCCTCCGGACCATAGAATGGTTTTCGTCGGACGTTCCGCTGCCGATCTGTGCCGCCAAATCAAAGACCCCAAACAGAACGGCAACCGCACACTCGAGCAACTTTACGACCACGTGGCACACGACGACCTCGTCGGGTGGGCTTGGGATCCCGGTACGGGCCGGGCCCTTCCGCCACTGTCGCGCGCCGACACTGCCGCTCAAATGAGAATCTGGATCGCTGGCGGTGCCCCCTGCCCGCCATAGAATCTTGTTCATTCCGGAGAACAAAAAAGGCGCTGCCAGGTGGCAGCGCCTTTTTTGTTTCAAGCTGGCTAAATTCAGATTCGGTCTATCGCTTCCGCTTTACCTTACGCTTGGCCCTGGCCACAGCCTTTTTCGCCTTCTTTACAACTTTCCTGGCCTTGGCTCGGCCCTTGGCCACCCGCGCCTTCACTTTCTTGGTGGCGCGTTTCACCTTCCTCTTGGCTTTTTTCTCAGCAGGCCGAACAGCGGCCACCGCTTTGTTCGCGGTCGCTACGATCTTCCCCAAAGCCGATCCAACACTCTCCCCTACATTCACCAATACATCGTCGCCCGTCTGGGAATCAGCCATATGTTCTCCTCTTCAATCCGATTTTCAGAATCGACCCTCGATTGAGCAGGCATCATACTCTCGCCTCTGCGCAATGGCCATAGGCAGGTTCGGGTAGGGGCGGATCGGAAAGCCGATCCCTCCTATTGACATCCGATAGGAGAAAGTCTATCCTCCTATCAAGCTTCTATAGGAGAGCGCGAACCCGCAAATCACCTTATGGCTTCCCAATCTTCCAATCTTCTGCAAGGCACACTCGACCTGCTGATCCTGAAAACGCTGGCCCTCGGTGAGCTCCACGGACTCGGCATCTCGCGCCGCATCGAACAAGTCACGCAAGGCACCTTCCAGGTAAAAGCCGGCTCGCTGTTCCCGGCCCTGCATCGCATGGAGCAGGCCGGCTGGCTCTCTTCGTTCTGGGGAGAGAGTGAAAACAATCGCCGCGCCAAATACTATCGCCTTACAAAATCCGGCCAGCGTCAACTTGATACCGAAACGAAAGAATGGGCGCGCATCGCCCTGGCCATGACCTCCGCACTCGAATCGAACTAAAGGACTTCTCATGCCATCGAAAGTCGGCAGTCTCTGGCGGAATCTGTTCGGCAAATCCTCGCTTGACAACGACCTCGACCGGGAACTTTGCGCCCATCGGCAACTTCTCGCCGACGAAAAAATCCGCGACGGCATGGATCCTGCGACGGCTTACCGCCTGGCGGCCATCGAACTAGGCGGCGTGGAACAAGTAAAAGAAAGAGTTCGCGAAGTGCGCATCGGCAATACCCTCGACAACCTCTTGCGCGATTTCCGACAAGCCGCCAGAAATCTGCAAAAGAACTTCAGCACCACCATTTTGGCCACCCTGATGCTGGCACTTGGCATCGGTGCGACCACGCTCATTTTCAGCGTTTTTTATTCGGTTCTCCTGCGGCCCCTTCCCTTCAGCCAACCAGAACGCCTTGTCGGAATCTCCGAGACACGCCTGCAAAAAGGCTGGAAACAAAGCTCGTTCATGGAGGCAAATTTCTGGGACATTCGCCAACGGAACAAATCGTTTCTGGACGTCGGCGCGATCAATGGTGGCTACGGCAACGGAGCCATGGTGCTCACGGGATTTGGCGACCCCGAAAACACCGCCGTCGCTTACACGTCGGCGCAGTTTTTCTCCATCCTCGGCGTCAACCCGGCGCTCGGCCGCCTGTTTTATTCAGACGAAGATCAGCCTGGACACAACCGGCAAGTCATTCTCCTTGAAAATAAATACTGGAAAACGCGCTTTGGCGGTTCGCCGCAGGTTATCGGACAGACCCTGCGCCTCGACGGTCGCCCGTACCAGATCGTAGGCATCCTTCCGCCCGGCGAGCCCTGGCTGGATTCGGCGGATGTTTTCATACCCATGTCGTACAGCCCGGACGCCAACCGTGGCAGCTTTGAATATTCGGTAATAGCCCGTCTGCTCCCAGGAGTCTCCCGGCAAGCCGCCCAAGCCGATTTGCAAGCAATCTCGACGGCGCTCGCCCACGAATATCCGTTGCCGGATGAAGGCATGGGTACCCTCATCAGTTCCTCGGAGGAATGGGGCGCCAACAGAAATCTTCGCCGCGCGTTTTGGGTGCTGCTCGGTGCCGTCGGATTCTTGCTGCTCATCGCCTGCGTGAATCTCGCCAATCTCCTTTTGGCAAAAGCCACGGCTCGCTCCCGTGAAATCGTCGTTCGGGCGGCTCTCGGAGCAAGTAAAGGTCGTCTAGTACAACTCGTCCTGTGCGAAGCGCTCCTTCTCGGAACCCTCGGAGCTGCGTGCGGCCTGCTACTGGCAAAATTCGGAATCGCTATTCTTCGCACCTCTGAAATCGCCGGCGTGCCCCACCTGACGGAAATCTCCCTGAGCGGGTGGGTTCTTTCGTTCACGCTGGTCACCACGCTCGCCGTCAGCGTGCTCTCAGGACTTTTTCCCGCTCTCGAAACTTCTTTCAAAAATCTTACTGCCGCGCTCCGGGAAGGTGACCGCAGTCAAGCTGGCAGCCGCTCACACACGCGGCTTCGGGCCACACTCGTTACCATCGAAGTCGCTCTGTCCTTTATCCTTCTCGTCGGAGCGGGCCTGCTCGTCCGCAGCTTTGACCAACTCCTCCGCGTTGATCGCGGTTTCCACTCAGAGCACCGCCTGTTCTTCTCCGTAAATCTGCCCGGTTCCTACGACCGCAATCGCCTGGAAGATTTTCTCCGCCGTTACCCTGATCGGGTGAGCCATCTTCCCGGAGTGCACTCCGTTGCCGCGGTCAACACGCGTCCCATCATTGGCCGCGACCCGGGCATGGGCATCGTTTCCGAAGAACAGTCCAGCGCGCAGCTGGCCAGCATCCCCTGGTCCAGTTGGCGCTTCATAACGCCGGACTATTTCCGCACGATGAGCATTCCTCTGCTCAAAGGCCGCGAATTCAATTCTCAGGACAGAAAGGGAGCCCCCTGGCGCGTCGTCATCAGCCAAAAACTCGCCGAGCTCTTGTGGCCCGGCCAGGATCCCATCGGCCGCCACGCCGTACTATGGAAAGGTCAAGGCAGCAACTTGGCCGAGGTTATCGGTGTTGTCGGCAACATCCGGGACCACGGACTCGACTCCGACCCCACACTTATCGTTTACATCCCCTATTACGGCACGATATGGACTCCCCTTGATATCGTCGTGCAAACGGCCGGCGCTCCTACCACGATTGTTCCCGCTTTGCGAGCAGCTCTTTCCGAATACGATCCCACTCTCCCTATCTCCGATATACGAACGGGCGACGAACTCGTCGACACTTCGCTCGGGCCACAACGCCTGAATGCTTCTCTTCTCGCGCTGTTCGCCGCCATCGCCCTGGTCCTTTCGATGACCGGCATCTACGGTGTGCTCGCCTATTCGGTAGCCAAGCGCACCGCCGAAATTGGCGTCCGCGTGGCCCTGGGCGCCAGTCACCAGAAAATCTTTCAATTGATAATGGCCCAAGGCATGAAGCCGGTCATCGCGGGAATCGTCATCGGCCTGGCTGGAGCCATGGCGCTGTCGCGATTCATGATGAGTCTGCTGTTCGGCGTCAGCCCTGCGGACGCCATCACCTACATCGCCGTGGCCGTCATGATTGCCTTCACCGCCTTGGTCTCCTGTTACGTTCCGGCCCGCCGGGCTCTGACCATCAACCCGGTAACCGCCCTCCGCGAAGAATAAAAGTGCAGCACATTTCCTGCAACCGCCATCGCGGGCGGCAACTTCGAATTCAATTGCCGCAAAACCTGCTACCGTAGCTACTGCCAAATCCTCGACGAGGCCTCTGCATGTCCGGATTGCCCAAACCTGAAACCGCGCCCCCACCGGTAGCAACTCCGGTCCCTGCAAAAACCAAGTTTCTTCAATACTCCAGCTTCACCATGGCACTCCTGCAAAGCGCCTGCACTGCCGTAATCGCTGTCAGCGGCATCCGCGTGGCTATCGGCTTGACTGCATTGAGCGCTGCCGCAGGTATTCATGCACCCGCGCACGGCTTCCACCGGGATGCCATTCGTATTCCCATGATGGTCCTGGCCCTGGCGGGCTCACTGGCAAACTTATTTGTGATTTGGAAAATCAGGCACTTACGCAACAAACCTGCCGCGCGCTGGCGCGTCCAACCACCGACTCGCCGGAAAATAAACTCCGAGCGGCTGCAAATCGCCCTTTCGGTCCTAACGCTTCTCCTTCTGACTGTTGAGTGGATCACCCACCCGATGGTTCATCGCTGGCCGTAGAGTCGTCTTCGGATTCTTTCATCGCTTTCGCCAGGCGTTCGTGCAGCCGCTCGCTGTACCCCACCGGCAACTCAAAGGTCCGCTCATCGGCCGTCAAAATCAAAATGTTTCGCGTCGAATCCAGTATCGCCGAGCAAATCTCGCAGTGCTCCAGGTGCTTCTCGATATCCTCGCGAACAGCGACAGCCACTGTTCCATCCAGATATTCCGAGATGTAGTCCCACACATGTTTGCATTCCAGCTTCATGCGTTTCTCCAGAACCAGCTCTTCCGCGCTGGAGCGGTCGTCTCGAGAAAAGGAACTAGTTTTTTCTGCAAAAGCATGCGCGCTCGGTGCAAACGCACCTTTACGACGTTGGCGCTCGTGCCCAGCACGGCAGCCGTTTCGTCCACGTTTAACTCTTCCAAGTCCCGCAGCGTAAATACTTCGCGATAAATATCCGGTAATTCCTCGACCGCAGAACGCACGGCTTCGCGTATTTCCATACGTTGCAATGCTTCGAGTGGAATCTCGCGCCAGTCCGTCAAAAACGCCGGAGTGTAATCGCCTTCCAGCCCCTCTGAATCCTCGGTGGATTGCTCGAGCGATACCTCTCTCGCGGTCCGCGTTTTTCGCAGTCGTTTGCGACCTGCGTTCATCGCAATGGTCACCAGCCAGGTACTGAACTTGGCTTCCCCGCGAAACGAGCCCAGATGGCGATAGGCGCTAATCACCGCCTCCTGCGCGGCGTCCTCCGCTTCGGTCTCATTCTTCAAGATCGCAAAGCACGTCAGATACACCATTCGCTCATACGGCCGGATAAGCTCATGAAACAGTTCCTGCTCGCCGCTCACAATGCGCGCGATGAGCTCGGATTCCGGGTTGGATTCAGTCGCCATTGTAAACTACAAATCGGTCGCAACTGCTGCCGGGCCGTGCGCCGGCTCTGTCCGAGGAGGCGCACCCGGCGCGGCGCGGCCTGGCAGCATTACGTTGCAGGCGTGCGCCATTACCCGTTAAAACCGTTCCAGCTTTGCCACTCCAAACACCGCATGGAATCTTTCGCAATATATGGCCACCGCCTGATATTTCCCCAGGTCAGCCGCCTGCGGCAAGGGGTAGTTTTGCTCTCCCTGATTTCCTTTCAGCAAGCCCAGCTCCACATGGTCCAGTTGGCCCTTCGCGATCCCCGATTGCAGTGCCGTATCATCTGCCCGCACCAGCAACACATGAACATCAGGCCCGTTGGAGGTCGAAAGATCGGACAATCGCAGGTACTGCCGTCCGTCCGCATTCTTATAGATCGTTGCGCGCCCCTTTGTAGGGTGCGCTTTTCCTTCAAGAGTGCCAGTCCATTGCGGCTCCGGATCGCCGTTTGCAGCAAACGGAGCCGCCTCATTCACACGTTGATTGATGAAAAGTTTCTCCGGCCGGAACGCCCACCACATTCCCGTCAAAACCGGAATCGCCGCCATCGTCAAAAGCAATTTGTTTCTCGAAACCCAGGATATCGTTTTTGAGCGCATCGTTTTTCTCCAGAAAAGAGGCGCCGGACTTGCGAGTGCGGCGCCTCTTCTTCAAGTTCCTTAAAACTTCTCCAGCGGCGCAGTTCCAAAGTTCGCGTTAAACCGCTCGCAATAGATCGACACCGTCCGGAACTTGCTCAAATCTGTCCCCGTCGGGATTTCATAGTTCTGGTCGCCTTCGTTCCCTTTCAGCTTGCCTAGCTCCACGCGCTCAGTCTTTCCAGGCAGAAAATTTGCGTCATCCGCCGAATCCATTGCCGCCACCAAAATCACGTGCACGTCAGGACCGTTCGAAGTCTTAAACCCCGTCAGCCGCAAGATCACCAGTCCGTCTGGCGCTTGATAAATCGTCGCGCGTCCTTCCGTCTTGTGAACTCTTCCGTGAAACTTTCCGGTGACCAGTGCCTTGCCTTTCTCGTCGTGCTTCATCGAATCCTGTTGCATGGCGTCTTGCGCGCTGCCGAGCGGAGCAAGAAGCGCTCCTTGCACAAGAAAACCAGCCGTCAAAGCCGCCGCCGCGAACCCCGCCTTTTTCATGTATTTCATCTAACCTCCCCTTTTTCTTTAGTTTGCGGGAGCGATTTGATCAGCGCTCGTCCCCGTCCGCCGTATAAGAGTGGGCCCGCCAGGAAAGGTTACCGGGTGTCTTGCACGAACCGGCCGAAGCTAACTGCGAGTCTCTCGCCCGGAGTTCTGGAAATTCCCGGAAACTTTTTCTCGAGCCTTCTCGTACCTATCTCCAACACCGGCGCTTCGCCGGTAGGAGGCTTCAAACAATGTTCAATGGCATCCAGGCATCCGCGCGTAAGGCTTTGCTGCTCTCGTCCTCGGTTCTAGTTTTAGTCGCACCGACCGTCTTGGCCCAAACGGCGCCCAGCGCGCCGGCAGGCGACCGCTGGCTTCACGTCCGCGTGATTGATTCCAGCGCCAAGGGTGAAACCGTCCGTGTCAACGTTCCGCTGGACCTTGCTGAAAAGGTTCTCCCCACGATTAACAAAAGCCGCCTTCACAATGGCAAAATCAAAATCGAAGATGCCAAGATGAATGACGTTGACCTGCACAGCATGGTCGACGCCATCCGCAGCGCCAAAGACGGAGAGTACGTCACGGTGCAAGGCACAGACCAGGACGTGCGCGTCGCCAAGTCCGGCGGCCATCTGATCGTGCATGTGAGCGACAAGAGCGGCAAGAAGACGGACAAGACGGACAAGACAGACAAGCGATCGTCTGAAGTCGAAGTTAAAATTCCAATGAAAGTTATCGATGCCCTGTTTTCTGCCGGGAAAGATGAACTCGACCTGGTCGCTGCACTCCACGCCCTGTCCGCGCAAGGCGACACGGAACTGGTTTCCGTCAAGGACAGCGAAAACACGGTTCGCGTCTGGCTGGACTCTAAAAACGTCTCGGACTGATTGCCCGTCCGGCACCGGGAGGGATTTCGCCCTCCCGGTGCCGCGGCGCTTCGCCTTCATGCAGTCGGGCTTTTGCTCAGCGCAGCAGCCGCAGGCGAGGCGGTTTTGATTTTTTCTCTCGCTCGGCTCGGCATTTTCTAGGACTCAACTGAGGAGAACCAATCATGATTCTGCTTGCAAAATTCGCTCTCGCCGTCACCACGACCGTAGCTGTCGCCGGCGTATATACCTTTCGCGGAGGCGTAATCCGCGTCGATGTCGATGAGCATCACGAAGGTGGCTCACACGTCCATTTCTGGCTGCCTGCCGCGGCGGTCCCTGCGGCCCTGCACTTCGCTCCCAAGCACCACATCGCCCATGCGGCTGACAAAGCCCGCGAATTCCTTCCCATTGCCCGCACCCTGATCCATGAACTTGAAAAGTATCCCAACGCCGACTTTGTTGACGTTCAGGACGGCGAGGACCATGTGCAGATCCGTACGCGTAACGGAAAACTGCAGATCGACGTCCATGAATCCGACGATACGGTGCACGTTCTGGTACCGCTCTCCACGCTCGAAGATGTCTCCGTCCAGCTCGAAAATCAGATTCCGACCGCCTAACGTGCCAAGGAGCGGCAGTAGCTGCTCCCTGGCAATCCTTTTCCCCGCCTGGACTACGGCTTACACGCGCGGCGCTCCGATCACTCCTCCTCTTTGCCCGCAGCTTCCTTGGCCGGCTGAAAATAGACTTCTTCAAACATCGTGTCTTTCTTCCAACCGGCTCGCATCAGGATTCCGCGGCCATTCTCAACCATGTTCGGATGCCCGCACAAATAGCCGGTCGTCTCCTCCGGTCGCAGCCCCCAGGCGTCGACATATTTTCGAATCAGATCATCCACGCGTCCCGTTTCTCCCTGCCACGCCGCATCCTCCCAGGGACGGCTCACCGTCGAGGCAAATTTCAGCCACGGAACTTCACCCGCAATCTTCTCCATCTCATCCTTATAACCAAATTCCCAGGACCGGCTGGCACCCTGCAAACAGTACAACTTGTGCGCCCCCGGCATGGGGCTCCCGCCGCTTTTCCAGTCCCGGTACAGGGTCCGCACATAGCTCACAAAAGGCGCGAGGCCGGTTACGGTTGACAGCAGCAGATGCTTTGTACGTCCGCTCCGCAAATCCAGCGTAAATCGTCCTTTGGCAATTTTCCGGCAAAGCAGCGTATCGCCTTCCTGCAATTTGTAAAGATGTGGCGTCAGGCCGCCTTGCGGGACCAGTTCAATGAAAAACTCTAGCGTTTCCTCGTAAGGCGAGGACACGATCGAGTACGCCCTTTCGATACGATGCTCGCCCTGTTCCACTCCGAGCGTCGCATACTGCCCCGCTTTGAAACTGAATGGCCCGCCCGGATCCACCTTCACCAGCCACAAATCCTCGGACAAATCCCGTCGCTCCAATATCCGCGCCTGATAGTGTTTTTCTGAGACCTGCAAATGCTTTTCCGTGGGATCGGCCATCCGCACTCCTTTGCTGCAATCCTCCTATTTCATCACAAAAAGCATTCGGGCGGAGCATTCTCTGCCTCCGCCCGAATGCAACGACTTGAATTCGCCTGGACTAGCGGTTGGGCTGCTTCTGTTGTTGCTGCGTCCGATCCATCATCTGCTGCCGCATGGCCTGCGGATCAAACTGCTTCACCGGCCCGGTAATGTGGTCTTGGGCGTCGACAACCAGCTTCACCAGAATCATAGTTCGCGTGGGACTTACTTCCTTCACGACCCCAAACGGAGAAACCAGCTCACTTGTCCAGAGGTCGCCTCCATCATTGCCATTGCTTTTCCAGTGCTGGCACACAAACGTTCCGCCCGGCACCGTGACCGTTTCCGCGCCAACCGGCTCCCACTTGGTGACGCCATCGGTCAACTTCTGTTTCGCCGGGTCCGTCATGTGGAAAGGAATCTCCATGGCTGCCTGCCCTTCGCGCTGCACCACGAGCCGGTGAATCTCAAAATCCTCCTTGGTGAAGAGAATTTTCCCGTACGCAGGCTTACCCGTTTGCTTGTCTTCTCGCGCAAACTCAAACCAAAATCCGTCCTTGCCATCTACTTTTTCCGTGCCCACAACGGTCATTTCCTGTCGATCCCTGGAATCGCTGCCTTGTCCGGCGTGGGTCGTCTCGTAAATGGCGCCCTTTCCCACTTCAGGGTGAATCACGCCGGCAACCGACGGTCGTGGAAAAAAATTCTGTCCCATCTGCGCCCAGGCTGGCGCCGCCGCCAGCAAACACGCGAGTCCAACCAGTCCAGCCACCTGCTCTCGCCTCATGTTCAGCTCCTTACCAGCCCTACAGCGGATGCCGTGGTTGCGGCTGGCTCCCGGTCGAACTATTCGTATGCCAGCGCCACAACCGGATCATAGCTCGCCGCACGAAAGGCGGGATATGCCGCTCCTGTTGCCGCTCCCGCCAAAGCCAATCCCACCGCCGCAAACACCCAGCTGGGCGAAATTAATATCGTCAATCCAGGATTGGTCTCGCGCAAAATCGCCTGCGTCAGAAATGTCAACAACAACCCAAAGGTCGTCCCCATCAGCGTAAGGATGAAAGTTTCCCCGAGCAGCATCCGCACCACATCGAAACGCGAGAAGCCGAGCGCCTTCAAAACCCCAATCTCGCGCGTTCGCTCCATCACCATCGTGTGCATGTTCAGCAGAATCACCAGAAAGCTGATCACCACTCCCAATCCGACCATCGACCGCGTGAACGGTCTCAGTTGCGGCAAATTCGAAGAGGTCATCAGCGTCACATATTCAGAAAGCGAACGAACGCTGTTGTCCTTCCCCAATTTAAGAATTGCCGCCCGCGTCGCTTCCGTATCCCCTTTACTTCGTACGTAAAACATGGAAACCCGCTTGTCCGCGCCGGCAATCTCCTGGGCGGTCTTGATCGGAATAAAATATCGCGCGCCCTTGCCATGCCCCACAATTCCGCAAACCGTGAACGTGCGGTTCAGCAGCGTTACCGTGCTGCCCACCTTCAAGCGCTTCGATTGCGCCATGATGTCGTCTGCAATCACTTCATCCGGATTCTCAAACGGCCTTCCGGCGCGAAACAGGAATCCTTTGCTCAGTGCATTGAATCGTTTGTAATCGATCCCGTAAATCATCACTAAGTTCTTTGGTTCCGTCAGGATAACCGTGGGCGCAACCTCGTCCACGCCCGGCAGGGCGGCAATCTGATCACCGAGCGATTCCTGCATCACCGCGCTTGAAAACGCAAAAAAGATCGAAGAGTTCGGCGGCTGCACCAAAATATCCGCGCCCACTCCTTCAACCCGCTTCCCCCATTCAGAAATCACGCCCGAGGTCATTCCCACAATCAACAAAACCAGAATCACCTGGATGGCGATCGCCAGCACGCTCAAAAAACTTCTGAGCGGGCGCGCCACGATGCTGCCCCAGAACATCTGTACGAGTGAAAATGGTCCGTCGTAGGTGTCAGTCATGAAGAAAAACCATTGTCGTACTGTATCACCTTCATTTTGCAGGGGTCAAAACTGATCACTCCAAAAATTTCCCGGCGCCAGTGCAAGCGCCCTGCCGAATGTGCTGCGCAATATTTTTTCTGAGTTAAGTTTTCAACACAAGTGTGAGTAAGCTTGTGGAAATCCCCCGTTAATTTGGGGTAACTCCCAACGTTGCAACACTCTCGCCCGCTTTGCACAATTTCTGTGCAACTTTCGTTTCCGCGCCGGATGTTCCGCAGGCCGCAAAAAATTGTTCTGGAAAATTTTCTTCTTGAAAAATGACGGACAGGAGAGTACAAAGTCGGAAGCGTCGTCGGTGTTTGAAAATCTCAGGTGCGAATTCCGTTTCTCTTTTTCCTGAAATTACTCAGTACCATTTCGGCGGCTTTTCCAAATGAATCGCAATGGTCTGCTTGGCGTCGGTCACGTCGTACCAGCGGCCGTACGTCTTCCAGCCCTCTGCCACGATCTGCACGAGGACGCGGCCGAGCGGCGCTTCCTGCACATGCGCCATGCCTTCGCGATTCGTCTTCACGTTCAATTCCAATTTCTTGTCCTTCGACAGCTTCCGCTCTTCAATGTATTTCACATACACGCTGGCGTTTTCGACGGGCACATTTTTTTCGCCGCCCTTGATCTCGATCGTCAACCGGCAGGTCGCGGCGGCCGCCTGCGCAGGAGCCGAAGGGGCCGCTGGCGGCTGCGCTTCCTGCCCAGCCGCGCGTATTCCGGCTCCTGCGAGTAGACCCCACGCCATCCCCATGGCGATAACTGGACGAATTCTCATTTTTCGCTCTCTCCATCCTCTACGGAAGGACCGTCGCCGGTCAAGTGCCTGGCTTTGCACTTCGATGCCTGTTCGCCCTGGCGTGCTGCATCACCAGGGCCGACGGCCCATGGAAACTCTTCGGTCTCCACAATTTGACTCACTTCCACTGCTCCTGTAACGTCTCTAGAATCTGCTTGGCTGGCAACTGCAGCGTTCTGCCGTTCCGCTGAAGCCCGAGTCATTGTTCATTTCCGTGCAGCGATCACGCACCGCCGGAGTTCTCTGCCGCCATTGGCCAGTTCTGGAGGTTTTCTCATGGGTTTTGCTACAAACGCCATTCATGTCGGGCAAGAGCCTGACCCATCCACTGGCGCCGTCGTCGCGCCCATCTACCAGACCTCTACCTACGTCAACCCCGAGCTCGGCAAAACCAAAAACGGCTACGACTACGCGCGCACCAATCATCCCAATCGCAAGGCCCTTGAACGCACGCTGGCAAAGCTGGAAGGGGGCCAGTCCGCCTACGCCTTTTCCTCCGGCATGGCAGGCATTGACGCCGTTTTCCGGCTCTTGCGTCCCGGAGACCACGTCGTCCTTTCCGAAGCCGTCTATGGCGGCGTCTTCCGGCTGTCGACGCAGCTCCTGGTTCTTTTCGGCATCGAGTTCAGTTTTGTGGACACCTCGGCTCCGGAAGCAGTCCTTTCCGCCTTCCGCGCCAATACCAAAATGCTGTACATCGAGACGCCCACCAATCCCACCATGCGCGTCGCGGATATTGAATCCCTCTGCAAGCTCGCGGGCGAGCGCAACATCACGGTCGTCGTGGACAACACCTTCCTTAGCCCCTTTCTGCAGCGTCCCATTGAACTCGGCGCCCACATCGTCGTCCACTCCATGACCAAATATCTCAACGGCCACAGCGACTCTACCGGAGGAGCGGTGATCCTCACGCGTCCTGAAGACGCCGAAAAAATTTACTTCATCCAGCGCTCTGCCGGCACGGGGCTGGCCCCCATGGATTGCTTCCTGATTTCCCGCGGAATCAAAACGCTGGCCCTGCGCATGCTCCAGCACAACGCCAACGGCATCGTCGTAGCCCGCCACCTCGACGCCCATCCCAAAGTTCGTAAAGTGTTTTATCCCGGACTGCCGACCCACCCGCAACACGATATCGCTCGCAAACAGCAAAAAGGACCCGGCGCCATGCTGTCTTTCGACGTGGGCTCGCTCGATGCCGCCCGCCGGTTTCTCAATCAAGTGAAACTGTGCGCTCTGGCCGAGAGTTTGGGAGGAGTTGAAACCCTAATCTCGCTACCCGCCCTGATGACCCACGCTTCCATGCCCAAGGAAACGCAGGAGCGAGTAGGCATCACCGAAGGACTGGTTCGTCTGTCCGTCGGCATTGAAGACGTCGAAGACATCATCGCCGACCTCGACCAAGCCCTGCTCTACGTCTAGAACAGGGATAGAGCCCCCAGGCGCTCTGTTTTCCAGCCGCTCGGACATCGAAATTCGCTCGTCGGTGGTCCCGGCCTCCATCCTTATCGCAACTCGCTATTTCCCGGTCTCGTGAAGCCCTACTTCGTCGCGTCTCCAATCCAGCGCAAATAGTCCCCGGCTCCGGCTGCAATCTTCAGGACCAGGAACTCCGCCACTTCATAGCTGTGCAACCTCCTGACTTCGTTCCGGAGCTCGCGCACTCTTCCTGCAGTCGTCTTGATCACCAGCTGATACTCCCTGGCTTTCTCCAATTTCCCTTTCCAGCGGTAATACGATTCGACCGGCGCAGTTCCCAAATTCACGCAAGCCGCAAGTCGACGCCCCACCACGGCCCGCGCAATTTTCCGTCCCTCGGCAATCGATCCGCAGGTTACCAGGACAATCCGGGTGCTCCTCGCTTGACTCATACCTCGCTCCTTGCTGGAATCCGCCAGCTTCACTCGCTCGCGCGCAGCCTCGCATTCACTCGGGTTGCCGTGGCGCGGGAGGCGCGGAGCGCGGCAACCGGAAACTCTGCCGGTAACCCCGGGGGGTCGCGGCAGTCGAGGGACTCTTCCTAGCCCGCGCGGAGTCAAAACTGCCGGTCGCGCAGCCATTTCCCTTTGCAGCCGCAAGCGGTCTGAAGTCGCGAAGGCCCTATTGCGGAGTCCGCTCCGGCTGCCCGGCAGGAATGTGCTGGAGCAGCTCGAGGAATACCCCGTTGGTCCACCCGAAGCCGATGACGTTGGCTTGATAGCCGGAACTGAGGGCCAGCTCGGAAGACCGGGTCAGCGCATTGTATTTTTCCCGGATTGTTCGGCCCCGATGGAAATCTTCGATGACCATGGACACAAATTTCGTCGAGAGGCGGTCGGCTTCCGGCTTGAAGCCATAGCGCCGCATGCCTTCGGTCGCGAGTAACTGCATCGGCGCCCAGGCAAATGGAAAATCCCACTGCACTCCGCTATCCCGGGTGCTCATCACCAATCCTCCTGCCTGCTCCAGCATTCCCATGCTTTCCACCACTCGCTTCGCCTGCTCGGGCGTGGCCAATCCGGCCCACAACGGATAAAACGTCGTCGCATAAACGTATTCGGACCGTTGCTGTTTTGCAAAGTCGTAGTCAAAAAACAGCCCGCGTCGCTCATCCCACAGAAACGTCTGCATTTTCGCCCGCCGCTGCTCTGCGCGTTTTTTCCAGTCCTTCGCTTCTCGGTCCCGGCCCAGAATCGTACTGATACGCGCAAAATCCCGTTCGGTCTTATAGAGCAGGCTGTTCAAGCACACTGCGGCGAAGTGGTGGGTGTTTGCTCCGTAAGGTCCAAACCGAAAGGAAATATCAAAACCAGACTCGCGCATCGCGCGGTCGCCCTTGTAAAATTCCGAACTCAGGGCCACCGACTCCGTGCGGTCGCAGTTCGCCTCCGAGGCCCCGCTCACCTCCCGGCAGACCTTGACGTCGTACGCTTTTCCGGCAAACGAGTCGCTGGAATTTTCCGTCGTGCGCGCAACCAGCAATCCCCGGCTTAGTTCTGGATGTCCGACAAGATAGGACGCCACTTTCTCGTAGTGATCGGTTTCATCCTTCAGACTTTCTGGGGTGGGGCCATCGCCAAAATCGTAGTAGCGCGAAAGTCCAGTCGATCCGGCCTGGTGTTCCGGCCTTCCCCACAGCGCGTAATCTTTTTTTGCTCCGCGAAAGGCCCGCGCCAGCCACGGGTTGTCCGTGTGCCCTGCAGCTTTTTCGGCTTCATACACTTCCAGAATCATGGACGACAGGAAAGGCTGCTGCGAGCGCGTCAGGTAGTAGGTGCGGTTGGCGTTAAGCACCGCCCCGTAGTGCGCAATCTCAAACAGGAAATTTTCAACCATTCCGCGCGCCAACTCGCGGCGGCGGTCATGCAGGAGCCCGCGGATGATGAAGTAGCTGTCCCAGCCGTACATTTCATTAAATCTTCCCCCCGGCACAACATAGGGATGCTCGAGGTAGAGCAGCCCGGGCGGGCTGAGTTCTCGCGGATCGATCTCGCCGAGCGCCGTAATTTTGCGGGGCAGATGCTGCAACTCGATCTTGCAGCGCTCGCCCAGCGCTTTGATCGCCGGCGTGATGGGATATTCCAAGGGCAGGTACAGGATGGATTTGCCGGCCAGTTTGGGATCAACGATGGTGGCGCAATCCGCAAGCGAGCGCGTTAACGTCGTCCATCCGGCTGAAATATAGCGCAGGACGTCGTCCCGTCGCTGCTCCTGGCTTTCGCCGGAAACGGCCTGCGGCGCAGGAGCTGCAAAGGCTGGCCCATGGGGCATCACGAGCGATGCCGCCAGCAGGAACAACGCGCGCCGCAAGCGAGCTAGAGTTTCCACCGAGTCTCGATCCGTTCCCCGGTCCGTTCGGCACGGTCCGGTTCGGAATTTCGGGGTTGCCGCCGGGCTTCTTCAGCGTAAACCATTCTTGTCGCATTCTGCCATCCCTTCGCTCCAGCCGGACGCGCACGAATGGCCCTGGCGGAGCGTGGCGGACCCACGCTCGTTTTTCTGCAGACCTTCGGGGGTCTGCCGCCAACTTGAATTTCAGTGCCCAGAGCCGCCCGGCCCCTCTGGTCCGCTTCCCCGCCCGTTTACGCTTTCCGGGGTACAGCATTCCACTACTTCCGGGGCCGTCACCTCCAAGCTAGAATGAATCCATGACCACCTCACCGATCAAATTTGGCACCTCCGGCTGGCGCGGACTGATTGCCGATGACTTCACCTTTGCCAACGTGCGCCTCGCCGTGACCGCCATCGCCCAAAATGTTCTAAGTAAGTCGCGGACGCCGGTCGTTCTTGTGGGCTACGACACCCGTTTTTTTTCCGAAGAGTTCTCGCAACTGGCTGTCGATACCCTGGAAGCCCACGGCGTCCATACGCTGCTCTGCGACACCTTCACTCCTACTCCGGCGATCGCCTACGAAATTCAGCGCTGTAAACTCGACGGCGCCATCAACTTTACCGCCAGCCACAACCCGGCGGCCTATCACGGCCTGAAATTTTCTTCCTCCGATGCCGGGCCCGCACTTCCTGAAGTCACCAAGGACATCGAAGCCCGCGTCAGCAAACTTCTGGAATCCGGCCAGCCGCTCCCGGCCGCTGCTCGCGCCCAGGGCGAGGCGACCAATCTTCGCGCTGGCTATCTCGAACGTCTCGGCGAGCTCGTGCGCTTCGATGTTCTGAAAAAAACTAAGCCTAAATTCGTCGTTGACGCGTTGCACGGCTGCGGCGCTGGCTATCTCGACAAAATCCTGGCCGATCACGGCATCGCGGTCCACACCATCCGCGCGGAACGCGATTGCCTTTTCGACGGTACCGGCCCCGATGTCTCGGAAGAAAATCTCGCGCCGCTGCGACGGCTGGTCGTTGAAGAAAAAGCCCTCGCCGGTCTGGCCACCGACGGCGACGCCGATCGCTTCGGCATCGTCGACCGCGACGGCACCTGGATTCAGCCCAACCTCATCCTGGCCCTCCTCTACGACTACCTGGTCGAGTCGCGCGGCTGGAAACTGCCGCCCGCGCGCAGTGTCGCCACCACGCAGATGCTTGATGCCGCCGCCAGAGCCCACGGGCAAACCACGTATCAAACCCCCGTCGGATTCAAATACATCGGCCAGCTGATTCGCGAAGACAAAATTGCCTTTGGCGGAGAAGAAAGCGCGGGCCTCACAATCCGCGGACACATTCCGGAAAAAGACGGGATCCTCGCCTGCCTGCTGGTCGCTGAAATGACCGCCGTGCGCGGCGCCTCCATCCAGGAACAGGTGCGCGCCCTGTACAAGAAGCTCGGCCGTGAATTCTGGCCCCTTCGCGAAAACCTGCACCTCACAGACGAACAAAAAGCAAATGCGGTACGACGGGTGGCCGTGGACGCTTCGACACTTCTCCATCGGAAAGTTGTATCGACCGACCGCACCGATGGAGCAAAATTTGTATTTGAGGACGGTTCTTGGATGCTGCTGCGGCTGAGCGGCACCGAACCTCTTTTGCGCCTTTATGTCGAAGCTGACAGCGCCGCCGCTTCCGCCAAACTGGCAAGGGAGGCGTCGCGTTGGGTTCTCGAGGGCTGACGAGAAAAGATTTGAACGCTGGTGATAAAATTCGTGCTCTGCTGCACCGCCACGGCCGCGGACTTCTCGGCCTTCTGGTGCTGCTGCTCGTGGTGCACGACATTTTCGGCACGCACGGCTTTCTGGCCATGCGCCGCACGCAGAGCGATATTGCCAGGGTTAAAAAAGATTTGAGCCGCCTCAATCAGGATAATGCGCAGTTGGGTGAAGAGGTCCGGTCGCTCAAGACCGATCCGCGTGCGGTTGAAAAAATCGCGCGCGACGAACTGGGTCTCGCCAAACCGGGCGAAATCGTGATCAAAATTCCACAGGCACAGCAACTTCCGGAGACGGCGTCGGCAAGGCCGTAGCCTTCCTTCTGTTTTTCCAGTTCGTCCGCAAAATGGAAAGCACGAGCATCCCGGCAGTGATCAGCAGCAGTCCGCCGGTGGCCTGCAGCACGGTGTTAGCTCGCTTCGACAAAATCGAAAGCCCGCCGTAGACAAATTCAATATGCACCCAATACACGAGCAGTGAGGTTTTTCCCAGCTGGACGAGCGGACTGAAGCCTTTGGCTGCCGGGCCCCAGCGGCACCAGGCGTATGAGAAATACAGAATCAACAACAGAATTCCGCAGCGCATCAGGAAAAAATTCGGACTTGTATGCCAGTAATCGTAATTTTGCGAAAAATAAATCGGCGAGTGATCGAACAAGATTGAGGCCAGCGATACGCTAGCCCCCGCGGCTCCCAGCAGCAGGAAAAATCTCGAAGAGTTGCGTTGCGCCGCACCCGAGAAGAGCAAGAAGCCGATGCCCAGTCCGGCGAAGGCAAAAGCGGCCCACGGAAAAAGCGGAAAGAGCCAGGGCTGCGGCTTGCCGAAAATGTGGACTCCATCGATATACGATTCAATCGCCCAGTACAAAAATCGCGGACGATAGGTTGTCCAAAGATGCGGAGTGGCGATGGCTACGACAGCGGCGGAAATGAACGCCATGGCAATTCCCCGGTGCCGCGAGACCGCACGGTTGGCCCCGGCGGTGAGCCAGCACAACACGCCCATCAGCATCATGGCAAGACCCAGGATATTTAAGACATCGACACGCAGAAGATCGGTCCACGGCGCGGTGTGAATTCCTAGAACAAATTCCTGCACCCGAAACAGGACCCCCAGGCCAAAGACCTCCGCTCCCCGAAGAATCGTCGTGCGCGCCACCGCATTTCGCTCCACGTCTTTGTCGCGCAATCGCTCGGTCACCAGTGCAAACGAGACTCCGCACAGAAACAGGAATATCGGAGCCGGCAGCGTCGCCGCAAATTGCGACCAGCCGTAAAGCGCCCCCTTCCGCGCCTCAGGACTCAGCCAGGAGTCGTAGCAATGCGCCTGAAACATCACCACGCAGGCTAGCCCGCGCATCCAGTCAATGTATGCCAGACGATCTATTTTTTGCGCCGTGCCCATTTTTATTTGGTCTGTCATTGGCCTGCGTTACAATCCTTGCTTCGCGGAAACGCAACTCGAGAGCCCGGCGTACTTCATGCCCACACCGAAATTCATGACGAGTGGTCTCCTCGAATTCTAACTTGGCTCTCGCTTGCCCGCCACACGCCAACTCGGCCCGGTTCCCCTGTTCAGCCTGTGGGCCGGGCTGTGCCTGGTCGCAGGACTCTACGGATCCTGGCTGGGGCTTGGCGGGAGAGCGCTGGCCGTAACACTTGCCGCATTCGCGTTTTTCCTCCTGGTGATGCTGTTGTCGGCGGCGCGCGGGGTGCCGGAATTCATTGCTTCGCGACTAGGAATGGCCGGCGCGTTTTTTCTGGGTTCCGCTATTTTTGTCTTTTATCTTTTCTATCTGCTGGGCACGGGAACTTTGGCATTTGCGCGCGCCGGAATTGCCGCAGGCCTCATCTTTTTGCCGCTGACGCTGGCGGCTTCGGCCGAGCGCGAGGCCTCCGGCTCCTGGCAGGACTTCCTGACCCTGGCCGGGATCTGGGTGGCCGTGAAATTCCTGCCCCTGCACTGGCTGTGGCCGTATCCGGGCGGGCGATGGGGATACGTGCTCACCATCCTGCTGGCCGTAAATGTGGCGGTAGGGACGTTTCTTTTGCTGCGGCGCACGAGCGGCGTCGGCTACTCAATCGGTTGGGGCCGCGGCTGGGGACGGCCGGTGGCCGGAAGCTTGGTATTGTTCGCTGGCATTGCCATTCCCCTTGGACACGCGCTGCGATTCATTGAATTCGCGCCGCACTGGTCCGCGTGGAAAACTCTGCCGCTGACTGCGCTCGGGATTTTACTTTTTACGGCGTGGCCGGAAGAATTCCTGTTTCGCGGACTGCTGCAAAATATGCTGTCGCGCGCCTCGCAAAGTGAGCTTGCCGGCTGGTGGACCGCTTCCGTGCTGTTCGGATTTTCCCACATTACCAACGGTGGTTTCCCCAATTGGCGCTACGTGATTCTCGCCTCGATCGCCGGCCTGTGCTACGGCTGGACCTGGCGCAAGACCGGGTCTATTTTCGCTTCGGCGATCGTGCACGCGGCCGTGGACATCACCTGGCATTTTCTGTTTCGCTAGAGGAAGCAAGTCGCGGGCCGCTGCCGGTTCAGGCAATTCGCCGGGAGCAATGTCCCATCCGCCGGCGCTCTTGGCCGGGAAAAATCCGTAGCCAGCCTCCCCTTGCGGTCGTGCCCTGGAGCACGAAGCGAAGTGGGGTTGCAGCCCGCTGCCGGTTGCGGCTAAATTGGAAAATCCGGGAACATTTGACTCTGGCGTTGCGTAGCTTGGGATGCGGTGGAGTGTGTGGGCACCCGGCTGATCGGGGAGGACTTGATGGAAACGCTGCGGCAGGACGTTTTCTTTGCTCTGCGTATGATGCGCAAGAACATGGGTTTTACGGTGGCAGCGGTTTTGTGCCTGATGCTGGGGATTGGGGCCACGACCGGGATCTTTACGGTTGTGCATGCGGTACTGCTGAAGCCCCTTCCCTACTCGCATCCCGAGCAGCTGGTGCGCGTATACACCGAGTTTCCTACGTTTCCCAATGGCGGATTGCACCGCTTCTGGACTTCGGCGCCGGAATTTTTCGATTTGCGGCGAGACACGCATTCCTGGGCGTCGTTTGATGCATGGGCCATGGGCAGCGCGAATCTGGCCGGCAAGACGCAGCCGGTTCGCGTGACGGGAGCCGGTGTCAGCGGCGGGTTGCTCGAGAGTTTGGGAGTGGCTCCGCTTAAGGGGCGGCTGATCACGCAGTCCGATGATATTCCCGGCGCTTCCGAGGTGGCCGATATTTCCTACGGAACATGGCAGACGGTTTTTGGCGGGGATGCCGATATCGTGGGGCGGGAAACGGAACTGGACGGAGTGAAGTGCACGATTATCGGAGTTCTGCCGAAAGGATTCCAGTTTCCCCCGGGAGAAGCCGAGCCGGCAAATCTGTGGTCGCCCTTGCATCTCGATCCGGCAAAGCCGGGAGGACGCGGTTCGCACAATTATTATTTGCTGGGTCGCCTGAAAAATGGAATTTCGCCGCAACAGGGACAGGCGGAACTATCCGCACTGGTCGAGGCCTACGATGAGAAGCGCGCGCCCAGCACGCACAGTTTCAGCCCGAAAAATCACACGCTGGTGAGTTTTCCGTTGCAGGATGAGGTGGTCGCAAGCGTGAGGCCCGCGCTGCTGATGCTGTTGGGCGCGGTGGGTTTCGTGTTGTTAATTGCCAGCGTGAATGTGGCGAATTTGTTGCTCGCGCGTGCGGAAGCGCGGCGGCGCGAGATTGCCATTCGTGGAGCCATGGGCGCCGGGGTGCCGCGGCTGGCTCGGCAATTCGTGACCGAAGGCGTTCTGCTTTCCCTCTTCGGAGCAATTCTCGGAACGGGACTGGCCTATGCCGGGATCCGGCTGGTGCAGTTGACCAACGCCGGAGGGATTCCGCGCGCCGATGAAATTTCAATGGATTGGCGAGTGCTGCTGTTTACCTTGGTGACCAGCGTAGCGACGGGAGTACTTTTTGGATTGGCTCCGATTGCGCCGCTGCTGTGGGAAGGAATATCCGGCTCGCTCAAGGATACCTCCGGGAGCACCACGTCATCCGGCGGAGCGCAGATTTTCCGGCGCGTGCTGGTTGCGGGCGAACTGGCCATGGCCCTGGTGCTGCTGGTGGGCTGCGGATTGATGGTGCGGGCATTCTGGAAATTGCAGGAAGTACATACCGGTCTTTCGGCCGATAGCGTGCTGACCATGAGCGTTTCACTCCCCGGCGCAAAGTACAACGATGGAACGAAAACGACGGAGTTCTGGCGACGGTTGGCCGACAAGCTCGAACATTTGCCGGGAGTGCAGTCAGCTGCCCTGGTCTCCGGATTGCCGCCGCTGCGTCCGCCCAACATGAACGACACCGATATCGAAGGCTTT
>DATHFT010000013.1:0-13349 GCA_035317965.1 Saccharimonadales bacterium (SeqCode) | reverse complement strand
ACCGGGCCGTCCCATTCCGGCGTCGAACTTCACGGTTTCCTCTCCTATCTGGTCAAGCAGACACTTACAGGCGGGAACTACACGGTCTTCGGTTACAAGGGCAAGCAGGTCCGTGACAACATTCACAGTCACGACGTCGTTCGCGCCATCGAAGAGTTCGCCGCTAGTCCGCGCCCCGGGGAGGTGTACAACATGGGTGGCGGCCGCCAGAACAGCGTCTCAATGATCGAAGCCATCGACCGCGCGGAGCAGCTCTCAGGCAAAAAACTCGAGTGGCGCTATGTCGACGAGAACCGCATCGGCGACCACATCTGCTATATCTCCAATCTCGCGAAATTCCAATCCCATTACCCGAACTGGAAAATCACCCGCAACCTCGACAACATTTTTGAAGAAATCGCCGCCAGCCAGACCCTCCGCACCTAACGCGTTTCAGAGATAGCCGACCCGTTATCTACTTGCTGTGGAGTAATGCGCAAAAACAGCAGGTGAAGGGAGTTGGACTAAGCAGGGTGCAGGATGTAATTTTTACCATTTGACTGGATTGGGCGTAGTGCTTCGCTCGCACTCAGCGACTACGCGTGAGATGGTTGTAAGACCAACCCCAGAGGGGGAAATACGGCATCGGATCTACTTCGGTACTGAATTGAGCGGCTGACATCGCGAATCATGCGTTGCGGTTACGGATGATTGGAATTTACCTGCAGATAGGCAAACAACAATTGCTTGCCGCTCGGGCGATGACTTCCACCGTTTGGCTCGACCGTGACGAACACCTCATCGATGTCCGCCAGAGTTTTTGGATCCTCGGCTTTCAGAACCCAGCGCTTCTTGCTGGCGTTGTCTTCATAGAAGATTCCGAGATTGAGCGCCTGCCCTGTGCCCTGCCCTCGCCTTCCCCATGCCTGAAACGTGTTCGCATTTCGCAATCCCGCTTGCGCGTCAAGATCGTAGGCGTAGAAAATCAGCGACTTCCCTTTCGTGTAAAAAACGCGTCCGTAGGCTTTATTCATTTTGCCGGTTCCCGCCACGTCGTGAACTTCTGCAATATAAAGGTCGCGTGCGCCCATCAATTCGCGAATGTCGCGGTCGTGATCAAGCAGCTCCTGCTGCCTTGAAGCTTCTGCTTGCTTCCGGTCGAGGGCTTGCTCCTGGTCACGCACAAGCCGCGTCAGTTCGCTAACTTTGGCCTCGAGGGCGGTTGCTCGGGCTGTGGCTTCCTGGTGGCGAGCCGTCTCGTCGTCAACCGCCTTCTGTAGCCCTGAGAGTTTGGCTTGGGCGGCCGCGATCTGCTCTTCGCGTTTTCCATCAGTTACAGCCAGTGCGGACGCTGTCGCTTGCAAGGAAGGTAAGGATGCAGCTTTCAAGTCGCTGACAGCCTTAGCTTGTTCTGCCAGCTGTCGCTTTAATTCTTCAATCGTCTTAACGTCTTCGTTCAGCTTCGAAACCAGCAGCGCTTTTTCATGAGCTGCATCGCTTGATTGTTCTTCGACGGAACGCACCGACTCTTTTGCCGGCTGCGTGGGAGCCTGTGCAATACCAGAGCCAAGCTTCATACCATTGCGATAGACGGTGAGACCCAGCGCAAGAGCCAAGATTACGGCGGCGGCAAACGGCACCCAGACTCCGCGCCACCGTATTTCGGACGGACGGTATCTGAATCGCTGGCCTGGTTTCGACTCATTGGGGAGGCTCGGTTTGGTTTGCTCCGCTAACTGAGCCGCGTCTCCGCGATTCAACCGTTTGAAGAACTTTTTCTCTGCGGCTTCCGCCGACCACGAGCCGGTCTCCGGCTCTTCCTGTGGCGCTAACCCACCTGCGAGGGTAGCAACACCAGAATACACGACCAGTTCGTACTCGCCCATGACCTTTCGGCAGGGTTCGCAGTCGACAAGGTGTATCTCTAGCTTTGTCCATTCTTCCGCAGTCAGTTCCCCCGCGGTCGAAGCGGCGCACAGCTCCAGAAATTCTTCATGCGGATGCATTATTCACCGGTCTCGACTTCACACCGGAATGCAGTTTGTAACACACGGACTATCGCTTGCTCAATCCATCGGCGGTTAAACACTTGCGAAGCTTTTCCAGTCCTCGGTAGTGATGGTGCCTGACATTGGCGTACGTCTGACCCAATTTCTCTGCAATCTCCGCAAAGGTGTAGCCCTCGAAGAAGTGCAGCCGGAGGGTCTCTTTCTGTTCGGGTGTGAGTGAATTTAGGACTTGTTTCCAGCCGCTTCGACCGAAAAGCGCTTCGACTGTTCGGTCGTACTCCGCACCTGAACTTGGATTGGAATCCGGTGGCGTTTCTGTAATTCCGGACGCGTAAAAGCCGATGGACTTCAGCTGTCTGCGACGGATGAAAGCCTGGGTGTAGGCAATCTGGAAAATCCAGGAACGAGCAGAGCCCTTGGAGCTGTCAAATAGTCTTCCTTTTCGATAAACGTAAAGGAACACTTCTTGGACTAGATCGTCAGCCTCACCTTTGTCACGTAGAATTCTGTGGCCAATTCCATGCAGGATCGGCGCATATCGATGGAATAAGCAACCGAGGGAACTCTTGTCGCCATGTTGCAAACTCTGTAGCAAGTCTTCGTCCGGAAGCGCCCGCTGATCACCGGGGGTCTCACTATTGCGTCTGGCGGAGGCCCAAGCCGTAGACTCGCGCGTAAGTGCCGGGAATGGTTTGGCTCCCGTCGCAGCTGTATCCACGGCTTGGCCTCCGCTCATCCGGTACAGATCCTGCTGAGTAAATCCACCAGTTTAGTTACTAATTGTCTGTCGTCTATGTGTCTGTGGACGAATACGAATCATATCGCCAGACTGACCAAGATGCAACAAATTCTTAACGCACTTGGAAAGCGGTTGCGGGATTTGCGAGCTGAACAAGGCTATTCGCAGGAGGCTTTCGCTGACCATTGTGGTTTACACCGCACCGCGATGAGCCTCTTGGAACGCGGCAAGCGTACTCCATCGCTCCGTACACTATTGAGTGTCTCGCAGGGATTCGGGATATCGTTGAGCGAACTCTTGAAGGATGTTGATAAAGAAATGACAAGAAAACACCGGTAGAACGACGAACTTGGGATAGCGTTGCTTTCGCTATCTCCTTGTGACGGGAGGAGGTAGGTGTGCATTCCCACAGAACCTCATCTCCGGCATAATGACGCACGATGCCCCCGCCCCTTTTCACGGTTCTGATTGATACATTCAACTACGCCCACTTCATCGAAGAAGCCGTGGAAAGCGTTCTGAATCAAGCCTTTCCCGCCAACCAAGTCGAGATCCTCGTGGTTGACGACGGGTCGACCGACAACACCGCCGAGCGTCTCAAACAATACGGGAGCCGCGTCACGTACCTCTACAAGCCCAACGGCGGCCAAGCCTCGGCCTTTAACCTCGGCCTGGCCCACGCCACAGGCGAATACGTGGCACTCCTGGACGCCGACGACTACTTTCTGCCAGGAAAGCTCCGCCGCCTCGCCGAGGCGTTCGAGAAGGCTCCTGAGGCCGGCATGGTCTACCACCGCCTCGAGGAATTCAATTCGCAGACCGGCGCGCGCACCGACGGCTCATTCGTGGCACTCTCCGGCTTCGTTTCCCGAGACCGTAAGGCGCTTCTTTCCTATGTTTTGTATCCAACCTCGGCCCTGGCTTTCCGGCGGCGCTTGCTCGAACCGCTACTGCCGATTCCGGAGGAACTCACAATTCAGGCCGACAGTCACTTGACGGGCCTCATCATTTTTCTGGCTCCTATTGCCGCCATTTCTGAATCTCTGGCGGTGTATCGCGTGCACGGAAACAATCTCTTCAATGTTCCGGGCTCGGGATTTGACTTGAAACGCACAGAACGTCGCATCTCTACCAGGAAATTTCTGATGGACGATATGAAGCACTGGCTCCGCGCCAATGGACATAACCCGGACGAGCCCGTGCTGCGTGAATTTTTCATGCAGTGGTTCCTGACTCAGGAGGCCGACGAATTTACAATCAATCCGCCGAGCCGCTGGAGACTGTTTTTGCATTTGATACGCTATAACAAGTATTTTCGCCCGCGCATGTCCGCTCGCCATCTGGCCATGAACTACCTACAGGCCTTCGCAGCCCCAGTTCTAGGACCCAACCATCTACACTTGGTCGAAGATGTGGTCAAAAAGCTGAAGTCAAAAACGAACTAGTGCTGCATACCGCAGCTCCCATCCGATCAATAAGCACCGGCCTTAGTCTCGCTAAAGCAAATTGGAGAACACTTGCTCAGAGCAAGCATATAGGAGAAGAGTTTGTTGATGCCGCCGGCAAAACCTACGACGTTATGGGCGGCAGCAAGGCATACGAGCATTCGGTGCAGCAATTCTCGACCACGTCAGAAAATCAGTTGATCACGTTCCCATTGACCTCAAGGGAGCTTCGAAAGAAACAATTGCTGACATAAAAGGCTTTGTTTTGTCGCTTTCCCCAGCTCAGCAAAAAATGATAATTTATGTTAACGAGTGATTTAATTAAAATTTACAGGCAAATTAATGGGAACTAGTTTTGTCAGATACGGCGACTACGGCTTTTGGACTCCTGATGCATACTTGGGCAGTTGGTTGGGGAGTTTGGTAGGGGAACTGCAGTCAGTGGTGTTACGCGAAGAATGGCAGGAGCAATTGATAAAGCATTGGCGGATCCAAATGGGTATAGATGGGGGCGTCATGTGGGTGGGTCTTGACGATTTTCTGATAGACGATGCTAGACGAGAATTTGTTCTTGTTGTTGCTAAACGAGCGTTGGACCACAGTCAACCATTGGGCCTTCGTACTGGCCAGCTATTCATCGATCTTCTCGCAGGTAGATTAAAGACTACTGTTTCAAGTCCGATCGACTATCTTGAACGCCCCTGACCAAAGTAAGTATGGTTGAACAATGGATGGTGGGGAACCCAAGGGCGACATTAGGTACTCTTCTTTTTGATCTCATACCGCCCTTACCTAGTCCACCAAACCCCGTCCATTGTTCACTTGTTTTTACTCGCGTTCGGATGCTATTGACGGGCCCGGATGGCCTGCACCGACTCCGCCAAAGGCTTGGGTCCCCTGTTAGAATGAAGGGATGAGCGGCCCCCTCGTTACTGTCCTCATCGATACCTACAATTATGGGCAGTACGTTGAGGACGCCGTGGACAGCGTGCTGGCGCAGGAATTTCCCCGGGAACAACTGGAAATTGTGGTTGTCGACGACGGCTCGACGGACGACACACCGCAGCGCCTGGAAAAATATGGCACGTCCATCCGGTACTTGCGAAAACCGAATGGCGGGCAGGCTTCGGCGTTTAACTTTGGATTCACGCAGTCTAGAGGAGAAATTATCGCTTTGCTGGACGCGGACGACGTCTGGCTGCCGGAAAAATTACGACGCATCCGCGAGACATTTGAGGGAAATCCTGCAGCGGGCATGGTCTATCATCGCGCGCATTTGTGGGATGGAGCGGCAAAGCTTTCCGAAGATACGTATTTTGTGGCCATGTCGGGGCGCGTGACGGAATCCCGGGCGGACTTACTAAAATACGCGATGGTGGCAACGTCTTGTCTGGCGTTTCGGCGGGAAGCGCTCGCGAAGCTGATGCCGATGCCCGAGTCGTTGCGGACCCAAGCGGACGCATTTCTAACGGCGCTCATTATTTTTACTGCTCCGATCGTGGCTATACCGGAATTTCTCACCAAGTACCGCATTCATGGAGCAAATCTTTTTCACATGAACGGCACGGGGGATACTTCCAGCCGAATTGAGCATCGTATGAAGATGCGGGCCGCGCTGCTTGCTGAAATACGCGACTGGTTGGCTCGGAACGGCGAGGATCCCGATGCACCGAACTTGCAGGCATACTTGAAACAGTGGGTGAAAGCGCAGGAAGTGGACGAATTTGCACTGCGATCGCCGGGGCGATGGAGGTATGCGCGACACCTGTTTGAATATCCAAGAATCTACGGGGAAAACATGACGTTTCGGCATCGTCTGTTCAGCTATCTGCAGGCCGTGGGGGCCCTCTTCTTGGGCTATCATCATGTGCACCTCGTGGAGGATGCGCGAATGAGCTACAAGCGGTGGTTTTCGCGGCGCGTTTGACGAATTCAGCGAGCGGGAGGGTATGGAAGCGATGGAGAGGGCGAAAATTTCTTGAAACGAGCTTTGATTACGGGAATCACCGGGCAAGATGGATCTTATCTTGCGGAATTGCTGCTGGCGAAGGGGTACGAGGTTCACGGCATTGTCCGGCGCGCGAGCACTTTCAACACCAAGCGCATCGATCATATCTACGAAGATCCCAATCAGCCTGGAGCAAAACTGTTCTTACACTACGGCGATCTGTCGAATGCCGAAGGAATACTGAATCTGATCCACGAGCTGGCCCCGGATGAGCTTTATCATCTGGCGGCACAGAGCCATGTGCGTGTGAGCTTTGATATGCCGGAGTACACGGGGGAGATTACCGGGCTCGGAACGACCCGCTTGCTCGAAGCGGTGCGCCGCAGCGGGAGTAAAACGCGATTCTATCAAGCGTCGAGCTCGGAAATGTTTGGATCGGCAGCTGCGCCTCAGAGAGAAACGACTCAATTCATTCCGTTAAGTCCCTATGCGGCCGCCAAGGTGTACGGATACTGGATGACCCTCATGTATCGCAATGGGCATGGGTTGTTTGCGGTGAACGGAATTTTGTTCAATCATGAAAGCCCGCGGCGCGGAGAGACATTTGTGACCCGGAAGATCACGCGGGGGATTGCGGCGATTCTGGCGGGGGAGCAAGACACTCTCTACTTGGGAAATCTGGATGCGCGGCGCGATTGGGGATATGCGCCGGAGTATGTCGAAGTGATCTGGCACATGATGCAGCAGGATACGGCAGACGACTTCGTGATCGGGACGGGCGAGGCTCATTCGGTGCGGGAATTTGTGGAAGAGGCCTTCCACTACGCGGGACTAGATTCAACCAAATATGTGAAGCGATCCGAGCGCTACCTGCGGATGCTGGAGGCCGATAATCTGGTGGCGGACGCGAGCAAAGCACGCGAGAAACTTGGGTGGTCACCGAAAATTGGATTTGCAGAACTGGTGACCATCCTGGTGGACGCTGACCTGGAAGCGGCGGGATTGCCGTCACCGGGACGCGGAAAAAAAGTGCTCGAGGAGAAATTCAGTTATTGGAATCATTGGCAGACCTCCGTGACTCGGACCAGGAAAGCGGTGGAAGGGCACGCGCCACAGCACTGAGGGATGTGCGAAACCAATAGGTAGCGGTTGCTGAGTGTTTTTGAGGGACCGAGATTTGGCGAAAGTATTTGTCAGCGTCCTAATTGATACGTACAACCACGAACGCTTTATTGAACAGGCGATCACGAGCGTGCTGGAGCAGGATTTTCCCTCGAGCGACAGAGAAGTGATCGTGGTTGACGACGGCTCGACGGACGGCACCGCGGAGATTGTTCGAAAATTTGCGCCGCAAGTCCGTTTGATCCGGAAGCTGAACGGGGGACAAGGGTCCGCATTCAATACCGGCATCCCGGAGTGCACGGGAGAGGTTACTGCATTTCTCGATGGAGATGACTGGTGGCATAGGAATAAGTTGTCTCTGGTAATTCCGAGAATGGCGGCGGAACCATCGGTAGGCATGGTCGGGCATTCGTTTGTGGAAACGTTTCCGGGCGGAGAGGAAAAGATTGTTGCTTTGGGGCACGAAGCGCGCTTTCGCCTCAATAGCGTCAAGAACGCGGAAGTGTTTCGTCTTTGCCGCTGCTATTTGGGAACGAGCCGGCTGGCCATGCGAACTGCCATCGCGCGAGCGGCCCTAACCGTACCAGAAGAACTGAGATTTGAAGCTGATGAATATATTTTTACCGTTGCTGCGACGCTGGCCGATGTACTCATACTGAATGATCCGCTCTGTCACTATCGCATTCACGGCGGAAATCTGTTCCTAACTTCAGGAGCGACGCCCGAGGGCACCCGGAGAAAGCAGAAAGTGCTGGCGGCGCTGGGAATGAGCCTGTCAACCGAACTCGCCCGGCTGGGAATGCCGACCGACGTCAGCCGGTGTGTTCTGGAAATAATTGAGGCCGAAGAAGCACAGTTGCGGTTGATGCTCGATGGAGGAACGGCTTGGGAGACCTATCGAACCGAAAATCTTCTGTACCGCGTTCAGCACGCCGACGCGTCCTGGACGCATAGAATGTTTCGGTACGCGACCATGATTCCCGCGCTATTCCTGCCGCCGGTGTGGTTCTACAAGGCGCGGCGTTGGATTGGAAATCAATCATGGTATCGGAGCGCCCGGAAAAGGATGCTGCCCGCGCCCGAATTTAGCAAGATTCCGGTGGGAAAAGCAGGTGACGAGTGAACATGCGGCGCGTGCATTTTCTTGCCGCGGGAGCCTGCTAGATGAACTCTCCGCGGAACCCACGACAGATTGCACTGGAATCCCATCGCGACTATTACAGCGCCGGCGAGTACCAAGACGATCGCTTGAACTGGACGATCCAGACATTTCTCGGCGAACGAGACAATGGGAAAATACTGGAAGTAGGTTGTGGAAGCGGCTCGTTGCTGCGGCTGCTCGTCAAGCTGGGGATGGACGCGAGTGGTGTAGACGCCTCTTCGTCCGGGATTGCGCAATGCCAGTCAGCGGGCCTTTCAGCACAATGCCTCGATGTCAGTTCGGACGGACTACCGTTTCTCGACAATTCATTCGATGTCGTTATAAGCCTGGAAACCTTTGAGCATTTGATGAATCCGTACTACGCTCTGCAAGAAGTTCGCCGCATCTTAAAGCCGAACGGACGATTCATATGCAGCGTTCCCAATCCGCTCACAGGGCATCCCTATTTGTATCCGGGACTTTTCTCCTATCCCAATTTCAGGAAGTTCCTCGAACAATCGGAATTTTCCATTCAGCAGGTGCGCCCGTGGCAGTGGGCACCCCGCGAGAGTATCCTGCCCCGCTCCATGCGTAAGATCGGGTTGTTGCGAAGCAGAATTGTGGCTGGGGGAATAAGAAAACTGATCGAAAAGGCCTATCTGGCGGTCGGAGCTTTCCCTGCTTTCTGTTATTGGTTATGGACATTTGACACCAGGAACAACAAATCAAGTCACGACGACATGTATGAAGAAATTTCCGCACAGACCCGGCCCGGCAGCAAGAAAGGGTTTTCGTCTGTGCAATGAGCGATCTGAGCGAAAAGCCTGTAACCATACTTTGTCTGTGCCAGGAAGATAATCACCGTAAGCTGCTACCGGCATATGCGGCTGCGTTTCGCGCCCAAGGTATGCAATTTGTTTGCGTGAACTGGTCACCGCCTTTTGATTCGACGCTCGAGGAGATATTGTCAGCGAGTCCGGTGAAGCCGGACTATATATTTCACTTTGAATCTGATTTTCCCTTGCTGCCCATAGGGCTCGAGAAAAGCGATGTGCCGACCGTGTGCTTTCAGGTAGATAGCTATGCATTTGCAAAAAGAAGAATAAGATGGTCGAGCCTGTTCGACTATGTGGCGGTTTTTCATCCGGGCCATGAAGTGGAATACGCCAGAGACGGCCATAAAGGAACATTTCTGCTTCCCCACGCCGTGCAAACCGAACTGTTTGAAAATCCCGAAATCGAGCGGGAATTCGAGCTTGGATGGGTTGGGCAGATCCAAGGGCCGCTCTATGAGAATCGCGCGAAATGGATTCCCAAACTCGCCCAAATGTTTCAAATGAACGATATCGCTCGCAGCTATTCTCTCGGGGAAGTCGCCGACGTCTACCGCCGATCGCGAATAGTTGTTAATTTTGGTCGCGATGACTATCCACAAGACGCCAATATGCGCGTTTTTGAAGTATTGGCCTCCGGAGCCCTTCTGATAACCTCGCAACCTACCGAACTCGCGGCACTGGGATTTGAACAGGGCGTTCATTTTGCAGCGTATCAGAACGAGCGGGAGCTGGTTCCGGTGATCCGCAGGTTTCTTGCCGACGAACCACTGCGGCTGCGCATTTCTCGGGCAGCCCGGGCCAAAGTGCTTCGCGAACACACGTATGATTGTCGCGTAAGGAAAATCATGCAAAAGTTGAACCAGAGGCCAGAAAGGCTGGCTCCAGCAAGAAATTGGGCAGAACCTGCGATTCGGCTGTCCTATCTGGACTATTTTGCGGCGCACGGAATTCTGGATGGGGCCAAATCGCAATTCAAACAAATCGATTCCGGCGCTATTCGTGAGAAGTTCGAAGGGATGGCGATAGTGGCGAAAGCACGATTGGCGAAGGCGCTGGTGAGGCGGAACAAATGAAAATCAAAGATAAAGTTGGTGCTGAAGCGCGATGCTGACACTGGGAATCAACTATTCGCAGATGCATGATTCATCGGCGTGCATTGTGCGCGACGGGGAATTGCTGTTTGCGGTGGCCGAGGAGCGGATCAGCCGCATCAAGCATGATGCCGCTTTCCCGAAAAATGCCATCCGGGCGTGCCTGGATTTTGCCGGTGTTTCCGCGCAGCAACTGGACGATGTGTGTTTTGGCTGGCCGCCGCCGGGACGGGCGTTTCGGCACGATCTGAAATGCTACGCAACCGGCAAAATGCCGATAACCTACTTGAATGTCCTCAACTCGACGCGACATTTTGTCAGTATGTGGCATCAGCGGAACGGGGTGAATCGATTCACGCAACAATTTGGCAAGGTAAAGGCGCGGATGCGCTTTGTCGAGCATCACCTGTCGCACGCCTTGAGTACCTACGCGTATTCGGGAATTGATGAGGCAGCGATTGTGGTGATGGATGGCCGTGGCGCGTGGGAAGCGACTTCGATCTGGCATGGCCGTGGCGGGAGGATCGAACATGTCTTGACCATACCGTTTCCTGACTCGATCGGTTATTTTTACGGGGAATTTACGGAGTTTTTGGGATTTCACCGTAACAGCGATGAGTGGAAAGTGATGGGGCTGGCCCCGTACGGGAAATCCGGCGTGGATTTGAGCGCATTTATTTCGCCGCAGGCAAACCCGTGCCAGGTGCACACAGGAAAACTTGTGGCAAGTGGGGCGGATCCATTTGCCGAGATGATTGCGCGCCTGGGGACGATGCGCGAAGAAGAAAGTGAAATTGAAGAGCGCCACAAGAATATTGCGTATGCCGTGCAGGAAGCCTGCGAGCTGGCGATGATGAGCGTGGTGCGGATGGCGCTCGCCAAGACCGGCAGCCGGAACCTATGCCTGGCCGGCGGCGTAGCGCTGAACTCGAAGGCCAACGGGAAGATTGTGGCTTCCGGCCTGGTCGACCGGTTTTTTGTGCAGCCGGCGGCATCGGATGACGGCGTGGCGCTCGGCGCGGCCATGGTCCCGTACCTCGACAACGGCGGCAAGGTTCCCAATAAAGAGATGCGGCATGGGTACTGGGGACCATCGTTTGGAGATGAGGCCATTGAGTCCGCGCTGCGAACGTATAAGCTGCGCTACAAACGTGTGCCGGATGTGGCGGTTACGGCGGCGGAGCTGCTGGCGCAGGGGAAAATTCTGGGGTGGTTCCAGGGGCGGATGGAATTTGGACCGCGGGCGCTTGGAAGCCGCTCGATTCTTGCCGATCCGCGCGACCCGGAGATGAACGCCAAGGTGAATAACGCGGTGAAATTCCGCGAATGGTGGCGGCCCTTTGCGCCGTCGTTTAAAAAGGAAGCGGCCGCGGAATATCTGGAGAGCGCTACGGATTCTCCTTTCATGATTTTGACGGCCCAGGTGCGGCCGGAAAAACGCAGTGTGATTCCGTCCGTGACGCACGTGGATGGCAGTGCACGGCCGCAAACTGTGGAACGAGAGATCAGTCCGCTGTATTGGAAATTGATCGATGAATTTGGGAAGCGCACAGGAGTGCCCGTGGTCATGAACACTTCCTTCAATTTGCGAGGCGAAGCGATCGTGCACACTCCTACCGATGCGATTCGCACGTTTTTTAGTTCCGGGATGGATGCGCTGGTGATCGGTAATTTTATTGTGGAGAAGTAGCGGGCGCGCAGAAACCAGGCTGGCCAGCACGGGCTAAGGAAACGAAACGTACGGAATATCCAACTAGCGGGAGAGGGCTTCGATTAGGGTTTCTTTGCGCTTTTCAGCGAGGTCACTGAGGGCATCGAGCGAGGCAAAGTAGCCGCTCATCGCGATGACGGCCAGAAACGCAAAAATCTCCGCCGGAAGCCAGGGATTTCTCGTCCAGTGGCCCATTCCGAGAATGAAGGCGGACATTCCACCCAGAACAATCTGGGCGGCAAACATAATCCACACCGACATACCGGAATTGCGCTGCCCGCGCATCTGGCCAAATTCAAGTTTGCGTGGAAATCGCAGCGAAGACCAATTGGCGAAAATAAGCTGCGCAACAACGGTAAAAGCGAGACCAGCAATGGTCGCGATGAATACGGGAGTCGAGGGACGGCCCACGCGATAGGCCAGCACAACCATGCACGCCGTGATTTCAAAGAATAACAGGGCGAGGACCATCAGATTTTTGGCAATAAAGACATCACGAAAACGAATGGGAGCAGTGAAATAGGACTGGATGCCCTTTCCTTCATAACCAAAGCTGTTGTAGGCGGGAGCCAGCAGGATAAGCATGAGATACGCCATCATGGCGGGGAAAAACAGATCCGGGGTGAAGCCATGCCTGGCCATGGTCGGTTGCTTGCCCGCAACGTGGAGACTAAAAATAATCACGACCAGCGGAGGCATGATCAAGGCAAACAGGGACAGGCCATTGCGTGTCAGATAGAAAAATTCCTTTCTGAGGACCGAGGCAATAATGGGCGAAAGCAAGGTCCGCCCTTCGCTTTGCGTCTGTTTTTTCCCGCGCTTGCGAACGACTGTGCGCGCCGGAGCGCTCGCTTCACTCAATTCTTCGCCGCGGTACTGGGCGGCAAATCGTTGCCAAAGCAAGCCACTAAAAAACAGCACATACAGAATCAGGCCGCCGACACACACCAGAGTGGGCGCGAAATGCCCTGCTACGGCTGAGCTAATGGCGCGGCCCGCGAGCGACGGCGGCAGCGGGGCGAAATAGGGAATGAGCTTCAGCAACCAGGGACGAGCCGTGCCATGCATGCTCTGCAGGATAGGGGAGATGAATTGAATGGAAACCATGGTCAGAATAAAGAGTCCCACGAGCAGTTCACGCGTACGGCGTCGCGCCAGCAGGCGTTCCAGCCAGGAACCGATGAGACGCTCGAGAGTGACGTTTGTGAGGATAAAGAGAGCGGAGACAAGAGCCATGGGGAGGAAAAGGCTGAAATGAGCCGCGGTGGCCCCCAGCGTCATGGCGATGAGCCAGCAGATCGAAGCAGCGGCAGCAATATCTGCGAACC
>DATHFT010000012.1:0-3943 GCA_035317965.1 Saccharimonadales bacterium (SeqCode) | reverse complement strand
GTTTAATTCAAGCGAGAAACGCCTGGCGCGGACTTTGCTCTTGCTGGCGCGGTATGGGAATGAGGATCAGCCGCACGGGCATTTACCGAAGATATCGCAGGAGACGCTGGCGGAAATGATTGGAACGACCCGCCCGCGGGTGAATTTTTTCATGAACAAGTTCCGGAAGCTGGGCTTTATCAAATACAACGGGACACTGCAAATCAATACTTCCCTTCTCAGTGTTGTGCTTCACGAATAGAATTTGCTCCGGCACCTCCGCCCGGGTTGGACCGCCGGCCACGAGCAACCCGCGCATGGTCTTCACTTTCCCGCGCAATACCAACAGGTTCAGTCGGCGCGAAGAATCTCCGCGGGATCGGTGCGCTCGGAGCGGAAAGCGTTCGCAATGCGCGACCACGGAGACATCTTAAGCCGTCCTCAGGACGCGGTTTACGGCCGCGGTTAGAGAGGACCAGCGGGATTCTTCTGACGCGAGTTGTTTCCTCCCGGTTGCCGTGAGTTCGTAGATGCGGGCGCGACGGCCGGAATCCTTGGTGATCCATTCGGCCCGGATCCAGCCGGCTTCTTCCATACGGTGAAGCGCCGGATAGAGCGAACCTTCCTCAACGCGCAGCACTTCGCCGGAAGTGTCCTGAATAGCGGCCATCAGCGCGTAACCGTGAAGGCCGGGACGGCGGGAGAGGATTTTCAGCACCAGCAGGTCCAGGGAGCCTTGCAGTGAGTCGGGTTTGGGCATACTCAGACCTCATAATACATAGACGACTGAGTACGAAAAAAGTTTCATGGAAATAAGGCGGGTTTCGCCCTGGGCCGGGTCCGGCGTAATTTAGTTGAAACATAGCGGGCGATTATGTCACTACCGGGTAGCACTCGGAATGGCAGGGTGTGGCCGGTTCCGCGATTTCCCGGGTGGTGACTGTGGTGTTATCAGATAGAGGTTCCTGTGAGTTCAGTCTCGATTGAAACGGTGTTGAAAGAAGAGGCCGAACAGGTCGAGCGCTCGCGACGGTTGCGATTTGAGGAGAATTCGACCCGTCCCGCCGCTACTGAAAGCCTCGTAGGCCTGGCCTTCTCGGGCGGAGGAATTCGGAGCGCAACGTTTGGTTTGGGGGTTCTGCAGGCACTGGCGAAAGCCAAGATGTTGCGGGCGTTTGACTACATGTCGACGGTTTCTGGAGGCGGGTACATCGGAAGCTGGCTGATGGCCTGGATGTACCATCAAAATATCGGAGTTAAGAAGATAGAGGAGTATTTGTCGGACCAGAGTCCGGCACCACGGCTGGAGCGCCCCGAGGTCAGGTTTTTACGGAACTACAGCAACTATCTAACGCCCCGGAAAGGAATATTGGGCGCAGATTTTTGGGCGTTTGCGGCAACGTACTTGCGGAACACGGTCTTGAATCAAATCATTCTGGTCCTGATGCTGCTCTCGCTGCTTTTGGTCCCGCATTGCCTGATGGCGGTGCTGCACTTTTTTAAGATGGAAGCGGTGGCGACGAGCGGGCAACCGAGTTTTCTCAAGGAATTCAACCCCGCACAATACATTGGGCTAACGGTGGGACTGTTTGTGGGATTGCTCGGCGTGTTCGTAATGGGCCTGAATTTGTGCGAAATCTGTCCGGAGAAGAAGAAAAGGTATGTGTGGTATACGCGGCTGAAATGGATTCAGATTTTGATTATTGTACCGATGTTCTTGTCGGCGTGCTTTGTGAGTTATGGGATTGGACCGTTGTTCAGAAATTGCGGAGTTCTAAAACATCCCTTCACGGAATTGCCATTGCTCGGAATGGTGCTGTATGGCGGACCTTGGGCTGCCGCTTTGCTGGTGCGGACATTTTTTGTCCGAACGAAAGCCAATTTGATTTCAAGCGGTTGGGTTTTGCTGACGGCGGCCGTGACCGGAGGGCTGGTCAGCTATTTGTTTTATCCCTTGTCGCGAATCCTTCTTACTACAACATCGGCGGCAAATGCGGATCTTATCGTCGCGTCGAACAGGCAGGTACTGACATTTGGAACGCCGGCGTTTGTGTTGATCATGCTGATGGCCGGCGTGCTGCATGTCGGATTGCTGGGACGCGAGCTGACGGACGGCGAACGCGAATGGTGGGCGCGACTGGGCGCCTGGCTCGGTCTATACGCCTTTGCCTGGGTTTTTGTGTTTTTGATCGCGATCTATTTTCCGTCGGAGTTCTGGAGAGCGTGGAACAAGGGAGGCACCCATTTCACGTGGCCCGCGATTTTAACCTGGGGAACCTCGACACTGTACGGAGTGCTGTTCGGCAGAAGCGCGAAGACGCATGATGTATTGCCGGATGCACGTTTCAAAGACAAGCTGCTCGGCTATCTCGCAAAAGTGGTGCCATACATTTTCATTCTGGGGTTCCTGCTCATCCTTTCCTTGTTGGCGGCGAAGATTTCCTTGACGCTGCGAACCATGAACGGCCCCACAACCAGCGAATGGTGGAGGCAGGGATCCTTTCCGTCTTCCTTGATTCTGGTGTGCCTATTCACTGCGATTGCGGCGATTGAACTATCCATTCGAGTGGATGTGAATGAATTTTCCATCCACTATTTGTACCGAAACCGCTTGGTTCGCTGTTATCTCGGCGCTTCGGTCGTAGACCGGCAGGAACAGCCATTTACCGGATTCTCGGAAGAGGATGATGTGCCGCTGGCAGATTTGCAGATTCCGGTTCAGCCGCGAGAAGGGGTGGACGACCGCCCGTTGCCGATCTTGAATACCAGTTTGAATGTGGTGCACGGAAAGGAACTGGCGCTGCAAACGAGAAAGGCGCGGGCGTTTTGCATCACCCCGTTGTACTGCGGATATACGCGGCCGAGTGACGGGAAGGCCGCGACCGAGTCGGCCTACGGTCGAACCAGCGCGGTAGGAGCGGATCGGCCTGACTCAAAACGCGGAGCACGGTTGGGAACAGCGATGGCAGTTTCCGGAGCGGCGGCCAGTCCCAATATGGGCTCCTACTCGGCGCCGGCACTGGCCTTCCTGATGACCCTATTCGATGTGAGGCTCGGTTGGTGGCAGGCCAATCCGAAAGGACCGGACAAGAACTGGCGCAAGGCGAGTCCCTATTTTGGATTTTACTGGCTGCTGCGCGAGCTTTTTGGTTTTACCAGCGATGAGGGCGACTATGTTTACCTGTCAGATGGCGGTCATTTCGAAAATCTGGCGATTTATGAATTGGTGCGCAGGCGCTGCAAATTGATTGTGGCCTGCGACGCTTCGTGCGATTCGGCCTATGGATTCAGCGACTTGCATAATGCCATGGAGAAGTGCCGGACCGATTTTGGAATTGAGATTGAGATGACGGCCGATGAGATTGGGAAGATTCGCCCGACCGGCCAGCCGCCACGGGCTTCGGCACACTATGCGGTAGGGAAAATCCGGTATTGTCCGAATCACCCTGAAGACGACGGCATGCTGATTTACCTTAAGCCGGCACTGGTGGCGGCCGATGCCGCCGACGTGTTGGGGTATTCCAATCGGAATTCCGCCTTTCCGAACGATACGACGGCGAATCAATGGTTTGACGAGTCCCACTTCGAGAACTATCGAGCGATGGGTGAATCGACCGGTAGGGCTGCAATGGATCACATCCACGATGAACTGGTGCGCTTGCTCGGAACGATCAAGTAAAAAAGGACTGAGCAGCTTGGCCAAGCGCTGAAATCAACACACGGGAACCCTTCAGGCGTTCTCCGTTCCCTCCACACAATTCGATCGACAGCACGGAAAGACCAATGTTTGCAGAAACAGATGAGCTGGCTGGAGCGTCTCTATGCAAGAGCCTGGGCAGTGGCCACCAGGCTTTGCGACGAGGGAGTATGCGTAATTTTTTGCATGATTTGCGGCACGGGGTTCGCTTGCTGGTACGGAATCCGGGATTCGCGCTGACAGCCGTGTTTTTGCTGGCGCTGGGGA
>DATHFT010000011.1:0-12983 GCA_035317965.1 Saccharimonadales bacterium (SeqCode) | reverse complement strand
ACCGACAGGCTGCTATTGGTTCCGGGACTCTTCAACCGGCGCCGCAGCGCGGCGGCTGTGGCCATTTCTGGCGGGCAGATTGACGGTCACGCTATTCATGCTCTGCAGATAGCTGGAAACGCCGGTGTACAGGCCTTCGGCAACATGCTGGCGCTGCTCCGGTTGCTTGAGCAGTCGCTCGTCGGCGGGATTGCTGAGGAAAGAAATCTCGGTGAGGATTGACGGCATGTCCGCGCCGATCAGGACCACAAACGGCGCCTTGCGCACGCCGCGATTTTTGACGGTTTTGCTGGTTCTCTGAATGCGTTTCGACAGCGAATCCTGAATGTCTTCGGCAAACTCGCGCGACTCATCGATCTTTTCGGTCCGTGCGATTTTTTTCACGAGATCCTGCAGATCGTGAATTCCTTCTTGGGAAGCTGCGTTTTCCCGGGCCGCAACTTCCATCGCTTCGGCTGAGCCCTTCATGTTCAAGTAATAGGTTTCAATTCCGCGCGCCGCATGGTCCTGGCTGGAATTGGCGTGGATGGAAATAAACAGATCCGCCTTCGACTCGTTTGCGATATGGGTGCGCTCTTCGAGCGGAATAAACGTGTCATCCGACCGCGTGTAGACCACATCGGCACCCGGCAGCCGCTGCTGAATGATTTTTCCCAGGCGCAACGCCACATCAAGGCACAAATCTTTTTCCATCAAGCCCGTCGGGCCAATCGTTCCAGTGTCATGTCCGCCGTGTCCGGCATCGATCACGATTCGCCCGATTTTCAGACCCAGGGCGCGGGTTAAGGTCGACGAACCGTCGCGCATCGGCGCAGGCGTCGTGGGCGGCGCAATCAGATCCGGTTTGCTGCGTCCGTTTGTGTTCTTCAAAGATTTTGAACTTGCGGCTTTCGCACTGGGCAGGGTATTCCGCACCACCGCAGGTTTTTCGGCCGCTGCCGTTTCTGGGTGATCGGCGTCGTTGTCGTCGGCTTCTTGCGGTTTTGCAGGGCTTTTCTCGGGACGCGCTCGCGCGGTGCGCACGGGATCATTGGCTGCGCCCGTTCCGTACAAATCAATCAACAGTTGCGGCGGATTATTCGAAAGGGAAGCGTTGTAGTCCTTAACGCCGGTCACATCGAACACTACGCGAACGACGCCGGCCTGATTCTGCGCCACGCGCACAGCCGTAAGCAGAGTGCCGTCCACTTTGATAGTTCCGCGCGCCAGTTCCGGGGTGAGCCGCGCGGCATTCAGGTCGAAAAATATTCTGTCCGGGTTGGCGATCCGCGCCGACACGTACTGCACTTTGTCTTCAAGATCGATGGTTACGCGCGTTGTGTCGCCGCTGGTCGCCGAACTGATCCTCCGTATGCGCGGAATAGTGGAAGAGTCGGACATTTTTCCGCCGGAATGGACCAGCTTCGCGGGAGCTTCTTCCCGCCGGGAAGATGCCGTTTCCGTGGCTCCAGAATTTGCGTCAGGCCTTGGCCGTCCGGTTTTCGCTTCTTTTGCTCCAGACGGCTGGACGTCTCTTAAAAGTGCGAGCTCTGCCAGGGCTTCTTGCGCCTCGCGCCTCCGACCCGACCGTGGATACTTCTTCAAGAAATCTTCATACGTCTTCGTCGCTGAAGCGGTATCGCCAAGCTGATCTTTCTCTAATTTCCCGCTGCGCAGAAACGCTTCCTGGCAAAGCTTGCTGGTCGGGTACTCGCGCAACAGGAATTGATAGGAATCCGCGGCGGCCTGGTAATAACTCCGCCCGAAGCGGTCTCCCATTTCCGTATTCAGTTCGGCCACAGCCAGCAGGGAATCGGCAACTTCGGGCGCCTTCGGAGTAATCAGGGTTACCCGCTTGTAAGCGGTGACCACCAGTTTGTAGTCGCCCAGCGTTCGCTTCGCCGCAGGTTTGTCGTTGAGCGCCGCACGCAGCTCTTCCGCTTTTGAAAACTGTTGCGAAGCTGCCGCGCGCTTCACGGAAGAACTGGCGGTGGCTTCGGCAGCCCAAACCGGGGCCGAAATTACGGCCGCAGCCGCCAGTACAAAACCCAGCGAAGCGGGGGCGAAGATCTTGTGGAAAATTTTTCGACGAACGGTCATGCGCGCCTTACATCCTTTGCTGGGTATCTCTAGGATGACACGCCTGGTTTGTCAGGCCAACTACTCAGTCATTCGTAAAGATGATGCGGCCGCTGGAGTTCACATCTCTGTGGATAGCGCGTGGATTGATAAACGCATCCGCAAGACGACCCGAGCCAGGCCGGAAGTAGGCATTCTGCACCCGTTGTACGTAGTTTTGCGTCTCGCGATACGCCGGGATGCCATGTGCCCGATCAACAGCCCCCTCACCTGCATTGTACGCCGCCAACGCCAGATCGAGGTTGCCATTGTAGCGCTGCAGCAACGTCTTCAGGTAGTGGACTCCCGCGTCAATGTTCTGTTTGGGGTTGAACACGTCGTTTGCTCCAAATCGCTGGGCCGTCGTGGGAATCAACTGCATCAGGCCGCCAGCTCCCTTGCGGGAAAGGGCCCCTGGATTCCAGTTCGATTCCGTCTGAATCACCGCGCGTACAAGTGCCGGATCGATGCGGTGACGTTCCGATGCCTCTCTGACAAGTTTCTCAACACCATCCCGGTCAATGTTTACGGCCGGACGGCTAAAACCTGTAAAAGAAGATTCCGCAGGCAGGAAGATGGTTGCGCGCGGTCTGGCAGCACTGAGACTAATTTTGGTTGTGATGGGAGGTTCGGCGTTTACAAACAGCTGCCGGCCCGTCTGGTCCACAACCTTGGTGATCTGCGCATTCACCGGTTTTGCGTGAACTGCGAGCATCGCCAAAACAATGCATGCCGAGATTGCCGTGCGTTTCATCATTTGCCTTGGGGAAGGCAGTTACAATTTGGTGTAAACGAAACAAACGTCGCGTTCGATTGGCTCCGTTCCGGGAGCCAGCTCGTCTTGCCGAATCGGGAACAAAGCTATGTCCTTGAGCAGTTTGGCTGCCTCGGGGCACAACTCTGGCGCACCCCAATTATAGCAAAGGCTTGACCAGGGACGGAACGCTGGCTAAGGCACTTTTCAGGGCCGCTGTGTCTTTTCCGCCAGCCTCGGCCAAATCCGGTCGGCCCCCGCCCTTGCCACCCACCAGGGGCGCTAGGGCCTGCATCAGCTTGCCCGCATGCACTCTAGCCGTCAGATCCTTGGTCACGCCGGCGATCAATGCCAGCCGCTCGCCGTCCGGCATACCCAAGACGACCACCGCCGAACCGAGCTTCTGACGCAGGCTGTCAACCAGCTGCCGCAACGCTTCCCGGTCCACATTGGCCACTTCGGCCGCTACCAGTTTCACGCCCTTGATCGTTTGCGCGCCCGCCGCCAATTCATCAAGCTGTCCCAGTGCCCCTTTGCGCTTTTGCGATTCCAGCTCCTTCTCCAGCTGCTTGACGGTTTGCCAGAGTTTCTCAACCGTAGCTAGGACCGAATCCTCTCCCACATTCAATTGATGGGCCACTTTTGTCAAAACCTGGGCTTGGTGCTGATAGTGCTCCAAGGCCGCAATCCCGGTAACCGCCTCAATGCGCCGCACTCCCGCCGCCACCGACTCCTCACTCACAATTTTTAGAACGCCGATGTCGCCGATCCGCGGTACGTGCGTGCCGCCGCACAGCTCTTTTGAATAAAATCCGCGCGGCGCGCGCGGATCGGGAATGGTCACCACCCGCACATTGCTCTCTGGATATTTATCGCCAAAAAAGGCGAGTGCCCCGGAAGCCAGCGCCGCATCGAGTGAAGTCACAGTCGTCTCAATGGCGGTATTCAGACGAATCTCGTCATTCACCTGCTGCTCAATGTCCCGCAACTCCTCGCCGTCCACCGGAGCAAAATGCGAGAAATCAAAGCGCAGGCGATCCGGCGAATTCAGAGAACCGGCCTGCTTCACGTGTGTTCCCAGGATGTTTCGCAAAGCCGCATTCAACAGATGCGTACCTGAATGATTGCGCATGATCCGCGCCCGCCGCTCCCCGTCGGCCACTACGGTCACGCGATCGCCTACGCGCAAAGTTTCCTTTGCCACCACGCGATGTGCCACCAACCCAGCGACTGGGTAAAACGCACTCTTCAGTTCCGCCAGAACCTGCGACTCTGACCCGTCATAGAAAAGGCCGGTATCTGAAGCCTGCCCGCCCGACTCCGCATAAATTGCGGTCCGGTCTAGAACCACTTCGCCGCTCTCCCCCGCTTTCAGTTCATTGGCCGGGCCACTCTTGGTGACAATCGCCTCGATCCGGCAATCCTTCGCCCGGGTTGCCGAGTAAAAGTCCTTTTCCGTCTTGTACGTCTCGGCCAATTTCGCAAATGCCGGACTCGCGGTTTCTTTAACAGAGCCGCCTTTCCAGGAAGCCCGCGCCCGCGTGCGTTGCTCTTCCATGGCCTTCTCAAATTCGCTGGTTGGAAAAGGAATTCCAGCGTCGCGATAGGCGTCCTCAATGAAATCTCGCGGCATACCGTATGTGTCGTACAGCGCAAACGCTTCGTTTCCGGATTTTCCGGCTCCCGGTTCGTGGAGATGAGCCTCCAGCTTTTTCAACCCCACGTCGAGCGTCCGCCCGAATCGCGTCTCTTCGCCCAAGACGATTTGCGGCACACGATTTGCCGCGGGTTCCTTCAGTTCCGGATAGGCCCCGCCCATCAAATCCCGAACGGTCTCGACCATCTCAAACAGAAAAGGCTTCGTCGCGCCAATCAAGCGCCCGTGCCGAATCGCCCGGCGCATGATCTTCTTGAGCACATACCCGCGCCCTTCATTGGAAGGCAGGACGCCATCGGTAATCAAAAAAGTGGTTGCGCGCCCGTGATCCGCAATCACGCGCAGGGAAGCTGCGCCACTCTTGCCTTCTTCCTGCTTTACTTCCTTGCCGTACTCGACACCGCAAAGTTCAGCCGCTTTCTTCAGCAGCGGGACAAACAAATCCGTATCGTAGTTGGAAATCACGCCCTGCAACACGGCTGCAACCCGCTCCAGTCCCATCCCGGTATCCACACAGGGTTTCGGCAAGGACGTAAGCGTCCCGTTCGCATCGCGATTGAATTGCATAAAAACCAAATTCCAAATCTCCACATAGCGCCCGCAATCACAGGGGAATTTGCAATCCGCGTGGCCTTCTTCCGATGCGGCTACCCCCATGTCATAAAAAATCTCGCTGCAAGGGCCACACGGCCCGGTATCGCCCATGGCCCAGAAATTATCTTTCAGTCCGGCAATCGGCACGATCCGCTCGCGTTCGACATTCTGCGCGGCCCAAATATCACGCGCCTCTTCGTCCACTCCCAAAACATTTCCCGGCGCTACTTCAGCACCGCCAAACACTGTTACGTACAATTTCGCCTTCTCGATTCCGTACCATTCCGGCGAAGTAATCAGCTCCCAGGCATAGGCAATCGCATCCTTCTTGAAATAGTCCCCGAAGGAAAAATTTCCCATCATTTCAAAAAACGTATGATGCCGCTTCGTAAATCCAACATTCTCCAAATCGTTATGCTTTCCGCCTGCGCGCACGCACTTCTGCGCCGTAGTCGCCCGCGTATATTCCCGCGTCTCCAACCCCAGAAACACATCCTTAAACTGGTTCATTCCCGCATTGGTGAAAAGCAGCGTGGGGTCCCCGTGCGGCACAAGCGAAGAGCTGCGCACCCGCCGATGCCCCTTGCTTTCAAAAAATTGCAGAAATTTCTCGCGAATTTCGTTCCCGGTCACGCAGTCCTCAAATATTTCAGAATTTCCGACGGTCCCCATTATCGCAGACCAAGCAACCCCCACCAACAACCCGTTCAGAGAGTCTGCTTGTCAGGCGTACAGGTTATATACCACTCATGCTATTATCCCCACGCTCGGAGCCCATGCCCACCCCGCCCGTCCTCATTCGCCCCCGCCGTTCCATGGTCTTTTTCGCCATTCTGGCCATCCTCATGGTCATTTTGTCCTACGTTATCCTGGTTTTGCTCGCCGCAATCTGTGTCGTGTTCCCCTACTTGCTGCTGCAGAGCGGTCACGACAATTTTCAGGTACTGATCATTTTCTTGTTCGGCCTGGCGATCGCAGGCGCCCTCCTGTGGTCCCTGGTTCCACGACGCGATAAATTTGTCCCGCCCGGCCCGCTGCTCCATCGCGCCGACCATCCGCGGCTCTTCCAGGAACTCGACCGAATCGCCGCTTCGCTCGCCGAAGGGCTTCCGCGCGAAGTCCACCTAATTCCAGATATGAACGCTTTTGTTGCCGATCGCGGCGGCATACTGGGTTTTGGCAGCCATCGCATCATGGGCCTGGGGCTTCCGCTACTGTCCATTCTCTCCATCTCGGAATTTCGCGCCATTCTGGCCCACGAGTTCGCCCACTACTACGGTGGAGACACGAGCCTGGGCCCGTGGGTTTACAAGGCCCGCTCCGCGATTATTCGGGTTTTCAAAAATGTTGGCTCGCTCGGAAAGCTGGCCCGGTTCTGGGTTCTGGCCATCATGTACATGGTGATCACCACGATTCTGAAATGGTATTTTGAATTTTTTATCACCATTACCAACCAAATCTCTCGCCAGCAGGAATTTCGTGCCGACGAATTGGCCTGCATCGTAGCCGGACCGCAACCTTTAATCGACGGCCTGCGCGCCATCAACGGCGCGGGGCCCGCCTGGCCCACGTATTGGAATACAGAAGTGGCACCGCTACTCAACAATGGCGCCATTCCGGGCATTGGCGATGGCTTTGCGCGATTTGTCGCCGCCCCCGCGATTGCAAAGCAAATCGACAACATGCTGGGTAAGCAGCTTCTGAAAGCGAAGAGCGATCCCTATGACACCCATCCCGTTCTGCGCGATCGCATTGCCGCCGCGGCGAAACTGCCGCCACTTAGCGACCAACGGGAAACGCTGAAAGCTTTGAGCCTGCTTGAAAATGTGCCGCAAACCGAACTTAAATTCGTCCAGGCGCTGGGCCCCCGATACGCGGCCGCTGCGCTGCTGCCAGTCGGTTGGGACCAGCTGGCCGGCACCGTCACCCTGCCCACCTGGAAAAAGAAGGTGGAAGCCTGCGGACGAGTCCTGGACGGGTATACCTTGGCAAGGTTGCCGGAGGCCGTCGGAAAACTGCGGGACATCGGCTCAGAAATGCGCGACCCCAAGGGAACTCTCCTGACGCCGGAGCAACGGTTGAATCGCGCGGCCGATCTGTTAGGCGTAGCTCTCGGCCTGTCCCTGGTAAACAACGGTTGGCAACTCCACGTGCAGCCAGGCGAATTCGATTTGAAGCGCGGGGAAGACACTATCAATCCTTATCTCACGATCCAGGGCCTGAAGTCTGGCGAGCTATCCCGCGAAGCTTGGCAAACCAAGTGTCACCAGCTGCAAATCTCGGACCTGCCTCTGGCCGCCGCTGCGATTCCGCTGCGTTCCTAGGATCACCGCGTCCCGCTGCCGGCGCACTCTCGGTAGGCTTCTGTACTTGCAATCCCGTGTCATTCCACTGAGAATCCGGTCAGCAGATGCCGCTACCTTCCAGCGCTTCGTCTCGGCTCACTCCGGCACTCAACCGCATCCTGTTCCTTCTCGCTCTCTCCGTATTTATCAACTACATCGACCGCAGCAATCTCTCGCTTGCCGCGCCGATGCTTAAAAGCGAACTTGGCCTTTCACCGGCGCAACTCGGCATTCTTCTGTCGGCATTTTTCTGGACCTATGCCACCACTCCACTCCTTTCCGGTTGGCTCGTCGACCGGTTCGAAGTGAAATGGATTCTTGCCGGCGGTTTTTTCCTGTGGACGTCGGCCACCATCGTCACTGGTCTGCTGCATACATTTATTGCCCTGCTGGCTGCGCGCATTGTTCTGGGCATTGGGGAATCTGTTGCCTATCCCTCTTATTCCAAAATCATGGGGAGCCATTTCGCAGAGAGTAACCGCGGCACCGCCAATTCCGCCATTTCCGTGGGACAAGCGCTGGGGCCCATGGTTGGCTTGCTCTTTGGCGCGCCGGTTATCGGTTTTTTTGGATGGCGAGTGTTTTTTCTTGGATTGGGACTTCTCAGCTTGCTCTGGCTCATCCCGTGGTTCGCCTGGATGCCGCCGACTCCTCGCCTGTCCGACGGGCCGGAAAAAGTAAGTATCCTCGCCATTGCTAAACAACGCTCTGCGCTTGGTACGTGCCTGACGCTGTTCTGCATGAATTATTATTCGTATTTCATGCTGACCTGGCTGCCGTACTATCTGCTTGAAGAGCGCCATTTCAGCTTGAGCCGCATGTCGAGAGTTGCCGCGAGCATGTTTTTGTGTGCCGCCATGGCCTCCGCCATCTTCGGACGGCTCTCCGACCGCTGGATCGCACAAGGCGGGACGCCGACTCGCGTCCGCAAAGGTGTCATGGCTATTTCGACGGCGTTCACGGGGGTGATGGTGGCAGGAGCCGCGTTCACTCCCGATCTAGTCGCCACCGTTCTGTTGCTGTTAGCAGGAGCAGGCTTTGGCACCACCTCTTCCAACACCTGGGCCATCACGCAGCGCCTTGCCGGTCCTCGCGCCGCGGGCCGCTGGACCGGCCTCCAACTGTTTGTCGGGAATCTCGCCGGCGTGGTGGCTCCCGCGCTTACCGGTTTTATCGTGGAGCGCACGGGCCACTTCTATGGTCCGTTTCTGGTTGTAGCTGTGATTTCCTGGATTGGGTCGCTGGCTTGGATATATGCCGTTGGTCCGGTTGAACCGGTTTCCTGGCAGTAGGACCTAGACGGCGCGCCGAAGCACGGGACTACGTCAGCGCTCGGCGTCCGGTCCCTCGCCTTGGTCCACTTCTGGCAGTTCTTCCTTGGTCATCCGCTTCAATTCCCGCCGCACCAGGTCTGACGGAAAACCGGCGCGCAGCAGACTTCCGTAAATCGACGCCATTTTTCTCTCGTCCACTTCGCCGCGCAACGATTTCAGCTTTCGCTCAATTCGTTTCCGCACCAGGGCCCCTTCATCGGTCAGTTCCGCGGTTTCCGCCAGCGCTGCGGCGATTTCTGGATCAGCAATCCCGCGCCCTCGCAAGTCGCGCGCGATGCGAAACCTACCCTGCTTGCGAATTTCCGTCCGCTGCCGCACAAACGCTTTCGCATACTTGGCGTCATCCAGTTGTCCGCGTTCGCGCAAACGCGCCATCACCACGCGCATCAGCAACTCCGTGTCGCTGCGCTTTGCCAGATACTTCTTCATTTCTGCAACGGAATAGGCCCGTCGCATGAGCGCCCGCAGCGCAATGTCATACAACTCCTGTTCTGAATCCACTTTGCGCGGTTTCCCAAACATGCTGGAAGCATAGAAGAACTGCACAGCGATCGCCAGCGGCTAGTTTGCGGCGAGGAATTTCCGGAATTGCCGATTGCCTGGGTCGGCTGCGCAAGCTGCCTGCCCGCGGGATAGCCAGCGAGTTCGGCCCGGGGGGCGCGGGAAAACAGCGATTACTCGGCAGCTGGTTTCGCGCCGGGCAAGCGGCTCTTCAGGAACTTGATTTGTCCGTTGTGATTCGACTCATGCTCGGCCACATGAAACCATTTGCCGTAATTGTTCATGAAATCGGGTTTGGCCGGACCCGCCAGCCACTTGTCATCGCGTTTGCGAAATTCCGCCAAAGTTTTCTCGCGTGTTTCACGCATCAAATCCAAGTAGTAGCCCAGCTCGTTGCCCTTGATCGCTTTGCGGGCGGGCTCTCCCAGATTCATGGGTACGTCCCATTTCTTCTTGGCAACTTCGGGAAATTTATCCCACTCGATTCCGTCGAAAGAATTCATCTGATAATAGGTTTCCGTAGCCACCAGATGCAGAAGCAGGGCTCCGATGGTGTTGGCTTTGGCATCAAAAAGAAAATCAAGATCCTGCTGCGACATGCCCTTCACCGCGGCAAGTACTTGCATCCGCGTGAAAGCCATCATCGACGTCAGGGTGCCAATCTCCGGCGAGAATCCCGGCTTGGGGCCAATGATGAACGGGCCATCGTCTTGGGCGGCTGCAGGAGGCGGCGCGAGAGAAAGTCCGGAAATTCCGGCAACCAAGGCGGCGCCCGCTTTAATAAAATTCCGGCGATTCGGGAGACATGCAATCGGGAACATGTGTTTCTCCGTTCTTAGGGCGAGAAAACGTGCACAGTCTGCCGGCGATCATACTGCCGTCGGCAAAACGAGACAAGGGAAAGGACAGGGAAAGGACAGGGGGCGATCAAGGCCGCGCCGAGATCGCCGTATTGAACCGATTAAATGTTTGACTTATGCCACATTTGGCGATACAGATACGTGGTCCCCAGCCCTATCGTGAGCCGTCCGGCTCGCCGCCACACCGTATTTGCTTCTTGAGGGGGACCGCCGGAAAAAAGGTGCGTGCATGAATCCACAAGCGTCCAGCGGCAAATTTTCGATCGACAAACTCGTGCGGGTTTTGCCGGGACTCGCGTTTCTTTTTCTGGTTGTTTTTGCCAGTGCCCCGGCCGCTCGCGCCGCCAATGCCTTCATCCGCGTCAATCAAATGGGTTATGAAACTGGAGTACCAGGCCGCGCGTATCTGATGTCCAAGGTGGCGGAAACGGGCGCGGTCTATCGGGTCGTTGATTCCAGCGGAAACGTGAAATCTTCCACCGCACTCGGCGCGACGACCGGGACCTGGGGCGAGTTCACCGTATATGCCTTGGATTTCAAGGTGCATGAAGCAGGGAACTACGCCCTCGAAGTGCGGGGTCCAGCCAATGCCACGTCGCTGCAATTTAAAGTCGATACCGCGCAGAAACTTTTCAAGTCCGGAGTCGCCAATGCGCTTTACTTTTATCAGAACGAACGCGATGGAGTGCACTTCATTCCGACGCCGCTGCGCAGCGCCGCGGGCCATTTGAACGATGCACACCTCAATGTTTACGCGTCGCCGCAATTTGACGCTGACGATCTCATCATCGGCGCGCTCGAACCTTCCGGATTGCCGGTCGACGCGTCGGGAGGATGGTGGGATGCCGGCGACTATATCAAATTCGTACAGACTCACAGCTACACGGTTGCGCTGATGCTGATCGGGGTACGGGATTTTCCAAAACAGATGGGCGCTGGCGCGGGATCGTCCAATTTCAGCTCCGAGGCCAAGTTTGGCGTCGACTGGTTGAACAAGATGTGGAATGACGGGTCGCAGACGCTGTACTACCAGGTCGGTATCGGCACCGGATTTGAAAGCAACGAAAATCTTTTGAGCGATCACGATTTGTGGCGGCTTCCCCAGGAAGACGACGCTTTTGGAGGCGCAGATACCGATCTGCAATACATTCGCAGTCGTCCGGTTTTCGTTGCCGGCGCTGCCGGAGCCAAAATCAGTCCGAATCTGGCCGGGCGACTGGCGGCTTCTTTTGCGGGATGCTATCAAGTGCTGCATAAGAGCAATCCCGGCTATGCCGACAAATGCTTGCTCGCCGCGGAACATATTTTTGATTTGGCGGACACTGCGCCCGCGGGGGATCTTCTGACAGTCGCTCCGTTTGATTTTTATGGCGAAGGCGAGTGGCGCGATGATTTGGAACTGGGTGCGACGGAGTTGTATTTGGCAATCGCCAGCGCGGATTGTCCGCTGCCTCCTGGACTCCAGCATACCAACGCCAATTTTTATCTGAAGGCGGCCAGCCACTGGGCTCATGAATATATCAATGGGCCTTGCGATGCTTGTGACACCCTGAATCTCTACGATGTAAGCGGGTTGGCTCACTTTGAGCTTTACCGGGCGATCGACTGCGCGGGAGCGAACACCGCTCTGGAAGTGACTCCCAAGCAATTGCTGGCCGACATGCGCAAAGAATTGAAGAATGCAAAGACAACCGGTGCGGCCGATCCCTTTGGCTACGGCTTCCCGTGGGCATCCTACGATTCCGCAACTCACGGCGCAGGTCTTGCCGTAATGGCGCATGAATTTGCATTTCTCACGGGAAATAATTCGTACGAAAAACTCGCGAATCAGTGGTCGGGAAATATTCTTGGTGCGAACGCGTGGGGAAGTTCCTTCATCGCAGGCGACGGCGACGTTTTCCCCAACTGCATGCAGCATCAGGTCGCCAACATCGTCGGAACCCTGGATGGAACGGAACCGGTCTTGCGCGGCGCACTCGTTGAAGGCCCCAACTCATTTGCCGCCACCGGAACACTCGATGGAATGCGCGCTTGTCCTGCCGATGGCGTTAATGAATTCAAAAAGTTCAACGGCAACGGAGCCGTCTATCGCGACCGGGTTCAGTCGTACAGCACTGTTGAGCCGGCGATTGATTTAACGGCCGCCTCGTTCCTGATGTTTTCCTGGCCGATTGCCGGAGGGCCCGCCGTTTTTGCGCCGTTGGTGAACGCGGACGCAGTCGCGCTAGCTGCGGACGATTCTGCCGACACCGCGGGAAAACAGTGGCCACCCAAGCGATCGCCGCGCTCAAGAAAATAGCGCGACAAAACCCTGCAATGAGACTGAAAGGGAGGCTCAGGTCTGCGTGTAAGCAGCGTTCCTGATGAGTTCCAGCCGGCTTGTGAGCGTCAGCATGTTGCAGAGGTTTGCGGCCGAGACAGGGGACGGGCGCAAGTTGTTATTTACGGGCGAAGCGTTCGAAATCGGCCATTTGGCGTTCCATTTCTTCGCGGGCGCTGTCGGCGGCGGAGCGAACACCCTGGATGCGAAGCTTGAATTCGTCGGCGTTGGAGGCGCGCAACAAGGCTTCATCCAGCGTGATGAGTTGCTTGGTGTAGAGATCGAAAAGCGACTGATCGAAGGTTTGCATGCCGTATTGGCTGGTGCCGGCGGCGATGGCGTCGTGGATGAGGCGGGTTTTGTCGGCGTTGATGATGCAATCGCGGATGTAGGCGGTGGCGATCATGACTTCCACGGCGGGGACGCGACCTTTGTCGTCGGCGCGGCGCACGAGGCGCTGCGAGACGACGGCTTTCAGAGTGGCGGCCAGCTGCAGGCGAATCTGTTTTTGTTCGGGCGGT
>DATHFT010000010.1:0-2128 GCA_035317965.1 Saccharimonadales bacterium (SeqCode) | reverse complement strand
ATTTGCCGTCTGCAACGGGACCCAGGCCAGTCACTCTCGACTCGTCGCGCAGTCGGACCATTGTGGTGTGGCAAGGCACGAAGGTGCGAAACATCGTGGGTCTTGGCGAGGTTTCTGCTGCGGGAACGCCGGGGGAATCGTGCGTCATTGTGCTGGATGTGCCCGCTGGCAGCCCAGCGGGAACCGCCGGAATCACTGCCGGAGACGTGATCCTTGGCTTCAACAACAAGCCCGTGAAAGACACGCAAGATCTCCTCAGATATACGCGCGAGGCTGGCCATGGTTCACGCACAAGCATCGCAATTCTGCGCTATCAGCAGCAGTCCACGGTAAGCATTGCATTGGAGTAGGTAGGAGGACCATATGACAAGGCTGCAAACTAGAATCCCACTCATCGGGGCGCACGTGCTAAAGGCCAATGTGGCCGCCGGAAGCGTATCCAGGGCGGAAAGCGTACCGAAGGGATTCTGGATTCAGATTTGGAACGATCCGTAGCAGACATTCGCGTGGAAGGTTCAAACCCCGCAGCCAGGCGACTATTCCATAGACGGTTTATTGGACACTGGTCTATTTCTTCTTTCGTTACAGAAGGTTTACGGTTTGCTCGATTTTTTCGCGCTAGGGGTTGTGTCGGCTTCCAGATCGCCAAGTACAAACTGGATTCCGGCAAAAACCATCTGGGCCATCTGCGGAGTGCCAAACAACAACACTGTGTGACCCAAAGCGCAGTTGAAGACCCGCCCCTTGCCGTAACTTCTGATCCAGACGAGTCCATAATCATTGTCGGGTCGGACTGCCATCTCCGACGGCGGGGCCCCCGATTTGGCCAGGTCGATGCTCATTAGCACATGCAGCTTCTCTCGCGAATATGGTCCGCTCGGAGGGAAATGGTACAACTCGTCCACGTAGGCTATATCGTGACCTTCAAACTGTTTGGTGAGCGGGCTGTTTCGATCGTCGATCTTAAGCATCGCCGCCTCAAACGCGCGATGCGGTGCGGCGGTTGCACCCAGTAGCTCTCCATATTCAGGGACGTCGGTCGATGCAAACGTCGAGCCGTGGATCGCGGCCAGTCCACCTCCCTCGCGGACGAAGCGAATTAATCCGTTGATCACGTCCGGGTCGCTGAATACCGGACCGACGACGTTGTTCAGAAAAACGGCGTCGTATTCCTTGACCTTGGGATATTTCAGATTATCCAGATCATTGTCGAAGATTGGTTCGAAGGCGCCGGTGTTCTTGGCCATCAACTCCAGCGCAAGGTTGGCATACGGAATGGTCCGGTGGTAAAAGCCTCCCTGCGGGCAGAGATCGATGATTAACAGCTTTCTCGCCTTCTTCGGTTGGACGAGCGCGTGGCGCGGAGAAGAATCCCGAATCATCCACCGGTCCAGCGTAGGAATTCCCCCATCGGCTACGTTTGGGGATCCTGCGGACGGCGATCCGGGTCGCCCATCGCTGATCGGTGTCTTCTTGGATATTTGGACGACTTGATATCCTTCGGCAGGTCGAGCCGCTTTTTCAAAAGCTTCGGCTGCGGAGCCGCTTACGCCGATCGTGACAAGCAAGGGCTTGACCGGAACTCGCGGACCGGCACAGTCGCCGCATGTTATCGGCGGAGGAGGCGGCCGTGGATTTAGCTTGGCCAATTCAAGGAGAAGCTGCTCCATTCCGGCGCCGGCGTCAGGCAAGCCCAAGCTGAGCAGCCGATCGTTTACCAGTCTCAGCCCGTCGGTGGGCTTGATACCTGCCTGTGCCCAGGCAGCGGAGTCCACGCTCAGTCCGATCCGGCTGCTTAGGCCATCGAGCGAGCTCACGAGATTTTTCGGATTCGAACCTTCGAAAGCCACATTAACTCCGAATTCATCCGCAAGCTTGTCGAGGCCGGGCAAGGCCGAAGGTGTGGCGGACGTCACGATCATTTCGATATCCAAAGCCTTTGCGAACGCAAACAGCCGGCGGCGGGAGCTTTCGTCGGCGGGAATTGCGTCCGTGCGGTAGGACACTAATCGCAGGCGAAGCTCGGCCAGTCTGTTCTTTACTGCCGTTACTTCGTCCGGCGATAGATTGTAGTCCAGACTTTTGGGAATCTCGGGACTCACTTTCTGGGAGCTCGAACCTTCCAGGA
>DATHFT010000009.1:0-59791 GCA_035317965.1 Saccharimonadales bacterium (SeqCode) | reverse complement strand
AATTCACTACGAAGAAACCAACTGGAAAGCACGGCCGGATTTTTCTCCCGATGGGTCGAAGCTGGTTTACAGCTCTTATTTGGGGCGGAATTGGCATCAGTTGTGGGTACTGCCGGCAAACGGTGGCGACCAGTTTCCCATTTCGTATGGTGAGTGGGATGAAACAAGCGTGCGATGGTCGCCGGACGGGGGGAAGCTGGCATTTGTCTCGAATCGCAACGGGGAAACGGAATTGTGGTTGCAGGAGTTTCCGGGCGGCGGGCAGACGCGCCTAGAGACGAAGGAAAGACATACCCTGCAGGCCATGGGGAAATTGCGAATTCATTTGCAGGATGCGGCAGGAAAGCTCTTCCCCGCGCGGATTTCTGTGACGGATCAAGCCGGACGATTTTATGCGCCTCGCCACGCCTGGATTCACGGGGACGATGGATTTGATATTGGACGGACACCGTTTGAAGCGCACTACTTTCACTCGGGCGGTGAGGAAGAACTGGACGTGCCCCCGGGCGAAATCAATGTTGAGATTCTGCACGGATTCGAGAGCCTATTGGAGCAACATACGGTTCACGTGAAGGAAGGTGCGACGGCGCGACTGGACAGAACCCTGCACCAGGAGGAGTGGGGAAACCAGGGAGCGGAACGCTGGGTGAGCAGCGATTTGCATGTTCATATGAATTATGGGGGCACGTACCGGAACGTGCCGGCGCGTCTGGTGGAACAAGCGGCGGCCGAGAACCTGAATATTGTCAATGATCTGGTTGTGAACAAAGAGCAGCGATTTCCGGACATCGCCTACGGCGGCAAAGAGCGAGACCCGGCTTCGCGGGCCGAGACCCTGGTGATGCATGGGCAGGAATTTCACACGAGTTATTGGGGACATCGGGGACTCCTCGGAATCAAGGGCCATATTCTTTTGCCCGGATATGCGGGTTATCCGAATACTGCGGCGGCAAGTCTCGGTCCCATGAACGCGGATGTATATGAAATGGCGCATGCGCAAGGAGCGCTGGTGGGCGCAGTGCACCCGTTCGATGATTTGCCAAATCCATTTGCCAGCCCCCCAGAAAAAATTACCGATGAATTGCCAGTGGATGTGGCGTTGGGGAAACTGGACTACCTGGAGATTGTGGGATTCTGCGACCCGCGGGCAACAGCCACGGTTTGGTACAAGCTGCTGAATCTGGGGTTTCGCCTGCCGGCAGGCGCAGGGACCGACGCGATGATGAATTATGCTTCGCTGCGCGGACCGCTGGGCATGAACCGAGTGTATGTCAGAGTGCCGGTTGGACCGATTAACATGGATGCTTTTTTTTCTGCGATAAAAAACGGGCGGACATTTGCAACCAATGGCCCCCTGCTGGATTTTTCCCTGGACGGGCAACCGATTGGAGCTGAACTAAAGATCGATGGCCCGAAGAGCGTTCCCTTCACTGCGAAAATGCGGTCGCTCGTGCCGCTGGACCATCTGGAAGTGCTGTGCAACGGAAAAACGCTGCAGACAATTTCCATGAACAGTACGCGAGACGAAGCCGATGTCAGGGGAACTCTGCCCCTGGCGGAAAGCGGCTGGTGCCTGTTGCGAGCATCGAGCGAGGCGGCGGAATATCCCGTGCTCGATAACTATGTTTATGCGACGACCAGTCCGATTTATGTGACAGTTGGCGGAAAAGCGACGTATTCCAGCGAGGATGCCAGGTATTTCGCTGCTTGGATCGGACGAATGATTGAGGTGACATCGCAATATCCGGATTGGAATTCGGCAGCGGAGAAAGAAAACGTCTTGAAGAGATTGGCGGAAGGCAAGGCGGTTTTTGAGAAACTGGAATCGCGGACCGACAAATAAGTTTGTGGCGGCGGGAATCAGGCTCAGACGGGGAGGCAGCACACGGCTCATCTAAGCCTGCCTGTTTCCGACACAAGTTTTCTGATTCCCGCGTGCGCCCTCGTTACGGGCGCGCTTCGATGGCTTCCTTGATGTAGTTGTGTGCGCGGTCGATATGCAGGAGGGCGCGCTGCTGCAAACCCTGCGCAAAGCGGTCGTCTTCTTCTTCAGAAACATCGCGGTGCGCCTTGTCAACCAGTTCCAGAGCGCGGTGGAGACGGCCGGCGCGGTCCAACTTGGAGTCAACGGGTGGGTGATCGTTTAAATCCTTGCCATCATCAATGGATGATTTCTTGATTTCGTTGATGGCCTCGTCGATCTCACGAATTGCCTGCTCTTCGTGTTCGGTGCGCGATCCACTGCCGGGAACGTGCAGATGAGCGCGGGCGTGCCGCAGGTCAGACAGTGCGTGCAAATAGGCGGGGTGGGCCGCCGGAGGCGCCGGTGTAGCGGAAAGGATGGCCGGGATTGCAAGTAAAAGTGCAAAAAGCGGAAGCATCAATCGGGACCTCGTTGTCATAACCTGGTGCTCTCCTCGTTGGCTCGTATTTTCCTTCCGGAATACTTGGTTCTGGTTCCGTGCCGGGCGGCAGGTCACGGTGTTCGTTAAACGGCAATTCCGCCGACAGCGCAATCAGACTAGAATCGTTGGCTGTGTGGACCTGGCGCAGTTTTCAAAACCAATTGGCGGCAACTTTTATTTTTCTAACGGCCGCAACTCTCCCCCTGGCGGGACAAAACACGCCCGCCAGTGAAAAGTTGCAAGCGGCGACCGAGCGTGCCATGACCGGGGTCAGCGGCACTCTCGTCGTGCTGGACGTCGTGAGCGGCAAAATTCTGGCAGCACATGACTTGCGCCTGGCTGCGATGGCCTTGGCGCGGCCGGGCTCTACGGTAAAACCGTTTGTACTGAGGGCGCTGCTGGAGGCCCGCAAGGTGGACCCCGAACAGAGACTGCTTTGCCGGCGCACGCTGCGGATCGGAGGAGTGAAGATGGATTGCACGCACCCGGCCGCGGCAGCGAACTTGAACGCGACCGAGGCATTGGCATATTCGTGCAATTCCTATTTCGCCGAAGTTGCGACCCGCTTGACGGCCGAAGAGTTGGTTGCCGAGCTGAAGCAAGCCGGGCTGGATACGCCGAGCGGGCTGGCAGAGCAGGAAGCGACGGGTGTGATTGAAAAACCGCGGACGCCGGAGGCATTGCAGTTGGAGGGACTGGGAGATCGCGGGATTGTGGTTACCCCGCTGCAGCTGCTGGAGGCTTACAGGCGGCTGGCGCTCGAAAGGCGCGGCGGAAAATTGGGAAACGCGCAGGCGGTATTTGAAGGGCTGGAGGAGTCCGTCGGATATGGCATGGCGCATGCAGTGAATTTGAATGAAATGAAGATCGCAGGAAAGACCGGAACCGCGGCTGCGCGGGAAAGGAATTGGACGCACGGCTTTTTTGTTGGATATGCGCCGGCGGACGCCCCAGAGATCGCAATCGTCGTGTATCTGGCACAAGGACGGGGAACGGATGCTGCAGCCGTGGCGCGGAAGGTACTGGCCGAATTCGTGGTGGGCAGGCAAAGGCCATGAAGGGATGGGCACTTTTGTGCTGCGGCTGGTTTGCGGCAGCGCCGAGCGGGTTGCTGGCTCAGGATGTGCGCGTGCGGCTGTATACGAATCACGCGCCCAGTGAGATTACTGTGACGGCGGTTGCCAAACCGTTGCATTGGCGAGCCTGCGCGACGTGCGATGAGATAACTGGTTCGAGCTTGAAGATTGGCGGGAATAATTCGAACGAGGGAGATGTTTTCCGGATCGCAGGAAATTACCAGCTGCGACCTTTGCGCGGCCCGCTTTTTAGCGGGAACCATCCACTAACGATAGAAGAGCGGAACGCGCGACTGCTGGTGACGGTGGCAATGCCGCTCGAAGAATATGTGGCGGCGGTGTTGGCGGCCGAAAGCGGCGATTTCAAGAATGATGAATCGATGAAGGCGATGGCCGTGGCGGCTCGTACCTACGCGTTGCGATTTGCAGGTCAGCATGAAAAGGATGGATTTGATTTTTGTGATACGACGCATTGCCAGGTTGTGGGATGGCGGGGCGGCAATGAACGTATCCAGCGGGCGGTGAACGCGACGCGCGGGGAAATTTTGCGCTTTGGCGAAACGCCGGCGGAGACCTACTACCACGCAAATTGCGGAGGCATGACCGCGGCGGCGACGGAGGCGTGGCCCTCGGTGCGGGCAAGCTATTTGAGCGCGCACCAGGATCCGTACTGCGCGACCTCCGGCACCGTTAAGTGGGAGAGCACGATTGCTGCAAGCGAGATCGACCGCGTGCTGCGCGAGGCCGGGCTGACGGTTCCGAAGGAATGGAACGCAATTGAAATTGCTTCGCGGACAGGGAGCGGGCGCGTGGAACGGTTGCAGTTGCGCGGCGGGGCGGCGAACGCCGGAATTTCCGGCTCCTCCTTTCGCTTTGCCGTGGACCGGGCGCTAGGCTGGAACAAGATTCGCAGTGATCTTTATGATGTTCGAAGCAACGGGGTGGAGATTGTGTTTTCCGGCCGGGGTTCCGGACATGGAGTAGGACTCTGCCAGGCAGGCGCAGAAGAGATGGCGCGCCAGGGAAAGCCGTATCGGGAGATTTTGACGTTTTATTATCCGGGAACGCAGATCGCACCAGCGCCGGAACGGCGGCAGTGGCAAAAGCGGAGCAGCGAACGTCTGGAATTGTTGAGTACGCAGCCGGAGCAGGATGCCGAGGTATTGCGCGTTGCCGAAAAAGTCTTGACGGAAGACCAAGCGGCGGTGGGATGGCCGCTGGGGTTTCGGCCGAGGGTGCAGATTTTTCCTACGCTGGACGCGTATCGCAATAGCACTGGACAACCGGGTTGGGTGGCAGCATCGACCCGCGGGCGGGTGATTCGCTTGCAGCCGCTGCTGGAGTTGCAGCGCAGATCGATCGTGGAATCAACCCTGCGGCATGAGTTGCTGCATTTGTTGATTGAAGCGCGGGCCAAGGCGGGGACACCGTTGTGGTTTCGCGAGGGCCTGGTCCTGTTTTTCTCCGCTCCGAGCGGCAGTGCCGCACCGCCTTTGCTGACCGCTGCGCAGATGGAAGCTGTTTTGCGGCAATCGCTCGAGCGCGACGAGCTGGAGCGGGCTTACCGATCTTCGCAGAGCCGCGTGGCCACCTTGATTCAGCAAAACGGAAAAGAAGCGGTCCTCGGTTGGCTAAGCAGCGGAATTCCGCGGGAGGCCGGCGGACCGGACGGCGTTGGCTCTGCGAGCCACAACTGAACAGACCAGAAGCCAGGCGCAAATGGCCAAGAGATAGGCGAACAAGAGTCGTGCCGCGAAGCTGAGGAGCTCCGCATGGAACGTTGAGGATTTGAAATCGGGCGTCAGGTCCATTACTTTTCCCGCGGCCACAACTCCCGCAATTGCAGCGACTGCCAGCAGGAACCAATAGGCGATGCTAGCGATCGACCGCCCCCACGCAGAAATGCCGGCGAACGTGAAGCCGCGGAATCCTTGGTTGGCGGACTGCAGCAGAAGAGGCAGCACCAGAGCCGGAGCGAAAATCCAGCGGGCTGCAAACAATATTGCCGCGAATAGCCGGTCGAGAACCGGCAAGGTGAGGTGCCGACGAAGGGCAACCGGAAGAGTGGAGCGGATGTAGGCAGGCAAGGTGTCGCTGTACGATTCACATTTGTCGACCAGCAGCCACAGCCCATAGAAAACAATCAGGCAGACGGCTACGGCTGCCAGGTGCCGGGCTGCCCGACGCAGCGAGCCGCCGAGCGAAGAGTCAGCGTCACTCTGGCGATCTGCAAAATAATTTAGCGTGCCTGCGTGCAGAATCAGAACTGCAATAAGCAGCAAAACGCCGAGAGCAGCGTTCAGGATGAGATACAACGTGTTGGCGACCGGGATAAGAAGCCAGGCCGAAACCAGAGCGAAGAGCATGGCATTGGCGAAAAAGTGCAGCAGCCAGAGACGCGGACTAGTGAAAGTGTCCCGGAATGAATCGCGGATAAGTGCAAGACGAGACATTACTTCACCTCCAGGACTGCAGCATCGGTGGTCGCCATAATGGATGGCTGATACATGGGTTGCACCATCGCCGGGCTTACCTGGAATATTCCGGGGTTCACGATTTTGAGCAGGTAGACATATTCCTTGCGGCCGTCGAAGTAGGTCTGGAACATGGCGGCCCGGTCGTCGTGAAACTCGCGGCGCGTATACCAGCGCGACCACCAGTCGGGTTTCTGTCTTAGTTCGTAGAGATCATCGCGCGTGATGAATTCGGTGCCGGCGGGGATGGGATCTTCCACCAGGAGATACCGCCATTCACTGCCGGCGACGGTGAGGCGGACGGCGACTACGTCGCCGATATGAAGTTCGCCTTGGAGCGGATTGAGGTTGTAGACGATTTTGCCGTTGGTCCGTTCCGGTGTGAGGCGAAAATAATCGCGCGTTAAGTTGAGAGAGAGCTTGTTGACCTGCACAAGGCGTTTGTCACTGGAATAGTAGGCGCCGCTAGCGGACCAATAGAGTCGTCCGGTGCCAGATTTATGGATGCGGATTTCATTTGGCCCGGCCTGCAGCGCGGATGAATCCAGGTGGATTGACGGTTGAACGGGATTCCATGCCTCGGCGCGGGTGAATTGCCGCGAAGTGATCTGTTTGCCGTTCAGGAAGACTTCGGCGCGGAAGTTGGCGTCGAGTTCGTGGCTGGACTTGAGGTAGTCGGTCAGGCCAAAGATGACCATGGCGGTTTGCTTGGTGCTGTACCAGTAGTAGCCGCCTTCCCTATGGTTCACGAGCCAAAGAGCAGCTTTAGGGAGCAGCGGGCTGCCAGGTTTTGCGAGGCTGAGCAAACGCACGGCGAATGCGGTGGTTTCCGCTGCGTCGTCGATTTCAAATTCCATCAGGTAGTCGTAGGTGGATGGCCAGGAAGCTTCGAGCTCGGTGACGGTGGCTTGCGATTCGATGGTGGCGGCTATCGTTTGCGCTTTGCCTTGATCACCGGAGGTGAGGAAGGCGATGCCGAGCATGGCGAGTCCTTGCGTTTTCAGATTGCTGCGTTCGGTCCAGGCGGCCTGCAACTCTTCAGGCGAGGCAGCCGCATTGAGCGCCAGGGCATAGACCACATAAGCGCGGAGGTCCGGGCGCATGTTGGGATGCTGGGTGAGGGAGGAGTGCAGGAAAGCGAATGCGTGATTGAGAGCGTCGGCGCCGGGGTCGTAACCTGCAGCGCGGGCCTGGCCGAATCCGCTGACCACGTAGGCCGTCATAAAGACCTGGCTTTCATCTTCTTTCCACCAGCCCCAGCCGCCATCAACGTGCTGGAAATCCTTCAAGCGTGCCATGCCCGCTTCGATTTTCTTTTGCAGCTCGGGCGTGTTAACGGTGGCTTGCAGGTTGAGATCTTTCATGGCTCGGGCCACCACGATGTTGGGCAGGAAGCTGGACATGGTTTGTTCAGTGCAGCCGTAGGGATAGGCGGTGAGGTAATCGAGCGCGGAGAAAATGCTTCCGGCCAGAGATGGACTTAGCGTGATGTCGAGCGTTGGCGCGGATTGCTCGGGATTGCCGGGAAGCGTGACGCTGGTTTTTTGCTCCTGGTCGCCAGCGACGATGGAACCGGATTTTGCGTCGGACAGCTTTACGCCGACGGGAATGATGGGGAGCGTCGTTTCCAGAGCGTCGGATTCTTCGTTGGCTAGAGCTTTGGCGAGCAAACTGGCTTGCGGAGCGGATTTCGCGCGGACGCGCCAATCGAGTTTTGCTTCTCCCTTGCTGGGCACTTCGATTTGTGAGGTGCCGCCATGGAGAACATCCAGGCCCGTGAAATCAAGCGAGACCTGAACTGTCTTGGTGGTGGCTAGATAGTTGTGAACGATAACCGAGACCGTAACTTCGTCACCTTGACGGAAAAAGCGCGGAACGGCAAGACGGACCATTAGATTTTTTCGAACGATGACATTGTTGATGGATGCGCCGAGTTTTGTATCCGTAGTGACGCCGCGGACGGTGGCGCGCCAGGACGTGAGCGTATCCGGAAACGAGAATTGGGCTTGGGCGCGTCCACTGGCATCGGTAACGATATCCGGAAGCCAGAGCGCCGTATCGGGGAAAAATTTGCGGACCTTGGGCTGGACCAGGGCGTCGGTGGGTTTCAATTGCGCGAGCGCCCGAGGACTGGAGAAGTGGCCCGAAGCAAGGAACATCTGCTTCTTCCCCGCTTCTCCGCTGAAATAAAAATTCAAAGAAGAATCCGTAGAGACACGATTGTAGGCTGGGCCATAGAAGAAGCCATGCGGGTCGCCGCTCGTATCAGGACGAACGGCATAGATGGCTTCGTCGACAACCCCGAGACTGAATTCACCGGCCACTGGCTTACCACTGGAATCGCGAACCAACAAGGAATACGTGGCTTTCTGGCCGGGTTGATATTGTTTTTGCGAAGGCTGGATTTCAATTTGGAGTTTCTGCTGTACGGCAGGAACTTTCAGGTTCTTGCTGGACGTGAAGAGTTTGTTGTCATTCAGAAATGCCGTCGCGATGTAGACATTCGGCTGCTGATCGCTGGTGACCGGGACATCAATGGTTACCGACGACCCGGTCGCGTGGACGATGCGCTTTGTCTGGATGGTGCGGGCTTCGGTGGTGACGAGCAGGTAGGATTCTTTGACGCCAGTAAGAACCAGGATGTGGGCCGTGTCACCGACCCTATAGGATTTCTTGTCGGCGACCATGCGGATTTCGCGGTTGCCAGTTCCCCACCAACTGTCGGTTGCACCGGTTACCCAGAGATAAGTGGTGGCCTGGACTTCGCGATTTTCCGGGGTACGCGCTTTGACGCGAAGCAGAAGGCTGCCGGCTTCCTTTGCGGTGAACGAGACCGTAAAGGTCCCGTCGGGTCCGGTTCTTGCATCCTGCGACTCGAGAATCGTTTCCTGGTCTTTATTTCGCGAAGGGTCGGACCAGCGATTGCGGAGCAGGTCGATGTGGACAGAACCCTGAACTGGGTTGCCGTCGTAATCCTTCGCAACAGCCGTGGCCCGGATGGTGTCGCGGACCTGGTAGACATAACTTTCGCCGGAAATGCCGACCTGGAACGTGCCGTACGTGGCGACGACCGAATTGTGGCCCGCGATTTCGCGGTTAGCGGCGTCGGTGACGCGGGCTTCGATGCGATAGCGCACGTCGTTGTGATGGGTGTCCAGAGCCGTGGGAATGTGGATGGTGAGTTTTCCGTCAGCGTCGAGTTTGCCGGATTGTTCAGAAATCTGGTCTCCGGCGTAGCCATCGGATTCGCCTTCAGAATCGCCGCCGGCAAAGCGTTCGCCCGGCGTTGCGTCATCTTCATCACGGTCGATGTACGGCGACCAATACTCGGCCGTGTGAACAACATATTTCACGTCGGCACCGGCGACCGGTTCTCCAAAATAGTAGCGCGCCTCGATTACGGCATCGATTGGCTCGCCCTGCAGTACGCGGGGCTTGGCCGGATTGACCCTAACCTCGTATTCCGGCTTTTTATATTCCTCGACGTAAAAGCCGCCATTGATGCTGTACCGCTGGCCGCTGCGCGCGTTGACCGCTATGGAATAGTAGCCAAGTGCTGCAGTCGCGGAGAGCTCCAAATCTCCGTGAACGGTGCCGAATCGGGAAATGGACAAATTGCTTTGCAAAACGGGTTTGCTGTCGGGGTCTTCGACGAGGACTTGCACTTCGTCGCCGGCGGGAATTTTGAAGCGTTCGCCATCGCGGGTACGCAGGATTGCCTTGAAGTGGACGGTGTGCGTGGGGCGATAGACAGGCCGATCGGTGTAGACGTAGCCACTCCAGTCCGCTTCCGGGTTGCTGCTGAGATTGTAGGAATAGGGAGTGACCAGCGCGATGTCATCGTTGTGCACAGCAAGGATGCGCACGTCTTGATACTGGCCACGCGCAGGAGACGTCTCCACGAGGCCGTTCGTGTCGGATTTCAGGTGCGCCTTTTCTTTCTTGTCGGCCCAGACGCGAACGTCAGCGCCGGCCACGGGAGCGCCCGAACGGCGGTCGGCGGCAAAAGTGAGGACCTGACCCGGAGCAGACTTGGTAATGAGGCCGAGTTCGGAAACGATGACGATTGTATACGCGCGCAGTGATCCGTCGGTGGCTTCGACCACGTAGGCGCCCTTGGGGAGATCCTTGACGGGAATGGTTTCACTTTCAGAGTAAAAGCGCGGCGTCATTTGCTGATGCCAACGGGCGACCAGCTGGGAGCTATTCAGAACCGGGACCTGAGCGAAAACATCGGCGACGGCTTCGGTCCTGGCTTTTTGTTTGGCCTGTTTTTCCTCGCGGATTTTGGCGCGCGAACGGCCGGAAAACTGGTAGCGGACAAAATCGCGGATGCTAACCCAGGTTCGGTGTTTCCAGTCTTGTACCCGCTCCAGAAAGCTTTGACTATCGATCTGTTCTTTGGGAGTGGACCGGCCGAAATCGTGCGCGCTTTCCAGCCGTTCGAAAAAGGCCGCCGCGTCTCGTACCTTGTAGACGCGGAATTCAAGCCCATCGACATCGTTTGCATAGACGCGAACCGCAACTTTTTCACCGGGAAGAAAAGTTTTGTTTGTGGAAAGGGAGAAATACGCGGCGGGGCGCTGGCCACCTGCCGGGGCAATTAGCGTGAACAAAAATGCCAGCAGCACAATCGGTTTCCAGCGCACTAGTTTCCTCCTCGGAGGATATTCCACCGATAGACACCTAGAAAATTGCTGTTGCCAGAAACAGGACGCCAACGCGGGGAAGGGTGCCCGAGCAGGTCCGCAAGACGGAGTCGCCGCATTTCACCGGGAGTTTTGCCGACTGGTCCGGTGTGATAGACGATGACGTCCTCGCTTACAGCCGGATCGCCGGCATTGGCCCACGGACTGTGGCCGACGAAGACCATGGAGTGAAAAGGAGAGTCCTGTTCGAGTTGGCGGTAGAACAGGATATCGCCGGGGCGAGCGGCGCGAATATCGCGCGAAAGGAAGTGGGTGTTGAAGTCCTTGAGAGTTCTGGCGTCGGCAAATTCGGCAAAGGTGCCATTGTTCCGGTCTTCGGCAAGGAAGCGTCCAGGACGAATGCGAAAAATTGCAGCGCTCAGCGGCGTGACGGGATAGTGATATTTTTCGAGCGAGGAAAGCGCGAACGGTGGCGCGAGACCGGCTTCCCGGCTCCAGCCTGCGTCGTGCTCGCGCAGGGCGTTGCGATAGGAGTAGCGGAGAAGGGCGGCGCAGTCGTTGATTTCCCGGGGAAGTTCGGCGGCTGGACGCAGAGCCTGAAATTCGGCGATAAGCACGAACCAGCGACGGAAAACTTCCTGATCGGCCGGTGTATCGAGGCGGAGAAAGTCCGGTGTGCCGTCGGAAAAACGGTCACTGAAAGCGCTGGGGCCTTGCCCCGAGCCTCGGGGCCTCGGACCATACGCAATGCTTCCGTTCGCAAACTCGAGAACGATTGTTGCGGCGAGAGCGGCCACGAGAACCGAGCACAAAGGAAATTGTCGATGGAGCCGATTCATGAATGGGTGACCGTCAAAAAGTGTAAGACACTATAAACTACGAATTCCTGCGTGCCCAGTTTGTTTGAAACACAGCCGCGCAACGCAGCTGTCTCGAATGGAGCATGTCCGGGGCCATTTGGAAAAACCCTTGGGCGCAGCAATGGTGTGCAGGAAAAGCGAAGCTGTGTGTGCCTCTCTACGCTTGCGTATCAAATTCCACACGGAGTCCTGGCCCGCCGGGAGGCGGACACTGCTCTCCTGCGCGCCTGGTCCGCGGCTCGGCAACCGCGAGATTCACCTCTCGGCTACTGTGTATTTGCCCTGGAGTTCGATCTTGGCCGACGAGCTCCCTACGAGAATGGCAAACTCGCCAGGCTCCACTCGCCAGGCATGGGACCGGACGTCCCAATAGGCGAAAGCGCGGCGGTCCAGGGTAATCGACGCGCGACGGGACTCGCCGGGACGCAGGGTCAGCTTGGCGAAACCCTTTAGTTCTTTGACGGGGCGAGCGACACTCGAGTGGGAATCGCCGACGTAGAGTTCGGCTACTTCAGCTCCTTCCCGAGTGCCCGTGTTTTTCACCGAGAACGAGACTTCGACGGGTGCGCTCGCGTCTCGCGCGGAAGCACTAATCTGCAGATCGCTGTATTGAAACGTGGTGTAGGAGAGGCCATAGCCGAACGGAAACAGGGGCTTGGTTTCAGAACGGTCGTAGTAGCGGTAGCCCACGAAAATGCCTTCCTTGTAATTGACGCGCCGTTCGCCTTTCGCCGGGTAATAGTTAGCAAAGCTCGGGTTGTCCTCGATGTGGCGCTCGAACGAGGCGGGGAGTTTGCCGGAAGGACTGAACTCGCCGAAAAGAATCTGGGCCAGGGCGGTGCCGCCTTCCTGGCCGGGATACCACGCGTGGAGCACACCCGGGACCTGGTCGATCCACCGCGTCATGTCCACGTTGCCGCCCGCGGTGAGCACGACGATGACATTGTGATTGAGCGCTGCGACTTGCTGAATCAGGGCGTCCTGTCCGCTCGGGAGACCGAAGGTGCGGTCCGCGCCTTCCGTTTCCGTACTGGGGTCAAAACCAACACAAAGAACGACGGCATCCACTTTCCTGGCGATGGTTTTCGTACCCTCACCGAGCGATTGGGTGGCCGGGGCGACTCCGAGGCGCGCCGTGGCAGTCCCTATGTTCTCAAAATACTCGAGGCGGATTTTATAAGCTCTGCCGGCTGCCAGACGTTCGGAGTGAGTGTTGACGGTTTCCGAGTGTGCTTGCCAGTCGTCGATGATCCGGCGATCGTCAAGGTACAGGCGAACTCCGTCGTCAGCCGATACGATAAATTTGTAGTCATCGTCGGTCGCGGGGACAAAGTACCCGGTCCAGCGAGCGGAGAAGTGGTTGATGGGACCCCCGTCGGTGTAACTGCCATCCGCCCACTGAAAATCAAGTTTTGCGTCCGTACGGGTAACGGCAGGAGGGCCTTCCAATTTTTCATTGTTAAAATATTCTGCTGCGAGACCCGGGGGACCGCCTGGCGATACCGAAAATTCGGAGTTGGCAACGGCGGAGTCAACGGAGACTTCCTCCGTTGCGAAAAGCACTTGCACCTCTGTACCCGCGGAGTTGCTGATGCCTTCAAGAACACTGACGGAATTGAATGGCTTGGTAAGAGAGCTGCCCCCGCCACCGATTACCGCCGGATAGGCGTTTGGCCCGAGGACCGCAATCGTTTTGATTTTCTTTTTGTCGAGGGGCAGCAGATGATTGTCATTTTTGAGGAGAACCATGCCATCGCGGGCTTCTCGAAGAGCGACTTCTCTCCCCTGTTGACTATAGAGAGGAAGACCAAGATTCGTTTGCTCGCGATCGTAGAAACCAAACTGGATGGCTTTGCGAACGATGCGGCGGACTTTATCATCGATCGTGGCTTGAGAAATTTTTCCGCTTTGCATAGCGGGAAGAAGAGTCGATTTATTCATGAAAGCAGCCGAAGGCATTTCCAGATCGAGTCCACCGTTGGCCGCGGCTACGCCGTCGTGGGTGGCGCCCCAGTCGGACATGATGATGCCGTCGAAGCCCCACTCTTTTTTGGCGACTTGGTTGTTGAGCAAATTGTTTTCGGTCATGTAAACGCCGTTGACCAGGTTGTAGGCGTCCATGAGCGCGCCGACTTTAGCTTCCTTTACGGAAGCTTCAAAGGCCGGAAGATAAATTTCGCGCAGTGTACGTTCGTCGACCTCCGAGCTGTGATCCATACGGCCGTACTCCATGTTATTGGCGGCATAATGTTTGGCGGTGGCCATGACCGCCTGGCTCTGAATGCCTTCAATAAGGTTGACTGCCATGCGCGAGGCCAGATACGGATCTTCGCCATAGTATTCAAAGTTCCGACCGTTCATGGGTGCGCGATAAATGTTCATCCCAGGCGCGAGGATGAAGTTAACGCCTCGGGCGCGTGCATCTTTGCCCATGCTTTCACCGGCGAGCCGAGCCAGAGCAGGGTCCCAGGAGGCGGCCAGGGCTATGCCTGCAGGATAGGCTGTGGTGGGGCCGTAATCGTGCACGCCTAACGGGCCGTCCGACATTCGAAGTGCGGGGAGATGTAAGCGAGGAATCTCAATGGTGTAGAAGTCATGGGTACCGCCGATGAGGGTGATTTTTTCCTCCAGAGTCATCTGGGCGATGATAGCGTCGACACGTTTTTCAACATCAGCCGAAGATTGTGGCGCCGACTGCGCCGAACTTCCCAGGGCGATGGACAGCAAAAGCATGAAAAGCGAACTGATCCTGGAAAACCGCGACTGCAAACGACGGCTGCAAGTGCTCATGGCTGACCTCGTCCGTATTGCCGGATTATTTTAAACGATCAAAGTGTAGTCGTTTACCGTCACGAGGGGAAAGGTTTCCGGCGAGTTTGTTTTGCAGTCGAAACCGTGAATTCGCGCGAGAGGCCCGGCCAGGCGCCCACGCGCGAATTCCAGCGGCAGTGATCGACATCGGGAAGCCGAGCGCATCGGTTTCATGCAGAAGCGGCCTGAGCCTCCGGCTGAACTTCCACGTTGGGCTTGATCCCGATTGATTCCAGATATTCAGTGAGCGTTTCGTCGGCAATCTTCATGTTTTTCTTGGCTTTGCTGCGCAGGTACCATCCGATGAGTATGGTCGGAATCCCGACGAATGCGCCGATGATGGTAATGCAAAGAAGAGTGCCAGCAATCAGCGGAATCCAGCTGTAGCCCTTCATTCCTTTCGACATCTGGATCAGTTCGTTTTTCTTTGCGTAAAGAACGTCCGGGTCGTAGGATCCGGTGGATTTCAGTGCGCCAAGTACTGCCTGTTTGTCTACAGAAAACATGTGATGCTCCTCTCGGATTTTGGATTTCGGGAATGGCCCGTACCAACAGAAACTGTGACTTGCTACGGCTTCTTTTTGAAAATGCTGCCAAGTTTTTGGATGGAATTGTTGAGGTTGTCAGCAGTGGGAACTACGCTGCCGCTGCCGGAGCTTGCGGTCATATCGGGAAAATTCAGACTATAGTCGCGAACGGTTCGAATCTGGTCGCCGGGCAGGAGTTCCAGCTGTGAGATCACCACATCGTAGGTGTAGGAAGTGCCGATGCGATTGTGGTCGGGGCGACGGAACAGTCCGAAGGCAGCGCTGCGGGATTCGCCGGGGTTCAGGACGAATTGAGGATCGGCGTTGCGGCCTTCAACGAGGCCGATTCCAGTAGCGCTGGTGTCGTGGGTGCCGGCCGTTCCCCAGTAGAAGCGGTTCCCTTCGTTGTCGATGATGCTGCTGGTGCCGGTCTTGTAGCCCAAAATAAGGGGCTGATTGGAAACGTTGCGGAACTTGATGTTCATCCGAATCAGATAGTTTCGTTGCCTTCCGGACGAAGGGCTGTAGGTCAGTTGGACGACTTCGGCGGTGAACGGACCAGCGCCGTAGCAACGCGATTTGCCTTCGCACATATCGACCTCGGGAACTGCTGACGCAGAAACCGGCGAAGGTCCAGGCGCGGAAACGGGAATGGTGCTCCCCGGGCGAGCGGCAGACGTGGCGGCGTTGTTACTCAATCCCCGGAAGTGGATGGCATGTTCCTGGCCAAGGCGCAGTTGATTGCCGGGCAATGGGTTGATTTCCCTGACGGAGAGATCCATTCCAAAGTTGAGACCAACCAGTTCCCTGCCCGGCTCCCAAAACAGTTCAAATCGCGCATCGCTGGCTTCGCCGGCCTGCAGAATGAATTTGGTGTCGACATCGCGCGAGCCGATGATTCCGATGCCGCGGACATTGGCGTCACTGGGGTCAGCATAGCGGTTGCCCTGATCGTCGATGGCAATGGCGGAATTGTGAACATAGCCGAGGACCAGAGGGTGGTTCAGTTTGTTCTGGAGGCGAACGGTTGAGCTGAGAATCCGGTACCGGCCGCTTTTGCTGGTGCGAAAGTCGGTAATGACGGCGGCAAAGCTGGACGTTTCACTGCAAAGTGGCTGGCCGCCGCAAAGGGCTCGCGCCTGGCTGGCGCTTCGCACGACTGCAGATTGCGGTGCGGGTGGGGCAGAGCGGCTAGCTGACGCGGTGGCGCTTTTTGCGGCGGCAGCGCTACCGCCCGTTGCAGCCGTAAGTTTTGAATTGGGGCAAAGGTATTCCCATTGGTTGGCGAGACCAAGGCCGTTGCTGGCATTGTCTTGCCCGACAATTTTTCCTGCAGAGTCGCGCCACTTCGTGCGTCCCTTACCAATGTCGTCGGCCCAAACTCCAGCGAGGGCATAGGAACTGCCGTTGAGAGCCAGGAGGTGACCCGTCAGGCAATTTGCCGAAGTACGATAGATTGCTCCCTTGTCTTGCGTTACTTGTTCTTGGGCGCACGCCTCCGGGTTGCTGCCGGGTTCCCAGTTGGCGCACCAGTCTTTGGCATCCTGCAGGGTAAGTTTGCCTTCAATGACCGCGTTTGCTGTTCCCAATCCGGACTTTGCGGTGACGGTTGGAGAGGGACACTTGCTGCACTCAGCAAGCTGAGCCCTTGCGCTGCTGGTGGCAAAGAGGGTGGCGGCAATGAGAACCAGGGTGAGAGCGGGACGCCCGATGAAAATGATCTGTTGCAGAAGCATTTTTACCTCCAAAGTTAAGTTCGAATTTGTTTGCCGAACGGCTGGTATCGATAACTTGGGTAGCTTTGCTGTCACTTCATTCAAATCGCCATGGTCCAGGTCTGGCGGTTGCGGCCCGGCGGTTCGGGATGATAGCCTTCCGCTTTCGGGTTCGATTGAAGTGGACATTTGTTCCCCGCCAGTGCCGGACCAAAATCGAAAAATCGATGCTTTGCGGTCCGGCGATGCGTAATTTGCAGGAATTGGGCTCGTTAAGTCCTGACGGAGTTCTAAAGAAGTCTAAAGAAAGCTAAACCCATGAGCTTGCACCGTTCAGAAGAACAGGGCCCGGACAATGCCGGAAGGCACTGGCGTTTTGGAGAGTGCGAGTTCGATGAATCGCGCTGGGAACTCCGTGTGCGCGGTCGAGTGGTGGAGCTGGAAGCCAAGCCGATCGAAGTTCTGCAGCAATTGCTGCTGCATGCCGGTGAAGTGGTTACCAAGGATGAGTTACTGGAGTCGGTGTGGCCTGGGCTGATGGTGGTGGATGGGTCCTTGGCCACCGCGATGTCCAAACTACGGAAGGCCATGGGTGATGAGGAAGCGACGGTGATTCTGACGGTGTCGCGAGTCGGGTATCGCCTGGCCGTTCCGGTACACAGCAAGATCATCGCGGAGCCCTCCGGTTGGGAGGAGCTTGGCCTGAAGGTGGGAGACGCCGTCCCTGGCCGGGAGCATTGGCAGCTCGTACAGCCCCTGGACGCTTCTGGTAGCAGCGAAGTGTGGCTGGCGGAGCATCCAAAAACCCGCGAAATGAGAGTCTTTAAGTTCGCCTCCGACGCGCCGCGGCTAAAAGCGCTGAAACGCGAAGTGACCCTCGCCAGATTGCTGCGCGAGACGCTCGGGGACCGGCCGGAATTTGTTCGCGTGCTCGAGTGGAATTTCGAAACACACCCGTACTTTCTGGAAAGTGAATACAGCGGCACAAACTTGGTGGAATGGGCTGAAAACCAGGGAGGGCTGGGAAATATTCCTGTCCAAACACGCTTGCAGGTTTTGGCCGATGTGGCGCGTGCTGTGGCGGCGGCACATGACATTGGAGTGCTGCACAAGGATTTGAAGCCGGCCAACGTTTTGGTTGTGAAACGAACTGCAGGCGACGGCTGGCAGGTGAAAGTGGCTGATTTTGGAAGCGGTGCGCTCGTCGAGCCTTCCCGTTTGCACGCGTTGGGCATTACCAATCTGGGTTTTACGCAAACGGTCGGGCAGGAAGGCGCTACGCTGACGGGGACGCTCGTGTACCTTGCTCCGGAAGTGTTGGCCGGACAGTCTCCTACCGTTTCCGCCGATGTGTATGCACTGGGAGTGATGCTGTATCAGTTGCTGGTCGGCGATTTCAGAAAACCTCTTTCGCCGGGCTGGGAAGCGGACGTTGAGAATCTCTTGTTGCGAGAGGATATTGCCGAGGCCGCCTCCGGCGATCCGGCGAAGCGGCTTCGTGATGCCAAGACCCTGGCCGAAAGGCTCACTACGCTTGAGAGGCGCAAAATAAAGCGCGAGGAACTGGACCTGGCAAAGCAACGCGCACTGATTGCAGAACGGAAATGGAAAGAAGCGCGTGCGCGACGGCCCTGGATATGGATTGCGGCGGCGGCAATGACGATCGGTTTGGCGGTGAGCTTTACTTTGTATCGAAGAGCCGCTCGCGACCGGGACAATGCCAACCGGCAGACCGCCATTGCCACTTCAATCAACCAGTTTCTGGCCGATGATCTGCTCGGACGCAGCAATCCTTTCCAAAGCGGAAAAGCGACAGAGACCCTACTCGATGCCGTCAAACAAGCTTCACCCAACATCGACAGGCAATTTAGCAATGAGCCGCAGGTTGCGGCCCGCTTGCACCATACGATTGCCAAAGCCCTGGACACGCGAACGAACTACCCGGATGCGAGAGCGGAGTATGAACGCGCCCACGCACTGTTTCAGCAGATCGACGGCCCCTTTTCGCAAGACGCCATGATTGTTCAGCTGGAGCGGGTGGCGATGGAGGCAAGAACCTATCAATCCGATTCGTTGCCTTTGGCAAAATCCATTCTCGCCGAACAGGAAGCATTGTTGCCGAACATTGCTCATCCGCGAAGTGACCTGCCGGTATGGCTCTCCTACGCCAGAGGTATGGTGGCGCTGATCGATAATGACGCGAAAACGGCTGCAGGCAATTTTCAGACGGCACTGAACGCGGCAGAAAAATTGCCGGCATTTGACGACAGCGAGCTGCTGAATCTGAAACAACGGCTGGCCTTTTCCTATATCCGGCTGGGAGATGGCGCAAAAGCGGAAGGTCTATTTCGGGACCTGATCGCCGCCTATACCAATTCAAGCGGGGCCGACAGCGCGCATGTCCTGCGGGTTCGACTGAATCTGGCACAGGCCTACATGATTCAGGGGAAGCATCAGGACGTCCTGACGGAGACAAATGGCATTTATCCGCAACTCGTGGCAAAACTCGGACCGGATCATGAAATAACCATGCAATTGCTGAGCACGCGGGCGCAATCCGAAGGCAGCCTGGAATTATGGGACGAGGCCACGCGCGACAATTTGACGATGTACCAACTGGCAGTGGCAAAACAAGGAGCGGGATCGTTCTTTGCAATCGCAAGCCTTTCCGATGCCGCCTTGGCGCAATGCCGCAACGGCAAATTCGCCGAAGGAGAACCAAATGCGCGCAAATCATTTGAGATTTCCACAAAGGCGTTTGGACCGCGCGCCGGGTTGACCGGAGGAACCGCCTACACGCTGGCCAGTTGCCAGATTGGACGGGGAAAGCTGGAAGAAGCTGCAAAGCTGTTGAAAGAAATTGACGTAGCTGTAGTGGCGCAACTTGCTGGAATTGCCGACTGGGGAGCAAACGTCACACTGGCACAGGGAGAAATTGCTTATCTGCAGGCGGACTATCAAGCGGCGCGAAATCTCATTCAAACAGCAACACCGGCTTTCTTGCGAGCCGATGCCGAGCCCTACCAGAGACGCAAGTTGGAAACACTGCGAACCAGCGTCGAATCCCGCTTGCAACCGCGCTAGCGCCGCTCGGGCGCCTTCTGGCCGGTTGCAAGCCAGGCGTCCGGTCTTAATACCGGAAATGAAATGTCAGGAAATTCCAGTGGAAGATGAACCAGAAGAACCCCACGCACCCAAACGCCACCAGCACGGTCCAGACACGGCTCCAGATCCACTGACTGCCGTCGCGCCACTTTTTCCAGGCGCTCCAGGCGGCAACGAGTGCGCCAATGCCAACCGCGAGTCCAATGATTTCGAGAACGATCAGCCACACGTCGCCTTTCGTGCCCAGGCCTCCTGCTTTGAACAAGCGGCCGGCTAAGATTGCCAATACGGCGATAAAAGCTGCGTCCACCGAGCAAACGATGAATGTCAGGCGACGCAGACGCTTCTGCTGGGCGTCCAGAACGAGGGGGCGTCCGTAGTGTTTGCGTATCATCGCTGCGATCGGCCAGCACAGGAGCGTGAGAAGGATCACGCCGAGAGCAAAGCCCAGGAGGACATAGTTGGGAATTTTCCGGTCGAGAATGCTGTGGACCGGTTGTAACGTCTCGAAAGGAAAATCCGTGTACACGAGTCGATTGCCGTTTCGATCATTCTGGAAGGCAATTTTGTCCTGTCCATTCACGTTGCGGAATACCATCGGGGCTATTTCGCGGAAATGGATTGGTTCGCCGTTGACCCCGCTGAGGTCCTCCGTGTAGAGGGTGTTGTCCCGCGGATCGACCGCAATATCCGTCTGGCCGAGAAAGGAAGTCGCGCTCAAAATATTGGTCTGGAAGCCGCGGTCGGATCGGTACGGGCCAGCAACGCTGGCAGCGTCCTGTGCAGCCGAGGAGAGAGCCGGATCGTCCGGAAGCGAGTAGGGAAAGTAGCGGTCCATGAATTGGTTGAAAAGATATCCGCGGAGGCTGCCTTCCCCCTTGCCGGCGCTGTTGTAGGAAACAAAAAATCCGACATTCGAATCGAGTATCAGGTGGAGATCGCTGTGAAACAGCTCCGTGTCTCCGCCATGACCGATAATGCGATGTCCATTATGGGCCTCTTCGTAAAATCCGAGGGCCATGGCATTCATGGGAGCGGGCCAGCCGGACTGCCGCGCATGCATCTGTTCGGCGGTGTCCGGCCTGAGGATTTGCGAGTCGCCGTATTTGCCATTCTGGAGATGGGCGATCATGAAGTGCGTGATCTCTTCAGCGGAAACGGACAAGGAGCCTGCAGGAGCAACCTGTATGTTTTCAAATGGTTTCGACGGTTGGGAAGCGCGTTCGTAGCCATTGGACATGAAAGGCTTCAGCGATTCAGGAAGCGGTTGCCGGAAAGAGGCGTGGGTCATCCCGAGTGGCTTGAAAATGTGCTGTTCAACGTAGTCATCGAATTGCTGGCCGGAGACGCGCTCGACAATGTGGGCAGCCAGGGTCGTAGCGTAGTTCGAATACGCGGGAACGGCGCCCGGAGCAAAGATCTGAGCGGGCATGTGCGAACGCAGGTACTCGTCCGTCGGGCGAAGTTCCTGGCCCGAAACCACGATAAGATCCTTCACTGTTTCTTCAAAACCGCTGCGGTGCGTCATGATGTCGCGCAGGGTGAGTGGTTTGCCAAATTTCTGTGGAACGTTGAACTCAAGGTAATTATTTACGTCGCGGTCCAGATCCAGTTTTCCCAATTCCACTTGCTGCATGACAGCCGTCCAGGTGAACAACTTCGAAATGGAACCGGGACGAAAAAGAGTGTGCTCCGGTGAAATGAGAATTTTCTTTTCCACGTCCGCATAGCCGTAGCCCTTGGCAAACAGGAGTTTGCCATCTTTGACGACCGCAACCACCACGCCTCCGATATCGTTACTGCCGATTTGCAGAGGTAACAGGCCATCGAGGAAAGATTCCAGATCGGCGGCGTTCAGCTGTTTTCCGGAACTGATCGTTGGCGAAGCGGTATTTTTCTGCGCGCTTTGCTCTTGCTTTGCTTTCGTTTCAGCGGGCACCGGCCCCTGCGCGCGCGTTATCATGAACCTCGGCGTGGGCACCAGCGTAAGCAAAGCTGCTGCCATCAGCCATTTGGCGAACCACATCGGGCGCTTGCGCATGTCTGTTCTCCCTCGCGAAATTATGACTCGGTTTGAGCGTGTAGCTGGCAACCCGCCGTTTCTCAGATGGTCCAGATTTGCGTCAAAGCCCGTTTGAAATTTCCGCCGAGAATCAATTCAATGTCCCCGTCGCTGTATTTCCGGCGGATGAGCCCTTCGGTGAGATCGAACATTCGTTTCGGATGATTGAGTCCTTCAATGTCGATTTTCTCGCGGAAAGCATAGCTGCCTTTGTAGCCTGCGCGCAGCTGTTCGTTTTCTTTTGGCGGCATCTTGTCGTAGCCCCAAAGGTCTATGTCGCTGCCGATGCCCAGGTGTTCGACTCCGACGAGTTTGGCGACGTGATCAAAGTGGTTGAGCGCGTCTTCGATGGTGGTGGGCTCTTCGGTTTTGACGAACATGCGCACACCTGTGATTCCCATGACGCCGCCGGTTGCGGCCATCTTTTGGATAGCTTCATCCGTTTTGCAGCGAGGATGAGGAACCAGAGCGCGGCAATTGGCATGAGTGATGAGAACCGGCTTTTTTGACAGCTCGAAAGCATCGAGAGTCGTGCGATCTCCGCTGTGAGAAACATCCACGGCCATGCCTACTCTGTTCATGCGCTCGATGACGGCAACCCCATAATCGCTGATACCGTCATCGCGGCGTTCGGTCGAACCGTTGCCAATCAGGTTCCGGCTGTTGTAGGTGAGTTGAGAAACGCGCTGGCCGAGACCATGGTAAAGATCAACATCATCCACCTTCACAAAATGATCGGAATCCTGAAGCCCGAGAATCACCCCGATCTTGCTGGACTTCTTGAGAGCTTCCAGGGAAGCCGGGCTGTCGATACGCACCAGATGGTCTTGGTGGTGGGCGATAAAGCCGTTCCACATTCCAAAGAACTGCAGAGTTTCGAGTTTTGCTTCCGGACCGCCGATACCAATTCCTATGTGGAATGCCCGAATGCCGGATGAACGGAATTGCTCCAGATCCGTTGCCGTAAAAGTTTCCGGATGCATGAACCATTGCGTGGTCTTGGTGGGACTGATAGCAAAAGGACTGAGCATATCAATAACCGTCGAGCGCGCCACCAGTTCAACCGCACGGCTGGAGTACTCTGACGGCGTGCCGGCGAAAAGCTGAAAACGGCCCAGATTGATCATGGGAGCGGCCAGCAGGCCGACGCCGGTCACCGCGGCGGAACGCAGGAGTCGCCGCCGATCGACAACGTTATTGTCATTTCCGCGATGGAGTTGAGAATTTGCGGGACGCTGCGGGGAATTCTTGGCGTTCCGGAGAGAGGGCATGGTCCCGTCCTTTGCCTTGGAATGCAACATTTGATGCGTTTTGACGGCTGCTTGGTTTGGCGCATCAATGTAGAGAGAAGAGCGGCACACTGTCAAGCAATTTTAGTGAGAGAGGACTGGCTGTCCCGTACGCAATGTTTATTGCATTTTACGAGTAACGATTGCCGATCAGCCTGCGGAAGGAGCCCTCCTGTTGACATGGGCCCGACGATGGGATATTGCTTCTAGCTATGCCGAAGAAGCGCCAGGGAACCGACCGCAACCACAAGCGACCACATTTGGCAGAGGCTTTGGCCGGGCTCAGCAGGAAGCGGCAGGAATTTTTTCGGCCCGTACTGGAAAATCCGCGCGAATTTGTGCTCTTGAATGTTCGCGAGCTGGCTCTGCGGCTTAAAGTTGATCCAGCTACCGTCATTCGAGTAATTCTGAAGATGGGGTTCGGGAGTTACCGGGAATTTCAGCACTACCTCCATGAGCTTTCCACATCGCAGGCCACCTCGCTTGATTCCATGCAAACGAGCAAGACCAAGGGCTCAAGCCTGACGGCGCATATTCAAGAAGCAATTGATCTGGACTATCAAAACCTGCAGCGGTTCAGAAACGCCATCGACACCGGACGCATTGCAACATTGGCAAAGCGCATTCATAACGCCAATCGCATCGTGGTTCTGGGCGGCGATTTGGCTGCCAATCTCGCAGGCTTTCTGCATTATCACCTGATTGTGCTGGGATTGCCTGCGGTCATCGCCACGTCAGCCGGAGAGTCTGCGCATCTGACGCTGGCATCCGGCAAGAATGATGTGATTATCGCCATAAGTTTTCGGCGGGGCTTGCGGCACACGGTGGAAGGCTTGAAACGTGCCAAGGCCAATGGATCGTATTGCGTGGGAGTTGCCGATACTCTGATTTCACCCATTGCGCGCTTCTCGAATGAATGTTTTATTGCTTCGGTCGACTCGCCTTCCTACGGCGTTTCTTATTCGGCGCCGATCAGTCTGCTGCACGGAATTCTGACCGCCTGCGGATTCTACGACAGAAGAACAAGCCTGGACTTGATGAAGCGCACTGCGGAAGAGCAACGCCACGGTTCGCGCTGGTATCAGGAGGAGTAGTCGCCCTCTGCGGTACGCCCGCATGATCGACCGGGCGCCGGCTTACTTTTTGGGTAGCGCAAAAGCCACATAAATGCCGCCCGAGCCGGATTTTGGATCTTTGCCTCCTCCCGCCGCAATTACGACGAACTGTCGTCCATCCACTTCATAGGTTGCCGGGGTGGCATTCCCGGCGAAAGGCAAAGTCGTCTCCCATAATAATTCTCCGGTTGTCTTGTCGAAGGCGCGGAATTTTCTGTCGAAATTCGTAGCGCCGATAAAAAGGAGGCCGCCCGCGGTTACAATTGGACCGCCATAATTCTCAGAGCCGGTGTTTTTCAGGCCTTTTATCGCCAGGTCCGGATACGCGCCCAAGGGAATCTTCCAGACATAGTCGCCGGTATTGAGATTGATGGCATTGAGCGTTCCCCAGGGAGGGGCGACGGCGGGATAACCGTCCGGGTCGAAAAATCTCCGATACCCTGTAAATCGATACTTCATGGAAACGAGCGCGGGGTTGGCGCTGGACAATTCCTTGTTCTCACCGCTCGTCAGATACTCGACGATTGAAAACAACTGATCATCTTTCAGATTTGGGAAGCCCGGCATTCTTCCTTTGCCGGTTCGTATTGTGGTTTCTATTTGCTTGGGCGTTAAGCGATCTGCGATTCCCACAAGAGAAGGAAATGCAGGAGGTGAACCTGCCATTTTTTCGCCGTGACAGACCGCACACTGGCTCAAGTAGACGCTTTTTGGAGTATCTTCGCCCGTGTTTTCTGCCAATGCGCCGGTCCACGCCAGATCGTTGGAGTTGATATAGATAATTCCGGTCTCCGCGTCCACGGCCGGTCCGCCCCACTCCGCACCGCCGTCAAAACCCGGAAAGACAACGGTATCCCGTCCGATGCTCAACGGAACGAATTGTCCTTCGGAACGAAATTGACGAAACTGATCGACCGCCCACTGGTGAACTTCGGGATTGCGATTTGTCAGCAGATCTTCGGTAAGCAGCTGTCGGGCAAAAGGAGCGGGACGCGTAGGCAGGGGTTGTTCGGCGGCGGCAACTTCGCCCGGAACTGTGCTCGCCGGATACTTGCGATATTCGATGGGAAAGAGCGGAGTTCCGTTCGTGCGATCGAACAGATAGACGTACCCTTGCTTGGAGGTTTGCGCGACGGCGTCGATCGATTTTCCGTTGTGCTGAACCGTGAGAAGTACCGGGGGCGAGGGAAAATCGCGGTCCCAAATGTCGTGTCGAACCCCTTGAAAATGCCAAATGCGCTTCCCGGTCTCCGCGTCCAGCGCCAGCAGGCAATTCGCAAATAGATCATCCCCGATACGGTTACCACCGTAAAAATCAAACGCGGCAGAACCTGTCGGCACAAAAAGGATTCCGCGCGCGAGATCAATCGACATGCCTGCCCAGTTATTGGCGGAGCCCACCGATTTCCAGGCGTCTTTGGGCCAGGTGTCATACCCAAACTCGCCAGGCCGCGGAATGGTGTGAAAGGACCAGCGAAGTTTACCGGTTCGCACATCAAACGCGCGAATAGGGCCGGGAGGCGCGGGTAGAGTTTCTGGATTGCGGCCTCCGACGATGACTAGATTCTTGTACACGAGCGCAGGACTTGTCAGATCCACGGACTGTGCTTTTGCCGGTGTCCGTCCAAGATTTTGCCGAAGATCAATCCGCCCCTGCTGCCCGAACGTCGCGACTGGCTTGCCCGTTTCGGCATGCAATGCATATAGATAGTTCATGACCCCAACGAGAATTCGCTTATCCTTGCCGTCTTCCCAGTACGTCAGTCCGCGGTCGGGCTGTGTGGCCTTGACGCCGGAATTGAATTTCCACAACAGTTTTCCCGTTGCTGCGTCGAGCGCAAATACTTTTTGCGTTGGAGTAATACCGTACAAAACGTGATGCACAACAATGGGGCTGGTTTGCAATCCGCCTTCTTCTCCGGTGTCAAAACTCCAGGCCACCGCAAGTTCGGCAACGTTGCTGCGATTGATTTGGGCAAGCGTCGAGTAATGATTGTTTTCAGGTGTACCGCCATACATCGGCCAGTCCTGACTGCGCGCTGCAACGGGAGATGTTTGTGTCGACCGGGAAGAGCGCGCCACCAGCGTGGCGCTGGCGGCAACAACCATGAGACACAGGATAAGTGGACGTATCTTATGGGGCCTTGAGCTCATGAACTATCCTTTCTGGATCTCCTGAGCGAGCTTTTGCTTTTGTAATTGAATCTGCAAATGAAAAATCAGCGTCAACTTCGATAGCCATTCCGGTGCGCGAGCCGCCAGTCCCACGCACTGCGAACAATCGACTCCAGGTCCGGATATTGCGGTTTCCAGCCAAGCTCAGCGCGAATTTTCTCGGAACTGGCCACGAGCACGGCAGGATCTCCGGGACGACGCCCTGATTCGCGGACAGGAATGGCGTGCCCCGTGATACGACGAACAGTTGCAATCACTTCTCGCACGCTGAAACCTTGGCCGTTGCCAAGATTGTAGATCAACTGGTCCTTTTGTTTTAGGGCATTGAGCACGAGTAAATGGGCGCTCGCCAAATCGCTGACATGGACGTAGTCCCGCACGCATGTTCCATCGGCAGTCGGGTAATCCGTGCCAAAAATGGAGATGTATTCGCGACTGCCAAGGGCTACCTGAAGGATTAAGGGAATAAGATGGCTCTCTGGCAGGTGATCTTCGCCGTTCGATCCTGCAGCTCCGGCCGCGTTGAAATAACGCAGGCAGGCATAGCGCAGTCCGTGAATTTTGTGAAACCAGGCAAGCATTTGCTCAACCAGCAGCTTCGATTCGCCGTACGCATTGGTAGGATGCAACGGGTCCGTTTCCAAAATCGGAGTTCGGTCCGGCGTGCCATACAGCGCGGCAGTAGAGGAAAAAACGAGCCGCGAAATCTTGTGAGCAACCAGAGCTTCCAGAAGTGTCAGCGCGTTTGCGGTGTTATTGCGAAAATATTTTTCTGGAACCTGCATGGATTCGCCGGCTTCAATAAATGCCGCGAAGTGCATTACCGCTTCGATGCGGAACTCCTGGATTAGGCGATCGAGTAGACCGCGGTCCGCAATATCTCCCTTGACGAATTTGGCGGAGGTTGGAACAGCGGCCTCGGTTCCATGAGACAGGTCGTCCAAAATCGTCACTTGATATCCCTGCTGCAAAAGCTGAGTGGCGACGATGCTTCCGATGTATCCGGCTCCACCAGTTACGAGAACACTCTCGGCCATAGACTTCCTTTTATTTTCTTATGCCTTTTGAATTTGCAGGCCCGCAGCTCTAAATGGGCTTGTCGACACATTCATAGTACATCGGTCAGGATAAATTGGGATTGCGTCGCCGGGAAACATTCATTCGGAGGCTAGTGCGCTAGGGCGGAGTCTTGGACTCAAAATGTGAATTATTGCGAGAGCGACCAGATACGCTGATGCGGCCATGAGAAACGGAACTTTGTAGCTGCCCGTCCACTGCAGAACATAGCCGACTATTTTCGCGATCAGCATTCCTCCGATCGCGCCTGCCATCCCTCCGATTCCGACTACCGATCCTACCGCACGCGAGGGAAACATGTCTGAGCTAAGCGTGAAGAGGTTTGCGGAAAATCCTTGGTGACCCGCCGCCGCTATACCCACCAGAATGACGGCGGACCATAGTCCGCTAACCTGATAGGCGAAGGCGATGGGAACCACGCACAGGGCGCAGAGCAGCATGGCGGCTTTCCTTCCGACATTCACCGACGTACCGCGTTTGATAAGCGCTGAGGATATCCAGCCACCGGCAACGCTTCCTGCATCGGAAATTGCATAGATGACAAGAATTGGCAAGCCGATTTGCGTCAAATGCAGGCCATGCCGCCGCTGTAGAAAGTCAGGAATCCAAAAGAGGTAGAACCACCAGATCGGATCGGTCAGAAATTTTCCAATCGCAAAGATCCATGTCTGGCGCTCGCCGATGAGCCTGGTCCACTTGACGGAGCCCGTTTCTTGCGACGAGTCCTTTTGAATGAATTCGAGTTCCGAAGCTGAACACCTGATATGCTCTTCCGGTTTCCGATAAAACATCAACCACGGCACAAGCCAGACAAATCCCAACGCGCCGGTTATCAGGAAGGACCACCGCCAGCCGAGGTGAATTACAATCCACGGAACGAACAGCGGAGCAAGAATGGCTCCAATACTTGTTCCCGAATTGAATATGCCGGTCGTAAATGCGCGTTCTTTCTTTGGAAACCATTCCGAGACACCTTTGATGCTCGCAGGAAATACTCCTGATTCGCTAAACCCCAATAAAGAACGCGCCATAGTGAAGCTAAAGAGCGAAGTGCAGAGGGCGTGGCCCATGGATGCAACACTCCACACGACCATGACAATTGCGTAGCCGATGCGGGTGCCTATGCGGTCGATGAAACGGCCGGTGAGCAGCATGCCGAGGGCGTAAGCCCCTTGAAATGCGACGATAAGGTTGCTGTAGTCAATTTCGTTCCAACCCAGATCATGCTGAAGGGTGGTTTTCAATACCGCCAGGATATTGCGATCCATGTAGTTTTTGGTGACGCCGAAGAAAAGAAGCGCGCAAATGACCCAACGAAATCGTCCGACACTGGGTTCGGCAGTCGCCGTTGCAGGCGGGCCCGGTAGCGGCGAAGAGTTTTCCGTCTTAGGATCGGGCCGGGTCATCGTCGACTGAAACCGAGCGAGTATTCACATTCATCATGTCGTTCCCGCAGGCGCCGGCGTCGCGAGACTTTGTCCGGTCCATTGTTCAAAATTGCCCCGAAAGAAGCGGTTCACATCGCGCTGGATTAGGTCCCGCGTGGCAGCGCGGCCATCTTGAGTCATCAATCGATAGGAGTCAGCCAGCACTCGCCCAAAGATTAGCCGCGTGTTACGCCATTTGTAGATCATTTGTTCAAGAACACGCGCGTCGGAATGTTGTGGGATGAAACTTGTTCCCAGCATCTCTATGCGTTCACGGCTGATTTCTTCCACAATGGACATGTTGTTGAGAAACCACCAGCATCCAAAGGGCATCAGGTTCTGGAATTTGCGCGCATAAACACAAAGCTCATGCTGATTTTCGCGACTTAAAACACTGACCAGGAACCGGTTATCTGGAAAACTTCGGCATAGATTTTCCAGGGCACGCAGGTCGGACCTGCCCACCCCGTCGCCGGCCAAGCGAATCGCGGGATTGACCTGGCGGCGCACGCCGATCATGAGAGACATGGGCAGCTTGAACTCCCTGCAGGACGGCAATACTGCTTCGCGCAGGATTTTGTCGCAAAGGCTTTCCTCAGGGGACCGGAAGTCGTCGCTGAGAGAAACGGCCATATATAAAGGATGCATGCGCTGATACCAGTCGGCGAGAAACCTGCGGATTTCATCGATCGAGTCACCGGACAGGCTTTCGTCCACCCGGTATCCCTGGTCCGCTAGTTTCTGCCAGTGGGTTGACCAACTGCACAGGATCCTGTCTAGCCGCAGAGCGGCGAAAAACCGGGGATCGCTGCGATTTCCGTTTCTCCAAAGCAACGCCTCTTCGAAATCCAGGGGATCGTTGGTCATTACAACTGTATTGATCCCGGCCAGCTGAAGGACCTTCGGCATATGGGTTTCAAGTGATTGCGCTCTAAAGAATGACCGCGCTTCGGCCAGCGCCGCGTCTCCGGTCGGGAGCCCAAAGGCCTGCAGAACCGCCAGCACACCTCGGGTGGCTTCAGAAATCGGACTTCGCTCTACAAAGAGGGCCTGCCAGATCTTTTCAGCTTTTTCAAGTTTTGCGAGTTTCCAGTATTGCTCGGGCGCGGCACCGGTGGAGCGAAAATATTCCGCTTCCAGATAGTGGTACGTCAAAAGTTCGTCGATTCCCCAGAGACCTAACTGGCCAAACTGCGGAGGGAAAAGGTGGGTATGGATGTCGACGAACGGAGTGGTTGCCAGTACATCCTGCACGACCGCTTCTATGTCCTCAGCAAGCAACTTCCTCGGGTGTGCCGTAGCTTCCATCGTGTAGGCCCGCTTTTTGACGCCAAAGGATTGTACTGTCGAACGGATCTAAGGTTGCTAAAAATCAGTATGCCGGATCTCGCGGCCGTTATGTGAGAATGAGTTTTGAACAGGTCGAGCGGTCACCTTATTCCCATTCGGTACATCCAACCAAGCGAACCCAGCAGGAGGATTCCATGGCGTCAAGCAAACGCATCCGACTTTCTGGCAGCGATCGGCAAGCAATTGCTGGATTTCGTTCCGTCGGGCCAATTGGGCCAACCGAGCAGGTGGAAATCACAATTACGCTCAAGCCGAAGGCGCCCATCCCCCTTAACCGGAGCCCGATCCGAACCCTTGCGGGGTCTCGAGAAGCAGCGCAAAGCAGAGAAGAAGTCCGGCACCAGTGCGGTGCTTCGGCTGAAAGCCTAAAGAGAGTTGAGGAGTTTGCGAGCACGTACAATTTGCGGGTCCTGCAAAGCGATGCGATAAAGCGAAGCGTCGTGCTGTCAGGAACTGCCAAGGATCTCGGAGCGGCGTTCGGAGTATCGCTCGAGCGCTTTGAAAATGGCACCACCTGGTATCGCGGGCGCATTGGCAGTCTGGAGATTCCAGAGCAACTAAAAGACGATATTGAAAGTGTTCTCGGTTTGGACAACCGGCCCCAGGCAAAACCGCATTTTCGACGCAAGAAACCTGCCGCCGGCATTCGCCAGCTGCAAACCTCCAAATCCTATTCGCCCACAGAACTGGCGCAACTCTACAAGTTTCCCACAAGTCAGAACGGAGCCGGTCAGTGCATTGCGCTGATCGAACTTGGCGGAGGTTATCTTGATTCCGATCTGCAGACTTATTTTCAACAATTGGGCATGGCTGTCCCCGGCGTAGTATCCGTGGCCGTAGATGGGGCAAATAATTCTCCAACGGGAAGCGCCGACGGTCCTGACGGCGAAGTCGCACTGGACATTGAGGTAGCCGGCGCAGTGGCCCCGGGTTCGACAATAGCTGTGTATTTTGCACCGAACACGGATCGCGGATTTCTAGATGCTGTTAATGCGGCAATTCACGACCAGCAGAACAAGCCGTCGGTAATTTCCATCAGCTGGGGAGGTCCCGAGTCCTCCTGGACTGCGCAAGCCATGCAAGCCTTTGACACCGCGTTTCAAACGGCTGGCGCAATGGGGATTACCGTATGTGCGGCTTCCGGCGATGATGGTTCGACCGATGGGGTTTCCGATAATCAAAGTCATGTTGATTTTCCGTCTTCCAGTCCGCATGCGCTTGCTTGCGGTGGCACACGACTCGACGGGTCCGGAAATTCAATCACTTCCGAGACTGTGTGGAACGACGGCCCGGGACAAGGAGCGACCGGAGGCGGCTTCAGCGCGACGTTTCCCACTGCGGATTGGCAAACAGCGGTGAACACGCAAAAGTTTCGTGGTGTTCCGGACGTCGCCGGGGATGCCGATCCTGAAACTGGCTACCAAGTTTTCGTGGACGGAAACCAGGAAGTTTTTGGAGGAACAAGCGCTGTGGCTCCGTTATGGGCCGGACTTGTGGCCAGGCTGAATCAGGCATTGGGAACTCCCGTGGGTTACTTCCATCCAATTCTTTACGGGGGATTGCCAAGCGCGCTGAATGACATTACTTCCGGTAACAATGGCGCGTGGAAAGCGGCGCAAGGCTGGGATCCGTGCACCGGGCTGGGTAGTCCCGATGGACAAAAAATACTTTCGACGCTGCAATCGCAATGAGCCAGCCGGCAACGCGACAAGGCCCAGGTGGCGATCCTAATAGTCCTTCACGGGCGAAGAACCCAGCGCGGGAAGCTGGGTACGGTCCCAGCCGCCGCCTAGTGCCTTAACCAATAGAACGCTGGCATCCATGCGGCGCCGCTCGATATCAATTGCATTCCGTTCATTGGCAAGTTCAGTGGTTTGCGCGGTTATGACCTGCAGATAGGTATCGACTCCTCCCCGGTAGCGGTTGGTAAAGAGCTGAAGCGACTCCTCGGAAGAGGCGACCGCCTGTTTTTGCTGCTGCGCTTCGTCTTCAAGTATGCGCAAGGCCGCGAGATTGTCTTCCACTTCTTGAAAGGCATTCAACGCGGTTTGACGATAGTTGGCAACTGTCGCTTCGTAGTTTGCGCGTGCCGTCTCCGAGCTCGCGCGGCGGCGTCCGCCGTCAAATAAGGTTTGGGCGAGGGCTGGACCAACGGCCCAAAAACCGCTGGGCCATCCAAACCAGTTGGAACCCTGGGAACCTGCAAATCCGGCGACGCCGCCCAAAGTCACAGTTGGAAAATACGCCGCTTTCGCGATACCTATTTGCTGATTCGCTTCCGCAACCCGGCGTTCCGCTGCGGCAATGTCGGGACGCCTTTGCAATGATTCCGACGGCAAGCCCACCGGAATCGCAGGAGGTGGCAAATCAAGTGGCGCGGCCGCGACGCTGAACTCGGCCGGGGGCTTTCCTATCAGGATGGCGATCGCGTGTTCAAACTGTGCGCGCTGAACTGTGACATCTGTAGCCTGCACGCGCGTGGTATCCAGTTGGGTCTGCGCTTGCGCGACATCGGCTTTCGGGGCCACTCCCCCCTTGAAGCGGTTGGTTGTGAGCTGCAAATTGTCCGTGTACGCAGTTACGGTGTCATCCAGAAGTTGTTTCTGAGCGTCAGCGCTGCGCAGCTCAAAATAATCCATTGCCAGTTCTGCTTGCAGACTTAGTTTTGCCGTCTGGTAGTCCGCGGCCGTGGCCTGGGCTTCTTCTCTTGCGGCGGCCACACTGCGCCTCACGCGTCCCCAGAAATCGAGTTCATAGGAAAGGTCAAAGGGTAGTTCCAAGTCGCCTTTCCCGGCTTGCTGAATTTTCGATGGAAGACTCGACTGGTAGTCTGAGTTCCGTACATAGCTCGCGCTGGGAGTGGTGGAGATGGTGGGAAATTGTGCAGCGCGATTGAAGCGAATCGCCGCGCGCGCTGCGCGAAAACGGGCTTCGGCGATCTTTAGGTTCTGGTTTGAGAGCGCAACCTGCTCTTCCAACTTATTGAGTTCTGGATCTCCAAATATTTCCCACCAATTTCCGCGATCGGCATGATCAGCGGGCTGGCCGGTGTGCCATGGTTCCGCTTCCTTGAAGGCGGCCGGGGCCTCTTCTTTGTAGGCCGGAGTCATTGGCACGGCTGGCTTCACGTATTTTGGCCCTACGGTGCAACCTGCAAATGCCATCGCCACGACGACCAAGGCGATGGTTGTTAGAACGAGACGAAGCGCGACAATGAAAAGATTCTTCATTGCGCGGACTCGCCATTGCCACTGAGTCGAACCGGTTCGCCGGAAACGAGAGAATCAGATGGGTCAATAATGACGGCATCGGTCGGTTGCAGGCCCGAAATCACCTCAACGGTATTGCCGTAATCCCGATTGATCTTGATGGGCACGAGTTCGGCTTTTCCGTTGCGCACCAGTCCAACTTGAAGTCCTTCTTTGCGGAAGATCAAGGTATTGGCCGGAATGGTAACGGAACGTGTCTGATCGGGAAGTTTCAGATGCACAAATACGTAGGCACCCGGCAGGAGCTGGCCTCTAGGATTATCAACATCGACTTCGACCAGAAGCGTGCGCGACGCCACATCAATCGAATTTGCGTTGCGAACAATAATTCCTTGAAAAGTTTGGCCGGGGAATTCGTCAAGTGTTACGGCCGCGGATGACCCCGATCGGGCGGCGCGAGAATAGACTTCAGGGACGGAAACGTACAAACGAAGCTTGTTGATGGCTGTGATATGAAAAAGCTCTTTTGGCGGGGAATTTGCTCCAGCATCGATCAGGGCTCCGATGTCAGTGTTGCGGGCCGTGATAATCCCGTCAAACGGCGCGTAAATTTTCTCGAACGACTGCAATTGCTCAAGCCGCCGCACGTTGGCGGCGTTCGATTCAGACGTAGCTTGCACAGCATTCAGATTGTTGACCGCTTGATCGGTTTCCTGCTGCGAGACCGACCCGGTACGTACCAGATCCTGCCAACGGCTGGCGGTGATCTTCGCAATATTCAAATTAGCCTGTGCGGTATCCAGCTCTGCGCGCGCCTGAAGCAGTTGTTGGTCGATCTCGGGGGTTTCGATTTCGGCCAGCAGGTCGCCCTTGCGCACATGGGCTCCGATGTCGAAGTGCCATTTTTTGAGATAACCATTGGTTCGCGCGTGGATCGGGGAGTCGATGAAAGCCTGAGTTGTTCCTGGCAGGACTATTTCTTGCGTAGGAGCGCCTGGTGCCGGCGAGACTACGTTTACCGTCGGAATTGCATCCCGTTCGGTCGATCCTTTCAAATTTGCTTCGGCCACCGCACGAGCGTGTATGCCTGAATAAATCAGGCAGGCAAAGATCAGTACGACACCTACGCCGAGCAGCGTCCCGGTCGGGCGTTGATTGCGAAGTGGGGGTACAGCTTCATCGCCGGTTTCTTTAGTCCGTGGTTCACGGATATTTTCTTCAGCTGTTGTTACGCTCGTATCATTCAATGTCATCTTCGTGCTCCGGTTTCATCCATGAATTGGCTCAGGCTGACTTGGCGATCCATTTTCCGCAAGCGGAGTTTCGCGCCGTTTCTGCAGTAGGCTGAAGAACGCCGGGACAAAGACGAGCGTAGCTACCGTAGCGCAAAGCAGTCCGCCGATTACTGCGCGGCCTAGCGGAGCATTTTGTTCGCCGCCGTCACCCAGGCCAAGCGCCATCGGGATCATTCCGATAATCATCGCCAGAGCAGTCATCAGCACCGGACGAAATCGCGTGAAGCCGGCTTCGATGGCCGCTTCCACCGGATTTCCATGCAGCAGAAGGCGTTCTTTGGCGAAAGACACGATCAGGATGCTGTTCGCCGTTCCCACGCCCATGCACATGATGGCGCCCATCAAGGCAGGAACACTCAGTGTGGTGTGAGTGAGAAAAAGAAATACAACGATGCCGGCCAATGCCGCAGGCAGTGCCATGATAATGATGAAGGGATCAAGCCAGGACTGAAAATTCACTACAATCAGCAGGTACACCAGCACGATGGAAAAAACGAGTCCCGCCAGCAACCCCAAATAGGAGGTGCGCATGGTTTGCAATTGGCCGCGAATCGTTACAAAACTTCCTTTGGGCAATGACTTGCGATTGGCGTCCACGATCCGGGTGACATCCCGGCCTACGGCCCCTAGATCGCGGCCCTGAACCGAAGCATAAATATCGACGACGCGCCGGATATTGTAATGGGAGATCACTTCCATTTCGTTCGAGCGGTTGATCGAAGCCACGTCGGCGAGAATCTCTGGGTGTTTGGCTGAGGCGGCATTGATCGGAGTACTTTGCAGGTCTTGTAGAGATTGCACCGCATATTGCGGAGTCTGGGTCACCAGGTTGTAGCTGACTCCGTTCTTATAGTTCAGGAAGAACATGGGTGAAATTTGGAAGCTGCCGCTCAGGGAGTTCAACATACTGTTGGCTACGTCTCTTTCCGAATAGCCGCCTTGAGCGGCCTTGGTACGGTCCACCTTGACGTTGTAAGCGGGGTAGTCGAAAGCCTGCTGGATTCGAGGATCCGCAATGCCGGGAACGTGCCGAATCTCGCTCAGAATGTGATCTGCAACTTCACGGTTGCCATCGATATTTGCGCCTTCAATTTGAATGTCGATGGGCGCCGGCAATCCGAAATTCAAAACCTGCGTGACAATGTCAGAAGGCACGAAATAGAACGTGGCGCTCGGAAACTCGCGCGGAAGCGTTTCGCGGAGCTGTTGGATGTAGCCCGCAGTGGCATGATGCTTTTCCTTAAGCGACACCAGGATGTCGGCGTCGCCGGCTCCAATTAAGCCGGACGTGCTGTGCATGAGATTGACCGTGCTGTAGGGAAGTCCGATGTTGTCAAGGATATTGTCCAGTTCGGATTGCGGAACCTGATGACGTATCGAGCCCTCCACGAGGTCACATAGTTTTGCCGTTTCTTCGATTCTCGTTCCGCTCTTGGCCCGGACGTGCAATATGAATTGGCCATTGTCGGTATTGGGGAAGAAATCCTGCCCAAGCCAAGGCGCGAGAAGAAATGTTGCAAGGCAGGCGAGCAGGAATACCGGCACAAAAAATGCCCGACGATGTACCAACATTGTCAGCAGAGAATGGTAGGCAAGACGAAGCTGTTCGAATTTGCGCTCGAATGCCCGTTGAAACCTTACAAACGGATTCCGCGAGCGCGTCCCGCTGTGTTCTTTGGCCTTCAGCAAAAACATCGCGAGCGTCGGTACCAGGGTTCGTGACAGGGCGTAGGATGCCAGCATGGCGAAAACGACCGCTTCGGCCAGCGGCACGAAGAGATACCGCGCGACGCCCCCCAAAAAGAACATGGGGAGAAACACAATGCAAATGCATAGGGTGGAAACCAGGGCAGGAAGGGCGATCTGCGCCGCACCGTCCAGGATGGCCTCGCGTTTGCCGTGTCCTTCTTCAAAATAGCGTTCAATGTTTTCAATCGTTACGGTGGCATCATCAACGAGAATTCCAACAGCAAGGGCCAGTCCGCCAAGCGTCATGATGTTGATGGTCTCGCCCAGGAAACTGAGAATCATGACGGAAGTCAGAATTGACAGAGGAATGGAGATAGCGATGATTACCGTGCTTCTCCAGTTTCCTAAAAAGAGCAAGATCATCAGCCCTGTCAAACATGCGGCTATGATGGCTTCGTGTATGACCCCGTTGATTGAACCGCGTACAAAAATGGATTGATCCGCGAGAGGTTGGATCTTCAGCTCTGCTGGAAGAGTCTGCGCGACGCGGGGAAGCAAACCGCGAATTCCTTTTACAACGTCGAGCGTAGACGCGTTGCCTGCCTTTAGAATCGAAACCAGCGCGCCGCGCCGGCCGTCTTGGCGAACGATGTTGGTCTGCGGAGCAAAACCATCCCGGACATTGGCGACATCCCGCAGATATATGGTCGTATTGGCCACGTTTTTTACGGGCAGGTCATTGAGCTCGGGAACCGTCTCCGCGCTGGAGTTCAGCCGAACATCGTATTCAAAAGGCCCAATTTTTGCCGTCCCGGACGGAAGAATCACGTTCTGTTGCTGCACTGCGTTCAGGACATCTTGCGGGGAAAGTCCTTTTGATTGCAGCAACCCGGGATTGAGATCCATCATGATCTGGCGCTGTTTTCCGCCGTACAGGTAGGGGATTACCGCGCCGGGAACTGTAACGAGTTGCGGTCTTAGAAAATTTTGGCCAAGATCATTCAATTGCTGTTCTGACAACCCTTTTCCTGACAAGCCAAGCTGCAAGATGGGCACGCTTGAAGCGCTGTAGTTGATGATCAGCGGCGGCAGAGTTCCGGGAGGCAGCTGCCGAAGAATGGTCTGAGATCCGGCTGTCACTTGTGCGTTGGCGGTATCTAGACTCGCGCCCGGCTGCAGGAATATCTTCACCACCGCCTGGCCATTGATGGTTGTTGATTCAATGTGTTCAACGTTGTCCACCAGCACGGTCAGAACCCGCTCATAAACGCTCGTCAGACGGCCTTCGAGCTCTTCTGGATTCAATCCGGAGTATTGCCACCCAACAGCGATTACCGGAATGTTGATATTGGGAAAGATGTCAGTGGGCGTCCGCAAAATCATCACCGGGCTCAAAACCAGAATGAGCACAGCGAGAACGATGAACGTATAGGGCCGATCCAGCGCGATTTTTACGATCCACATTTTCGGGAAAACTCCTCAGCTCTGTAACTGTTTACGTCACCTGTCGCGGGGTCTCGCCTGTCGGCCATGTCCGCAGACGGGCTCGAGCCATCACGCCTGCGCCGAACTCCACAGGTATCCAGCGTCGAATTTTTCAGAACTATTTTTCTGCACCCGGTCAGCCCTTTGCAGGCTCTCCCGGAGTTTGGCTCGCGCATGAAACAGTCTGGTCTTGGCTGCGGCAGTCGAGATACCCAGCACTTTCGCTGTTTCTTCGGTCGACAGATCTCTCAGTTCACGCAGCAATACCACCGCACGCAGAGTTGGCCGAAGGCGAAGCACCGAGCTCATCAAACTGGTTCGCTGCTCCAAATCCGCATAGCACTGTTCCGGGGACGGTCCGGAGTCTTTCATTTCGATAAGTTCGACAGAATCTGTTTCGTTTCTCGACGAATCCCCCAGGGGCACGGTATTGAGACGTCGCCGTCGTATCATCATCAATGCTTCGTTGATTGCGATGCGCGTCAGCCAGGTAGAAAACTTAGAATCACCGTGAAAACTGTTCAAATGCATGAAAGCGCGCTGAAATGACAACTGCACGACATCTTCTGCATCTTCGTGATTTCGCATGATGCGGCTTGCCGTTGCGTAGATCTTTTTTTCATGGCGCTTAAATAATTTTCCCCAGGCCATGGCCTGTCCGGCTTTTGCCTGCGCCACAAGCGGTGCCTCGTCGTCCAGCGATACACTCGTGCGCGCGGGGCCAATTCCCTCTTTTTCAACTCCATCGCTTTCTGTCAGTGCCATTTTCGCGTTCCTTCCTTTTCTGATCGTTCCTGCGCGCTGCGCAAGTTGCTCAGTAATTCTTTGGTGTAGACGCCCGTGGCGATAAAGTCCGCGCCCTGAGCCAGCAATTCCGCCAGTGCCGCTTCGCCCTTGCGGTCGATAAATGTCACATCCGTGAGGTCCACCAGGCACCTTCGTTGATCGCCTTTGTGGTGATCCTTTTCCCACGAGGCGACCAATGCATCGACCCATTGACCGGCCAGACGGCCCTGCAGCAGCCATCTCTCTTCATCGGGTGAATCAACTAGCGTGATTTTCAACACTGCTATTCCTCGACCGAACTTGTTTCCGGGCGGCTGGGCGAGGGGTAGAAATGCAGGTGGCATGCCAGACCTGGGGAAGCGGCCTGGGCGTTATAAATAATTGATAAGGAAGGAAATACGGAAAACTGACGGCTGGCGAAGTGTCGAAGTGTCGAAGCTTCCGACACTTCTGAGCCATTACGACATGTCATCTCTGCGAATGCCCAACCTCTTCATGCGGGTAAGCAGAGTGGTTCGTTTGAGTCCCAGATGGGCCGCAGCCCCGTGCGGTCCGCCTACGCGTCCTTTGCTTTCCTGAAGCGCGCCGATAATCTGATGGCGATCCGTTTCCTCAACCAAGCTTTTCAATTGTTGGCGCGGCAGCGAAGTACGAACGTCGCCGTGCTTTCTTGAAGCACTGATTCCGTGTTCTTTTAAGTCCGCGAGCTGAACCCGGAGAATGGGACCTCTGGACAGGATCATGGCCCGCTCAATCACGTTCTGAAGTTCCCGGATATTGCCCGGCCAGGAATATTCGCACAGCTGTCTCATCGTTTCAGAAGGAATGGATTCGATGGTCTTGTGCATTCGACGCGCAAACTGCTGTACAAAGTGCTGCACCAGCAGGGGGATATCCTCCTGCCGCTCGCGCAGGGCCGGCAGGCGAATCGGAAATACATTTAGACGGTAGAAAAGATCGGAACGAAACTTCTGTTCCTTAACCATTGTCGAGAGATCACGATTCGTTGCAGCAATCAGCCGGGCGTCGGTCTTAAATGTTTTTGTGCCTCCGAGCCTTTCAAATTCCTTTTCCTGCAGTACTCGCAGCAATTTCGGCTGCAACTCGAGAGAAATTTCACCCACTTCGTCCAGGAACACGGTGCCTTGGTTGGCTAACTCAAAGCGACCGATGCGCTGGGCAATCGCGCCGGTGAACGCCCCTTTTTCATGGCCGAAAAGTTCACTCTCGAGCAAGCCCGTGGGAATAGCCGCACAGTTTACCTTCACCAGCGCCCGCGCGGCGCGTCCGCTAAGGTTGTGAATGGCTCGCGCAACCAGTTCCTTCCCGGTCCCGGTCTCTCCGTAAATCAAAACCGTCGATTCTGAAGATGCTACGGTGTTAACTTCGTTGAGCAAGCGCCGCAATATCTCGCTTTTTCCGACAATTTCTTCAAACATCGAGGTCTGATCGATTTCCTCCCGGAGTGCAATGTTCTCGTTGTGAAGCTCGTCTTTGAGGGTCTTGATTTCGACGAAGGCCTTCTCCAGGGCCATCCGCGAATTCTGCTGCTCGGTTACGTCAACAACGGTGCCGACGAATTCAACCGGTTGATTCGCGTGGTTCACAATGGGATGGCCGAGAGCGTGAATATACCGGGTCTCGCCGTTTGCGAGAGTGATCCGGCAGTCATATTCATACTCCTTGCTCATGAGCAGGGCCTGATGCCTCAGCTCTTTTACCATCTGGCGATCCTCGACATGAATCCGTTCGAGGAACATCTCTTCGGTTGGATTTTCTTCCCCCGGATCCAACCCGAAGATGCGAAACATTTCTTGCGACCAAAAGATTTGCCCAGTTGAAATATCGCGAGCCCAGCTTCCCGTGTGACTGAGTCTCTGCCCCTCCACCAGGTACGCTTCGCTGCGTTTCAGTGCTTCTTCCGCGCGTTTGCGCCCGGTGATATCCCGATAGATTGAATAGACGCCCAGTTCGCCGCCGCCAACCACCACAGGGGCAGCAGCGAAGGAAACGTGAAACGAGCTGCCGTCCTTGCGCATACGCAGGGTTTCTGCCTCTACTCGCTGGCCTCTTCTCACCTCTGCTCTCAGCGTTTTTAGTTCTTCCCGATATTCCACCGGCACAATCAATTCATCGATATTTCTGCCGATCGCTTCCTCGGCTGTGTACCCGAAAAGCTCGGTAAATTCTTTGTTGATGCGAACCACTTTCCCTTCCGCATGCAAGACAATGGCTTCCGGTGCCAGTTCAAACAACCTTTCGAAATGGGCCTTCTGATTTTGCAGCTTCCATTGGTCCTGCTTGCGGTCGGTGATATCAATCGTCGTTCCGATGAACTCCACCAGATCCCCCGACTCGTTGAGGACCGCACGTCCCACACCCTGTACATTCTTGACCGACCCATCCGGGAGAACGATTCGAAACTCGCGATCAAAATCCTTCTTTTCCAGAATCGCTTGATCCAACATGGCCCTGAGCTGCGGTTCGTCCTGCGGGTGGACACGCTCCCAAAAATTCCGCAACGTGGGGTTCACTCGATTTGGTTCAAAGCCGAAGAGGCGATAATGTTCCCGGGACCAGACGACTTGCTCGCCTTGGACCTTCCACGACCAACTCCCGGTCCGACTGAGCTTCTGCCCTTCGGCTAGAAAAGCTTCGCTGCGTTGTTGTTCCTCGTTGCTTAGCGCGTTGTCGACAGTCAGCGCGACTTGATCGGCCACCAGGGAGAGATAGCGGATATCCTCTTCGCTGTAAGTCCCGGCATGAATGGCACCAAAGGCGAGACTTCCCAGCCTTCGGCGGACGGTGGTCAAGGGCAGAAAACAGGCAGACTCAATTTCGAACTGCTTGTATAACTCCATCACCCGAGGGAATCGACGATCGCCGGAGGATACGACGACCGGCTGCTGGTGGTGATACACCCACCAGGTGATCGATTCTTCGACGGGAAAATCGGGCGGGATGACGACTCCGGCACCTTGCATGATTTCGATTGCAGGAACCTGCAAGGTGTTCGCCGCCTGGTCGTAAAGGAAGACGGCCATGAAGTCGAACTGCACCACTTGGCGCAATTCACTGGCAAGAACATGGAATAGCTCTTTGGGGTCGCGATAGGCGCCGATGGCGCTGGAAACGCGAAACAGCGCCTCATAGCGGCTCGTAGAATGCCCGGTGGCGATTCCAGATTCCTCGGTTGTAGCCATACTCAGTTTCAGATGCCCCAGCTAGCAGTTCGGGCATGAAGGGATTTCCCGGGGACGGGAGCGCCACGGGTAAATCCGCAGAATAGCTACAAGACATTGAAACTAAAGCGGATCCTGGCGTCATGCGGCGCCGCGCGGCCCGTTTGGCCATCCGCGGTGCAAAAACCGGGAACGCATCGGAGAGAAATTCCCAGATTCATAGTACGCCGGCCCAAGGCGGTGACACCGCAAAGGCCGCATGGATACCGCTGACTCTCGAAACCTTCAAAGCGTACGCGGTTTGAACCGCTTATCCGGGTCGGCTGCCCTTTGCTGCAGCCCAATCGCGGGTTGCACACCACACTTATGCGGGCCGTGCCTTCAATGGGTTCTGCAATTCTGAAAATCTGTGTGGGCCTGAAGGTTCGATCGTAGAGAACAAATCCCGGCGCAAAATCCAGGACGCGGAACGAACCTGAAGGCGTATCGAACCGCGTTTCCAGAATATTCGTGTTTTCAATATAAGTCTGCTGGCCGGGTTCGCCATCTGCCGGCCAACGAGGAATCTCCCGCCATCCTCTTCGTCGAGGAGGTTTGCAAACACCGCTTCGGAGTCGAAACGCGGCAAACAGCACCAGGCTATATCGCCATTGCGATGAACGAGCGCAGAAAATTGACAATTTCCAATGAGACCCAAAAGCTCAAGTAACATCTCCCCAGCGTAGCAAAATTACGTTTGCGCAAGCATCCTGCCTGGAATGCTTTTCGTCACAGGCCAATCCGGTATGAGCGGCGTCGTACGCCCTTCCGTTCATCTCCTGGAAAGCACCGGACGAATATCTTGCATAGAATTGCGCGTGCGAATTAGTATTAGACTGGAGTCTTCGACCGCCCTGCCGGCTGATTCGAGTCCCGCCCTCACTCCAGAATCGGCTCCAATGCTCCGCAGCCAGCGCTGGCGACAAATGGGAATCACCTAGCATCAAACCGTTGGATGGTGCGAAGTGCAAGTTAATTCAAAAAGTGCATTCGAAGCGCAATCTTAACTCTGGCGAAGAAAATCAGAGACTGCTTCCGGGAACTGATGCACGATGCGGCAAGCCGAAATATTGTTAAGGAGTTGAGGTAACAATGTCTAAGTCGGACATGTGTCGGTCTCGCTTTCAGCGCTCGGCACGTTATATCTCGCTGTTCGTGGCGTTGCTCCTACAACCCGGGCATTCGCCGGCGGCCAACAATGACTTTGATCTTGTCGGACCGCGCATCGAGATGAAGGTGACACGCAACGGGAAGCCGCTGCCCATCTCCGAGGTGGCCAACTTGCAGCCCGGCGACCGAATCTGGATTCATCCCGACCTTCCCCCCGACCAGTCCGCTCGTTATCTGATGATTGTTGCCTTCCTCCGCGGTCCGACAAATCCGCCTCCGGAAAACTGGTTCATAAAAGCCGAGACGTGGACCAAAGAAGTTCGCGAGGAAGGCATCGTCGTTACGGTTCCGGAAGGTGCCAGTCAGGCCTTGTTGTTTCTCGCGCCCCAGACGGGCGGAGATTTTGCTACCTTGCGCGCCGCTGTGCGGGGCAGACCCGGCGTGTTTGTTCGCGCTTCGCAAGATCTCAATCGCGCCAGCCTGGATCGTACGCGTCTTGAAAAGTATCTCATCGACATAAAAACAATTTCTGATGCCGATCCCAAAGCCTTGCAGCAACATTCCGTACTCATGGCGCGCACGCTGGGCATCCGGCTTGATCTGCAGTGCTTTGATAAACAAGTCGACGAGCAAGCGTCTTGTTTGACGCGCAACACGGACAATCTTGTTCTTGATGACGGCCAAAGTCAGTCCATGGTGCAGACCCTGGCTTCAGGTCCAAACACCGATTTGATTGGAGCGGTGAGCGCTACACCAATGGCCGGCGGCGGATTTTATAGCGCGTATGTGGGGGCGGTTGTCGATCTAGCCCGGGTACTCGGAAACATGCATACCGCTTCGTTCGTTTATATTCCGGCTTTGGCGCTCCCTAAACAGGATCAGATGAATTTGAAGCTGAACAATCCTCCGTCATTTCGCAAACCCAAATCCGTAATTGTCGTCGGCCTCCCAGCCATTGAGTCCGCACAGCTGCCTCCGCTGCGCGCCGTGAATCCGGACCAGGTGTATTGCCTGCAAAAAGCTTCTCTCGTGCTGCCGGTCGAAGGAGCGCCGCTGGTCTTCTCTTCTGATATCGCCCACGATTTCTCTCTCCATGTTCAGTCCAGTAATGGGGCGGTACTCGATTTCCCGGCACGAGCGGTCCCTTCCAGCGGCGGATTTAGGGTGGAGGCGCGCGCGGTCGATGCCGCGAAGATGGATCCGGAAGTCATTGGTACGCTGCGTGGTTTTTGGGGCTTTGAACCTTATGAAGGACCAAATTTCCGCATCAGGATCGCGCGAGCCACTCAATGGAAGATTCCGCCTGCGGAGCAAACCGCCTTGATTGTGGGCCGCGAAGATACGTTCCACGTGCAATCGAGCGGCGCTACATGTGTAGAGGACCTCAAGATTCAGGACCAGCAGGGGCGCGAAGTTCAAACTTCCTGGCGTCGTACGCGAGCAGACGAACTGGAAGTGAAAGTAGCGCTTAAGGACCAACTGGCCGGACCGATGACCATGAAAGTCCGGCAGTACGGCTTGCCCGAACCCGAAGACGTGCACCTGCGCACCTACGCCGAACTGGCGTATCTCGAGAGCTTCGCCATACATGCCGGTGACGAAAACGGAGTCTTAAAAGGAACACGCCTTGATGAAGTCGAGCGCTTTGAATTGAACGGCGTCCACTTTGCACTCGAAAAATTGACCCGGGCCAATACCAAGGATGAACTGCAGCTATCGGCCGCCCACATGGATCGCTCGGTGCTTGCCTCGGGCCAGCGCCTGGTGGCGCATGTTGCACTAAAAGACGGACGAGTCCTGGATCTGCCCACGACCATTGATGCGCCCCGGCCAAAAATGGCCTTAATTGCCAAAAACATCGAGGCCGGCCCAACTCCTTCTGGCATCACGCTTGGAAGTCTGGATGAACTTCCCCTTGACGGGCAGATTTCGTTTTTGCTCAAAACGGAAATTCCTGAAAAACTATCGCGAGACGAGCGCGTCGAAGTCGCCACGGTCGACAATGCATTCAGCATTGTGCTGAGCATCGCTGATGGATCGCTGGTTGTTCGCGATTCGCAAATTGTGTCGGCGATACTCGATCCACAAAGAGCCTTTGGCCCGTCGGCGTTCGGTCCCCTACGTTTCCGCCCCCTGGAAGCCGACGGCACAAAAGGTGACTGGCAGCCGCTCGCAACGCTCGTGCGCGTTCCCCAGATCACGGAAATTCATTGTCCCCGGGGACAGGACCAGCAATGCCGCTTGAGTGGAACCAACCTGTTCTTAATTGATTCCGTGGCGTCTGACGCGCAATTCACGCACACGGCACCCGTGCCCACGAGCTTCATAGACTCGACTCTGAATGTTCCCCGCCCGACCGAAGCAGTTCTGTACGTCCGGTTGCGCGATGATCCCGCGACGATCAATACAGTCGCCTTTCCTCTGACGCCAGTAACAAAGTCGGAGAAATAATCGGGTTTGTGGCCATTCAGCAGCCCTTATTTTTCGTCCGTACCGGAACGCTTCCTGGCGTCCTTAAAACGGATGATCACCGTCCCATTCTCGTACGCTCGGTCCGACTTGCCAGCGGCCGGAAATACGACGCGAATTTTCTCCGTTCCCTGGTCGGCTTTCGTCAAACTTGCTCCGGCAATCGACTGAATCTGTTCGGCGTTGCGCACATTGAGGTCGTACGTTTCTCCGGCAATCCCTGCCAGTTGAACCGTCAGCGCGTCATGCGCGGGAGTCCACCCCATTGAAACAATGCGCAATCCGCGGCTCTCTTGTCCCAGACCTGGCATCGAACCCGTGATCCCCAATCCAAAATCGTCCCTGAAACGGACGTGTATCGTATGTTTTCCGCTCTGAAGAGCACACCTTACAGAAACATGCTGATCCTCGCTATTTGAAGCGGCGTGAAATTGCACAGGCCGCCCGTCCAGTTCGGCCGCCGTCACATGTGCCCGCAAGCTGATTTCCGGGGCAAACACCACGGAATACCCGGAATTCTGCGGACCCGCATTAATTGTTAAAGAAATCTCTTGCGCGCCGCGACTATAGGAAAAATCCAGGCCTTGCCCGTTCACCACCACATTCCCGATCGCAAAGCTATTCCACTCGGCAGGAACATGCGGTGAAAGTAAGATCTCCTTGTTTTGCCCGTCAACCTCGAGGCCCAGCATCCCGCGCACAACCGGGCTAATGACCATCGCCGACGACCAAATCTGCTGGGGTGAGCTCGATGCCAAAGGCTGGTACACATCTCCGGAAAGAACTTCGGTCACATGGCCCAGCGATCCGTCGAGGGCCAGCATCGCGTTCGCTCGCAAATTCGAATATCCGGCCGTGCTGCGGTGATAGCGATATTCTCCAACCGAAGCCCACCCCGTAAATAGAGGCCAAACCGATCCAAAGTGGTATCCGGATGCCGCATAGTTCGGATCGTGCGAAGAAATGAGCCGCATTCCCCAATCGGACTCAAAATTCGGACCCGCCAGCTGGTTGATCGTACTCTCAGCCTTGTCTTCGTCAACCAACTGGAACCACATCGGCACGGTCGAGAGTGTGCTCAAGAAATCGACTTGGTCCTTGCCGCCATTGACGCCAAAAACAAAAGACCTGTTTTTCTCTGACCAAAAAGTCTGGTTCAGCAGCGCTTTCTGGCGTGCAAAGCGTTCCATCAAATCCTTTTCCACATCCGGTTTTCCGACTGCCTGTGCCAGATGCGCAAGCGCGCGCAGGGCCTCGACACCCAGGGCGCTCTGATAAAATTCAGCATCGACAGGAAGCAGCGGTCCGCCCTCTACCCACCCATGACCCACATCGCGATTTTGCGCAAAGCCGCCGCGGTCAAACGTGGAAGCCAAAAACTGGTAGGCCTTCCAGATCTGCTCCCACTTTTCACGGGCATATCCAGCGTCGCCACTTTGCGAGACATAATCACCAATTGCGATCAGCAGAAGCGGAGTGGCATCTGCCGAAGCAAATCCGTAGGGATAATCCCTAAACCAGGGAACAAAACCAGCGCTCTGCGAGACTTCATGCGGGATCTTCCCGTCCGCTCGTTGGTATTTGATTAGAAAATCGAAAGTCATTCGCGAAGTCGCAAAATCCCGCTCGGCATTTAGCGCCAGTGAAGTCCAGAGCGCATCGCGGCCAAAAAACCATGCAAATCCGGGACGCAGGCTTTCTCCCGAGCCGCGATAACCGGCAATGAGACCAGTCCCCAGTTTTTGCCCCGTCACAATGCCCTGAGAAAGGCCAATACGCGACCAGTCGAAGGCTTGCTGCAAAGAGTCATCCGGGAGTTCCACCCGCACCGTCTTTCCTAGATATTCTGCGTAATATTGCGACGCTTCCTGAAGCAGTTGCGGATAAACGGACGACAAATGTCGATAGGTTTTCTCCGCTTCCGCGTGCCCGTTCGTAGATGCCGCCAGAATGATGGCCTTGGTTTGCCTACCGCCGCTGGTAACTCCCAACCCGAAGGAACACTCGCGGGTTTGCACAAAATTAGACTGGTAGTCGAGAATCGCGTCGGTGGCCGCAGGGGAGCCCAGCAGCGCCGAGAAACGATCTAAATCTTCATTGAAGGTGAATGCGTGCAGAGCAGGATTCCAATTCACATAGCTCCCGCCGATCGCGCCCGGCCACCCCAATTGAAAATCCCGGACGAAGGTCGCCTCTACTTCCAGAGGTTCTGTTGTTGACACATCCAGCAAAATGATCGCGCCCTGTTCGTGTATCGGCACAAAAAGCGTTTCGCGAACGGTAAAGGTGTCGCCGACATAGAGAATCGTGCTGGACTCAGGGCGAACCGTCACGGTTCGGGCAAAAGCGCTGCCAGGCAAGACGTGACCGCCCACGCGGAACCGCAGCTGAAAATCGCGCACGATCTTTAAAGGATAAATCCAGGCTTCCAAACGTCCCGACTCGTCTCCAAAAAGCCCGGCTTGCTGGCCAACAGCGGACAGAAATTCCCAGGAGCGCACCGGCCGCGATAACTCCGGCGAGCGCGTGGTCTGTTCTCCCCAGATGTTCGATGGCGCAGCGAGCAGCAGGAAAATCAGATAGCCAAAAGGGATGGAAAAACGCCGCGGGTTCAAGCCTTGCTCCTCTGCCTGGAGTCGTTTCTGTGTTCGTCCAATCCACGGCGGGCTGCGGGCGGCTCGCAGACTGAATCCATTGGCGCGCTTCAGCGCCTGAATCTCAATTTTAAGCACACCCATACTCACATCTCCAAGTCGCCTTGGCACCATAAATCTGTTTTGAATCGGCGATGAGTCTGGCGGGCGGAAGCCTCACACCGCTTGCGGGCGCAAACGGGTCGCCTGGTCCACACGCCACCCGCAGACCCTAAACTGCGGGTGGCTGCCAGATCTGCAGGTGGGCGTGTCCGAACGACGCAGAAGGCAGGGGCTAGTCGATGCCGTGAATCCGGAGGTTAACCAGGCGGTCGATCGTGAGATCCTTTAATCCGCGCGCTTGCATGCTGGAAATAAACTCGGGCGAGACGCCGTGAATGCGCATGGTCACCAGCTGGTCAGGCTCGGGATGTTTGTATCCAAGTGTTTGTACCTTCCCGATAAAGTCCGGCGAAACGCCATGAATACGAAAAGCGATTAGTTTTTGCAGGTCTACGTGATCGTAGCCCTCCGATTTTAACTGTTGCATGTATTCGGGGGAGACGCCGTGGATGCGCATGGCAATCAACGTATCTTCGTCGGGCTGATAACCCGCCTGCCGTACGAAGCTGACCATTTCCGGAGATACGCCATGAATGCGAAAGGCCACCAGTTTGTCCGCGTCGCTTGCTGCGAGTCCGGCCTTGCGCAGGGCTTCCACAAATTCCCGGTTGACATTGAAAATTCGGAACGCGATGAGTTTGTCCGTGTCGAGCCCTTGAATATTCTCCGATTTCATTTCCTTGGCAAAGGCCAGGGAAACGTCCATGATGGCCATGGAAAACTGTTTGTCGTCATCGATGCCGCTGAATCCGAGAGCAGACATCTGCGCAACATATCCCGGCTCTGCCGTGAAGTGAAAAATGCCCGCGCCTTCGCCACTCCGCAAGTACCCGTCGCATTCGAAGTGGCCGGCATCACGGGTTATGGTAAAGCGCACGTCCTGCTTGTCGGCTTTTGCGAAATCGACTCCCCGGAAATCGCTGGCCGGCCAGTCCGCCTGGTGATTCGAGTTGTTGTGTTTGCTGTGGTAGAGGATCGCGAAAGAGACCTTGCCGGCCTCATCGCTATGCGTGAGCGTCCAGCTTCCTGTGCGGGATTCCGCCGCTCGGGCTATGAGCGCGAACAGCAGCGTGCAACCAACCAGAACATAAGCAATCAAAGCATTTCGGCGATTCATATCGGCAGGATCCTCCATGTTGTACCTCGTGCAGCGTGTTTCCAGTCAACTTCTGAAATTCGTGCGCACGCACGTCCAGCGCTTCGCCGCAAACACCGGCAAATCCCAGGGATAGATTGTTGTTACTCCAGAACGTCAGCGTGCTTAAGTTCGATCAATTTTTCCAAATCGAGATTCTTAAAACCGTGGCTGCGCGCCAGTTCGATAAACTGCGGCGTTATGTTCATGACTTTTGCCGAGACCACGTCATCGACATCGGGCTTAAAACCGGCCGCTTGCAGCGCTTTGATGTATTCAGCGGTCACGCCCTGTACCTTCAATGCGATCAGCGAGTCGTCGTCTGGACTGAGTCCGGTAGCGCGGATGCTACGTACGAAGCTGGCGTCGACTCCCTGTACTTTCATGCCGATAACATTGTCTGCGTCGGGATGAATATTTAATTCGTTTAGTTCGCGGACGTACTGCGGCGTGATGCCCTGCACCTTCATGCCGATGACCTGGTCGGCGTCCGGTTGGAAGCCAATCTTGCGCATTTCCTCGACGTATTCCGGAGTGATGCCTTGCACCTTCATGCCAATCAATTGGTCCGCATCCGGCTGGAACCCGAGTTTGCGCATACTGTCGATATATTCCGGCGTGATGCCCTGCACCTTCATGCCAATCAATTGGTCTGCATCCGACTGGAACCCGAGTTTGCGCATACTGTCGACATATTCCGGCGTGACGCCCTGCACCTTCATGCCAATGAGCTGGTCCAGATCGACATTCAAGTTCATGGCCCGCACCTTGCGGATATATTCCGGCGTAATGCCCTGCACTTTTAATCCAACCAGTTCGTCTACGGACGGTTTTAGTCCCTCGGCCCGGATTTCGTGAATGTACCCGGGGGTAACGCCTTGCACTTTTAGGGAGATCAGTTCGTCGGCGGAAAGATTGTCGAAGCCTTCGGCTTTCATGCTGTCAATAAAGGATTGCGGTTGGGCCGCCTGGGGATCCCCGGAATTGCTGTCGGGTTGGGGAGACGGAGATGGCCTGGGAGCGGCGGACAGGCGTGGATCAGGACGCGGCGCGCTTATGACAATCTCGCCCCCCGTAGTCTGGTCTTGCGGCGCGACGTCTTGCCACGGCGGTAGAGAATGCGCCGAAGCGGAGCGCACCAGTCCGAAGAAAGCGTTTCCGGCCACGAGCGCTATGGCCAGGCACAACGTGCCGAAAACGATGCCCGCGTTGCGGAGGCTGCTGCCCTGCTCAGGCAGACCCAGGAGGCGCGCGACACGCGAAGCCAGCGGTCCGCGATTGGCAGCCATCGCCAGATGCGGCGCGCTGCGCCATTCTTCCATTTGCGCCAGAGCGCGCGCGTACTCGGAAGGATCTCCGCAGACCGCCAGGGCCACATCGTCGCAGCAATTTTCTCGTTCAGCGCGAATCCGTTTGCTCAGCCACCAGACGGCAGGGTGATAAAAAAGTACCGTCTCGGCAGCAACTTGCAAAAGATTGAAGAACGCGTCGAGCCGCCGAATGTGCGCAAGCTCGTGGGCAATTACCGCCCTAAGCTGGACTTCGGTGAGCCCGGTCAGTGCGGTCACAGGCAGCAGCACGGCCGGGCGAAACCAGCCGAGAACAGCAGGCGCATCGAGATGGAGCGATTGGCAATAGCGAATCGTCCCGCTGATTCCCAAGCGCAGCTGCATCTCACGGCAGATCCCGAGCACTTCCGCTTCAAGAGGATGCACGTCCCTCCGCAAGCGGGTTATGAGAAAAAACCCTCCCGCCGTGCGAAGACTGAAAAGGATAACTCCTGCAAACCAGACTCCTACAAGCCAGTTGAGGGCGCCAGCCGGCAGTGGACTCGACTCAGAAGTGGCCGCAGCGGGCTGGGACGCTGCCTGGACCACTTGACTAACGGCCGGTATTACAACCGGTGTTACGGGCGCGGCAAAAGGTTCTGTAGGTCGAATGGACAAGAAAGTAACGATCGGCGCCGCAATCATCACCACCAGCGTGAGCAGGGCAACTACATAGCGAGTGGACGCGCTTCGCACGGCCGCAAGAACTGCTGCTGACAGCGCTGCCAGCGCCGCGCCTTGCCAAAGGAAGTGCAGTAAGGAGAGTCCGAGCGTGCGCAAGAGATCTGGAGCCAGCAAGTGCGGGAAGCCGATCATCGAAGTTTCCTTTCGTGTTCGTCAAGGAGATGCCGAAGTTCCTCAATTTCGCTTTTTGAACTGCGTTGGCCCGCCAAGGCGTGCAACATCAACTCCCGCGCAGAGCCATCGAAAACCCTGTGCAGCATGTCGGCGGCAATCTGCCGTTTGGTTTTTTCGGCCGGTTGCTCGGCCTCGTAAACGTGGGCTCGCTGCTCCTCATTGCGGCGGACCAGGCCCTTTACCGTCATGATCTGCATGAGTTTCAGCACGGTGGTGTAGCCAAGCGTTCTTTCTTCCTGGAGCGCATCGTGAACCTCGCGAACTGTAGATGGGCCCCGTTCCCAGAGCACCTGCAGGATTTGCAGCTCAGACGTGGTGGGCTTTTGCGTAGAGGCGTTGCTCATGACCCGCACTATGCTACGAACACCTTCGTAGTGTCAACGAAAATCTTCGTACTTACGGCCCGAGGCACCCTGATCAGGCGATTTGGGAGGGTCCGGCTTCTGCCTTTTGGACCATTCGGGCGGCTCGAATCGTTCCGAGCCTTGCGAAATCCTCAGGCGCAGTGCCTTGATGGTGTCTTGAACGCAGGTGCAGGTGAGGTCTCAACCTCTCGTTTTCCGGTCGCGCCTTCGGATATTGTTTTTTCCTGTTTGTAGGGCAGGTGTCTCGGGGCTTCTGGCCGCTGCCGAGCGTAGGAACGGTCTCATAAGTGGAACCTGATGCAACTGTTCATCAATTTGTTCTCTCGCGTGATTGTCCAACGGGAGGTCGCGAGCCATCTCCGTCCACACGCGCACGGTTTTTTCAGCGGTTTCCGAGGCCGTTTCAACAACCATGTGTTTTGGCAGACCTGCGTTGACGGCAAATCGTTCGAGAAGAGTCTGATCCAATTTTCTTGTATCTTTTATTTTGGCGATCGACAAGCCCATTTCGCGGTCTTTGATATAGGCGATCGTAGAAACGAAGTCGTAGCCTGGCGCGAGATGCGGTGTCCGAGTATCCGGGTAGATGACAGACCAGTTCTTCAAATGCATGTCTGCGTTGCCAATCGCTGCGTTAAAGACAAGCCGGCGGATAAATTCCGACACGGCACCAGCTCCGAGAAAGTTGGAGATGTCGCGCGCCATATTCGCGTAGCTGTAGTGTTTGTATTTATGGTGCGGAAACTGGCGGTAGATCTGGTTGAAGTCTTCGCTATGGATCTTTCCACCTTCCAGTGTGCGGTCGAACCTCCGCACGTACAGCGAATTGGCTTTTTCTTCGGCAAATTCGTCGGGCAGACCCGCGATTTGAGCGGTGGAAATGAGTCCGGCTTCGGCAACGTCGATACCGACGGCGGAGGCCAGTTTCATCATGGAGTATTCATTTTCCGGAACCAGGGCGAATCGGGGCGACGGGAGCTTGATGATCCACGCTCCGCCGCGGAGTGCGATACCTATACGCAGTTTTCGCGCATCGACTTGCCGTTTTGCTTACCAGCGATTTAAGACCCGCGGAGTTGCGACCAATGAAGATTGCTTTCAGAATCCTCAGGAATGTGACATTTTCTACTGCGACGGACCCGTGTTCTTCATTCCTACACGTCTGCAATTCTTGAATCGGCTTCGTCCCGGACCCAGACGTCTCGCGGTTGGGCCTCTTCCAGGGGATCGCCTTCGGCACTCTTCATGATCACGCGCGCGCAGGTATTCCACCGCAGAATCGCGTCTTCGTTTCCCGGCGGACTAAAATGGGCCGCTTCCTCATAGAGGCTCATGGCCGCACGCAGGGCATGGTAGGCGGCGGACGCTCCTCCTGGAGCGCCGTGATGAATATGAGCATGCCCCATGCGCTCCCAAACGATGCCGGCATAGTAGGCGCGCTCGTATTCGCCGGTAATTTGCGGAAGCACGTCTTGTGCTGCGGTGGCATTCACATTGGATTCGAATTGATCCGTGCGCGCGAGGAGCAGAGAAATGAGCGCTTGTTGATGGTTGGGGGTGATCGCCAAAATGTCGAGACAGATACTCTCAGCCAGGGTCGGTTCATTCAAAAGCCGGTAACGCTCTACTTTAGCCAGCGCCTCGGGAATACTCTGCGCCGAGATGGACTTCAGCTTGAATTGCATAACCCCTCCTACGCTTCCTAGCTACTGAACATCCGAAACAATCTGGTCACCGGATCGAAGAAGCGATCGACTACGCGCTCCTTGAGCGGAATGATGGCGTTGTCGGTAATCGTGATTCCCTCCGGACACACCTTCGTGCAGCATTTGGTGATATTGCACAAGCCGATGCCAAATTCTTTGCGCAGTTCGGGGATACGATCCGCCTCATCGAGCGGATGCATCTCGAGGGCGGCGGTGTAAACAAGAAACCGCGGCCCGATGAATTCCTCATGCATGTGGTGGTCGCGCAGCACGTGGCAGACGTCCTGGCAGAGATAGCATTCAATACACTTGCGAAATTCCTGGACCCGGTCTACGTCTTCCTGCGCCATCCGCCAGGTGCCATCGGAGGCATCGGGACGCCGCGGCTTGAATTTCGGGATGCGTTGTTTCACTTTGTAATTCCAGGAAACATCGGTAACCAGATCCCTCGAGTGCGGGAAAGCTTTCATTGGTTCAATGGTGACCGGCCGATCGAGCGCAAGGGTATTCAGCCGCGTCATGCACATCAATTTCGGCATGCCATTTATTTCCGCGGAGCAGGAACCGCATTTGCCCGCTTTGCAGTTCCAGCGAACGGCCAGGTCGCCGGCATGCTCCGCCTGAATTTGATGTACGGCGTCGAGGACCACCATGCCTTCGGAGATTTCCGTCGGGTAGTCCTGGAATCCACCTTGGCCTTTTTCTCCCCGCCAGATTCGAAACGTTGCCGTCGCCATTACTTCATCTCCTCGATGACCTGTTTCAGATCTTCCCGCATCACCGGTATGGGCTCTCGCTTCAGCTGCGGCTGCCCGTCGCCGCCTTTTCGCACCACGATATTGAACTTGCTGTACTCATCGCTTTTGTTCGGAAAATCGTCGCGGAAATGGGCTCCCCGGCTTTCCCGCCGCTCAAGCGCAGCCAGCGTGACAATTTCGGAAACGGTCAGCAGGTTTTGCAGATCGAGTGCGGTGTGCCAGCCGGTATTGTATTCACGATGTCCGCCGACGCTGACCCGTTCACTGGCCGCAGTCAATTCCCGCAGGCGATCGAGAGCCTGCAACATCTCGTCTTCCTGGCGCACGATGCCCACCAGATCCTGCATCATGGCCTGCAAGGTGTGCTGTACAGAATATGCGTTTTCAGAACTTTCCCGCGCGAAAGGCTCGAGCGCCCGCTTTTCCGCGGACCCGAGCTGTGCGGGATTCACGGTTTCAAGAGAATTCTCTTTGGCAAAGCGCGCGGCGTATTCTCCGGCGCGCTTGCCAAAAACCAGCAGGTCGGAAAGAGAGTTCCCTCCCAGCCGGTTGGCTCCATGCAAGCCTGCCGCGCATTCCCCGGCTGCAAACAGACCGGGAACGTCCGACATTTGGGAATCCGGATCGACACGCACTCCGCCCATCATGTAATGCGTCGTTGGCCCCACCTCCATCGGCACTTCTGTGATGTCGATGTCGGCCAGCTGTTTGAATTGGTGATACATACTTGGAAGTTTTTTCTTTATGTATTCCGCCCCATGCGGAATCCGTTCCTTAATCCAGGCGATGTCCAGAAATACGCCGCCGTGCGGGCTTCCGCGTCCTTCTTTCACTTCGCGTCGGATACAGCGAGCTACGTGATCGCGCGTCAGCAGCTCGGGCGGACGTCTGGCATTCTTGTCGCCCTGCGTATACCGCCAGCCTTCCTCTTCGGAATCAGCCGTCTGGTTGACATAGAGTGGCGGAATGTCCTGGAACATGAATCGTTCGCCATTTTTATTGCGAAGTACTCCACCCTCACCGCGCACTCCTTCGGTGACCAGGATGCCGCGCACACTGGGTGGCCAAATCATGCCCGTGGGGTGAAACTGCACGAATTCCATATCCATCAAAGCCGCGCCGGCGTGGTACGCCAGTGAGTGGCCATCTCCGGTATATTCCCAGCTGTTACTCGTGATTTTGAACGCTCTCCCGATTCCTCCGGTGGCGAGCACCACAGCCTTGGCGCGGAAAAGGTGAAATCGGCCGCGCTCGCGATCGTAACCAAACGCGCCAGCAATGCGCCCCCCCTCCGTCAGCAGCGTCACAACGGTGTGTTCCATGAAAGCATCCAGCCCAAGATGTATTCCGTGATCCTGCAGTGTACGGATCATTTCCAGGCCGGTGCGGTCCCCCACGTGCGCCAGGCGCGGGTAGCGATGCCCGCCAAAATTTCTCTGCAGAATCCGGCCGTCGTTCGTGCGATCGAAAAGAGCGCCCCACGCTTCCAGCTCCCGCACACAGGCAGGCGCTTCTTTCGCATGGAGTTCAGCCATCCGCCAGTTGTTCAGATATTGCCCGCCGCGCATGGTGTCCGCAAAGTGCACCGACCAGCCATCCCGCTCGTCCACATTTCCCATGGCGGCCGCGATTCCTCCTTCGGCCATCACGGTGTGCGCTTTGCCCAAAAGCGATTTCGAAATGACGGCGACTTTGGCTCCAGCCGCCGAAGCCTCGACGGCCGCGCGCAGTCCGGCTCCTCCCGCACCAATGATGAGAACGTCGTGCTCGTGTGTGATGTACTCGGCCACTAGAAAATCCTCCAGTCCGTCCACACGCCCATCGAGCACAGCCGAACGTATAGGTCGCTAAAACCCACCATAAAAAGACTGCACCAGGCAAAAAGCATATGCCGCCGATTGAGACAACTCACGCAGTCATAGGCTTGTTTGCGCGCCGGCGCGCCGGACAACCGGTCGCGAACGCCACCTATAAGATGTCGCAGTGAGTGGCACCCCAAGGTGTAACAACTGAGCAGCGTCAAATTCGCGAGCAGCACCAGCGTTCCCACTCCCATGCCGAACTTGCCGTCAAACCAGAAGGCATGCCATACGTCGATGGCCAGCAGAATCAAAAACACCAAGGCCAGATACAGAAAATAGCGATGAATATTCTGGATGATCAAGGGAAAGGACCGCTCACCGAGGTATTTCTTTCGCGGTTCGCCTACGGCGCAGGAAGGGGGATCGGCCCAAAATGCTTTGTAGTACGCGCCGCGATAGTAGTAGCACGTGAAGCGAAAGCCTCCCGGTGCCCAGAGAATGAGCATTGCCGCCGTAACCCAGCTGGGCAGCCAACGCGGACTCGCCCCAAACCAGGCTTCTCCGGACGATCCCACCAGTTCTGGCGAGTAAAATGGGGAAAGGTAGGGTCCGAACCGGAAGTGCTGCCCCTGCAGCGCAGCCCATGTGGAATAAACGATGAACGCGGCGAACCCCAGAAAGACCAGGAGTGGTTGCACCCACCAAGTATCGGTTCGCTGGGACTGCCCGAAACGCGAACGCAACAAGGGGACATCAATTTCAGACATCGAGCCTCCTCAATCGTCGTGCTTGCCTTGGTACTGCCTTCGTGAAGTGCTGCGTCGAAATTGACATTCTTCGTCTTGAGCGTGATACGAACCACAAGCGGCGCGCGAAGCCAGGGTCTACAAAATAAGCCAGATAGACGCGTTTGTCGAATGCGAACTCAAATCATCGCATCCCTCCGCGCGGGCCTCGTTTTCCATTGCAGTGAGTACCTGCTTCGCATGCCAGGCGCCCGCCCGGGCGGCGACGGAGCACGTCAGGGTTCGTATCACGCAGCGAAATTGATTGTCAAATTGTTACTGGGGCTGGCCAAGGGGACTGCAGGACGTCTGTCCCCAGAGACCGGGCGCCTGCCGTGTCAACCGCAGCTCGTCGCGGGAGCGAGAATTTGTCGCACGACTTCGGCCAGCGCCGTGCCCAGTTTCGCGTGCTGATCGCGATCGAGATGCACGCCATCCACCCTGCTGCTGGTTGCGACCGATTCCGCGTCAAAGAAATGACAACCAAGTTCGCCGGCGACCTGCCGATAGGCTTCCGCCAGTCCGGCGCATCTCTGCTCGGCGCCCCGAAATTTCGGCGCCATAGTTCCCCGCGCGGCACGGACCTGCGGCGGGCAAATCAGGAGAACGGGTGGAACGGGCATTCCTGGCTCGATGGGCGAAATGCGGATTTCCTTGACCAGCGCAACGATACCTTGAGCGGCCGACCAAGCGTCATTGTGCGGATGGCAGAATTGAAAGTCGTTCGTTCCGAGCATAAGCAGGACCAGCGACAATGGCGAATGGCTCTCAATGCGTTGCGCAAGGCCTTCGAGCCCGTTCCGGCCTGGTTTAAACGGATCATCCCAGACCGTGCGTCGACCATTCAAGCAATCTTCAATGACTCGTATCCTCGGCCCGGAAGCATTGAAGGTGTTCTCAAGCACGCCTGGCCAGCGCTCGTCAAAAGGCAACCTCGAGCGGGTACCCGGAACGATGCCCCAAGTCAGCGAATCGGAGTAGATCAGAATCTGATGCATGTTGATTCGCCGCCTAGTTTACCGCGGTTGCTGTCTGAAAAGTCGAGCGGCTGTCCGGTCCGGGAGCACGACGAACGTACGATTCCCGGAGGCGGACGGCTCCGCTTTCGCGGCCCCGTTCAGACCGCCTCGACAGGACCCATCCATCGGCCGACGAAGCTCTTCAGGAATTCGGTAAACTCGTCGGCGCCAGCTGGGAGCTTTTTCGCTCGATTGCTGATCAGGTACAGTCCTATGGTGACAACCGGGTGGACCAGACGGCTCATGAACACCCGCCGATTCCGGCATGCGGCCAGGCCAAAGGAAGGAATAATGGCTACGCCTTCATCCGCTTCGACCATCGCGATCTGGGTATCGAGCAAGTTGATGGACGTGTTCGCGGGACTTTTGATACCGGCGGCGGCGAGATGCTTCGACACGACCTGCTGGATGTGACCGGTCCTCTGTAGGGAAATCAGTTTCTCGTTTCGCAGGGCAGACCAGGTGGTGGTTGCCCTGCGAAAGGCCGGGTCTTTGTCCGGGCGAATTACCACGAGAGGAGACCGGAGAAACGGCGTGCGCCGGACGCCTGTCGCGGATCCAAAAGTGCCCAGCCCCAGGTCGAGCTTCCCGGACTGCACCAACTGCAGAATCGTCGCCACCTTTTCGTCATACAGTTGAATTTGCAGGCTGGGACGGTGTGCTCGGAATTCCTTGATAGCCGGCACCATGATGTTGGCAGAGATCAAGGGCGGAGCGCCTACGATTAATGATTGATCGGCTTGGCTGGCGGATTGCCCGATGCGCGACGTGGCGGCATCGAGTTCTGCCAAAATCCTTTGCACCACTGCGATCAGTTCGGCGCCGTATGGCGTTGGCGTGACGTGCCGGGTGGTCCGTTCGAAAAGCCTGAAACCGAGTTGCGTTTCTAGTTCCCGGACGAGGACACTCAATCCGGACGGGGTGATGAAGAGGGCTTCGGCAGCCCGTGAAAAACTGCGATGCTGGGCCACCAGTAGAAAAGCGCGAAGCTGCCGTGACGTAAAGTCCATTAGTGAGTTTCTATCAATAATTGTGAAGCTTTTAGAGCTTGTATCATAACCCCGCCCGGCCTTAAATGGCGCTACTTTAACTTCGTTGGGGACCGGGAATAGCGGAGGGTGATTCCATTTGAGCGATTCGACAAACGAACTGCCCATCCCAAACGCCTTCGTGCCTGGCGGCGAACTTGATGTGATTCCGGCCAAGTTGACCCCCGTTGAGTGGCTGGTGTGTGCCGTAGCCTGTCTGGGCTTCGCCTTTGATCTCTACGAGACGCTCATGATGGCGCTGATCGTGCGTCCCGCGCTCGCCGACCTGGGCCATTTGCGGCCGGGAACGCCGGCGTTTAATTTGTGGGTCGGCTTGTTTTTCTATGTTCCAAATGTCCTGGCTGGAGTTTTCGGACTTCTCGGCGGGTACCTGACGGATCTTTTTGGCCGCAAACGCATTCTCGTCTGGAGCATTCTGCTCTACAGCGTGTCGGCTTGTGCTGCTGGTTTCTCCACTTCCCTTCCTCTACTTCTGGTTTTTAGGTGCATGACGCTGGTTGGTGTGTCGGTGGAATTTGTGGCTGCGGTTACTTGGCTCGCCGAGCTGTTTCCGAACCCCAGGCGCCGCGAGTCCATTCTTGGTTTTTCCCAGGCTTTTTTTACCGCCGGAGGTCTGATGGTGGCCGGCGCATACTATCTGGCCGTGGCCCACGGCGAAGCCCTCCCCCTGATTCGCGGAGGCCATGAAGCGTGGCGCTACACTCTGCTCTCCGGATTGATTCCGGCGATTCCTCTTCTCCTCGTTCGGCCGTTGCTTCCTGAATCTCCTCTGTGGCGAATGAAAAAGTCCGCGATCAGGCTAGAACGTCCGCGTATCTCGGAATTGTTTCAACCAGCCCTGCGGAAGAC
>DATHFT010000008.1:0-16162 GCA_035317965.1 Saccharimonadales bacterium (SeqCode) | reverse complement strand
ATGCCGAACTCCCTGCAGAGTTCCGCCATCGGCTCGCCAGCTAGCCGGCGAGCCACAAACTGCAGCCTCTCGTCCATCGCCGAACACTCCTTCCAAGGCATAGGCTTCCTCCCCTAATCAGGGAGAAGTGTCACCTATGTGTCCGGTACGATGTGTTACCTATGTCTCAGGCCGCTCACAGTAAACAGTATTCTCACCTTTCACAGTTCCGCGAATCTCCTCTAAGAACCATTCTGTCAATGACGCCCGCGAGACGTCACGATGGAAAGATGGAGAAGGGAGTGGGCCTCTGACGAACTTGCCTATCACCGGTTACCCTGTCTGGCGTACGATAGCTCGAAGGAGCTTGTTATGGCGGCGCTGGATTGGTCACAATGCCCGGCTGTCGAGCGCATACCCGGAAAGGTAATCGGGGCGTGGGTCTTCCGAGGTACACGGATGCCGGTCGCTACGGTTTTCGAGAATCTCGAAGCGGGAGCCAGCATAGAAGAGATCGTCGAAGGGTTCGACCTGACCCCCGAACAAGTCACGGCGGTGCTGGACTTTGCTGCGCGCAGTTTGGAAACTCCAGCGCACCGCGTACCCGCGATCGCTGCCTCCAAGCCGGGTACCTATACGGAGGTAGAAATCCCTGATCAGGGTTAGCATCCTGCTGGAAAGGGAAGAAAATCCGAAAAATTACCAAAGGACCTTGAGACCTTTGTACAGGCTGAATTTCTCATCGCAAGTCATCACCGGGATCTCTTCCGACAAAGCCTGGGCGATGATTTGACGGTCGAAGGGATCCGCGTGCAGAAGCGGCAGATCGAAAAGAGAGAATGCATGGTTCGCAGTGTACGGCAGTACGCGAAGGTCCAGGTCCTCAAGTGCACGGCGCGTGTCCGCTGCAGAAAATTTTAACTTGCCGCGGGCTGCTTTGATGGCGATTTCGGAAAGAGAAATTGCGCTCAGTTCAAGGATGTTTTCTGTATTCTGCAAAATGGTGGTGGCGCGCTTGGTGAACCGTTCCGGTGACTCAACAGCGAAAATCAATGCGACCGTGTCCAGGAGCAACCGCACCTAGTCTCGCCCTTCTACAAAGGCGTCAGCTTCGTCGTCCGACATAGGTTTCCACCAGTCGATATCGAGAATCTGAATTTTGCCCTTCAGCGTCCCGAGCTTCCGCTTTTTGCGACTAGGCTTTTTTGTTCGGATGATATCCACGGCAGGCACACCCCGGCGGTAGATGGTCACTGATTCGCCATCCTCGACCGCCTTGATTAGCTCGGAAAGCTTGTTCTTGGCGTCCGCCACGCTAACTTTCATATTCTCGATGATAGCTATCTAATATAGCTATGTCAACCGCAGGCTCGCTCTCCGGGCGACGCGCACGTTTCGTTTGAGGAGACCTGCGGTCGCCGCCTTTGTCGACCTATCCCGGTGTCTCGACTCAACCAACTGCGCCGTTGCAACGGAACACTCTGTGGCCCAAAGCATCTTCTTCAGTAATGCGATCAGACCGGAATTTGTCGAGTCGCTTATGTCCAAGGACATCCTCCAGCCGCTGACCGAGAGCGGAGCCAACTCCCGGTAGAGTGGGCGTATTGGATATTCTAAATTGACGCTATATCTCCGATGACTGCGTTTATCATGGAAGAACTCGACCATACTTGGGCACTGACTCAAATCAAACCGGGAAGTTTCTCAGTCTCCAACTCCCAACTTGCGAATCCGATCGAGGCTAGTGATCGACCAACGAGAATGGTGTCGCGTGCGGCGACGACTGCTCCCTCGATTGGGAAGCTACAGCGCTGGTTCGCACGTTGGCCTCGTCGAGTTGCTTGCGCGTCATCACTTGAGCGAGCAGTTTGCGCCGATCCGCGGCAGCTTGATTTCCCGCATCCATCGCCCGGGAATACCAGGCGTACGCGGATACGTAGTCGAGTGGCACGCCTTGGCCTTGCTCATAGAGATACGCGAGGCTGGTCTCGGCCCCGGGAAGGCCCTGTTGTGCAGCGAGTCGAGCAAGCCTGGCTGCTTCGGCGTAGTCACGCTGCACCACCACGCCAGAAAAATAAAAATAGGCCAGGCTGTTTTGCGCCTCGGCTAATCCAGCGTCCGCGGAAGCACGAAGCCAGCGGACCGCTTCGCCATAGTTCCGCGAGGTACCTGACCCGCTATAGTAGAGATTCGCGAGGTTGATCTGGCCAACGGGATCTCCGTGTTGCGCGGATGCAAGATACCAAGTGAAAGCTTTTGTGGCGTCCTTGGCAACGCCGTGTCCGCCTAGGTACAGCACGCCAAGATTGTTCTCCGCAGGTGGATAGTGAACCTGAGCAGCGGCTTGATAGTTTTCAAACGCAAGTGCGTAGTCTTGCGCAACGAACTGGCCATGTTCGTAGAGATATCCGAGATAAAATTCCGCGCTGGGGTTACCTTGCGCAACGGAGTTGTGGAGCAACTTGAGCGCGAATTGAACATCGTCCGCTCCTGGATGATGGCCAAGAATGGCTTTCGCAGACCGGTATTGGGCCCCGGAATCACCATGCTGAGCCGCTTCCCGGACGTCGGATGTCGTAGCCTCGCGGGGCGACTGAGGCGCGGACTGGCTGAACGAAACAGGCGCCAGCCACGGCGTTAGGCATACAAACAGCAGCGCCAATTTCGAGAAGAAGAAAACAATTTCGTATTGTCGTAGGTTCACGTTAGTCTCCTACGGCGAGGGTCGCTTTTCTGCGAACTTTCCACAATCCTCTGCGGCGCACAAAGCGGTAACATTTGTATCGCAGCCTAACACCCTCAAAAATAGCGGGTTGCATCCTCGGCGCAACCCTACTTTCTAGACCTCGCCGAACCCCTGTGCTAGGCTGTGCAATTAAGGAAGTGGATACCGGTAAGCAAGGAGCCCCACACGCTTATCCCCTTCGGCCCATTTGAAGCGGACCTCCCTTCGCAGGAACTTAGGAAGCTGGGTGTCCGCCTGCGCTTGCCCAAACAGTCTTTTCAAATTCTCAAAGTCCTTTTGGATCATCCCGGCGAATTGGTCAGCCGCGAGGAGCTGCGCCAGATTCTCTGGCCCGCCGACACTTTCGTGGACTTTGAGCATGGGCTGAACGCGGCCGTCAACCGCTTGCGAGATGCTCTGGGAGACGACGCCGAAAGTCCTTGTTATATCGAAACGCTTCCCAAACGAGGCTACCGGTTCATCGGCAAAATGAAGGCGGCACCGAGGGTAGTATTGGCCGCTTCGGAGACCCTGGCATCCGTGGAACTCGCGCCGGTTCGCGCAGCAAAAGCGTGGCCCAGCCGGAACAGGATCCTTGGCTTGGCGGCAGTAGCGGCCGTTGTGGTGGCCGGGATTCTATTCGCCTGGTCGTCTGGCAAATTTGTGAATTCCAAGCTCGATTTCCAGCCCATGACCGCTGTTCCCTTCACTTCCTACCCCGGGAGGGAAACCACCCCGTCTTTTTCCCCGGATGGCTCGCGCATAGCTTTCTCTTGGGATAACGGCACGAGCAGCACCGGCAAGCTGGGATACAACTTGTATGTAAAAGCAATTGGCAGTGAAACGGTGCTCCAGTTGACCAACCATCCTTCTGATTGGATTAGTTCGACCTGGTCGCCCGACGGCTCGCAGATTGCGTTTCATCGCCTAGCTGGGGATGACACTGGTATCTATGTTGTGCCAGCATTGGGAGGGCCGGAACGCAAGCTGGTTTCGACTCACGCACCCCACGGGGTCGCTGCTCCGCTCAGTTGGTCGCCCGACGGAAAATGGATCGCATATGCCGATACGGAAAGCGGCCAACCCGGCAACCGCGCCTTCCTGCTGAACGTTGCGACTCTGGAAAGCCACAAATTTCCGCACGATCCGTCCTGCCAGCACGAGGAATTCCTGACTTTTTCGCACAGCGGGCAGGATCTGGCCATTGTCTGCAACCACAACACGATCGGCTTCGAGGTTATGGTTACCAATCTCGAGGGCAAGTCCAGACGGTCGCTGACCACGTTTAGCCGTTTTATCTTGGGACTGGCTTGGAGTGCGGACGATCAGTCCCTGATCGTCTCGGAAGAGGTTCTAGATGGTGCGGACGGCAGCGAATTCGATGAAATCCGGGTGCATGGCGGCGACGTGCACAAACTTTCGGTAACAGCAGGATCTTGGCAAGCGATTTCCGACGATGGGCACAAACTGGCTTTCAGCAAGGTCGAAACCCATCTTGGCATCTGGAGAAAAGACCTGCAAAATTCCGAAGCTCCCGCAGTTCAGATGTATGACTCCACGCGGCCTCAAAACAATAGCCAATATTCGCCGGACGGCCAGCATGTAGCGTTCGATTCGGATCGATCTGGAACCTGGAGTGTTTGGGTGGCGGAAATCGATGGAAGCAACCTGGTACAGATCTCGCATGGAGAACCCGCTGGTTTTCCCCGCTGGTCGCCAGATTCGAAGAAGATTGCGTTCTCGACGCGGGATCCTGACGGTCTCGAAAGTGTGTACACGGCGGACCTATCGGATCGTGTGGCCCGCAAGCTTCGGACCAATATTCGTCAGCAATCCATTCCCTATTGGTCGCACGATGGAAAGTGGATCTATTTTCTCGGATACGAAGGGAATAGCCATCAGCTTTACCGTTGTCCCGCAGGAGGAGGTGACGCAACTCTTCTGGTGGGGTCGTTGGAATTGACGATGGCGATCGAGTCGGCCGACGGCAAGGTGCTGTACTTTTCATCAAGGTTTATCGACGCGAATATCATGATGCTGGCCCTGGACCGACCCGGTGCGACGCCGCAAGCAATACCGCAAATGGCCAAAATCTTCACTGCAGCCCACTGGGCCGTGGTGCCCGCTGGCATCTACTTCAGCCCCCATGACAATCCGCGAAGCGTCTGTTTTTACGATTTCGCCACGAAACACACGAGGGAAACATTCAGAGCGGACAAGGACCTTAATGAGGGCATGTCTGTTTCTCCAGACGGGCGCTACATGCTCTACTCCCAAATGGATGAAAGCAACGCCGACATCATGCTCGTCAATCATTTCCGTTAAGAATCCCCGTTCTGATAGCAGCGGGACCAACGACCTCAATACTGATAAGGGCGAGGTCGGTGGTTCAAGTCCACCCAGGCCCACCATTCAAATCACCAGTAAATACGCGTCGATTCTCACTTTTCCCCTTTTCGGGCTCTCCCTCAAAAGACCGTTTTGTCAGCCGTTTGTCAACTTCACGATTGGCCGGATGGCACTACACTCAGGGCGTTAAGACCCTTCGGGTGACGCCCGAACGGCTAGCATCGACTAGGCTATGTCGAGAACGATGCCCTGTCACGTCGAAGGACGTGGAAGGCAGTGCAAGACACTGCAAGACTGCGCAAGGAGCGGGAAGTCATTTTTAGTGAATTTGCGGGGGCTTAGTTCAGTTGGTTAGAACGCCTGCATGTCACGCAGGAGGTCGCCTGTTCGACGGCTTGAGCGAACGCGCGCAGAGCACCGTGCCTGCTTTTACGGTATCCGCGAAAACGCGCGTCCAATTAAGCGCTAGCGTTAGTCAGGACTTATGAACCGCCTGGCGGAAGAGTGGACGGATTGCAACTTGGAGTATGCCAACGACGGTGCACTCCACGAATAAGACTTTACTCCACTGAAACCCTGGCGTATGGTCCACCACACGGCGATCCCGGGAACCTCGACGCATTGAAGTGAGCCACACGCATCGCACTTACCCCTGGGCTCTGAGTAGTCCTAGGGAGCTTGCCCGGCCAGCACTACTAAGCGACAGAGGCCTCTGAAGATGATTCCTGCGGGAGCGACTTTGCCGGGCTCCTACGATCCGTTTATCGTCGCTCTTTCTGCTGTGATTGCGGTTGCGTCTTCTTATGCCGCCCTCGATCTTGCGGGACGCGTAACTGCCAGCAAAGGTCGAGCCTTCGCGGCATGGTTGACCTGCGGCTCGGTCGTCATGGGAATTGGAATTTGGTCCATGCATTTCACCGCCATGCTGGGGTTTAAGCTGCCGGTTCCGGTGAGCTACGATTGGCGGAAGGTTTTGCAGTCCTTTTTCGTAGCGGTACTTGCTTCTTCCCTGGCCCTCTATCTGGTAAGCCGCAAGAAAATGAGCAACGCCCGCGCGATAGGCGGCGGCGTCATGATGGGGTTCGGAATTGCTCCCTTACATTACCTGGACATGTTGGCGATGCGGATGAGGGCGGATTGCCACTATAATTTCATGTTGGTGGCCTTGTCCGTTGTGTTTGCCATCGCGTTTTCCTATTCCGCGTTGCGCATTGCCTTTTACTTTCGAGACGCAACGGCAGAGGCCATGAGAAAAATCGGGGGCGCTTTTTTCATGGCCTCTGCGATTTGTGCGATGCATTACACCGGCATGGCAGCAACAACTTTCATCGCTTCCGGGGTCGAGCCGGATCTGGCGCAATCCGTGAGCGTTTCAGCACTCGGAACTACAGGCATCATCATCGTTACGCTGCTCATCCTCGGTCTTGCCATGCTGTCTTCGCTCGTGGATCGCCGCTACGAAGCCCAGGCATTCCAATTAGCTTTGGCGCAAGCAAATGTGGAGCTCGTTTACCTGGGTCGAGCCGCATCCCTCGGGGAGCTAGCAATGTCCATTGCGCATGAGATCAATCAACCTCTTGGCGCGGTGGTCAATAGTGCCAGTGCTGCCTTGCGCTGGCTTGCGAACCAGCCACCAAATCTCCAGGAAGCGCGGGAAGCCGCAACCCAGACAGTTCGCGAGGCCAATCGCGCTGGTGAGGTAATCGCCAGAATTCGCGCATTGGTGAAGAAAGAAACGCCTCGAATGGAGCGCCTCGATCTGAATGAAGTGATCCGGGAGGCGTTGGCGCTGGCCGGCAATGAAATTGCAAAATGTCGCGTCGTTGTGAAAAGTGATTTGAGTGCCACTGCTCCTGCTGTTTCGGGAGATCGCGTGCAACTCCAGCAAGTGCTATTTAATTTGATCATCAATGCCATCGAAGCCGTGCATGCGGTAAAGGATGGCCCAAGGGAGTTGCGCATCACATCGACAACGGATTCCAGTGTCGTCCAAGTTTCTGTTGAAGACACCGGCGTCGGGCTGGGTCAAGAAGACCTGGACCGTATATTTCATCCTTTTTACACAACCAAGCGAGATGGGATTGGAATGGGACTTTCCATCAGCCGTTCGATCATTGAAGCTCATGGAGGTCAATTGTGGGTTGGGTCGCGTTCCCCGCGCGGCGCGGTCTTCCAGTTCAGGCTCCCTAAGGCCGACGGTGCCGAATGACGGAACGGCAATCATTGGTTTTCGTCATCGATGACGACACTTCGACGCGTGAGACCCTTAGCAGCTTGATTCGCTCCGTTGGGTTGCGCGTTCAGCTGTTTGCTTCCGCGGAGGAATTTCTAAGGTGCGAGCGACCCGATACGGACAGTTGCCTTGTCCTTGACATCAGGCTGCGCGGTATGAGCGGGCTGGATTTTCAAGGCAAGTTGGCCGACAGCGGCATCTCCGTTCCAATTGTCTTCATCACCGGGCATGGTGACATCCAGATGTCCGTCCGCGCCATGAAGGCAGGAGCCATCGAATTCCTGACCAAGCCATTCCGCGATCAGGACCTACTTGACGCGATTTACGTCGCATTGGAAAAGGACGGCGAGAGCCGCCAGCGAGGCGCAGAAGTTGCGCAGTTAGAAACCAGGTTTGCTTCGCTGACGCCTCGTGAACGCCAGGTGCTCCCCCTGGTGGTCTCCGGCTTGCCTAACAAACAAATCGCCGCCGAACTTGGAATCAGTGAGGCCGTCACCAAGGTCCACCGCAGTCAACTCATGCGCAAAATGCGAGCGGATTCCTTGCCTGATTTAGTCCGGATGGCTGGGAAGATAGGATTCCCGTCCCGCAGCAATCGTAAAAACTAACTAAAGTAAAGATCGCACTCACCAACGCACAATAGATTCACCTCGCCAACCGGTGGTACGTTCGCCTCGATGGAGTATTCCATCGAGAGAGGAACTACCGATGCCCAACTCAAGGTTGGAAGTGCAACACCATAGCGACCTTCGGCCCCACTTGGAAAAGATCCTCAGTTGCATAAAGTCCCTGCACGTCACCCTCAGCGCCGTCATGGCTGACGTTGCGGCCATCCGTAAAACAATTTTCGAGGACCCGGAAAAAATCGACACCTACCGAAATCATTTGAAGCAGACAATCGCGACCACCAAGCCCCTAGTCGACGAGGCCATGCTTTCCTACGATTTTCTAATGCAGGAAATTTCCGACTCCCAGCAATGGACGAACTGAGCCTGCCGCATAAGCTCGCGGGCGCACGTCTCCTCAGTATTGGGACCCTCTATGGAAGCCCAAAGACTACGCCACAGCTCCATAGCCAACAAACCACGTGCCGTGAGAGGAGCACTAGGCAATGACAAGTGGACTTAGGAGGCCCGCCCCAGCCAAAGCTTGGATTGAGACCGAAGAACTGGCAAGGATCTTGGACTCCACGGCAGAGGCGATCTATGGGCTAGACATGCTGGGCAACTGCATGTTTTGCAATTCTGCGTGTCTGCGATTTCTGGGATACAAGGACCCGGCAGAACTCATCGGTAAGAAGATGCACACCATGATGCACCATTCTCGCCCCGATGGAACACCTTACCCCAGCGAAGAATGTCGTATTTACTCAGCTTTTCGTCGAGGCGAGGGTAGCCACGTGGACGATGAAGTCGTGTGGCGTGCCGACGGAACGAGCTTCCCAGTTGAGTATTGGTCCTACCCGATACGTAAGGACAACGAATTGATGGGTGTCGTAGTAACTTTCGTCGACATCACTGAGCGCAGGAGAGCACAGTACGCCCTACAGCAAAGTGAGGAAATGTTTCGACAGTTGGCGGAAAATATCCGCGAAGTCTTTTTCATCATGACGCCAGATCCACCGAGAATGGCTTATATCAGCCCGGCTTACGAGGAAGTTTCCGGAAGACCCCGTCAGGATCTTTACGACCGTGTCGATGCTTGGATCGACTTGGTTCATCAGGAAGATCGCCAGCAGGTAGTAGACGTTTTTGAACAGTCCCTGCGAGGCATTGCAACGGCCATGGAGTACCGGATGCGTCGGCCTGATGGATCAGTCCGTTGGATTCACGCACGTAGCTTTCCCGTTCGGGACTCGCAGGGCAAGTTGGGCCGCATTGTTGGTATTGCTGAAGACATTACCGACCGCAAGAAAGCGCTGGAAGAGTTGAAACTCGCCAAGGCAGCCGCAGAAACTGCAAATCGGACAAAGAGCGAATTCCTCGCGAACATCAGTCACGAAATCCGAACGCCAATGAACGGCATTATTGGGATAACCGACCTCCTGCTCGATACGCAAATGACCACAGAGCAAACCGAATACCTCCAGATGGTAAAAACCTCTGCTGACTCGCTCTTGATGATTATCAACGACATGCTAGATTTTTCAAAGATCGAGGCCGGCAAATTGGAACTGGAGTCCATCACTTTCGATTTACGAGAGAGCCTTGAAGGGGTGATAAAACTACTAGCGATTAAGGCTCATAACAAGGGCCTTGAGCTCCTCTTGAAAGTTCGCCCTAGCGTGCCCACGTTGGTGGTAGGTGATCCTGCTCGATTACGACAGATTCTAATTAATTTGGTGGGAAACGCCCTTAAGTTTACAGAGCGGGGAGAAGTTGTAGTCGACGCGCGAAAAGAGACGGAAAGGGATGATTGCACGACCTTTCATTTTAGTGTCCGAGATACAGGGATTGGAATTCCAAATGACAAACAAGAGTTGATCTTCGATGCATTTTCGCAAGCAGATTCGTCATCTACGCGCAAGTTTGGGGGCACCGGACTCGGCCTTACCATTTCAGATCGACTTGTTAACTTGATGGGTGGGCGAATCTGGGTCGAGAGCAAACTTGGACGCGGTTCTACATTCCACTTCACCGTTCGGTTGGAGCTCGGATCATAGCGAGAGCCCTGCCTCAATCGTCTCTCATTCCGTCCATGCCCGGCCAGACCCTGAAACGCCGACATTGTTAGAGATCGATCTGAAATCGGCGTGTTGATTCGACTACCACGCGATAACTCCTGTATGGCAACTCGGAGCACCTTGGCACGACAAATGCAGCAAGAGGCAAAAGCGCTGAAAATTCCTTCCGTGTTGATGACCCGGCGGACCTACGATCGCAATACTGATAAGGGCGAGGTTGGTGGTTCAAGTCCACCCAGGCCCACCATTATTTTAGGCTTATCGGGTATCTCCACAGAAACCTCAACCCACAATCCAACCCACACCTTGACTGACTCCATTGCATCAGCTGAGTAACAGATCGAGCATCGTCTGAAACATTCCTGCGCCCGGAGCCGGCTTGGCTCTTCGCTTCAGTTCGTTCTATTTAAAAGCAGGTTTGTCCTATTTCAGCGTTGTCTTGATAGTCAGTTTATGGGCCTAGAAGGAAAAGGTGCCCGTCGAGGGCCATGAGTTGAATATCAAAGGTCGTTTCGCTCCTCAACGCGCCGCGAAGAGAGCGGCCACCGCGCAATTTCACCGTAGCTGCTGTATAAGAAATGGGTGCAGCAGTAAGACCTTCGCCACCTCGGTGGCGTCCACCCGCTCCCGCCTCCGGAGGAAGTGAGCCCGGATCGAGCAGCGTATGCTTGAGGAGCTCAGCCGTACGCGTGCGTCCAACACACTTTAGTCGAAGGCTTTGCAAACCGTTGCCACCTCCGTCCGCGCTTTCGGGAATATCTCTCAAAAGAGCAATTTGCCAACTATGGATAGTTTCCGTACGGCCAACAACTCGTCCGCAGTTGGCCAAAGCGGGTTCTGACTACTTCGCTGGAGAATTCTGAATCAATACCAGATCCGAAGGAGAATCTCCGCGCACCAGGGCCAGGCTCTTGCGATCGGGCGACCATTGATAAGAGTAGATTTTGAGGGAACTGAAGTTCGTCAATTGTCGGCCGGTGCCGCCGTCCAGCGGTTGCAGCCACAAATTGTCCACTCCCTTTTCACGGACAGGGTAGACGATACCTTTGCCGTCGGGGCTGAAGCGGGGTTGCGGTTGATGCCGCGGGTCATACTCGAACATTCGCAGGACCTGGCCGGAATCAAGAGAAACCAAGGAAATCGTTGGCCTCTGGGCTTTGAAATCGTAAATGCCCAGCACAACCGTCTTTCCGTCGCGGGCAACGTCAAAACCGGCGCTATATTCCGCAAAATCCTTTGTAACTCGTTCCGGCTGACCTCCGTCGATGGACACTTTCATATAGGCAGGAACGGTCATGTCCATATAAAAGATGCTTTTGGCGTCCGGGGAGCACATCGGAAACATATCTCTCTTGCCGTCGGTGAGACGGTGCAATCCGGTGCCGTCCGCTTCACTGCGCCAAATGTTCACCGAGAGGGTTTTCAACATCCTGCGCGCGAAAACAAGGTGGCCGTCGCTGCAGCCGTTAGGCTGCATCGCCGCAGACTCCTTTTCGGAAGCGATCTCCCCCTTGCGTTCGCCGTTCGGGCTGATCTCCCGAATGGATGACCCCTGCTCCGTCAGCAGATTGCCATCTCTCGCCCATGCGACCACCGGCACGGCGTCTCCCGAACTAACCTGCCTAACGTCGGAGTAATCGTCCTTTAGGCCTGAACTCACATAGACGTCGCGCACTGGCTGGCGCATGACAGTGGCAATGGTCGCGCCGTTGGAGGAGACACTCAAGTTGGCATAGTCATTCGTGTCGGCGGTAATTGGACGAAACTTGCCATCCGGATAACTGATCAGCCCAACCTGCTGTCGGCTAAAGTTTGTTTCCATGCTGGAGTAGATTACTGCCAAGGCTCTTCCATCGGGCAGCCAAGACACATTGGTTAGCGCTGTGTATGGCGGCCTGGATATCGTCCTCTGGGCGCCCGTGTCCGGATCAATCGAAATCACTGCGCTTATGCTGTCTTCCCCCTGATCGAAGATCGTACCGACGATCGCCTTTCCATCCGGCGACCAGGCTGAATCCGACACCACATTGGCCATTGGACCGGAGAAAATGCTCTTTTCGTTGCTGCCGTCGGCATTTGCGATGAGGAGGTGGTACTTGCCAGGGTCGGGATCGTTGGCGCGTATGAAAGCGAAGCGCCGCCCGTCGGAAGAAAAACTTGGATTCGTGTCTACATCCTTGACCAGAAGTTGTGGAGTTCCACCCAGCACGGGGATGCGGTATAGATCGTATTCCTGAGACGCAGGACCGCTGACCAATTGGGTATGCGAAAAGTAAATGTGGCTTCCATCGGGAGAGAAGCGCAGGGCCGAGTATTGCACATGCTCTGGCGGAATGATCTGCACGTTGCTTTCGCTCGTCAGATGGCGCAGCCACAATGATTCATTACTCTCGCTATTCAACACGTAGGCCATGTAGTTTCCGTCGGGAGACATGGTCCCGATCCGCGCATTGTGAGTGCCGCTGATCTTGGTGATCTTGATGCTCAGGAAAGGCTGGCTACGGGCGAAGAAAAACAAGCTGTATATGCCGAATGCAGCCGCGGTGATCAGTAGCAGTACGGCGGCAACCATGACTCCAACGCCGGCTTTGTGCTGGCGCGCGGCAGCGACCAGGGCCGCACCACTGGAGCCGCGCTCGGCTCCTGCAACGGGCACGTTTGCACTCGAAACGCGAACGGCCGCGGAATCCTGAACCTGGCGCTTCCCCGATTCGGTGTCGCGCTTGAGCCGCTTGAGATCGCTTCTAAGTTCGGGCGCGGCTTGATAGCGCAGTTCGCGATCCTTCTCCAGCAGCTTGCTGATAATGTCTTCCAGCTTGGGTGGTAATGTCGGATTCAACCGTATGGGCGGCAGCGGAGTTCGATTGAGGATGCCGTCGAAGACGGTTGCTGAAGTTTCTCCCGGGAAAGGCAAGGCTCCTGTGGCCATCTCATACAGCACTGTTCCGAAGGAAAATAAATCGGTGCGGGCATCGAGATCCTTGCCCTTGGCCTGCTCCGGGGACATGTACGCGATTGTGCCAACCGCCGCGCCGGGGCTTGTCAGCAGCTCATGGCTGTCGGCGGTGGTGGCCGCTGTGGGCCCTACCGACTGCGCTTTCGGCAGGAGGGCAACTTTGGCCAACCCAAAGTCCAGGATCTTGGCGTGCCCTCGTCTGGTGATAAAGATATTAGCGGGCTTAATATCGCGATGAACAATGCCTCCGGTGTGTGCGGCGTCCAGCGCATCCGCCACCTCGATGGCTACCTCCACCAGCGTCTCAGTCTCTAATGGTCGTCCCGCGATGCGGTGCCTGAGTGTGACTCCATCCAGAAACTCCATCACGATGCACGTCTGCCCATCCTGCTCGTTGATTTCATGAATTGTGCAAATGTTGGGATGGTTCAGAGCAGAAGCGGCCTTTGCTTCGCGGCGAAAGCGGCCCAAGACTTGTGCATCTTTGGCCACTTCGTCGGGCAAAAACTTCAACGCAACAAAGCGATCGAGTTTGGTGTCCTCGGCTTTGAATACTACGCCCATTCCGCCGGCGCCCAGCTTCTCGATGATGCGATAGTGCAAGATGGTTTGGCCGATCATGGGAGACGGGTGTCGCCAGAGCATTCATCTTAAGGACGGGGTCGAGGCGAGTCAACGTGTTCACAGTTCTGGGCGAAGCGCGCCGAGAGTATATTTGCGTTTAACGATAAATCCGTAAACTGATTCGGGCCGGAAGTCGGCTTCTGGGAAGTCAGCGACGCAAATAGTCAACGAGTAGATATCACATCGGGGGGATAACACTCTTAGACCGGACGGATTTTCAAGCGGGGGGCCGGATGTTGCACCAAAACAATCCAACCCACACTTACCTGCGTTCACCGCGCGAGCGGCGTAGCGACTCCTGGCGCGGTGATATATTCTACTCAGGCCGCCGCACTCACCTTGAACCGAAGCGAATCACCGAGCGGGCTCCTAGGCGCAGATTGTCTTGGTAATCTTCCAGGGCGTTGCTGAAGACTGGCGGCGGTTTGCAAATTTTTCCTGCCCTGTTCGTACACACCACGCTTCATTCGGTGCCCATCTTGGATTACTTCTGTATAGCCGACCATCCGCCCGGAATCAGCGTGAGCTACCGGGCGAACACAAACAATTCATTGGAAATGGCAACTCCTCGGCTCATCACTTAGGTGAACAATACTTCTTCGGCTTGATCTGCAATCGGACGGGTCACCGCATTTTCTAAGAGTGCCACAGAAAAAACCGATGTATCATTCGACATCTAGCCCGCGTGCGTCACGTTCACCATGCGAAGAATTATCGGGGCCGAGGCGCGGAACTTCCAAGATTGGGCCATCCGCAAGTACAGGAAATCCCATGGCAGATTGGCAAATGCGAGAAAAGCAGCCACTCCGAGGACCTCGGCCGGAGCCAGCAGGGCCGCCGCTCAAGAACTACATCACGCCCGCCGGATTGCAGCGGTTGAAAGACGAGCATGTGTTCCTGCTGAGGCGGGAGCGGCCCGCGGTGGTAGAGGTCGTAGCGTGGGCTGCTAGTAATGGGGACCGCAGTGAAAACGCCGACTACCTCTACGGCAAGCGACGGCTAGGCCAGATTGATTCGCGGATTCGCTTTCTCACGAAACGCATCGACGCTGCCGTGGTCACCGATCCCGCCGCTGCGCGGCAGGGGTCAGCCGCAACGCGCATCTTCTTCGGCGCAACCGTGACCTACAAGGACGCCGCCGGCCTGGAACACGTTGTCTCGATCGTCGGCATCGACGAGGTGGACCTCAACCGCGGCTACATCAGCTGGCGCTCGCCTCTCGCTAATGCGCTGATGAAGGCGAGTCCCGGCGACCGGGTGGAACTGCGCGCGCCAGCGAAGACCGAGCATCTCGAGATCATCGAGGTCGAGTACGCGCCGATTCCGATGGATCCTTTCTGCGAACCGCTAGGAGCTCAGTCGACGCCCAAGGCCGAACGTTCCTAGACCAAGCCGCCCTACTTTGAGCGTTCCCCGATATGGTTGGAACCCAGGGTATTACCGAGAATGAGAATGTGGATTGCCACAAACGTCATGGACTTTTTCTAACCCACAATCCAACCTTCACCATACGATGCCTTGCTCGATTTTCGCGCATTTTGGCAATCCCCGCGGACTCCCCACAATCGGAGGCAATCGCCAAGCTTCACAGTTTGAGCCCTCAATGATTCAATTGAACGGCGACCTGAGGTCACCATGTCGGGGCCAGATTGCCCGGCGGCTGCGTCAACTCACTTCTGTGCTGGGTTAGAGCCGAATCATTGTCGGGGGAGATCCATCAGCACCACATCCGAACGCTCCTGCACTCGTTCGAACACCACTTCGCCGCCGTCGGATGAGATGTCGAAGTCATGAACGTCGAAGTCGGCAGGGAGATTGGTTAGCTGCCGCTCGGCGCCCGTCTCCAGGTTTATCAGATAGAGATTCTTATGTTGGATCTCTCCTCGCAGGAGCACGAGTCCACGTTCCCCGGCGAGGAAGGCCAGATGACGGGCTCCGCGGGTCAGCGTCAGTACCGGAAGGGGATGCGCGGTAGCCGCGGCCGTGACGGCCTTCACCGAAAATGTGGTTCCGATGTCGGGGCCCGAGTAGATCACGAACTTGCCATTCGGAGCCCATGCAGGATCGACCGAGTACTCCCGGACAAAAAGAACGGGCGGGCGACCATCGACGGGCACCCGGAAAAGTTGAGGGACGCCTTGAACGTCCGCCGCCGAGGTAATCGATTTGCCGTCGGGCTCCCACACAGGAGCACCCTGCAAGTTGAGTGAATCGGCCACAATCCGCGCGTCGGTGCCGTCGGACCGCATCACGTACAAGAGCGTCTGCCCGCGTTGCCGCACTGAGAAGGCTATAGATCGTCCATCAGGAGAGATTGCCGGGCCACCAAAGACTCGCGCTCCTTGACCGCTCCACAACTCCGTTCCAGTTCCGTTAGCGAATTTCCAGACGCTTTCGCTCGTGCCGCTCGCAGAAACATACAGGAGATAGTCGGGACCGAGTCGCGGGGCAAATCCAGTGCTGGTCGTCAGTGGAACTCGAACCGGGGCCGACACCTGGGTGAGTGGATCAGCGATCCGCAAGCGCCACAGTGATCGCTTGAGCTCAGGCCTTGACCGGTACTCTTCCCTGGCGGTCAACGCTGACGGTCGCCGTCTACTATTTACGATTGCG
>DATHFT010000007.1:0-7073 GCA_035317965.1 Saccharimonadales bacterium (SeqCode) | reverse complement strand
CCGGCGGCGCAACGATTGCCAGGGCCGCCGGAGACGCGTCGGCTGCGACCGCCAGCGCCGCTCGGGCCGCACGTGCCCCCGGGAACATGCGCAAGATTCCCATCGGGGTTTTCGATCCTGTTTACGAACATCTGTCTCTTGACGAAATGCTCGACAAAGTCAGCGCCCTTGGCCTGGAAGCCATGGAAATCGGCACGGGCGGCTATCCCAATAACAAACATTGTCCTGTCGATGATCTTGTCGCCGATCCCGCCAAAGCGAAAGCCTGGCTGAAGAAATTCCACGACAAAAATATTCAAGTCGCGGCTCTCAGTTGCCACGGCAATCCCATTCATCCCGATGCCAAGCACGCCGCTCATGATGCCGACACCTTTCGCAAGACCGTTCAACTGGCGCAGCTTGTCGACGTGAAAGTCATCGTGGGATTTTCCGGTTGTCCCGGGGGCTCCCCCACCGACGTTCAGCCCAATTGGATCACCTACCGCTGGCCGCCCGAATATGCCGAGATGCAGGATTGGCAGTGGAAAGAAAAAGTTGTGCCGTACTGGAAGCAAGCCGCGAAATTCGCGAGGGAGCACGGCGTTCACAAACTCGCTTTTGAAATGCATCCCAACTTCGTGGTCTACAACCCCAAAACCCTGATGAAGCTGCGCGAAGCCGTGGGCGAAGAAATCGGCGCGAATTGCGACCTGAGCCATCTGTTCTGGCAAGGTTGCGACCCCGTCGAAGTCATCCACTATCTCGGCAAACAGGGCGCACTGTTCCATGCGCACATGAAAGACACCGTGTTTTTTGACGACAACAAAAATAAATTCGGGGTTTTGAACTTCGCGTTTGAAACCAGCGACCTCGATCAGGCGTCTGAGACATTTCGCGCCGTCGGCTACGGTCACAGCGCGAGCTTGTGGAAGTCGGTGGTGAAAGCCTATATGGACGTTGGTTTTGAAGGCATTCTCAGCATCGAAAATGAAGACCCCATTCTTGCCGGCGAAGTCGGTGTCGAACGCGCCGCCTACGTTTTGAAGAACGTGCGCAACGAATTGCTGGGAGTTTGACCATGCGTCGCAGGGAATTCGTGGGCGCCTGTATTGGCGCGGCACTGGCTCCACCGCCGGTCATGAACAGTCTGGCTTCGCCGGCAGGTGGCCGGGGATCGGCTCGTTCCGGACCACCGTTCCAGCTCTCCGTCATGCTCTGGACGATTTATGAAAAGCTGCCCTTCGCGCAACGGCTGGAAAAGGTGGCCGAGGCCGGCTTTCACGCCGTCGAACTCGTGAGCGAGTTCAAGGATTGGTCCAAACAACAATTCGCGGACGCCCGCGCCAAGAAGCGTCAACTCGGAATTGAGTTTGACGGCACTTGCGGAATCTGGCCAACGTTCGCCGATGCCAACGACCGCGAAAAAACTCTCAAAGCCCTTGCAGATTTCATTCCCACAATGACGGAACTTGAATGCACCCGGCTCATTACGCAGACGGGCAATAAGGTTCCAGGGCTTAGCCCGGAACAAATGCGCGCAAATTGTATCGAAGTCCTGAAACGTGCAGGCGACATTGCCGCGCGCAACAATATCGAAATCCTGGTGGAAAATATCGATCCGGAAGAAAATCCCAACTATTTTCTTCTGCATTCAGCGGATGGTTTTGAAATCGTCCGCTCGGTCGGTAACCCTCACGTGAAGTTTCTCTACGACTTCTACCACGAGCAGATTGCGGCCGGAAATTTGATCGAAAAACTCGAACGGAACATCGACCTCGTCGGTCTTGTGCACATCGCCGATGTTCCGGGCCGCCACGAGCCCGGCACCGGAGAAGTCAATTACCCGGTCATTTTTCGCAAACTCGCGCAATTGAACTACCAGGGCTTTGCGGCAATGGAGTTTATGGCGCAAGGCGACACCGTTGCGGCACTCCGCGCAGCCCGCGAAATGGCCACAAAGTTTGGAACGATCGAGAACTGAGCTGCTGCAGCACGCACCAAATTCCGGAGGTCCAATGCAACGCCGTGATCTTTTAAAACTGTTGACCGCAGGAGCGGCTCTTCCCGCTTTTAGCCCCGACTTGTTGGCCCTGATGCAGGAAGCGCAACCATCGTCGGGCTACGTTCTCCAGACTCTCAATCCCCACCAGAACGCTACGGTTACCTCCATGGTCGACCTGATCATTCCGGCCACCGAAACCCCCGGCGCGAAAGCTGTTCGTGTCAACGAATTTATTGATGTGGTCCTCACCGGGTGGGCCGAACCGGATGAACGCACCCGCTTTCTTGCCGGGCTCGACAAAGTCGACAAACGCACCAGTGTCTTGTTCGGCAAAGATTTCATCGCTTGTTCCGTTCCGCAGCAGGAAGAAGTCCTTCGTGGTCTCGATCAGGAATATGCCATGGAGCGCGAAGAACTCGTCAAGCGTCGCCTTCCTCGCACCGAACATTACACACAATTGCACACCGGTTTCTTTGGCATGCTCAAACGCATGACCCTGTACGGTTACTACACTTCAGAAGTCGGCTTCAAACAGGAGCTCAGGGAAGAAATTATTCCCGGATTCTTTCACGGCTGCACGCCTGTTCCAGCGGACAAAAAGGCCTAGGGAGACCAGAATGGCAAGCACCCAGTACGACGCGATTGTAATCGGCTCAGGCATCACCGGCGGTTGGGCCGCCAAGGAACTTACCGAAAAGGGCCTCAAAGTCTTGATCCTCGAAGCCGGCCGCCCCATCTCTCCCGAAAAAGACTACGTCGAGCACGTGCCGACCTGGGAACTCAAATATCGCGGCTGGGACGACCGCAACGCGCGCGCCAAGGTTCAACCGGTTCAGCGTGAGGTTTATTACGCGTGCGACGAGTTCTCCAACAAATTTTTCGTAAACGACGTGGAAAACCCGTATGTCAGCGATCCCGGCAAACCATTCAGCTGGATCCGCGGCCGCCAGGTTGGCGGGAAATCCATTACTTGGGGGCGGCAAAGCTATCGCTGGAGCGATCTCGATTTCGAAGCCAACCTGAAGGACGGCATCGCCATCGACTGGCCCATCCGCTACAAGGACATCGAGCCGTGGTATGACTACGTCGAAAGTTTTGTGGGCATCAGCGGACAAGCTGAAGGCCTCCCGCAACTCCCCGACGGAAAATTTCTTCCTCCCATGGAAATGAGTTGCGCGGAAATGACGGTTCGCGACGCCCTCCCCAAACATTTCGACGACGGCCGCATGATGACTATCGGCCGCACCGCCATTCTCACAAAAGTTCACAACGGGCGCGCGCCCTGCCACTACTGCGGCGTCTGCCACCGTGGCTGCATTACCGGCTCCTACTTCAGCAGCCTCAGCTCGACGCTTCCTGCCGCGGAAAAAACGGGGCGCCTCACGATCCGCCCCTTCAGCGTGGTGCACAGCCTCGTCTATGACACAAACACCCGTAAGGTCTCGGGCGTTCGGGTCATCGACGGCCAGACCCACCAAGCGCTCGAATTCAAATCGCGCATCGTTTTCGTCTGTGCTTCCGCACTGGAATCAGCGCGTATTTTGCTGAATTCGTCCACACCCGAATTTCCCAACGGTCTTGCCAACTCCAGCGGAGAACTCGGCCGCAATGTCATGGACCACGTCATGGGCGGCGGAGCCGAAGGCCTCATTCCTGGCCATCTGGACAAAATGCCCATTGGCAATCGCCCCAATGGCATCTACGTCCCGCGTTTCCGGAATGTAAAAACCAAAGCCAGCGGATTCATTCGCGGCTACGGCTATCAAGGCGGCGCGACCCGTGAAGATTGGCAGCGCGGCATGACCCGAGCCGGTTTTGGTGTTGATTTCAAAAACGCCCTGAAGCGGCCCGGCGCATGGCATATGACCTTCTACGGTTTCGGTGAGTGCCTGCCCAATCACGACAACTACATTGAAATCAACAAAGAGAAAAACGACGCCTGGGGAATACCCACAATCAAAATCCATTGTGCCTTTGGGCAAAACGAAGCGGCCATGTTGCAGGACATGGCTCTGCAAGCGGCGGAAATGCTGGTCGCCGCCGGCGCCACCGAAATCAACGCGTTTGCCGAAAACAACCCTCCTGGTCTTACCATTCACGAAATGGGCACAGCCCGTATGGGGCGCGACCCCAAGACCTCGGTGCTCAACGAGCATAACCAGGCCCACGAAGCCAAGAACCTTTTCATGACCGATGGCGCGTGCATGGCTTCGTCCTCCTGCGTCAACCCATCGCTCACTTACATGGCGCTGACCGCTCGCGCCTGCGATTACGCCGTTTCGCAAATGAAGCGGAATGAGCTTTAGTGGTAGAGTCAACAAGACTTTGCTGAGCCAATTGTTGGGATTGCAGTTTCTGTCTCCGACCAACTCGGTTTAAGATCTCTCCGCAGCCTGCCAAGGAGATGCCTCTCGCATGTCTCAAGTCATTCGTTCCCCGAAACAGTACGACGTTTGTATCATCGGCTCCGGAGCAGGCGGCGGTATGGCAGCCAAAATTCTCACTGAAGGGGGCCTCACGGTCGTCCTTCTCGAGGCGGGTCCCGACGTTCATCCGGAGAAAGATTTCAAGATGTTGATGTGGCCTTACGAACTTCCGCATCGCGGCGCGGGAGTCGGAGGCCGCCAGGCCGCGGACTTCGGAGAATTTCTGGCGCCCAATGGTTCCTGGTCGATCGACGGCGAGCCGTACACGTCTGCTCCCGGCGCAGACTTTCAATGGTTTCGCTCGCGCATTGTCGGCGGCCGTACCAACCATTGGGGACGTATCGCTCTCCGCTTCGCGCCGATCGATTTCACCTCCGGTACACGCGATGGCCTCGGCGACGATTGGCCGATCACCTACGACGATATCGCTCCGTACTATGACAAAGTGGAAAGTTATATCGGCGTCTTCGGAACCAAGGAAGGCGTCTCGAGCGCGCCCGACGGCGTTTTTCTTCCCCCGCCCAAACCGCGCTGCACCGAGCTCCTCATCAAGAAAGCGTGCGACAAGCTCAACATCATCTGTATTCCTGCGCGTCTGGCCGTTCTTACCCGGGCACACAATGGGCGTCTCCCTTGTCACTACTGTGGACAGTGCGGTCGGGGCTGTGTGACCGCTTCCAATTTCAGTTCCAGCCAGGTGTTGCTGCCTCCGGCGATGCAGACCGGGCGCCTTACCATGATCACCGGCGCCATGGCCCGCGAAATCCTGGTTAACGCCAGCGGCAAGGCCGCCGGCGTTTCCTACATCGACAAGGCAACGAAAACAGAAAAGCGTGTTCACGCCCGTGCGGTTGTAGTGGCAGCCAGCGCCTGCGAATCGGCGCGCCTGCTGCTCAATTCGAAATCTCCCACGTTTCCGAACGGCCTCGCGAATTCTTCCGGCACTGTGGGTCAATATTTGACCGACTCGGTCGGAAGCGACGGAGCAGGGTATGTGCCGCACCTGGAAAAAATGACGCCGCACAACCACGACGGAACGGGCGGCATGCACATGTATGTTCCCTGGTGGAAATTCGATCGCAAAAACGATTTCCCGCGTGGCTACCATATTGAACTCTGGGGCGGGCGCGACATGCCGGGGGTCGGCATGTTTCACGACATGTGCCACCGCGAAGAAGGTTACGGCGCAAGCCTCAAGGCCAGAGCCCGAAAAATATACGGGACCACCATCGGTTTCTCCGGACGCGGGGAAATGCTGCCGAATCCGGATACGTACTGCGAAATCGACCCGGATGTCGTGGACCAGTGGGGCATTCCGGTACTCCGGTTTCATTTCAAGTGGACCGAGTACGAACTGCGCCAGGCGAAAGACATGCAGGAAACGTTTCGCGCCATCATTGAAACCATGGGCGGCGAATACCGAACCAGAACCGACATTGACGGTAAATATCCTTACGGGATTTTGCCCGGTGGAAAAATCATTCACGAAGTGGGCACCGCGCGCATGGGCGGCGACCCCAAGACTTCCGTGCTGAACGGATTCTGCCAGGCGCACGACGCGAACAACGTTTTTGTGGTCGATGGAGCGCCGCTCGTCACCAATCCGGACAAAAATCCCACGCTTACCATCATGGCGCTATCATGGCGCGCTTCCGAGCACCTTCTGGACGAAGCGAAGAAGGGAAATCTATGAGCAAGCCATCGATCTCTCGACGGGACGTCTTGCGGACGCTGGCCATCGGCGCGGTCGGTGGTTCGGTTTTGCAGGTGATTCCGGCCGAAGCCGCGGAGTACGTTCATCAGATGGTGCACAAGGAAAAAACAGGCGCTCCGGCAGGGAAGTATGTGCCCAAATATTTCAACCCCCACCAGTACGCCACGCTAACTCTTCTTTGCGACACCATCATTCCCAAGGACGAACGGTCCGGCGGCGCAGTTGCAGCGGGCGCGCCGGAGTTCATCGACCTGCTGACCAGTGAAAATGAAGAGTATGCGGCCCGGCTGGGCGGCGGCCTGTCCTGGCTCGATAACCATTGCCTTGACGAGTATTCCCAAAGCTACCTGGAGTGTACGCCGGAGCAGCAGCACGCAGTGCTCGACAAAATCGCCTTTCGCAGAAATGCCAAACGGGAACCGGTGCTGAGCCAGGGAATCCCCTTCTTTGCCTTTCTTCGCAACCTGACCTGCGATGCGTTTTACACCAGCAAAATCGGAATCGAGGATCTCCAGTACATCGGCAACACCAGCCTTCGCGAATTTCCCGGCTGCCCGCCCCTTCCTGAATCATAAGCTGGGGGAGAGCCATCTCCGATCCCCCGTGCCCGGCGGCAAGTTTCCTTGCCGCCTTTTTCTATTGGCCCGGGCGCGGTGCTCTGGACACTCGGGAAACTGCGCCGGCCGCCGTTTCCTCGGCAGGGGGCGTTATAGAATTGGGAGATGGACGGAATAATCAAGCAGGACAATTTGGTGGTGGTGCTGGTGGCGACGCGAAATCCGTTGAACATGGGCGCGGCAGCGCGGGCCATGAGCAACTTTGGATTTCTGCGGATGCGGGTGGTGAATCCCTTCGAGGCGTCGTTCCGGGAGGCCAAGTCGGCCGTGGGGGCGTCGGACGTTTTACGCAAGGCCGAAGTGTTTGAGTCGGTCTCGGAGGCGGTGTCGGACTG
>DATHFT010000006.1:0-12421 GCA_035317965.1 Saccharimonadales bacterium (SeqCode) | reverse complement strand
GTTCTCGGAGATCCGCAACCGCATTGGCAAGCTGCTGAGAATGTTCGGCGCGCTGGGCGACACCTTCTTGTGAGAGTTTTGACGTCAGCTCATGCGTCAGCTGCTCCAGTTGGGGGGCCAGCCAGACCGGTAGTTCGCTTTGCAATGCTCTTGCGGCAGCAGCCAGAGCGGCGCGGGCATGGCCTTCCGCTTCCCTCTGAATTTTCTCAATCGCCCGCGAAGCTTCATTGGTTACCTCGGCGCGGGCTGCTGCAAATTTCTGTTCCCATTGCTCGAAAGCCGCGCGCTGCTCCATGGCGGCTGCCTGAGCAACCGCTTCCTTGGCCGTGGCGTTGATTTGTTGTTTTGCTTCTGTGACTAAACGAGTCACTTGGCGGCCCAGCTGGAGCGCTGCGTCCGTGGTGCTTGCCGGTGATGGGAATACGCGGACATTGTCGGCACCCATTGCCGCAGGTATCTCCGGTTCGCCAAGCGGAAGATGAATCTCCGTCGTGCCAGAAGGCGTTGTTTCTGAAGGCTGCATGGGTTCCATGATTCCGTGAACTCCTGGGTGCTGTGCGTGGTGCGTGGAAACTTCGGGGAGCACAAACCAATCTTCCGGCGGAAATGCAATTCCCCAGGCGTTGCCGGGAACTTCAATTTCAAGAGCGACCTGGAATAGCTGGCGAACCGTTCGAGGACGCTGAATCCAGGCGACGCGGCCACGCACGTTCCTGGCCGGCTGACCGGACTCTGGATGCGGAATCTCCAACGTCACCCACATGTTTTTCAGGACATAGTGCTTCGATTGGTAACGGCACCCGTGGCAATTGATAATCAACGTGGAGGTGCGCTCGCTAAAAGGACGCCCGAGCGCGTCCACGCCGGTGACCAGCACGGGAACAGCTTGTACGATGCGGGTACTGCGCCGCTTCCGAAGTTCCGTGCTGGCGTTTGCTGCGCTTTCCGGCATCATTTCATTATTCTCGTCGGCAAAATTGCCGCCCAGCTCATCCATGGATACCGCCGCCGTCTCTTAGATTTCTTGCGAGCGTTTGCACACTATCGCTACGATTGATTGTTCAAGCTGCCCGCCGAACTGCTCGCTGAAGTCGTTTCCGCTGGCTTACGGCGCGTCCCCGTCAGGAACATCCATGCTTCCTTCGCTACCCATATCGGACCAACAAGCAGATAAACCGCACCCTGAAAAAACGCCGGATGATTTCCTTCAATCCGGTGGCCCAAAAACAAGAACATCCATCCACCCATAAAAAAGCTCGCGCCCCAAATCCATTTCATAAGAACCAGAAGAATAATTCCGGCAAAAATCATGGGGATGCCGATACCGTGAAAAAACTTATTCCAGGCAGACTCGTGTTCGTGATCATACTGGGTCATGTAGTGCGCCAGATTTGGCATAGCGCACCTCCTGTCAGCCAGAGTGTGGCTGCGGTCCAAGCGGCGGGGAACAGACTCCGCGGGAGACAGACTCTATACTGAAAAAATAGACTTGGCTAGAGGGGCCTAGGCGTACTAGCAGCGGAGTTTGGCGCGCGGTCGCGAAAACCGCGGGTGGGACGGCCAGGAGCCAGGCGAGCAGGCGGCGACGGAACGCGCGCCCGGAGGGCTGATTTCTAACTGCTAGACCTTGCAGGCTTTACAGGTCTCTGCGGCCTTCCATGGCCTTCATCATGGTGACTTCATCGGCGTATTCAAGGTCGGCGCCGACCGGAATGCCTACTCCGATGCGGGTCACCCGCACCCCGAGCGGCTTGAGGAGCTTGGAAATGTAGACGGCGGTCGCTTCGCCTTCGGCAGTGGGGTTGGTGGCAATGATGATTTCTTCCACCGTGCCGCCCTTCAGGCGTTCGATCAGCGATTTCAATTTCAGTTGCTCCGGGCCGCGTCCGGAGAGGGGGGACAGGGAACCGCCTAACACGTGATACATGCCCTGATAAGCGCGCGTTTTCTCAACGGCCATGATGTTGTGGGCTTCTTCGACTACACAGATCATTTTCTTGTTTCGGTTTGCCCCTACGCAATAATGGCACGGGTCATTGTCGGTGATGTTGTGGCAGGTGGAGCACTCGCGGATTTTTTCCTTTGCGTCGCGGATGGCGTTGGCCAGCGCCAGGGCGTCTTCCGGCGCCGCACGCAACAAATGAAACGCCAGGCGTTGCGCGGTTTTTTGTCCAATTCCAGGCAGGTGTTTTAATTCATCAATAAGGCGTTCAACAGGAGCAGCAAAATCAGGCATGAATCATGTGTAGCACAGGGATGCGTCCTGCGCAAATTTGCCAGCTTGTGGGGCCACTGGATGACTATGCTAGAGTCGCGAAATGCTCGAGGTATCGTCGCTTATGAAGTTATTTCGGTTCCGTGCCGCAATTCCTGTTCTATGTGCCCTGGCGTTCGGTCCCTTCGCCCTTGCTGACGGTGAGACAGAAACAGCCGCCGCTGCACGCAACGCGGCAGAAACCCGCACCATGAAAGCCCTGGACGCAGTACGCGGCAGTCCACCGGAACTGCGCAATTTTCTATCGCGCATGCCCAAGGGTGCGGACTTGCATGTGCATCTGGGCGGCGCCGTTTATGCGGAATCCTTAATCCGCGCGGGCGTCGAGGACAACCTTTGCGTGGACCTCGCAGCGCTGGCGTTTGCAAAATCCGTAGCCATGACCATGAGCCAGCCGCCCCAGCCCGTCTGCGGACCGGGAAGAGTTCCTGCGGCCAATGCATTGGCGGATCAGCATTTGTACGACGCGCTGGTGAATTCGTTCTCGATGCGCAGCTTCGTCCCTTCGGCAGGCGTAAGCGGGCACGATCATTTCTTTGATGCGTTCGCCAAAATGAATGGCATCGACCGGAGGCACAACGGCGAATGGCTGGACGAAGTAGCTTCGCGGGCCGCCGCACAAAACGAACAATACCTGGAGCTGCTGCACACACCGAAGACCGGTCACGAGGTGGCCCTGGCCGAAAAAATGGGCTGGCAGGACGATTTTGAGAATTTTCGGACAAAACTGCTCGAAGCTGATTTGCGCGATGACGTCCGCGCCGCTTCTGATGAAATCACGAGAATGGAAGCGCTGCGCCAACAGCGCGAGCACTGCGATTCGCCGCAGGCGATGCCTGCCTGCAAAGTCGAAATCCGGTATTTGTTCCAAATCCTGCGCGGGTTGCCGAAGCAATTCGTTTTCGCGCAGACGCTGGTGGCGTTTGAAGTGGCCTCTGCCGATCCACGTTTTGTGGGTATCAACTATGTCATGCCGGAAGACGGCTACACGTCGATGAATGACTATGCGCTGCATATGCGCATGGTCGCCTTTTTCCGCAAACACTATCCTAAAGTCCACGTCACCCTGCACGCGGGAGAAATCGCGCCGGGGCTGGTCCCGCCGGAAGGTCTCTGCTGCCACATCCGTCTGGCACTTGAGGTTGCCGGTGCCGAACGAATCGGCCATGGTGTCGATGTAATGTACGAAGACCGACCCGCCGGACTACTTGGGGAAATGGCGGCGAAGCATGTGATGGTTGAGGTCAACCTTTCGAGCAATGATCTGATTCTCGGCGTCAGCGGCAAGGATCATCCCTTTCCGATCTACCGAAGATACGGAGTGCCCGTCGCGCTTTCCACCGATGATGAAGGCGTTTCGCGCATTGATTTGACGCATGAATTTGTACGCGCGGTGCAAACCTACAACCTCACCTATGCGGACCTCAAAAAAATGGTTCGCACGGGGTTGGAGCACAGTTTTTTGCCCGGACAGAGTTTGTGGAAGGGCAGCGACGTGTTTTTAGCGGTCCACCCGGATTGCACGAAGGACGCCATCGGGCTGGCAAAACCGTCAGCTAGGTGCGGGGAATTTCTAAACTCCAGCGAAAAAGCCAGACAACAATGGCAACTCGAACGCCGCTTCAAGGAGTTTGAAGCCACGTTCGAGCCGCCGCGCCAGTCCGGCAAAAAACCAAACTAGCTTTCGATCTGAGATTGTAGAACCTCCCCAGGCAGTACGAAACGCTGCTGCGGACGCTGGGAAGATTCGATGCGTGGCAGATTTACCGGCCGTTGACCCTGCGCATTTCCCGAATGGGACGAAGTCGGTTTGCGATCACGGTCACCGCGCGAATTCTGGCGCTGCCGAAAGCCGTAGCCGCTGTCGCGGCGATTGCCGTCGCGGCTGTTTCCTTCACGTCGGCCACTTCCGGGACGATTGTTTTCAAAACGCGAAGGACTGCCAAACGAACGCCGTTCATGGCGCAGCGTTGGAGCAGACTGCTTGAATTCTGGCGCGCGCGGCGGAGGCGGCGGAATCGGACTGTCATCCGGCTTCATGCGTTCCATCTTGATGCCGAGTGAACGCTCGAGTTGAAACAGTTCTGAACGCTGCTCCTTGACGAAAAGCGTGGTCGCGAGGCCTGTGCTTCCGTTGCGGCCGGTGCGGCCGACGCGGTGAATAAAATTCTCCGCGACTTCCGGCAAATCGTAATTGATGACATGAGCGATATCCTGCACGTGAATTCCGCGTGACGCCACATCGGTTGCCACCAGGATATTAAAGCGTCCCTGCTGGAAGCCGGTCAGCGCTGTCGTGCGCTGCGATTGTGAACGATCTCCGTGAATCATCGCGGCGGAATAGCCCTTGCGATTCAGTCCTTCAGCAATACGGTCGGTTCCGCGCTTGGTGCGCGCGAAAACCAGGCACTTTCCCGTATCCTTGGAAATGAGCCGTTGCAGCATTTCCATCTTGCGATCCGCAGCCACTTCATACGCCTGGATCTTCACGCTGTCGGAGGGTTTCGATGTGGAGCCGAAGGTGAGACGTACGGCGTTGCGCATGTAGTCCTTGACAACCCGCGCCATATCGCCTTCTAGCGTCGCGGAGAAGCACATCGTCTGGCGTTCTTTCGGCAAAATCGCAACGATGCGCTTGATCGCGGGCAAAAAGCCCATGTCGAGCATGCGGTCGGCTTCGTCGAGCACCAGAATCCGCAGGGAATTGAAATGGAACAAGCGGCGATCGAGATAATCTTCAAGACGTCCGGGGGTTGCGACAATCAGACGCGCGCCCTTGCGAATCGCCTGGAGCTGCGCTCCTTCGGACAATCCGCCAACAACCAGAGCGGCCGGCAAAAGCAGCTTGCCGCGCAGCGCGTTGTATTGATCCACAACTTGCATCGCCAATTCGCGTGTAGGAACGAGCACGAGTGCGTTGATGCCCGGCGCATTGGGCTTCAGCAGCTGCTCCATCACGGGAATCAAAAAGGCGAGAGTTTTGCCGGTTCCCGTTTGCGCCGTAGCGAGGACATCCTTGCCTTCCAGAGCATGAGGAATCGCCGCAGCCTGCACCGGAGTCGGAACTGCAAACTTCACCGAGGTCAGCTTTTCTTTTACATAGGCGGACAACGGCATATCCGCAAATTTTTCAAATTTCTCAGAAGTGCGGGCGGCTGGCGCCACGCGTTCTGCAGGAACGGCCGCGCTTGATTTCGCGACAGCAGACTCCATACGAGATTCGGAACGAAGTTCCGAGTGAATTACAGAAACATTAGACATTTATTACTTTCTTGCTGGAGGAAGTTGTTTCAGCGCGCACACAAACTCACGGCGGGCCGGCAACTTACAGTGCCAGTCTGTTTTAGATTACGCTGAAAACGTACGGAGAAGACTGCAGGCGGGGATTCTCAGATCAGCTACTGCACCAGAGGGACCGCACAACACAACCGAGGTATTAAGCGCAAAGTCAGTATAGCACAGAAGCCTTCCCGCCGATTATTAATTTGCGACTGTTTCCTAACTCTTTACGACTGAGCGGTATCCGTCTCGTGCACCAGGTCCGGCTCCTGACGATCCAGAAGGGGCACGCCACATTGCGTCCGCTTCCGGCTAGGCCTCGGCCTGCAGGTAGTCCGCAAATCTTTCAAGCGCTTCCGGCATATTCTTGCGCCCGTAACCAAAGCGGATGTACTTGGCCTCGTCGTAAACCGTCCCGGGCAGCAGCATCACGCCCGCGTTCTGCACCAGATCTTCACAAAATTCAAAAACGTCCCTCTTGCCCTCGAATTTTACAAACCCGATCGGACTGCCGTTGGGTGCGGTCCAGGAAAACAAGTGCGAATGTTTTTCAAAAAAGGCACTCAGCAGCGTAAGATTCCTGCCGACAATTTCCAGATTCCGCTTGACCAAAACTTCCCGGTGCCGCAGTGCCAGCGCTGCAAGAAATTCGCTCGGCGCGCTATTGGAAATCGTCGTGTAGTACTTGAAATCCAGGCAGTCCTGAATCGTTTTCGCGTCGCGTGTCGCCAGCCACCCGAGTCGCAGCCCGGCGAGCCCGTAAGTCTTGCTCATCGAGCCCAGGCTTACCGCGTTTTCATTGACCTCACAAGCAGCCGGAAGCCGCGTCCCCGGCTGGTGTTCAAGTTCGCGGTAAACCTCGTCGCAGAAAACGATAATCCCGCGCTCCCGTGCCACCTGCAGCACTTCGTCAAACACGGGCCGCGGCATAATGAGCCCCGTTGGATTGTGCGGCGTATTGATGTACATGACTTTCGTATTGGGCTGGAGCAACTTCCGCAACGCAGTCAAGTCATGCGCCCAGCTGTTTTCGCCTCGTCGTCGCCACTGGCTGACCTGGGCCCCGGTGCTCCGCGCCACCTCGAGGGCGCTTTCATAACAAGGAGTTTCCACAATTACATGATCACTCGCGCTGACGAGCGCGTGGTACAGCACAAAAATCGCTTCCTCCGCGCAGGAAACGATGAGCGTATTGTCAGGTGAAATATTCTTGTAGATGTGGGCCGCAGCCTCCCGCATCCCGGGGGCGCCTGCAGCTTCGGTATAGCCGCACCACTGCTGGAGAAACAGTTCCTGGGATCCCGGCTCAAGAGCAAAGAGTTCCTGCACTTGTCGCGACTCCATGTCCGAGCTCGACAGTAGATACTTCGCCGAAAATTCGTACTTCGCAAAATAGTGTTCAATGCGAAACGGTTGGATGTTCATGTTCAAGAGTCTGCCAACCTCTCCGCCCAGCAGTCCAGCGCCAAATTGCCCCGCAGACTCTGCGATATTTCTTGACAGCCGCCAAGTTCAGGCCTATAGGTAGAACATATAGGTATGAGTTCTAGGTGTAACGATGGCGGCGGACAAGACAGAATTTCTCAAAGGTACTCTCGACATGCTCATCCTTAAGATCGTCGCACTCGAGCAGACCCACGGCTATGCCATCGCCCAGCGCCTGCAACAACTTTCAAAGGATTTCTTCCAGGTCCACCAAGGTTCGCTCTATCCCGCGCTCCATCGGCTCGAAGACCGTGGCTGGCTGCAATCGGAATGGAAAGACTCCGAGACCGGCAGGGAAGCCAAGTTCTATTCGCTGACCAAAACAGGCCGCAAGCAATTGGAGACCGAGGTCCTGAACTGGGAAAAAATGTCAGACGCCGTCGCGCTGATCCTCAGAACAGTTGAGTGACGGTTTGGCTGAGAGGAGTTCGATCAATGAGCTGGCTCGGTCGCCTATTCCACAAGTCCCGCCTGGAAACGCAACTCGACCGAGAATTGCAATTCCATATCGAGCAACAAATCGCCTCCTACATCACAAACGGCGTGTCTCCGGACGAAGCTCGTCGCCGCGCGCGCCTCGAATTTGGCGGCCTTGAACGAGTCAAAGAGGAAATCCGCGATACCCGCTGGGAAACCCGCCTCGACGACCTGGCCCGCGACTTCCGCTACGCCCTCCGCAACCTGCGCAAAGACCGCAAATTCTCCCTCGTCGCCGTTTTTACACTTGCTCTCGGAATCGGCGCGTCTACGGTCGCCTTCAGTGCGTTCTACAATTTTCTCTTCAATGCCTTCGCGGCCAAAGATGCAAACCGTCTGGCAGTGCTTTTATTCGCCAGCCCCGAGTCCAGTCGGTTTTCTGGAGAATCTTTATCCCCTCTGGAATGTACACTCGCCGACATTGCTGCGGTTCGCGCGCAAAACCATGTCCTAGAAGACATTATCGGTTTTGGCCGAAGCATTGTGCTGGTTAGCAACGGCCACACGGCACATCAGCTCTACAGCGCTCCAGTCACCTCCAACGCCTTTGACTTCTACGGTGTCCCTCCGCTCTTGGGCCGCGGCCTCAGAAAAGAAGATGGAGTTGCCGGGGCCCCCGCTGTTTTCGTGCTGAGCCATAAATCATGGATCGCCGACTTCAATAGCGATCCAAATATCCTCGGCAAAAATTTCTTCGTAAATGGCGAACCGCGAACGCTGATTGGAATCATGCCGCCGCGTTTTCAGGCGTTTGGTGCGCTCGTGCGCGTTTGGCTGCCCATAACCGAAGCGTCTGGAACGGTCGGCAAGGAAGCGGTCACCTCAGTCGGGACGGTCATGATGCGACTGAAGCCGGGCATATCGCCGGAAACAGCTTCAGCTGATCTCGATGTCATTCTTCAAGGTCTGGCAAAGGCGCACTCGCAAGATTTTCCTCAACATTTCCGCATCAGAGTGCAATCTGCTGCCAATTTCTTGTTTGGCGCATGGGGCATCGGCTCTGCGGGTGGGGGAGAAACGTCTCACTTTGGCATCAAGGACATGTTGTACGCCCTGCTAGCCGCCGTATCGATTCTGCTGCTGATCGCCTGTAGTAACGTCGCCAACCTGCTGCTGGCGCGCGCGACAATTCGTGAAAAGGAAATTGCCGTGCGTTCGGCTTTGGGAGCCACGCGAGGACGGCTTATTCGCCAATTGCTTGTCGAAAGCCTTGTGCTGGCGGGCGGCGCCTGCGCGCTCGGCTGCGTATTTGCTCTCTGGGGCATGAAAGCAGTCTCCGAGGCCATTCCGCACAAAGGAGTCAGCGCTGGCGGCGAAGTTGTAATTGGATTGAACGGCTTCGTTTTGTTGTTTGCCATCGGCGTCACCGTGCTCACCACACTCCTGTGCGGGCTTGCGCCTGCATTGCACACCGCTCGCACTGATTTGCAACCGCAACTTGTCGGTAGTAGCAAGGGAACTGGCGGAGGGTATCGTCACGGACGGTTGCGCAACGCACTTGTTGTCGCCGAGGTGGCGCTTTCGATCGTCCTGCTGGTTGGAGCCGGACTGATGATGCGGAGTTTCTTTCTCCTTACGCATGTTGAACTTGGCTTCAATCCCGAAAACGTTCTGTTGCTCGCATTTGGTCCTCCCCGCAATCGCTCCGCCCAGCAAGACGAAGACATTCAGGAAAAAGTTGTGCAACGATTGAAACAATTGCCTGGCGTGGCCGAAGTCGCCGTGAACAATTCATTGCCTGGATACAACCCCGGAGGTCGGCGGCAGGCCGCAGCAGCCGGTGCAACTCGCTATGAAGAAGCAGGATTCGATGGTTGCAGCGAAAGCCTGCTGCGAACTCTCGAGCTCCGCGTGCAGCGTGGCCGCTGGCTTACTCAGGACGACATGAATTCCGCTCGCTACGTCGCAGTCATAAACCAAACAATGGCGCGCACCTTTTTCCCGGACAAGGATCCGGTTGGATTGCAAATCAAAGTAAAAGCATTTGACCAGCACTCCCGGACGCCTCCTGATGCCTATTTTCAAATCGTTGGGGTCATCCAGGACGCCAAGAACTTCGGCCCTCAGGTCGCCGCGCTTCCGATGGCCTTCGTTCCATACACAATCGAGGGTGGGGGTATTTTGCTCGTAAAAACAAAGTCCGATGCAGCCTCCTACATGCGCGCCGTGCAGGAGCAGATTTGGTCCATTGATCGCGAACAAATTTTCTGGGAATTCGGCCCACTCCAGGACACTTTCAACAAGTTGACCTATTCGGCTCCGCGCTTTGGTCTCGCCGGATTCGCTCCGTTGGCGGGAATCGGTTTGCTGCTGGTGCTCGTCGGAATCTTCAGCGTAATGGCTTACAACGTCTCCCTGCAGACGCGCGAGATCGGCATTCGCATGGCGCTCGGCGCACAGCAATCGAGCATTCTAAGAACCGTCCTGCAGGAAGGAATGTACCTCGTCGTCGCCGGAGTTGTTATCGGCCTTGCGGTCAGTGTCGCGCTGACCCGCTTCCTCGCCAGCCAGATCTGGGGCGTTTCTCCGACCGATACGCTGACATTTGCCGCTGTCGTGAGCCTTGTAGTCCTGGTCGCCCTCGCCGCGTGCCTATTCCCGGCCCGCAGTGCCAGCAGAGTCGACCCCCTCGTCGCCCTGCGCTACGAATGAGCTAGCTTCAGCATTCGAAATGGTCTATGCAACGGGCAATCGGTGAAATAAATTGACTTTGGGGCGCAGTATATTTGTTGCAGGGGCTGCAGGCGAGCGGGTGAACCTAGAACAAACCCGGGATCTTCAATCCAGCCATCCCGGGGATATTGCCCGAAATGTTTTTCATCTGATTCGCGAGTTCATCATCGACGCGCCGCGACGCTTCGTTCACTGCTGCGCGCACCAAATCCTGCAACATCTCCTGATCTTTGTTCGCAAAAACATCCGGCTCGATTTTCACGTCCAGCACTTGCTTCTGTCCGTTCATCTTCACGGTAACCATGCCGCCGCCCGCCGTCGCTTCGACAGAAACGTTGTTCACCTGGCGTTGCAGATCTTCCTGCATCTGCCGAAACTTGGAAAGCATCTGTTGTAGTGCGCCGACTTCCATTCTTTCTATTCCCTCGTGCTGCTACTGCTCTCGTCGCTTGTGGGTCCTGCGCGTAAAATTATCCGCGCCGAACTTCTGAAATCTTTCCGCCAAACCGCTGCATCATCGACTTCACCATGGGATCCCGCTCAAACTGCGCTCGCAATTCCTGCGAACTAGAAACCGCCGCCGCACTTGAAACTGCAACCGCTTCCAGCTTAGCACAGACCCGCACAGCCCGCCCTAGTACTGTGCTCGAAGCAGCCCGAATCTTTTCCAGCGAGTCTTTGCTCTCAATCATTTCCGCGAACGAACGCTTGTCCATCGGAAAATAAATCCGCATCTCACTGCCTTCCAGTTCCCACCGGCTGCTCTGCTCCAGCAGATTTCCCAAAAACTTCTGCTGCCCCTCAATCACGGTTTTGATCTGCGCGATCTGCTCTTCACTGATTCCGTTCGACAGCAATTGTGGCGCTTCCGTTTTGGCAGCAGCAGCTTCGCCTTCGACGCTGGTTGCCTGCGGCTGTGGCTTCTCTGGAGCTGAGGAATCTGCCGGAGACCCGAGCGCAGGGGCAGAAAATATAGAAGGTGTTTTTGACTCTGTCTTCGACGGCAAAGCGAATGTCGAAGTCGTTTCCGTTTTTGTTTCCGCCCGTGACGGAGAAAATGACGAAGTTCGAAATCCTGCAGCCGCGCTCTGCACCGCAGGAGCAAACGGTGAAGGCGAAGCCGATGTAGAAGACGCTGCCGAAGCGCTCGCCGATGCATTTTTGGCAAAGGGTGGAAGGGCACTGGCTTGCGCCGCTCGCGCGGTGCCGCCATAGCTCGCTCCTCCGCCGGATGTCCCACCCTTGATCTCCGCCAGCAGCTCTTCCATCGGTGCCAGCCGGCGCGCGTTAATCAGTCGCAACAGCCCCATTTCCAAATGTACGCGCGCATCCGGCTTCCTCCGTAAATCGTCATCGGTCTGCAGCAAAATCTGAAAAAAGCGCGTCAAGTCCTCTTCACTAAACTGTGCTGCCGCTTTTTCCAGCGCGGGCCGCTGATCCGGCGTGGCCGCAATCAAATCCGAATTCGCTCCGCACACCCGCGCAATCAACAGGTTCCGTATATGCCGAATGGCTTCGCGACAAAAATGCTGCAGGTTCCGGCCCTCTTTCTGGAACGTATGCACCAAACCCAGCGCGCGATCTGCCGAAGCCTCCGCAATCGCGCCCACTAGCTCATTCAAGGCATCTTCCGGCACCACACCCAGCAATTCCCGCACTTCCTTGTCCGGGATCGAATCCCCGCAATACGCGCGCGCTTGTTCCAGCAGCGAGAGCGCATCGCGCAGACTTCCCTCCGCCATCCGTGCAATCACCGCCAGGGCGCCCGCCTCAATCTTCAGATTCTCCCGCTTGGCAATTTCCTCGAGCCGTCCGGTAATCTCCGCAAACGTCAGCGCCCGAAAATGAAAATGCTGCGACCGCGACCGAATCGTATCCACCAGGTTTTCCGGCTCGGTTGTTGCCATCACGAACACCACGCGATCCGGCGGTTCCTCTAGAGTCTTCAGCAGCGCATTGGACGCTTCGCCCGTCAACATATGCGCTTCGTCCAGTATCACCACTTTGCTCCGCGAAGCCGCGGGAGCATAACGCACCATCTCGCGCAGCTCGCGGATCTGATCAATGCCGCGATTCGACGCCGCGTCAATCTCAATCACATCGAGCGAAGTCCCTTGCGCAATCTCCTTGCACGAATCGCAAACGCCGCACGGCTCCGCTGTAGGACCATTTACACAATTCAAAGCCTTCGCCAGAATGCGCGCCGCGGTCGTCTTTCCCACGCCTCTCGCG
>DATHFT010000005.1:0-24491 GCA_035317965.1 Saccharimonadales bacterium (SeqCode) | reverse complement strand
GGTCCCGGGCAAGGTACGGCAGGCGCAGGACTGCAGATGCTTACCCCCACAGATGGCGTGGATTTCGACAGCTATCTGGCGCGCGTCTATGCCAGCGTCAAACAAAACTGGTTTGCGGTAATGCCGGAGTCGGCAAAGCTAGGAGACCGCGGCGTTGTCTCGCTGGATTTCAAAATCATGACGAATGGTTCTGTGCCGACAGGTGACCCGGTGCTCATGCGTACATCGGGAAAAGAACCGCTGGACCGCGCAGCGGTGTCCTCGATTCGCTCTTCGAATCCCTTCGAACCGCTGCCTTCAGCGTTCAAAAGGCCTTACATTGAGCTGAGATTCACGTATTATTACAACCTTCCGATTGATTACGCGCACTAGCGAAGCGACAACACGAGTACGTCCCGGGCAGAGCTATGCTGGCCGCAAAGGCGCTTGTGGTGCCGGTTTTCCGGACGCGCCAGATCCTGTTTCGATAGAAAATCATGAGTGATGTTTCATCGCAATCGCCGCTTGTTGTGATTGTCGGACCGACAGCGTCTGGGAAGTCCACGCTTGGAGTTTGGCTGGCAGAACAATTGAACGGCGAAGTGGTGGCGTGCGACTCCACACAACTCTATCGCGGATTCGACATTGGAACGGCGAAGCCGGATGCGGTGGAGCGTCGCGGGATTCCGCATCACTTGATGGATGTTCTCGCTCCCACCGAAGAGGCCACCGCAGGGGGGTACCGGGAACGCGCGCTCGTTGTTCTCGCAGATCTGAAAACGCGTGGCAAGTTGCCAATATTCACTGTCGGCACGGGCCTTTACCTGCGCGCCTTGCTTGAAGGGCTAGCGGAGGTCCCGCAACGTTCAGAAGAGGTTCGCGAACGACTGCGACAGAGTATGAACAAGCATCCTGCAGGTCATTTGCATCGCATCTTGCAGAAGATGGACCCGGAGACAGCGAGCAAAATTGCGGCGCAGGACGAACAGAAACTGATTCGGGCCATTGAAGTGTGTCTTCTGACCAAGCGGCCCTTGTCTGAGGTCCACCGCGCGGGACGCAACCCTTTGCAAGGATGGCGAATTCTGAAACTTGGATTACAGCCAGGTCGCGAAGTTCTTTATGAGCGAATCCATGCGCGAACGGACTCCATGCTGGCGCGCGGCTGGATGAGTGAAGTTTGCGGTCTCATCGCCAGCGGACTCCCCGCAACCGCAAAACCATTTCAATTTATCGGCTACCGAGAATTGCGTGAAGTCAATCTGGGCCGCCAAACGTTGGAAACTGCGCGCGCCTCCATTCAACAAGCGACGCGCCAATACGCTAAGCGCCAACTAACTTGGTTCCGCAGAGAGCAAGCAATCCACTGGCTGGCCGGTTTCGGCGATGAAGTGCAAATTCAAAACGATTCTTTGCAATGGTTGCGCCATAAAAATTCAATCTAGGGAAAAACGATCCGCTTCACAGGCCCTCGCCCCCCGGAACCTCTGCCGGTCCCTGGCGATGGCATCGGATTGCCCGGGTCCACTGGAAAGCTCCTGCCCCGCCTGCAAACGCATCCAGAATAGGCCGTGACTTCTTGGTATCAAGTACTTTGTTACGCAAAATACGGTGCCTGGCGGCACCCGAGCGAACGGAATGGTCCGGGCGCCGGATGTTTGCTCCAGAATCTATTAGTGAATAGGTTTCAAACGTTATCGTAGATGCCCGCTGCCCCTCCCTTACAGGCACAATTGGGGGACGCGAATCCTTTATCCTCGGGAAAACAGGATGAAAAAACTGAAGATCGTATTGTCGCTTCCGAGCGACACCAGCTATCTGCACGAACAGGCGGAGGCCGCGAAGGCAGCGGCGGAGCGGCTGGGTGCTGAACTGCAGGTGTACCTGGCCAAAGGCGATCCGATCATTCAAAGCCAGCAATTGCTGCAAATATTGCAATCTCGTTCTACTCCGCTTCCGGATGGCATCATTATCGAGCCAGCGAGCCCCACGGGGTTGCCGCAGGTGGCTGCGGCAGCGGTGGCGGCCGGCATTGGATGGGTGATCAGCAATGCGAGCGTCGACTACCTCGGAGCACTACGCGGGAAATCGAAGGCTCCAGTGTTCACGGTTTCCCAAGATCACGTGGAAATTGGCCGCATTCAGGGGCGGCAGATGGGCGCGCTTTTGCCTCAAGGCGGCTCCGTTCTCTACCTGCGCGGGCCATCCACGAATTCATTGGCTTGCAAACGCACCGAAGGGATGGAAAGTACGAAGCCCGGGAACATCCAACTAAAGACATTGAACATGATGTGGAATGAAGACAGCGCGTGCAATTCGCTTAGTTCCTGGCTGCGATTGTCGACGGTCCGAGCGGCCGGCACGCAACTGATTTCCTCACAAGGTTCAGATTTCATCACGGCGGCCCGAAAAGCCTTTCAGGCCCACTCGGAAATTTCAGAACGCGATAAATGGTTCGGCGTGCCGCATGTGGGCACGGGCACTCTTCGCCAAACCAAACCGCTCGTGGATAAACGTGTCCTGCATGCCGCAGCGGTTACTTCCGCGACTGCGGGCACTGCGCTGGAGATGCTGGTGAACGCCATGCGAGACGGAGCGCAACCACCGGAGCGCACTTTCGTGCCGTCGTCCTCCTATCCGAGTTTGGAAGAGTTGGCGGCAAGAAAACCCTAGCGGCGCGACAGTTCGTAGTCTTAAGTTCTGGCTCTTGCTGGATTCTAGGGTGCAGGTTGCGCCCGGCCCCCCCCAATACTTCCGCTTGGAATCTGCTGTCTCGAGGCTTTTTTGAAGGCGCGAGGCAGTGTCTGCCGGGGATTGACCTTGGATTCAGTTTCTCCGGAAGCGCCGTTCCCGAGTGCGCGAACGGACCCCCGAAAAATGGCGACGCCGAAATGGCATATCAGCATCGTGTGGACGATTCCCGTCGCACTGCGGGCAACCCGGCAGCAATTCCACTTGACCGCATAGCCGGGTAACCGGAAACGGACCGGCCACCTTTTTTTCGATTTTCGCCCTCAAGACCAGAGAAGGGTATAATCCAACTCAGGAAGCCGCGGCAGTTCGCCTCGCCCCATCCGGCTCGATTCGCACGATGACTCAGGTTCGCCTCAGTGACAAAAACTAGCCCTCACAAAGTTTCGTCCGCGGAGCGCGCCGTTTTGGTTGGGCTTGGCTGGAAGCGTATTCGCCGTTTGCCGGGGCTTCCCCTCGGCGAACAGGGCCGCGAATCGCTCGAAGAGCTGGTGGAGCTTGCCAAAAGCGCTGGCGCGGAAATCGCCTCCACGATTTTTCAGATACGCGATGCTCCGGATCCCGCCACTCTGGTGGGACGCGGAAAACTCGATGAAATTCGCGCGGAAACCATCGCCCACGATGCAGCGCTGATTATTTTCGATTGTGACTTGTCGCCGGTACAGCAACGAAACATCGAAGAAGTTACAGAATGCCGTGTGATCGACCGCACCCAGCTGATTCTCGACATTTTTGCACGCCATGCGCGCAGCCGCGAAGGCCAGTTGCAGGTGGAGCTGGCGCAATTGAACTACCTGCTGCCGCGTTTGACCGGCAAAGGCAGCTCCATGTCGCGTCTCGGCGGAAAAGGTGGCGGCGGCGCCGCCGGGCGCATCGGCGTCCGCGGCCCTGGCGAAAAAAAGCTGGAGACCGACCGTCGCCGCATTCGCGACCGCGTCAGCAAAATCCAGGCTGGCATTGAAAATGTACGAAAGCAACGGGCCCTGCGCCGGGAAGCACGGAACTCGGTTCCTTTGGGAACGATCGCCCTGGTAGGCTACACCAACGCCGGAAAGTCCACTCTTTTCAATGCCCTCAGCCGCGCTGAAGTTTTCGTCTCTTCACGCATGTTTGCGACGCTTGATCCGACGATTCGTGCTTTACGCCTGCCCTCTAATCGCCGCGTTCTGGTTTCCGACACGGTTGGTTTTATACGGGACTTGCCGAAGCCTTTGCTAGCGGCATTTCGCGCAACCCTGGAAGAAGTCCAGGAAGCAGCACTGATTCTTCATGTCAGCGATGTTTCAAATCCACGCCACTGCGAACTGGAAGAAGAAGTCGACAAGATTCTTCGGGATCTGGGCGTTTCCGACCGCCAAAAACTTCACGTGCTCAACAAGGTGGACCGCCTTGAACCAGACGAAAAGCAGGCAATTGTTCGCGCGGGCAATCGAAAGTCCAGGACCGACGGCGGTCCAATCCTGGTATCTGGAATGACCGGTGAAGGGATCGACGATTTGCTCCGTCGCATGGATGCGGAAATGCCAACCGATCCACTTGTTCCATTGTCCTTGCGCATTCCGATGGCCGAGGGGCGAACGCTTGCGCTGATTCACGCCCTGGGTCGCGTGCTTCATTCTAGAATCGATGAGCATGAAATGCTTTTAGACGCCGAAGTGCCGCAGTCGATTGCCCGGCGGCTGCATCTCTCAGAATTTACAGAAAAGGGAACTTCCCGACGCGCCGCAACGTAACATAGACTGAGGTGAAATCCATGGTAGCTTTTCTTCTCTGGTGCATCTTGCTGATCCTCTGCTGGCCTGTGGCGCTGCTGGCCGTGGTGCTTTTTCCCATCGTCTGGCTCATCACGCTGCCGTTTCGCCTCGCCGGCATCGCCGTTCACGGCGTATTTTCACTTCTTCGCGCGATGTTTTTGCTTCCGGTACGCTTGCTGCGCGGCCCGCGCATGGTTTGAATGCGCAGCGCAGAAAAGGCTCGTAGTATCTCATCGGTAAAGGCCGCACAAGTCGTGTGTTTTCAGGTGATTTTCGCGGATTCTGGCAACTCCTCGGGAACGCGAAAGCGGCCAGGTCCTGTGGAAAATATTGTGGAAAGTCCCGCCGCGGTCTGCGACAATTTCCCGCAAAATGATGCTATTTCCCATATTAACATAGTATTTCTTTGTAAGCCGTTGATATAAAACCGCTTACAGGCGCATTCAAGGCACCGTTATGATTCGCGTAAATCCTTTAATTGCAATAGATGCGGAGACATTTGCACAGATTGCAGGGTGCCCGGTTAGGACCGCCGCGGCGATCTGCACTTGGAAATCGTACGATCCTTGTTTACCTGGAAGTACTGCCGCCTGATGCGTTTGCAGGCTTCAGGGACATTGACGCATGCCGAACCGGAGGCTATAGTGAGGCGCGGCGGTGAATGGAGCCATTGACGCGTCCATTCATCGTCAAGTGCCAATGAATCTTCCCAATTCGCTCACGGTTCTACGCATTTTTTTCGTTCCCGTCTTAATTGTGGTTCTGCTAACCCGCAGTCCGAACGTCGAACTGTGGGGTTTTTCCATGCATTTTGAATTCTGGGGTGTGCTGGTGCTGCTGATGGCCGCGGCAACCGACTGGGCGGATGGATATTTCGCCCGCCGCCGTCTCCAAGTGACGACGCTTGGCATTTTACTGGATCCTATCGCCGACAAATTGTTGATCTCTGCGGCTTTTGTGTCTCTCGTGGATATGCATCTGGTTCCTGCCTGGATGGTGGTGATCATCATCGGTCGGGAATTTACGGTCCTTGGTTTGCGCAATATAGCATCCGCCGAAGGGTTCACCATAGCAGCTTCGGTGCTCGGCAAGACCAAAATGGTTTTGCAGGTCTGTGCTGTTGCGGTTTTGATCCTTGGCGCCAGGCATCCGTCGCTCAACCCGCTCTCGAAGACGCTACTCTGGCTGGTGGTGATCAGCGCCTTGATTTCTGCCGGACAGTATTTCCTGAAGTTCTGGGGTCACCTGGATGACCGGATCAAACAACGGCGCAAGCTGCGCATGATGGAAAACCAGGAAAAACCGCAGGACGCTGTTCCCCTCTGAGACCCCGTCCAATCAATAAAAAAGGCCCGCGCGGCAGAAAACCGCAACGGGCCTCGAGGACTCTAGATGAGTTGGACCTGGCTATTCGATCTCCACATAGTCGCCGGCATAGACTTCAAGCGTGCTGTAAGTAATCAAGACGGTCGAAGAATTGTGACTGACATTTAGAACGATGCCTTCTCCTACAACTTCCCGAGGCAAGTCATTCCATTCATAGCGAACCGGGGTGCTGCCGAATCCGTAGAGTTTGTACTGATAACCCTTGGTTTGCGGCGCGGTTTCGGCCATGGAGCCTTCGTAGCGGAAGAACCGGAAATAGTCGCCGATCTTGACGCCTTGCGACGTTCCCAGATTCACGTAAACCGCATCATTTCTGCCAGAAACTTGGTGGAACCCTGCTCCTGTCACAACCATGGCCACCGGTTTTCCGCTGACCGGAGCAAAATGATCAAACACGGAGGCGTCTTTGTAGGGAGGAGCCGGACGATCTTGATAGGGAACCACGATGTCGCCACGTTGCATGTAGGCAGCGCAGGAGAACGTTACTTCGGCGATGGAAACTTTCGGCTGCACGTTGATTACGCGGATTTGCCCGGCGTCAATGTAAGCTGTACCCATGGCTTTGAGCAGCTTGGTTTGCCATTTGAACCAGCTCGCCTCCAGGGGATCGGAATCGGGGCGGAGAACCGAGAAGCGATCTCCCACGCGAACGCCCTTGTCCTGGCCGCGATTGATATACACATAATCGCCGTGGGCAAAGGTAACCTTGAGATTGGATTGCTCCCCGGAAATCAGGCGCATGTCGTCCGCGACCCTTTGGTCAGAGACAAAGCCGGAGCAGTACACAAAAGAATAGTCCGGTTGCAGCGGCGTGGGGGCCGCTTGCGGGGCAGCCTGCGCCGAGCAGACCGTCACACCGGCAAGAATAGACAGACAAAAACCAGCAATTTTAGCGAGCATTCCGAACTCCTTCGACAACACGCCCAATGGGCCGTGCGGGGCTTTTGCTAACCGAAAGTAACAGGGCAGATGAGGGGCGTCAACAAAATGGCTTGGGTGGCTTTACACTTTTGATACGGCATGCTACAAGCCGTGTTTTCAATAAATTGGGGATAAAGGGCGGGTCATGGGGCTGTTCGGGACAGGGGTAGGCAGGATTTGCGCGGTGGTTGCCGCGCCTAAAGCCTCGGAAATGATAGCGCAGGCCCGGGTGGCCCTCCGTGAAACCCCGACCGTAGAGCTTCGGTTGGATTGGCTGCAAGCCGACGCCGAGCGCAGCCGGATGCTTGCTTGGGTCGCGAAAAATCGTCATCGCGGCGCCACCTTTCTGGCCACCTGCCGACGCACCGAAGGCCGCGGCAAATTCGGCGGCAGTGTGGAACGGGAGCTGTATTGGCTGATGCAGGCTCGCGAAGCAGGCTGCCAGTGGTGTGACCTCGAAATTGAAACTCTACGGCGCCTGCCGGACAGGTCGGTGCGCGAATACGCCGTCCCGCGCCGGGTTTTGCTCTCACGACACGACTTCGAGCGCACCCCGGCATTGCCGCAAACGCTCAGCGCGCCCGTTCACGGCGAAGTAGACGCCGCCAAGATGGCAACCTTGGCGCGCTCGCTCGAAGACAGCTTGCGATTGCTGCGTCTGGCGCACCGTTCACTGAACTTCGTTGCCGTTCCGATGGGCGAGATGGGGCTGCCCGCCCGTGTACTCGCCTTGCGCGAAGGCAGTGCGCTGGCGTATGCCCCGGTTGCAGCTTCGACGGCACCCGGACAGGTTCGGCTGCACGAAATGACGCGTTTGTATCGTGCTCACAAAATTACACGGCGAACGCCGGTGTACGGGGTGATCGGTGACCCCATTGGCCATTCACTTTCGCCACTCCTTCATAACACTGGCTTTGTAAAACGCCGCATCGACGCCGTCTATCTGCCGTTTTTGGTTCACAAACTCTCCGATTTCTTGAAAGTTATTCCAGAGTTTGGTCTGCGCGGTTTCAGCGTCACGATTCCTCATAAGCAGGCAATCTTGAAGCATTTGAAAATGTGCGACGCCCTGGCCTCCGATATCGGAGCAGTAAATACGGTTGTGGTGGCCAAGGATGGTTCGCTGCACGGAAGCAATACCGACTATGTCGGCGTTCTTCGCGCGCTGGAGAAGAAAGTGCAGCTGCGCGGCAGCCGCGTGCTGATTTTTGGTGCAGGAGGTTCGGCGCGTGCCGCGGCATTTGCCCTTGCCCGTGGCGGTTCACATGTTTGTATTTGCGCTCGCCGCGGAAAAGCTGCTAAGGAATTGGCGCGCGCGGTAGGCGGAGAAGTCATCCCACGCCAGGCGTTACGCAGAGAACGCTTCGACGCGATCGTGAACGCCACTCCGGTCGGCATGCACCCTCGCGATGGAATTTCGCCTCTTGCCGCGTCCGAGTTAAACTGTCGCATCGTCATGGACCTGATTTACAGGCCGCAAAGGACCCAACTCTTGAAGATCGCAGCGCAAAAGGGAATTACCACCGTTTCCGGCGTCGAAATGTTTCTCGCGCAAGGTTTTGCGCAATGGGAACTTTGGACCGGCAAGCGCGCCCCGGAATCGGCGATGCGCCGCGCCGTCCTCGAGGCTCTGCGAGCCGAAGCACTGTCCAGCAAGAACAAATCGCGAGTCCGCTCATGATCCAGCCGGACTTCCGCGAGTTTTCGCGCCTGGCCAAGCGCGGCAATCTCGTTCCGCTCTATGATGTTTTTTCCGCGGACTTACTTACGCCGGTCAGCGCGTATCTGCGAATCGCCCAGAAGGCAAAATATTCTTTTTTGCTGGAAAGTGTCGAAGGCGGCGAAAAGATAGCCCGTTATACGTTTGCCGGCGCCAATCCCGAAGAAGTGTTTCGTTATGCCAGCGGCGCTTGTGTTATGGAGAGCCACGACCGCCTTGTCTGGGAAGAGCGCGACCCCGTGTCTTTTTTGCGCGCCCGCATCGAGCGTTTTCGCCCGGTACGTTTGCCCGGACTTCCTCCGCTGGTCGCTGGAGCCATCGGCTATTTCAGTTACGACATGGTTCGCCTGATCGAGCGCATTCCCAAGCGCCTGCGCGATGAAATTGGTCTGTACGACGCGATGCTGATGTTCTATCAGGGCATCATCGCCTTCGATCACGTCCAGCATCGCTTGTGGATTGTCCGCAACGTTTTCACCGAAGGCCCGGGCACGCTGCGCGCCAAATACAATGCCGCCGTCCGTGAAATCAAACGCACGCGCCAGCAGCTCGGTCAACCTGTCGCTGCGGAGACCGCGCGGAAAAGCGAATCACCAAATAAGAAATCCACACTCAAAGTCACTTCGAATTTCAAACGAGCCGAATACCTGGCCGCTGTCCGCAAAGCCAAAGAGTACATTCGCGCCGGCGATATTTTTCAAGTCGTCCTCAGCCAGCGCTTTTCCGCTAAGACAAATTCCGAGCCCTTTGAGGTTTATCGCGAACTCCGCGCACTCAATCCCTCGCCCTATCTTTTTTACCTGCAGCTCAACGATCTGTCCATCGTCGGCAGCTCTCCAGAAATGCTCGTCAAGGTGCAGGGACGCGATGTCTTCTATCGGCCCATCGCCGGAACCCGGTGGCGCGGAAAAGATGAGGCGGAAGACCAGCGCCTCGAAAAGGAAATGCTCGCCAGTGAAAAAGAGCGCGCCGAGCACATCATGCTTGTTGATTTGGGTCGCAACGATCTCGGTCGCGTCAGCGAATATGGCACCGTGCGGCCAGAAAAGCTCATGACCGTCGAGCGCTATTCGCACGTCATGCATTTAGTCTCCAGCTTGCGTGGACGGCTGCGTGAAGATGTCGACTGTTTCGACGCACTCATGGCCTGCTTTCCCGCAGGCACGGTATCCGGCGCACCCAAAGTCCGGGCCATGGAAATTATCGAAGAGCTGGAACGAACCCGCCGCGGTATTTACGCTGGCGGCATTTTGTATCTCGATTTTGCCGGCAACCTGGACTCATGCATCACTTTGCGCACGATGGTCATCAAAAATGGTGTGGCCCACGTGCAGGCGGGCGGCGGAATCGTCGCCGACTCTGTTCCTTCTGAGGAATATCAGGAGACAGTCAATAAAGCGCGGGCGTTGCTTACCGCGCTGGAGTTAGCTCATCGCCACGCCCGCCGGGTTCCTACAGCGTCGGGCTCAGCAAAAGCCGCATCACGGGAAGTCGCAGGAAAGAGGCGCCGGTGATTCTACTCCTCGACAACTACGATTCCTTTACCTACAACCTGGCCCAATATCTTGGCGAACTCGGCTGCAATGTCGAAGTCCACCGCAACGACAAGATTTCCGTTGAAGAAATCGCCCGCCGCAAGCCCGAACGCATCGTAATCTCTCCCGGTCCCTGTACGCCGCAGGAAGCAGGCATCTCCGTTGAGCTCGTGGAAAAGCTAGCCGGGAAATTTCCCATCTTAGGCGTTTGCCTCGGCCACCAAGCCATCGGCGTGGCATTCGGCGGAAAAATCATTCGCGCCCGGAAACTCTTTCACGGCAAAACCAGCGAAATCCAACACACCGGCAAAGGTGTGTTCAAGGAACTCCCCAGGCCTTTCACGGCCACGCGCTACCATTCACTCATCGTCGAACGCAAATCTCTCCCGCGCGAACTCGAGATCACCGCCGAGACCGACGACGGCATCATCATGGGCATGCGCCACCGCCGCCACAAAATCGAAGGCGTCCAGTTCCACCCGGAATCCGTCCTGACGGAGTCCGGCAAGCAACTCCTTAGAAACTTTCTCGCCCTCTAAGATCGCGCGGGCTGCGTATCTCCCGTAAGGGCCCGATGCCTCGAGTCCCCGCGTGTCTTTACCTTTCCCGGGCTGGCCCGGCCCGCCGGGCGCCGGGCCGGGTAGGATTTCAAGTGGCCTACTCTCCGGTTCTCACCCTCGTCGCGCAAATGTTAAACTCTCGGAAATGCCCGAACACGCGTTGGCAGTGGAAAATCTGGTCAAAATCTATAAAAAACGCGGCGAAGCTCCAGTTCGGGCGATTGACGGCATGAACTTCACCGTCCCTCGCGGCATCATCTTCGGCCTCCTGGGGCCGAATGGCGCGGGCAAATCCACTCTTCTCCGCGTGCTGACCACTCTCACACGCCCCACCGAGGGCACGGCCTGCGTCCTTGGCTGCGACGTCGTACGAAAATCCGTTGAAGTCCGAAAACGCATCTCGTCGGTAATCCAGGAAACCGCGGCCGAACTTTTCCTTTCCGTAAAAGACAATCTCCTCACCTACGCCCGCTTTCAGGGCCTCGACAAATCCACTGCCAACGCCCGTGCCAAACGCCTCATCGATGAATTCCAGCTCACCGCAGAAACCGACCGCAAAGTGCAAGACCTCAGCGGGGGTTTCCGCCGGCGCGTGCAGGTCGCCAAAGTGTTCATGGTCGAAACGCCGGTCCTTTTCCTCGACGAATTTTCCACCGGCATGGATCCCATCCTCAAACGCCAGGTGATGAGCCTGCTCCGCGCCGAGGTCGAAAAGGGCAGGACCATTATTCTCACCACGCAAATTCTGAACGAAGCCGAAGAACTCTGCGACGATATCCTCATTATCAACAAGGGAAAACAAATCGCCCGCGGCGACCTCAACGCGCTGAAAATGCTTTCGCACAGCGTCTACGAAATCACCATGGCCTTCGATCGTCTGCCGGAATCCATCGAAGCCGAACTCGCTGCGCTGCATCCCATCCGTACCACCATCGAAGCCAGCACCATCGATGTCACCCTCAAAACCGAAGAAGGCCGCGTCATGGAAATCGTCACCGGACTCTCGCGCAATCGCCGCGTCCTCCGGGTAGAAGTTCGCGGTGCCAGCCTCGAGGATATTTTCGTCGAGCTCACTTCGCCGCATGCGGAGTCGCCAGAAAAGGCCACCGTATGAGCTCTCTTTCCGCCGTGGTCTATCGCGAAGCCAAAATCCGCGCGACCAATTTCACGTTTATTTTCTGGGATCTATTTTTTCCGCTGCTTTACATGCTGGTCTTTGGCGTCGGCATCAATTCCGCCCTCGGGGCACCCGCCGGGCTCAACGGTGTCAACTACAACGCCTTTTTTCTCGCCGGAGTTTTAGCCATGGCTAGCTTTGCCATCGCTTCCAATACTTCCTGGTCCTTCTTTATGGACCGCGACAACGGCATCTTCTACGAAATGCTTACCTATCCCATGAGCCGCAGCGAATATCTTCTCGGCAAAGTCATCTTCAACGTCTTCATCGCCACCGTGCAAGCCGCGCTGACGCTGGTTGTCGGCCGCTTTCTGCTGGGCATTCCCGTAATTTGGGGAAAATTGCCACTCCTGCTTTTAGGCATGGCGGTTGGCACGGCCGGCTGGTTTTTCTTTTATGCCATCTTTGCGCTGCGCATCAAGCAAAACGACGTCTTCAACAGCATCACCAGCATCTTCTACTTCGTCTTCATGTTCGCCAGCTCGATGTTCTACCCGCTAGACCATCTCCCCGCCTGGTTCCGCGTGGCCGCGTTGGCCAATCCCATCACCTGGCAAATCGATTTTCTCCGCTACACCTCCATCGGCGTCGGAAATCTGCCCACGCTCCTGATCGAGTCCGCGGGTTTCGTAATTTTCGCGTTGTTAAGTTTTGCCTACGCGGTCCGCTGTTTGCAAAGGCAGGAATAGTCTTATTCAGAATAGTCGCGCTGAAATTTTTTCAACGCTTCCAGCTTGTCCATCGCCGCGCCGGAAGAAATCGCATCCGCCGCAAAGCCCGCTCCTTCTCGAAAATCCTTGGCCACCCGCGCCGCGACCAAGGCTGCCGCCGCATTCATGACCACGATGTCTTTCGGCGGCCCCTCTTTCCCGGAGAAAATCTTCAAAAGTATCTCTGCATTTTCCGTCGCATCCCTGCCGCGCAAGCTTTCCAGCGGCGCGCGGGTCATCCCAAAATCTTCCGGCGTCAAGATATACCGTCGAACGGTGCCATCCGTCACTTCGGCAATCTGGGTTTCGCCCGAAAGCGATATTTCATCCAGTCCGCCGTCTCCGTGCACCACAAATGCCTGCCGCACTCCCAACTCCACCAGCGTTGCTGCCACCAAATCAATCACTCCCTCAGAGAATACTCCGAGCACTTGTGCATGCGCTCCGGCCGGATTCGTCAGCGGTCCCAACAAATTAAAAACGGTCCGCGCATCAATCTCCTTGCGCGCCTGGGTCGCATGCCGGGCAGCGGAATGTGCAGTGGGGGCAAAAAGAAATCCAATCCCCAGTTCGCGAATTGATTTCCCCGAGCACTCGAGCGATTGATCAATCCGCACTCCCAGCGCTTCCAACACATCCGCCGACCCATTGCGCGCGCGCGAGCCGCGATTGCCGTGCTTGGCCACGCGCGCACCTGCGGCCGCCGCCACAAACGCCGAGGCCGTTGAAATATTAAATGTGTTGCAGTTGTCGCCCCCCGTGCCACAGGTATCCACCATGTGCTCCGGCCGCGCTTCCCCCGCTGCAAACACCGGAGCCGCCAGCCGCCGCATCGCCGCGGCAAACCCCGCCAGCTCCCCTGCCGAGACCTCCCGGCGGTTCAACGCCCTGAGCAGCCGCACAATCTCCGCCGTCTCCACCCGCCCCGACAGCAACTCCTCCATCAAAGCTTCGGCAGCGGTCCGCGCGAGGATCGTCCCCGATTCGACTTGTTCAATGAGTGCAATGGACATTCGTCAGTCGTTTCTCAAGCGGGAAGGAAAAGCACCTGTTTTCTGGCCGGGCAAATGAATATTTCCTCTCCGCGAGTCCGCCCAGCCTTGCCCCACAGCACCCTTCACGTTAAACTTCTATGTTTCGTACACTGTAAAAATACTAACACTAACTGACTGCTCGACAGTCACACGGACATGGAAACCAGATGAAGATTCACGAATATCAAGCCAAAGCGATCCTCGCTCGCTACGGCGTCACCACACCGCGCGGCGAAGTTGCCTTCACCAAAGAAGAAGCCCGCGAAGCCGCCCAGCGCCTGAAGTCCAATATCAGCGTCGTCAAGGCACAGATTCACGCAGGTGGACGCGGCAAAGCCGGCGGCGTAAAACTCGCTCGCTCGGCTGATGAAGCCGCCGACCTCGCCAGCCATATTCTCGGGATGAAGCTCGTCACGCCGCAAACAGGACCGCAAGGCCGCATCGTCAAGCGCCTGCTCATCGAAGAAGGTCTCGATATCAAGCGCGAACTCTACCTCGGCCTGCTCGTCGATCGCGGCACGGGCAAAGTCGTCTTCATGGCCAGCGCCGCAGGCGGCATGGAGATTGAGGAAGTCGCCAAGGATAACCCCGATGCCATCCTCCGCGAGATTATCCACCCGGCCGTCGGCCTGCAACCCTATCAAGCGCGCAAATTGGCATTCGGCTTGGGCCTTTCTATCGAAGCGGTCAACACCGCCGTCCCATTCCTGCAGTCTCTCCATCGCGCGTTTGTCGACACCGACGCTTCCATGCTGGAAATCAATCCCTGCGTCCTCACCGGCGACGGCAAGCTCGTCGCGCTCGACGCCAAAATGACGTTCGATGACAACGCGCTGTTTCGCCACAAGGAGCTTCGCGAACTCCGCGATCTCGACGAAGAAGATCCCCTCGAAGTCGAAGCCTCCAAGTATGGCCTCAACTACATCAAGCTCGATGGCAGCGTAGCCTGCATGGTCAACGGTGCCGGCTTGGCGATGGCCACCATGGACATCATTAAGTATGCCGGCGGCTCCCCGGCAAACTTTCTTGACGTCGGCGGCGGCGCATCCGCCGATCAAGTGAAAAACGCCTTCGGCATTCTCATGACGGACCCTGCGGTCAAAGCGGTCTTTATCAATATTTTCGGCGGCATCCTGCGCTGTGACGTTCTAGCCAGCGGCGTAGTCGCCGCCGCAAAAGAACTCCAGCTCAAAGTGCCGGTCGTTGTTCGCATGGAAGGAACCAACGTGGAGCTGGGCCAAAAAATCATTCGCGAAAGTGGATTGAACTTTACCATCGCCGACGGCATGAAAGACGGCGCGCAAAAGGTTGTCGCACTGGCAGCAGGAGGTGCGCGATGAGCGTTTTAGTTGACGAAAAAACACGTCTCATTGTCCAGGGCTTCACCGGACGCGAAGGAACGTTCCACGCGCAACAGATGATCGAATACGGAACGAACGTCGTTGGCGGCGTTACGCCGGGCAAGGGCGGTACGAAACATCTTGAACGCCCGGTCTTCAACACAGTAGCCGATGCCGTGAAGGGAACCGGTGCCAACGCGACCGTCATTTTCGTCCCGCCGCCGTACGCGGCTGACGCCATTCTTGAAGCCGCCGACTCCGCGCTGCCGCTCATCATCTGCATTACCGAAGGCATTCCTGTTTTGGATATGGTCCGCGTCACAACGGCTATCGACTTGAAAACGTCGCGCCTGGTAGGCCCGAACTGCCCCGGGGTCATCTCTCCCGGCAAATGCAAAATAGGCATCATGCCCGGCCGCATTCACAAGCAAGGACACGTCGGAGTAGTCAGCCGCAGCGGCACTCTCACCTATGAAGCCGTCGACCAACTCACGCGCCTCGGCATCGGCCAATCCACCTGCATCGGCATCGGCGGCGATCCGATCATCGGTACCAATCATTTGGAAGCCATCCGTCTGCTCAGCGCGGATCCCGACACGCACGCCATCATTCTGATTGGTGAAATTGGCGGCAACGCGGAAGAGACTGCCGCTGCCTTCGTCAAATCCAACGTGAAAAAACCGGTTGTCGGCTTCATCGCCGGACAAACCGCCCCTGCCGGCCGCCGCATGGGCCATGCCGGAGCCATCATCAGCGGTGGCCAGGGCACGGCGAAGGACAAATACGCCGCCATGTCGGCCGCCGGCATCCATTGTGTAGAGACCCCTGCCGACCTAGGCTCAACCGTAGCGAAAGTTTTGAAGCAATAGTCTTGCAGTCGTGGAAATCGCCGCGCGAATTCTGCAGCGGAGGGGCTTGCCTCTCCCGCTACAGCGGCAGGCACAACGCCGAATAAATCTACCGAATTAATCTCTGGAGGAATTTCAACGTGGCAATCGAACGGACATTCGCAATCATCAAGCCGGACGCAGTCAAAGCCGGCCAGCAAGGTGATATTCTCTCGCGCATCCACAAAGCCGGGTTTAAGGTCGTCGCCGTAAAATCCATGCGCCTCACGAAAGAAGAAGCCGGCGGCTTCTACGCCGTCCACAAAGAACGCCCCTTCTTCGGCGAGCTCACCGACTTCATGAGCTCTGGCAAGATCATCGCGCTGGTCCTTGAAGCCGAAGGCGCCATCCTGAAATGGCGCGACACCATGGGCGCTACCGACCCCAAAAAAGCGACTCCCGGCACCATCCGCCATGACCTCGGCACCAGTATCGGAAACAACTGCACCCACGGCTCCGACGCCCCTGAAACTGCCGCCTTCGAGATCGGCTATTTTTTCTCCGGCCTCGAACTGATCTGACCAATATTTCCTGTCAACGTATAGGGGGCACGATGTATCGTGTCCCCTTTTTGCGTCGCGCCCGGCATCCGCCACCAATTCCTGCAGCCGCGGGCCGCGACGTTCCACTTCAGGAACTCCCGCCGCTGGATAAATCGCGAAAGCCGCGCCGGCTCCGCTCCTGCCGCAATCGCCATCAACGTAATTTTTTCTTGTTCCCCTGCGCCGCGCTCATTACACTCAGCGTTGAAATCCAGGGGGCGCTAAGCGGTTGAAGGTTATCGCCGTATTTCTAATCTGCATTCTCACAAAGGCGGCGCTCGGTGCCGATGACTCCCGCGTTCCTGCAGCCGAAGCCATCGAGAAAGCTCTCCGGAAATCGCAACTAACATGGCCCGGTAGCAAACCGTTTCATCTTGTCGCCAGTGTCATGGAAACTGCGGTCCCCGGTTCCGCACCTCGCGCCAAAATCGAAGAATATTGGGTTTCGCCCACGAAATGGAAAAGGATCATCGAGTCGCCGGATTTTTCGCAGGTACGCATTGTCAACGGCGACGCCATCTCTGAGAAAAACACCGGAGACTATTTCCCCGCATGGCTCAATGACATGGTTACCGCCACCTTCGATCCCGTTCCCATGCTGGCTGACCTACGAAAAGCCAACTCTTTAATGTTGCCACCGCGGGGCGGGGCAAATTCCGATACCTGTGTCGACTTTCCCATGAGAATCGACCGTTGGGTCATCTGTTTCGAAGGCTCGCAGCAGTTGCTTTCCTCGGTTTTTACGAAAGCCTATTTCGCGGAGTTTAAAGATTACAAAAAATTCGAAGGCAAATGGGTCTCGCGCAAAATCGACAGGCAATTGGATCGGGTATCGAAACTCGAGACTCAGATCAATACTCTGGAACTCTTATTATCTCCAGACGAAGCCATGTTCGCTATTCAGCAACCCACTCCGCTCGCAGAACAAATCACCCGCGTGCGGGTCAGCGACGACATGGTCAGAAAACTGGCTCTTGATAGCACGGAAATCTCCTGGCCCAAGGTCGGGCAGGGAATCCTCAAAGGCGGCTGCGGAATTTTTATCGCCGCCGACAGAACAGGACATATTCGCGAAGCCTATTCCGCAGGTTGTGACAACGCCGCCATGGAAGCACCGCTGCACGATACCCTAATGAAATGGCGTCTTAAGCCGCCAACCCTTGGCGGAATTCCCGTTCAAATTGAATCGTTGATGGGTTTCAGCTTTCAAACGGAAATCGATGGAGCGCAGGCACCTCCTTTGCTAACCGACAGAGAAGCCCGAAAACTGGCTGGCAACATTCACGAACCGCGTTTTCCGCCGGATACTGACATGCCCGGTACCGAATATGTTGCTCGTATCTCCATTGACGATGACGGGAGATTTCTCGGCATTGAAAACACCCACAATCTCTCCGCTCCCGTTCTTGGTGCGATCGACAAAGCCATCATGAACTGGAAATTCAAACCCTATGTAAAGGACGGTAGACCCCAGCCATTCAAGGCCGATCTCGTGTTTCACATGCCATTCGGGTCGCCGTAGTCGGATTGAATTCGCAGTATTCTTTGACTTGCGCTTCTGCTGGCTCGTAGAATCGGCTCAGTGGACCCCTCCCGCGAACTCGGCCGCACGCTGCTGGTCGTCGGCGCACTTCTCCTTGTGACCGGCGCCTTTCTCTTTTTCAGCGGCAAACTTCCCTTCCGCATTGGCAAACTCCCCGGTGACATCGTCCACAAAGGCGAGCACTTTACAATTTATTCCCCACTCATCACCTGCCTGCTCCTAAGCGCCGCGCTAAGTCTCGTCTTCTGGCTCATCTCCCAACTCCGCCGCTGAACTGTTTCCCGGCTCGCGCAGCCATCCGCTACAGCATCTACCCTACTCCGCAGACCAGCTGCCTTGGATATAATCCGGGCAAAGTCCGCTATGACTAAAGCTTCCGCAAAATCGAAATCCATCGTCGACGATCCGGAAAGCCCAATCACCACCCGCGCCGAAGAACGACAGGTCGAACAGCGTGCGGCCATCGGCGCTGCCGTCGTTTACGAGACCGTCCGCCTTGAAGGCGAAGATGAACTCGTCCGCCCCTTGTCCGCTCTCGCATGGTCCGGCCTGGCCGCGGGACTCTCCATCGGGTTTTCCCTACTGGCCGAAGCGTTTCTCACGGCTCACCTGCCCGACGCTCCCTGGCGTCCCCTCATTGCCCGTTCCGGTTACTGTCTCGGATTCCTAATCGTAATATTGGGCCGCCAGCAACTCTTCACAGAAAACACTCTTACCGTAGTCCTGCCCCTTCTGCTTCACAAAGACGCCAAAACTTTTCTTCATGTCGCCCGCCTCTGGACCATCGTCCTGTCCGCAAATCTTCTGGGCACAGCGATTTTTGGCTTGGTCATCGCTCGCATTCCCATTTTTGATCCGGCCATTGAGAAAAGTATCGCCGACATTGCCGCGGCACATTGGGGACTCGGCTTCGGCACAATATTCCTGCGAGCTGTTTTCGCCGGCTGGCTTATCGCTCTGATGGTTTGGATGCTGCCCGGGGCCGATTCCTCGCGCGTCGCCATCATTATCATCGTGACCTATGTCATCGGCATCGGAAGTCTGAGCCACATCATCGCCGGTTCTACCAATATTTTTTATCTGGTCGCGTCCGGCCACGTTTCTCTCCTTCGTTACTTCACCAATTTCTTCACGCCGGCACTTCTCGGCAATATCATCGGTGGAGTCTCCCTGGTCGCCGCATTGGCACACGGCCAGGTAATCGGCGGAAAAAAATAGCGCCGCGAATCGCTCCCACATCCTTGTTTCAAGAAAATTATTGCGTTATCGGCGCCCGCTCCGGCCGCCCGGGAAAAACTCCCTCAACAAGTTGCCCATCCTTGAGCACCACCACTCCATTCACAAATACAAACTGTATCCCGGCTGAATACTGCAAAGGCTCGTCAAATGTCGCCTTGTCAATCACCCGCGCCGGATCAAACACCGTAATATCCGCGTCTGCTCCCACGCGAATTCTGCCTTTTTCCTTAAATACCGGCGCCCGGGTCTCGAGCCTCTGCGCTGGCAGCAAAGTCATTTTCCGCAGCGCCGTCATCAAATCCACAATGTTTTCCTCGCGTACATAATGCCCCAGCACCCGGGCAAACGTCCCTTGTCCCCGCGGATGAATCTTCGGCCCGGTATGCGGAATCCCGTCACTGGCAATCATAATCAACGGATTTGCCACCGCCGCCCGTACCGCGACCTCCGGAATCGAGTGAATCACCACCAGCCCTCCCTCTTTCCGGTATTTCTCAAACGTCTCCGCCGTCAATCTCTCGCCCGTCTGTGCCCATTGCAAGTCCTTGAAACTGATCCCTTGCCGCTCCTGCCAGCCCGGATCAAATATCGCGGACTCCAGTTGTGTGCTCCCGGCCGTGTACGGATAGCACTCCGTTGTAATATCCATTCCGTTCCGCTTGGCCCCCTCAAACATGGCAATCAGCTGCGGGGTGTCGCGCAAACCCATGCTGGTAATATGCACCACGTGCAGCGACGCGCCTGTCGACTGGGCCGCCGCAATCACTTCTTCGAGCGCCGCTAGTCCGGTTGTCGGCTCCTTGATTCCGCCAAACCGCAAATGTACATGCACGGGCGCGCCATTTTTCTTCGCCACCTTGAACACATCCACTATTTCCTGATGCGAAGCCCCCTCGGTGTAATTCACACCCATCCCCACGGCTAGGGCCCCCCGCCGCAATCCGCGATCAATCTCACTCTGAATCGCCCCACTCTCTTCCGCTGTCGCAATCCGATGTGCTGCCTCGCCGGTCGGCAAGAATTTCCCCGGGTCGTGCATCAGCTTCATGCGCACCGGAATATGACCCGCGCTCACGCCAAAATTGATCAGCGCCTTTCCTTCCCGCGCGGCATACCACTCGTCCACGTCCGCCGTCCCTACTTCCAGCTCGAGCGACGACGTCACGCCGTCATGCGCTTGAAACAAATAATCCGCCGGTTGCTGCGCATGTTCATGCAAATCAATAAATCCCGGAGCCACCACCAGCCCTTTGGCCTCGATGGTCTGCTTGCCCGTCAATGCCTTCTCTGAAATCGCCGCTATCTTCGCTCCGCGAATCCCCACATTCCGCACCGCGTCCAGTCCCGACTCCGGATCCATCACCCGCCCGCCCAATATCACCAAATCATAATTTTCCGCAGCCGCAACACTGCTCTCGTGTCCAATCCAAATCGAAATCAATAAAACGGCCACCAGCGCAATCAGTTCGCCGCTACGAAACCACTTCGTCGTCGTGAAATCCATAGGGATCCTTTTAGAGGTGCAATAAAGACTGCCGTCCGCGCCTCATGTTAAATCAAATTCACCTGGCGCCAAGATCTTTCTCTGGCACTTTCTGGAACTGCCGCCGGGGCTGCCGCTTTTACCAACGTGTTGTTTGCCTCTATGCTGGTTTTCACTCTCTTCCGTTCCTGGAGAGGCCCCCAATTTCCGTTTGAAACTGGTGCCTGGTTGCGCCCGATGTTAAAATAGCCTTTCCTCATGAACCAACTCACCTTCAACCTCATGCCGGACAAGCGGATCTTCTCGGTCAGCGAACTTACGGCAAAAATCCGCGATCTGTTCTCGCGCAATTTCACCGACATCCTGGTCCAGGGTGAAATCTCCAACTGTCGCGAAGCGCAGTCCGGCCACCTTTACTGCACCCTCAAAGATGAACGCGCGCAAATCCGCTGCGTCTGTTTCAAAACTCAGCTCCGTGCCATGAAGTTCAAGCCCGCCGACGGCCTGCAAGTCACCATGCGGGGCTCCATCAGCGTCTACGAATCGCGCGGTGAATATCAAATTTACGTGGAAAGCATGGAGCCCGTAGGACGCGGGGCTCTGCAACTCGCGTTCGAGCAGCTGAAAAAACGTCTCGAAGCCGAGGGGCTTTTCGCTGCCGCGCGAAAACGTTCCCTCCCGCTTCTCCCGAATCGCATCGGGGTCATCACTTCTCCGCGCGGTGCCGCGGTGCGCGACGTCGTCCGCATTCTCACCCGCCGCTTTCACAACGTACACATCACCGTCTATCCCGTGCGCGTTCAGGGGGAAGGCTCGGCCGCCGAAATTGTCGCCGGTCTGAAGCATTTCAACGCCAGAAAGCTCGTCGACGTGATCATCCTGGCGCGCGGTGGCGGCTCGATGGAGGATTTGTGGGCCTTTAACGAAGAGATTCTGGTCCGCGCCGTCTGCGCTTCAGAAATCCCCACAATTTCAGGGATTGGCCACGAAACCGATTTTACGATCTGCGATTTCGTTGCCGACATGCGCGCCTCCACGCCATCCGCTGCCGCCGAACTTGTCGTGCAAACGCGGCGCGAATTCGACAGGCACATCGCTGACCTTCGCGAGACGCTCTCCAGTTTGATTCGCTACCGCCTGCTTGAATCCTCGCGCCGCGTCCACGAACTCAGTGCGCGCCGCGGCTTCCGCCGTCCCCTCGATCTTCTCCGCCAGCAACGCCAGCGCGCTGATGAAATGACTTCGCGCCTGGCTGCCGGCTTGCGCGCCCGGCTTGAACACTCCCGCAAACGCTACACCGCCGCCCGCCTGCGCATCGCTTCGTTCGACTTCAGGGTAAAAATCTCCGCGTTCCGCCTGCGCCTGGACAAACGCGCCGCCGAACTGGGCGTCCGCGCCGAACGCGCCCTCCTCCACAAGCGCGACCGGCTAGAGAAATTAACGCTCCAACTCCAGGAGCGCAGCCCGCTGAAAGTGCTGGAGCGCGGCTACGCCATAGCCACCGACGCCGCGGGCAACCTCCTCCGCTCCGCCGACCAGGTAAATCTTGGCGCCCAGGTCACCATTCAACTCCATCGTGGAAAATTGCGAACAGAAGTAAAAGGTCGAGAAGAATAAATCAGTTGCGGTTGTTGCCAGCGGTCGCCTGGCCCGGCTGAAATCTATTCGTCGTCGGAAGAGGAGGCGACTTTGAGGACGGCCAGGAAGGCTTCTTGGGGGATGTCGACCTGCCCGACGCGCTTCATGCGCTTTTTGCCTTCTTTTTGCTTTTCAAGGAGTTTTCGTTTGCGGGAAATGTCGCCGCCGTAGCACTTGGCGATTACGTTTTTGCGAATGGCAGAAACCGTTTCCCGGGCGATGACGCGGCTTCCGATCGCGGCTTGAATCGGCACATCAAACATTTGCCGCGGTATCAATTTCCGCAAACGGGAAACCAGCTCGCGGCCGCGTTCGGCAGCAAAATCGCGGTGAATGATCAGCGCCAGGGCGTCGACCGGCTCGCCCGCGACCAGTACGTCGAGTTTGATGAGGTCGGATTCGTGGTAGCCGGCCAAATGATAGTCGAGCGAGGCGTAACCGCGCGAAACGCTCTTCAGCCGGTCATAAAAATCGAGAACAATTTCGTTGAGAGGCAATTCGTAGGTGAGCATGACGCGCGTCGGGGAGAGAAATTCAAAGTTTTTCTGGACTCCGCGTTTGTCCTGGCAAAGTTGAAGAATTCCGCCGACAGATTCCTCGCTGGTGATGATCATGGCCTTGATAATCGGCTCTTCGATCTTTTCGATGTCACTGGGAGTGGGAAATTTCGCGGGACTGTCGACTTCGATGACTTCGCCGCTGGTGCGCGTGATGCGGTAACGCACGCTCGGCGCGGTAGTGATCAGATTGATTCCGAATTCGCGTTCCAAACGCTCCTGCACAATTTCCATGTGCAGCAAACCCAGAAAGCCGCAGCGAAATCCGAATCCGAGAGCGACGGAATTTTCCGGCTCGTAAAAGAACGCGGCGTCATTCAGCTGCAATTTGCCGAGTGCGTCGCGCAGCGGTTCATAGTCATCGGCCAGCACCGGAAACAATCCGGCAAAGACCATCGGCTTGATGGCTTCAAATCCCGGAAGCGCCACAGCCGGGCGGTTCGCTTCCGTAACAGTGTCGCCCATGCGCGCATCGGCCACGCGCTTGATATTGGCGACGATGAAGCCGACGTCTCCGGCCTCCAATTCCTGCAGCGCGACCGGCTTGGGAGTCAGGGTGCCGAGCTGTTCGACTTCGTAGACCTCGTTGCTGTAAACAAGGCGAATTTTCTCGTGATTGCGCAGGCGGCCTTCCATGACACGCACCAGAACAACGGCGCCGCGGTAGATGTCGAACCAGGAATCAAAAATCAGCGCCTGTAACGGATTTTCCGCGTCACCCTTCGGCGGCGGAACGCGTTGCACAATTGCTTCGAGAACCTCAGCGACACCCAGTCCGCTTTTTGCGCTGATCAAGAGCGCATCGTCGGCAGGAATCGCGAGCACGGTTTCGATTTGTTCTTTTACGAAATCGGTTTGTGCCGCCGGCAAATCAATTTTGTTGATGACCGGAACGATTGTGAGATTGTGGCCCGCAGCGAGAAAGGTATTCGCAACAGTTTGCGCTTCAACGCCCTGCGAAGCGTCGACGACAAGCAATGCTCCTTCGCACGCGGAAAGGGCACGCGAAACTTCGTACGAAAAGTCGACGTGTCCCGGGGTATCGATCAAATTCAGGCGGTAGGTGTTTCCGTCTTTCGCCGTGTAGTGCAGACGAATGCTTTTGGCCTTGATGGTGATGCCGCGCTCGCGCTCGAGATCCATCGAGTCGAGGACCTGTTCCTGCATTTCGCGCGAAGTGAGCGCGCCGGTCATTTCGAGCAGGCGGTCCGCCAGTGTGGACTTGCCATGGTCAATGTGCGCTATGATGCAGAAATTGCGTATGAACTTTGGATCCATTTTTTGTTTGTTGCCGGCATGTGTCAGCAGCAAAAGCTGAATCTGCTTGCCCGGTTTTTCCCGTGAACCCGTTCGCTGCCGGTCCACGCCTCAGCAGCGCAAAAACCACGCTGTGTAAACATTCAGTTTGCCATACTTTGCGCGCGACGTCAGCTTCGCGCCGGGAGATGTAAAAAGCTTGTTGCTCGAGAAGAATTGATTGCTATTTTGCAGCCGTGAGGGACAATTCGGCTTATGGAGAAAAAGTGCCCACGTTGCCATGCGGCGTTCCAATGCAATCTGGAACAGCATTGCTGGTGTTCTGAGCTGCCGCATATTCCCATGCCGGCGGAAGCCACGGCGTGCCTATGCCCGGAATGCCTGCGCCAGGAGATTGCCGCCAGACCGGGAGTCCTGATCAAGCAAAACCCAACTCCCAGCTAGATTCTGCGCGAATGAGTAACTCCCTTAGCGCATT
>DATHFT010000004.1:0-42890 GCA_035317965.1 Saccharimonadales bacterium (SeqCode) | reverse complement strand
GTAAATTTGTGAGCACGCCAGTCACACTGGAAATCAGCGGAGCGCAGCGGTCACAGGTTTGCGCATGCCCGTGGAAAGCGGCTAGTTCGGCGGGCTGCAGCAGGCCGTCGAGATAGTCAATCAAGCGCGATTCGGTTTGTTCGCAGGTCCAATTGGTGGTCATCGGATGGTCCTCGCTCGAACAGGAACAGGAACAGGCGCAGCGGTCTGCGCCCGCTCCGTTGCCAACACCAAAAGAAGGAGAACAGCAAGCGCGATCATGATGGGCGCACCCCCATTTGTTGCAGGATACGGGCAAGCTCGATACGGCCGCGATTGATTCGTGATTTCACTGTTCCTTCCGGTATTTCCAGCGTCAGCTGAATCTCACCGTATTCGAGTTGCTGCAGGTCGCGCAGGATAACGGCCTCGCGCAATTCGGGTGAAAGTTTCAGCAGTGCCGCCTGGACTTGGTTACTCAGTTCTCCGAGGAGCGCCAGTTCATCAGGACGCCGAGCCGAAGACTGCTTGTTTTCAACCGCCGGCATCGCGTCATCGAGGGAATCGGTGATGCGATCCCTCTTGGTCCGACGATAGTGGTCAATCAACAGATTGCGCGTCACGCTGGTCACCCAAGTCGCAAAACCGCCGTGGGCCGAACGGTAACTGGCCAGCGTGCGGTATACCCGGAGGAAGACATCCTGGGAAAGGTCTTCTGCTTCCGCTCCATTGCCGGTGAATCGATAACAGATGTTATAGATTCTCCGCGTGTGGCGGCGCACAAGTTCCTCCCAGGCCGAACCGTCGCCCTGGAGGCATTGCTGGACCAGTTGGGCGTCCTGCTCCAACGTCTCATCAGCCTCGTAACCTGCTACGGTGCAAAGACATGCAGCCAAGTGTGAATTTATTGAAAAATAACTTGGCAGCCACGCTCGGCCTGCACAGTATGGAACGCAAACTGCGAGGGAAAAGTTCCCTCAAAGTCAGGCTCCGACTCGGGCGACCGTTACGCGCATAATACTTGGGGTCTGCAGTCGGAGCAAGCCTGACGGGGACACCCGGCGGCGGGATGCGGCACTTCCCGTGCCCAATTCCCTGGTTTCAGCCGCTTCCCTGGCGTGGCGCAATCGAGGACGATTCGGGACGACGGATGACCCCCGGGCGAACCCCCTGCAGGCGCGCGTCAGCTCACCAGCTTGACGCATTTCTTGCCCACCAGTACGCTCATACTCCATGCGAACGTCGTCCAGGAAATTTCTACTCTTATTTTTAGTGCTGCTTATCTTGGGCTTTGTCATCTATCGCACCAGCGGTTCGTTCCATCTCGGCGATTTCAGCGGGAAAAAACTGCTCGAACTCGTCAAGCAAGCCAATCATTTTCTGTTGCTGCTTTCGGTTCTGGCCATTTACGGCTGCTACGCCCTCCGTGCGCTCCGCTGGAAAGTCTTTCAGAAAAGTCTCGGTCCCTCGCACTTCGGAAATATTTATCGCATGACCCTGGCCGGTTTCTCCGCCGTCTTTCTGCTTGGCCGCGCCGGCGAGCCGATCCGGCCCATCTTACTGGCGCGCAATGAGAAACTTCCCGCCGCTTCCATGTTTGGCATCTACGTGCTGGAAAGAATTTTCGACATCGCCAGCATGGCCGTAATTGCCGCCATCGGATTGTTACTCTTTCAATCGCATGGCCCTGCCGGAGAATCCGCGGCCAAGCTCGAGACCGCCGCCAGGACCACGGGAAGCTTGTTTGCCATTGGCGTCCTGGGGGCTGTGGGGTTTTTGATCTACCTGCGACTCCACGGAACGGCACTGCTGGAGAGGCGTCTGAAGGGCTGGCTGGCTGCGCACGGATGGCGCGGAACAGTGGCCCGCATACTGCTCGGCCTGGTACGAGGAGTGCAGGCTATCCAGAGCTGGGAGGATTTGGCATTATCGCTTCTCTATTCCGCCGCTCATTGGATTCTGGTCCTGCTTGTCTACATTTGGGTTTCGCATAGTTTCGGCGGCCGCCTCGGAACGCTCACGGTGAGCGACGCGATGCTGGTTCTGGCTTTTACTTTGGTGGGGTCCGCCGTCCAGCTGCCGGGTGTCGGAGGTGGCTCGCAAGCGGGTTCTATCATTGCGTACACGGCAATCTTTGGAGTAGAAAGAGAGCCGGCGGTCGCGGCCGCCATGGTCCTCTGGCTGATTTCCTTTGCCGCGTGCAGTATTGCCGGAGTTCCCTTGTTGATCCACGAAGGTTTTTCGCTGGGAAAGTTGCGGGAAATGGCGGAAAAAGAAAAAGAATCCGAGGAGGCCGGGAATATTTAAGCGTCCCGGCTGGGGAGAGGCGGCCGAGTGAAGTGTCCTTTTTGCGCGCATGTGGATGACAAGGTAATCGATTCCCGTGAGGGGCGCACCGGCGATACCATCCGCCGGCGGCGTGAGTGTCTGAAATGCGGACGGCGGTTCACCACCTATGAGCGGATCGATGAAATTCCCTACATGGTGATTAAAAAGGATGGCCGGCGGGAACGATTTGAACGCCAGAAAATTCTGCAGGGACTCTTGAAGGCTTGCGAAAAGCGGCCCGTAGCCACGCCCAAGCTGGAAGCGATTGTGGATGAGATTGAAGGCGTGGTGCATGAAGCCACCGAACGGGAACTGACCACCACGGAAATTGGGGAAATGATCATGCGAGGGCTCAAAAAGCTCGACAAGGTCGCCTACGTGCGGTTTGCCTCCGTCTATATGGATTTCAAGGATGTTCAGGAATTTATGAGCGAGCTGAAGAATCTGCTCAAAGACCGCACGAAAAAATAGCAACTCCGGGGAGCCAAGCATGGCCAGCAGGAAAGTGTGGGCGGCAATTGTATTGGGGGCCGGGCTTGTCGCAGGCGCGACGGCGCAGCTCGCCTGGACACAGCAGGGTGCTGCTTCCGGCCCGGCCATGGACAAAGAAAAAATTCGCGCCCATGTGCGATTTCTGTCGCATGACTTGCTCGAAGGCCGGGGAACCGGCCAGCGTGGGGGGGATCTGGCGGCCGAATATATTGCCACTCAGTTTGCTTTGGACCGGCTCAAGCCGGCAGGCGATGAGGGGACCTATTTTCAGAAGGTGCCGATGGTGGGAGTGAAGACCCGCATGGAGGGGACTTCGTTTGAGCTTGTGGGCCAGGGCGGGAAAAAGACTTCACTGAAAAATCTCGACGATTTTGTGGTGAACAACGAGTCCCAGGAGGAATCAGCGTACATCGATGCTCCCATTGTCTTTGTGGGATACGGAATCAATGCCCCGGAGTACTCATGGAACGACTACAAGAGCGTCGATCTGAAGGGGAAGGTAGCGCTGCTCTTCGTGAGTGAGCCTACCACCGACGATCCGGATTTTTTCAAAGGCAAGGCCCTGACCTATTACGGGCGCTGGACCTACAAGTATGAAGAGACGGCGCGGCATGGAGCGATCGCCACACTGATTATTCATCGGACGGATTTGGCGAGCTATGGTTGGGGCGTCGTGCGCAACTCCTGGGGCAATGAGCGGTCCTATCTAAAAAGAGATACGACGCCGAAGTTGCAGGCGGCTTCCTGGATCCAGTTGGAGGCGGCCCGGAAACTGGTGGGGATGGCCGGGCTCGATTTGGACAAGTTGTACCTGCGGGCGCAGTCGGCGGACTTCAAGCCCATCGAGTTGCCTGTTCATTTAAAGGCGCATGTGGCGAGCGAGATTCGTCCTTTTGTTTCAAGGAATGTGGTTGGCGTGATTCCGGGATCGGACGCGAAGCTTCGCCAGGAAGCGGTTCTGTACACGGCGCACTATGATCATTTCGGAATTGATACCACGCTAAAAGGCGATCAGATCTACAACGGGGCAGACGACAATGCCACGGGCTGCGGAGTGTTGCTCGAGCTGGCGCGCGCTTGGGGAAGCCTGAATGTTGCGCCTCCGCGTTCGATTCTATTTAGCGCGGTAACGGCAGAGGAGCAAGGGCTGCTGGGTTCGGAATATCTGGGAAGGCACTCGCCCGTGCCGGTGGGACGGATTACCCTGAATCTGAATTTTGATGATCTACCGGCGCTGGGAACCCCGGAAGAAGTGCAGGTTAGCGGAGCGGAGCGGACCACATTCTATCCAGCGGTCCGAGCGACGGCCAAAGAGTTTGGATTGACCATCAAGGCTGATTCGCATCCCGAAGCTGGACATTACTACCGGTCGGATCATTTCAGTTTGGCTCGCGTAGGTGTCCCGGCGTTTTCTGTGGGGGAAGGCATGAAGTTCAAAGGGCACGACGCAGCCTGGGGCGAGGCCCGCGCCAAAGATTATGTGGAGCACCGCTATCATCAGGTGACGGACGAGTACAAGCCGGATATGGATTTCAGCGGCGATGCGCTGATGGCGAAGTTCGGTTTTGCGCTCGGAATGAAAGCGGCGACCGCGCCGGCCCTAGTGGGGTGGGTTGCCGGCGATGAATTTTCAGCTGCGCGACGGAAAAGTCAGCAGTACGCCCCGAAGCCCTAGCGGGGCCAGACGGCCGCCGTGAAAGTGCGGACGGTTTGGAAGCCGAGATGGTCATAGAGTTCGACCGCGGTGCGATTCTCCGATGTGACGGTTAGGGTGAGCTCGTGGTACTTCAAGGCGCGAAGGGCTTCGGCAGACGTTTGCATTAGGATGCGGCCGAGTCCGTGGCCCTGGTAGCCGGGCAGGACGCAGATTTGCGTGGTATGGGCCACACCGGGCGAGACTTCACTGGTTAGCACCGCGGCAATCAGTTCTTCGCTGCCGGGCTGATGCAGGACGAACGAAGCTCCCGGGATGAATTGCCCGCAGCCGGGAAGCAAAATAATATTTTTCAGAAATCTCAGAGCGCCGGAGCGGCTGCGGTATTGATCGTTGATTTCGCCGTCCACGTGATTAGCGTAGGCGAGATGAATGAGGCGGGCGCTCGGTTCGAAGTAGCGATCACTCCAGCGCGCGAGCCGCATACCAGGTGATACGCCGGGATCGGCGGCAGCGATCTTGTCGAGCGCGAGCTGCATGAACTGACGGGTATAGAGATGAAAGCCCTGGTCGCTGAGGGGCACGTCAATAGGGCCGCTGAAGGGCATCAGCTGCGCTTCAATGCGGGAAAGTTGCGGCAACGCGCGCATGGAGAAAAGCATTTCTTCAAGAAGACGACGCGCGATGGGAGCTTGCGGATATTTGGCCGAGACGTAGAGTCCGCCGATGAGTCCTTTTTGTTCCTCCATGACATAAAACGAGTAGCCGGCGGCGACGCCACCTTCGAAGGCGACCGAGCCTGCGAGTGCATGCGCTTCAAGGAAGCGCTTGATGAGTTCTAAGGCGCTGCGATAGTCCCAGTGAAGCTCTTCACGCCAGTGGCGTGCTTCTTCTTCAAGAAGCGGTTCGAGCTGGCGAACGGTGGTTTGACGGAGGTCGACGATGTTCATGGCCGAATGGGAATCAGACGCGGCCCCTGCCGCGGAAGTCCATGATAGCTGAATCCGGGGCTGGGGCGGGTTCGGGAAGGTGGCGCGGAGCGGCGAAACAGCTACGTCACAGGATGGACAAAACAAAGGGCCGCAGAGGGGCCGTGGTCTTATATGGATGCGACACAGGACCGCGCCTTATGGATTTGAGTGTGTGTGAGCTGTGCTACGATTTGGATTATCGTTTGTACATTTAAGTAAAGAGAAAGCGGCGAACGCTGTCGATCTGAGTAACGCAATTTTCTATGTCGATTCTTTTTGAGCTTCGGTATCCGAACCGCTGGTATACAAAGCTGATCATGGCTGTGCTGGCGCTGGTGTTTTTTGTGGTGCTGGCGACCGCATCGGTGGCGGGATTTCTGGTGTACCGGATTGTGAAGCCGCAAAGGGCGAATTCTGAAATCAATATGCAGAGTTTTCCGGGGCGGCCCGATGCCGTGGACTTTACCGTGGCCGGGCTTGGTAATCGCGAAGGGTGGTTTTTCCCCGGACTCCGCGGGGCGCCGACGATTATTCTTTGCCATGGGTATGGATCGAGCCGGGGCGAATTGCTGACGTTGGTGTCGGCTTTGCAGGACCACCAGTACAACGTGTTTGTATTTGACTTTGCGGCGCATGGGGCCAACGGCGGAGCGACGACGTTTGGTTATCGCGAGGCCGATGAGTTGCGTGCGGCAATCGATGCGTTGGCTACGCGGAAAGACGTGGATGCGCGCAGTTTTGGGGTGTGGGGATACAACCTGGGTGCCTACGCCGCTTTGCGCGAGGCCGAAGGCGATGCGCGGGTGCATGCGCTGGTGCTGGATTCCATCTACGACGATCCGAAGCAGATGGTGAAGATCGGCGTGGAGCGCTCCGGGCTTGCAGGATTTCCGCTGATGGTGCAGTCGGCGCAGATGAGTTTCGAGTGGTTGAACTACAAGAATCGATCGGATTTGCCGCTGTCGCGGAATTTGAAGAAGCTAAATGGTGTGCCGACTTTGTATATTCAGGCGGTGGATGATCCGGAATTGGCCGATATTACGCGACAGATCTTTTTGAAGGCTCCGGAACCGCGGGAGCAGGCGATTATCGCGCATGGAAACTTTGTGGGATTGGGCGACGACGACAAGCGGGTTTATGAGAACCGCGTGGTCACCTTTTTCCTGACCAAGCTGCCGGCTACCGGCGCCCCCGTTCGTTGAACATGCGTCCCTGGAATTCTATAAGAGGCCAGGCGGGGCTTTCCTGCAGGATATAACCACAGACCACTGAGGACCGCAGAACAGTCCAAGCGCTTGCAATTCCTCGCGATGGTCAATTGTTGAAAAAACGAAGACATGGTCGGCGAGCGGTTCACCCTGCGGATTCCATTCCGGAACTTCGCGACGAGCATAAAAATTCACGGCATAGGTGAAATTGCGCCTGAGCTTGAACGTCCGTGCCTGCACCTGACCCGGCGAAAGCAAATCGGCCCGCGCTGCAAGCGCGGTAGGTCGCGCCGAGACCCCGGAATCCACCTGGCGGAGATCCTTCGCACCGAAAGCAAAGAGGGCCCAAAACGAGACAATGGTAAGAATCGCGGGAAGGGCGAATACGCTGAATCGCGAATAGTACGCGACGGCCAGGCCGGCAAAGGCGGCAAGCGCAACGGTGATCATTACGGCCGGGGCAGGTCCAAGATCGCTGGCAAAGAACAGGTGCTGGCTGCTGCGCAGCAGGACTATCGCCAGGATCACGAACATCGTGCCGGTGGCAACCCACATCCAGCGCAGCTGCGTCGGGCGGACAATCGAAAGAGCCGTGGAGGTGCGAGCGAGCAACAGGCCAACAGCGGGAATTGCCGGCAAGACGTAGCCCGGGAGTTTGGAGTGGGACACGGAAAAAAATACGATGCAGAACAGGGACCAGCACAAAAGAAACTGGGTAGCGTGGCTGATCGTGTTTTTCGCTCGAATGTGGGAGATTCCCGCGTAGACCGCCCAGACCAAGAGAATCGTCCACGGGAAAAAAGAGAGGAGGACGACGGGGATGTAATACCAGAAGGGCTGGATATGCTGGAATTCGGGGGTTAGGTAGCGCCTGAAATTGTGCTCGATGATGAAGATGCGGAAAAAGTCCGGGTTGCGCCGCGCGCAGAGGATGTACCAGGGGAGTGCGGTGAGCAGGAATGTGGCAACGGCGGCGGGATGGAAGAGCCGGAAAGCATCGCGCCAGCGTTTGCTGAGTAAGGCCCAGATGAAAATGGCGCCGCCCGAGAGAATTACGGCGGCCGGGCCTTTGGCCAGGACCGCCGCGCCCAGGAAAAAGCCAAAAGCCATCGAAGCCAGCCACCATGTTTGTTTGAGTACGGGCGAGTGTTCGGTACGCGTCAAGCCGACAACCACCGCGGCGCAGACCATAGCGACAGTAAGCATGCCGCTGAACGGCATGTCGGTTGAGGCGGCGTGGGAGAAGCCGATCATGCCCAGGCTGGTAGGCAGCAAGAGCAGCAGCCAGCGAGCGGTCGCTCGTCCGTACAGGCGCAACGCGAGCCACGCGAGCGAGAGCGTTGCCAGCAATGCGGCCAGAGCGCTCGGCAATCGCGCGGCGGCTTCACTGACGCCGAAAAGTTTGAAGCTGGCCGCGGCTCCCCAATAATAGAGGACCGGTTTTTCAAACCACGGTTTGCCGTAGAGGCGGGGTGTGACCCAGTCACCGGACTCGGCCATGTCACGCGCGATCCAGGCGTAGCGAGGTTCGTCCGGCCCGACAAAACCGATGGCGCCAAGATGACTGAAATAACATACGTAGAGAGTGGCGACGATCAGGATCGTCCAGCCCACTCTTGCGGCTGTGGAATTCTCGCTGACGGCGGCACGGCTGATTTCTGCGTTCACGAGCCTGCAGTTTAGCATGAGGGTCGAACGAGTTTGGACGGGGAGGATTCCGAGTGGCGGCAAAGAAGTGGCGGCCGATGCACAGGAGAGGGCATACTTACGCGCGATGAAGGAATGGACGGAGTACGCTGCGGTTTGGGTGATCTTGAAAATACTGGGAGCGCTGCCGCGCAGCGTGGCCCGCGCGACGGCGGTTTTTGTGACGCGGCTGGTGTTGGCGTTGCTGCCAAAATTGCGGAAGACGGCGGAATTCAATTTGCGGACGGCATTTCCGGAATTGAGTGACGAATGGCGCGCCGGGATTCTGGGCGGAATGTCGCGAAATCTGGGATGGATGGCGGTCGAGTTTGCGCGGCTGCCGAAATATTCGCGGAAAAACATCGAGGATGTGATCGCACTCGATGGGCATGAGAATTTTCTGCTGGGGCAGCGCAAGGGGAAAGGGGTTTTGTACCTGACAGGGCATATTGGCGCTTGGGAATTGTCTTCCTTTGCGCATGCAGTCTACGGATACCCCCTCGACTACATGGCGCGTCCTCTTGATAACCCGCGGATTGATGCACTGGTGAATGGCTACCGGTGCTTGTCGGGAAATCGGCCGATTTTCAAAAATGAATCGGCGCGGGCCATGCTGAAGATTCTCAAAGAAGCGGGAACGATTGGGATTTTGGCGGATCAGAATACCATGCGAGAAGAAGGCGTGTTTGTGGATTTTTTTGGGAACATGGCTTGTACGTCTACAGGCATTGCGCGCGTTGCTTTGCATACCGGGGCGGCGGTGGTGCCCGGGTATGCGGTTTGGGACGCTTCGCTCGGGAAGTATAGATTGCGGTTTGAACCGGAAGTGGAGTTGCTGCGGACCGGGGACCCGGAGCGCGATGTGCTTGAGAATACGCAGCGGTTTGCCAAAGTGCTTGAAGGAATTGTGAGGAACTATCCGGAGCAATGGGTTTGGGTGCATGCGCGGTGGAAGACGCGGCCCCAGGGGGAAGGGAAATTCTATCCGTTCTTGTGAAGCTGGGAGGGGCCCGGAGGGGAAACGGGTTTACAGAGAGTGCGCCGAGAGAATGGCAATTGAACTTTGAAATGCAGAGCCTTGCCGGCAAGACGTGCGTCGCGCGGGGCACCGCGAAAACGGCGGGCGGGCGCCCCGGCGCGGCGCGGGCCGGATACGGGATTTGAACCGGACTTGGGGAAGCTGGAGGCGGGGATGAAGAAAACGGCGGGGGAACTGGCGAAGTTGCTGGGGGCGCGGCTTGAGGGCAATGCGAGCGCAGAAATTGCCGGTGTGGCAGCCCCGGAGCGGGCCGGAGCGGGAGATCTGATTTATGTGGAGGCGGTGAAGTTTGCCGGGCGGGCCCGCAATTCTGCGGCGCTCTGCGTCATTGCCGCGGACGGGATTGCGCTGGAAGGGAAGACGGTTCTGCGCGCGGCAGCGCCCAAGGTAGCGTTTGCCCGCGCTGCGGCGCTTTTGCTGGACCGCGCGCCCATCGCCAACGGAATTCATCCGACGGCTGTCGTTGCGCCACTGGCGCGGGTTGCGGCTACGGCAGGTATTGGTCCCTATGCGGTGATTGGGGAGGATGTGCATATAGGAGAGGGAACTCAGATTGGCGCACATTGCGTGATTGGAGCAGGCTCCTGGATTGGAGACCAGTGCAGGATTCATCCGCGAGTTACGTTTTACACCAGCGTGCGTGTGGGCGATCGGGTGGAGATCCATTCCGGAGCGGTGATCGGAGCCGATGGATTTGGTTATGCTCATGGCGAGGGACGGTACTGGAAATTTCCGCAGGCGGGAATCGTGGAAATTGGAGATGATGTCGAGATTGGCGCGAATACGACGATCGATCGCGGGTCGCTCGATGACACGAGGATTGCTGAGGGCGTGAAGTTGGACAATTTGGTGCATATCGGACACAACTGTCAGATTGGGGCGCATACGGTGATGGCGGCGCAGGCCGGATTGTCGGGGTCGTGCACGTTCGGGAAAAATGTGATTGTGGGTGGGCAAGCGGGATTTGGGGAACGCTGCGGGCTCGAAGATGGCGCGGTGATTGGCGGACAGTCGGGGGTTTTGGGTGGGAAGGTGATTCGCAGGGGAGAGACGGTTTGGGGGACGCCGGCGAGATCACTTGAGAAATTCAAAGAGCAGTATGTGTGGTATGCGCGGCTGCCGGAGTTGGCAGAGCGAATCGCGAAGTTGGAGAGGGATGCCGGCGAACCGGTTAACGAGTAGCCGGAGGAAAAAGCAGCGCATGCAATGCCCGGTGAGTCTTTTTCGAATTGGATCGTTTTATTCTGGGTTGGCGAAGCCTTGCGGAGTGAGGAAGCTAAAGTCCTACCGCTACAACGGATGTGAATTGTGAAGGCTCGGGTGATTGTGGTCGGCGGGCATACGCGAAGTATTGGGAAGACGCAACTCGTGTGCGACATCATTGCCGCGTTTCCTGAAGCTGCTTGGATTGCCGGGAAAATTACGCAGTATGGGCACGGAGTTTGCGCCGAGAACGGACACGATTGCGATTGTGCGCCGCGTGAACATATTTGCGCCATGGAGTGGGAGACCCGTGCGGACTCGGGGACGGATAGTTCGCGGTTTCTGACCGCGGGGGCGCGGAAGTCTTTTTGGTTGAGAACCAAGCAAGGATTTCTGGCAGAAGGGTTGCCGCTGCTGCGCGCCAGTTTGCATGAGGCGCTACGCGGCCTGGGGGATGAGCCCGGCGCTGTGATTATTGAAAGTAATTCGCTCATGCAGTTCCTGAAGCCCAGTCTGTTTTTTGCGGTGGTTGATCCGTCGAAAGAAGATTTTAAGGATTCCGCGCGGACGGCTTTGGATCGGGCGGATGCGATCGTTTTGCGAGGAGAGGTGGGCGAGGGTAGCGGCGGGCGCCCTGGCTGGATGAAATTTCCCGCAAAACTTCTGCGCGAGAAGCCTTCGGTCGTCCAGCGGGATGGCGAGCGGTTGCCCGAACCGTTGCAGGTTTTGGTGCAGCGAGTCGTCGAAGCGCCGGCGGGTGTGCAGGTCTAGGCAGACGCGAAAATGAGTGCCGCGGCGGCGGGAGCCCCCTGGCAGCTGCCGAACCACGCTTTGCTCCGCCCATTCCAACGTTCAAAACACAAGATAATGTTTAACGACGGAAGCCTTGGCGGCATCTTATTCGTTGACCATAAGTGGCAAGACAGGGATAATTTAGTAGTACTGGGGTTACCCGCATCTAATTGGCGTGGGGTGTTATTCCAGAGGACCGGCGGGTAAGGCTGGTTCCACCCAAGTTATAAAGAACACGACAGTTAGACGCAATGTGAAATTGCTGGGCACGGGTGCCGGCAATTGAAGGGAAATTGAACTCTGCTCTGGGGAGAGCACGAATGGCTTCGTTCGCCCGAATGGGAGAGGAACTTACGGTGGCACCGGCACCAGCCGTTGCGCGAGAAGAAAATTGGGCATCGCGCCTCGAGAAGGCCATCGAGAATGGCGCGAACCACGTTCTGTCTTTGCAGGCCGCTGAAGGCTTCTGGCAGGGCGAGCTGGAAGCAGACACCACCCTGGAATCCGACTACATTTTTTATTTGCATGTGCTGGGAAAAGCCGATCCGGTGCGGATCGAAAAACTGGCGAAGTATGTTCGTGAACGGCAATTGCCGGACGGCGGGTGGAGCATTTATCCGCACGGGCCTTCCGAGCTGAGCGCCACGTGTAAGGCCTATTTCGCGTTGAAGCTGGCCGGAGATTCGCCCGACGCGGCGCACATGGTGCAGGCACGCGCCGAAGTGCATGCGCTCGGCGGGTTGGAAATGACCAATTCGTATGTGCGGTTTTATCTCGCGCTACTGGGTGCGGTGGGATGGGAGCTGGTGCCGTCAATTCCGCCGGAACTGATGCTGCTGCCGAATTGGTTTTATATCAATATTTATGAGATGTCGTCGTGGACGCGCGGAATTGTGATTCCCATGGGGATTTTGTCGGCGCTGCGCCCGGACTGGCGCGTGCCGGAGAGCGCGCACATTGATGAACTCTTTCGGAACCCCAACCACAAGAATGCGGCGTTTGATTGGAGCGATCAGCTCGTTTCCTGGAAGAATTTTTTCCTGTTTACCGATCGCGTGCTAAAGCTTTACGAAAAGTCGCCTTGGAAGCCTTTGCGCAAAAGAGCGCTGCACAAATCGAAAATGTGGATGATGGAGCACATCGAGCGGACCGAAGGGCTAGCGGCCATTTATCCGGCGATGATGAACTCCATTTTTGCGTTGCTGGCCCTGGGACATGGCGTTGATGACCCGTTGACGGCGCGCGAGATTAAAGAATTTTCGCGATTTGAAATTGAAGATGAAGAGACGCTGCGATTGCAGCCTTGCGTTTCACCGGTGTGGGACACGGTGATTGCCATGGTGGCGCTCGAAGAGGCGGGGGTCGCGCCCGACCATCCGGGGCTGGTGAAAGCGGCGGACTGGATCTTGTCGAAGCAGGTTTTAGGCCCCGGGGACTGGCAGGTGAAGAATAAAGATGCCGAGCCGGGCGGTTGGGCTTTTGAGTTCAGGAATGATTTTTATCCCGACGTCGACGACACCGCCTTTGTGTTGATGGCGTTGCAGCGCGTGAAGTTTCCGGATGAGAAGCGGATGACAGGCGCGATTCGCCGTGGCTTGCAGTGGCTTTTGAGCATGCAGAACCGCGATGGGGGCTGGGCAGCGTTTGATCGCGACAATGACCGGAAATTCTTGTGCAACATTCCGTTTGCGGACCATAACGCGATGATTGATCCGTCGACGGCCGATGTGACCGCGCGGACGCTGGAATGTTTGGGACGGTTTGGTTGGACGGCGGAACATCCGGCGGTGAAACGGGCGGTGAAATTTCTGCTGAAGGACCAGTGCAAAGATGGTTCGTGGTTTGGACGTTGGGGAGTGAATTACGTCTACGGAACGAGCGGGGTTCTGCGCGCGCTGGAGACCGTGTCCTTGACCACGAAGGAATATTGCAAGCGCGGCGTGGAATGGTTGCGATCGGTGCAAAAGGCGGATGGAAGTTTTGGCGAATCGCTGATGAGCTATGACGCGGCCTCGACCAAGGGGCAGGGGCCGAGCACGCCTTCGCAAACGGCCTGGGGATTGATCGGCCTGCTGGCGGGCGGGGACGCGCATGACCCATCGGTCATAAACGCCGTGGATTATTTGGTCAAGAATCAGAATGACGATGGTTCCTGGGACGAAGCGGATTTTACCGGGACCGGTTTTCCAGGTGTGTTTTATTTGAAGTACCACTTGTATCGCAATTCGTTTCCGGTTTACGCGCTGGCGCGATATCAGAATCAAGCGACCCAGGCTGAGGAATTTTGCGCGATGAAAGTCCGGCCTGCGGATTTTCGGATGCGCAGCGGATTTCACGGCGCATGACGCGGTTTCCTCTACGACTTCAAGCACAAATCAGAAGAGCGCAGTTCGCGCGCATGCTGGGGCGACGATTGAGCGCCAGTGCGCTGGTGTTGCGTGTTGAATTGCTGCGGCCGGGAAATGGCGCGCCGGATCCGGAAGTAAAGAGCGAGCAGGAATTGCGTCACGAAGCGCAGCAATCGGCGGCTCCGGTGATCTGGCTGGGTGGCGCGGAGCCACTCCAGCATGCGGCGTGCGGGAAGTTTACGCGCGAGCTGGCCGACGGCAGCCGGTATGTATTTGTTGAAACCGACGGCAGATTCTTGCGGCGGCGAATTCATGAATTCAGGCCTGTTTCGCGGCTGTATCTGACGGTGCGCTTTGCCGATGGCGGGGAAAATTGGGCGCTTGCGCTGGAAGGAATTCGCGCCGCCAAGCTGTCGGGATTCTTGATTTGCGCGCATCTGCCGGTAAAGGCCGACAGCGAGCTGGCAGAACTGCTCGGATTGATTGAGAAGTTGCGGGCGCTCGATGCGGATGGATTTGTTGTGACCGGCGAAGCCCCGGAAAAACTTGAGGCGGTGTGGAGCGCGATTGGGGATCGCAAGTGGATGGAGTTTTCGCGCGAGATTGCGGACGCGCTGCGAGGCGAAGTGCAGGGCGAGCGCAGGATTTTGCGGACTCCACGTGAGCTGGAGCCGGAGGAAGAGTCGAGCGAAGAAGGTCTGCGGGTTTCATGACCACCTTGGTGACGGGGGCGGCGGGGTTTTTGGGGAGCCATGTGGCCCGGCAACTCGTGGCACGCGGCGAAGATGTGCGCGTGTTGATGCGGGCTTCGAGCACGAATAAGGCGATTGCCGATTTGCCGCTGGAATATGTGACCGGAGATTTGCGGGATGCCGCTTCGCTCGAACGCGCGATGAAGGGCATTCAGTATGTGTTTCATGTGGCGGCGGATTACCGGTTGTGGGCGAAAAATCCGCAGGATATTTATGATTCGAATGTGGGCGGCACCAGGAATTTGCTGGATGCCGCGCGACGCGCTGGTGTTGAGCTGCTGATTTATACGAGCACGGTGGCGACGATTGCAGTGGATCGTCCGGAATTGCCGAATGAGCGGACCGACGCAAGGCTTGAAGAAATGGTGGGGCACTACAAGCGGTCGAAATGGATGGCCGAGCAGGAAGCCTTGAACGCGGCCAAGAGTGGATTGCCGGTTGTGGTGGCCATGCCGACTACGCCAGTCGGACCTGGGGACTGGAAGCCGACGCCGACCGGAAAGATTATTTTGGATTTCTTGAATGGCAAGATGCCGGGCTATGTCGAGACCGGACTGAATTTCGTGGGTGTGGAGGAATGCGCGGCAGGTCATCTGCTGGTGGGAGAGCGTGGGAAGCCGGGCGAGAGATATTTGTTGGGTGGGGAGAATCTAACTTTGAAAGGGTTTCTGGATTTGCTGGCCAGTATTACGGGACTGCCAACGCCGAAGATGAAAATTCCGCACGGTGTGGCGCTCGGCGTGGCGTATGCGGAGACGGCGTTTTCGCGATTGATTGGTCGCGAGCCGCAGATACCGGTCGAAGGCGTGAAGATTGCACAGCATATGATGTTTGTGGACGCGTCGCGGGCCGGGCGGGAACTGGGATTTGTGGCTGGGCCGGTGCGTCAGGCGCTGGAACGGGCGGTGCGGTGGTATGAAGAGAATGGTTATATCGCCAAAGGACGCGTGAAGAAAATGGCGCGGGCGAAGGCGGCGTAGAATCTCGGCGAGCGAATGAGAATACTTGTTACATTCGCGGTGGATGCGGAATTTGCGCCGTGGCGGAAGTTGCGAGAGTTTCAAAAAATTTCGCGTAACGACATGGAGTGCTTTTCGGCAAACGTAGATGGTGCGGAAATTAATGTCTTGCTGACTGGCATTGGCGGAAAAAAGGCCTGGGTAGAGGCTACGAAAGTGATTTGGGATTGCAATGTCGATTTTTGTATTTCAAGTGGATTGGCAGGGGGGCTGCGACCGCAGCATTTGGCTGGAGAAATACTCGTTCCTGGCGAAATTCTGGACTCCGTTTCAAGAAGTGTTGCCTGCGACGAACAATTGATCCAGTTGGCGGTGCAGAGCAGCGCGAAGAGGGTGGATGCGTTCTACACGGGTTCCGATGTTGTTGGGCACGCAGCAGACAAGAAGCAGTTGGGATTGATCGCAGATGCGGTGGAAATGGAAAGTTTGGAAGTGCTCGAAGAGGCCACTGGATTTGGTGCGAGGGTTGTCGCGGTGCGGGGAATCAGCGACACGGTTGAAGAGAATTTACCGCTAGATTTCAACCGAGTGACTACCAGGGACGGCGACGTAAGCATGAGGAAAGTGTTCGGGCAGATTGCGCAGCACCCGTGGTCGATTCCGTCTTTGCTGCGATTTGGGAACCAAAGTCGCATGGCTGCCGAGAAACTCGCTGGGTTTTTGGATCGTTATGTTGTGAGCATCGTTGAAAACGCGAAAAGGGAGTCGGCCGCCGGAGTGAAAGTCGGATGAGTGGGGCACGGTCCATGGATGAAAGCGTGAAAACTTTGGGCACGATCCCAAAAGTGATGCGGGCGGGGGTTTATCGCGAGAAGGGGATTGTACGCGTGGAAAAAGTTCCCGTGCCCGAGGTGGGCAACGGGGAGATCTTGATTAAGGTGGCGGCTTGCGGGATATGCGGGACCGATATCAAGAAGATTTTTCACGGGTATGTGGCGCCGCCGCAAATTCTGGGGCATGAACTGGCGGGGACTGTTGTCGCGGTGGGGAGTGGAGTACAGAAGTGGAAGTTGGGCGATCGGGTGATGAGTTTTCATCATATTCCGTGCGGGACTTGTTTTTATTGTGAGAACCGGTTGTTTTCACAGTGCGGGCAGTACAAGACGACCGGGCTCACGGGCGGGTTTACACCGAACGGCGGCGGGTTCGCCGAGTATGTGAAGGCCATGCCGTGGGTGACCGAGCACGGGGTCGTGGCTTTGCCCGACGAGGTAAGCTTTGAAGAGGCCACCTTCATTGAGCCGATCAATACGATTGTGAAGGCGGTGCAGAAGGCTCGGATTGTGGCAGGCGAAACTGTACTGGTTATGGGTTGCGGGCCGATTGGTTTGCAGCTGTTGATGGTGGCGAATCTTCAGGGAGCGCGACTGTACGCTAGCGATCCAATGGAGGTGCGCCGCAAAAAGAGCCTGACCTTGGGAGCGCTGGAGTCGTTCGACCCAAGTAGTGGTAAGCTGGTGGAAGAGATAAGGGCCCGGACGGACGGGCGAGGTGCCGACGCGGTGCTAGTAGCTGTGGCGCATCCAGCAGTGGTAATTGATGCTTTGGCCGCAGCGCGGCCCGGCGGACGAGTCCTCTTGTTCGCAGCGAATGATCCCGTGACAAAAATCGAGTTTCCGGCCGCAGCCGTCGGGATTGACGAGAAGGAGATTTTAGGCAGCTATAGCGCGGCTGTGGACATCCAACAAGAAGCAGCCGAACTGGTGCTACAGAAGAAACTGCCGGTCATGGATATTGTGACGCACCGCTTTGCTCTGGATAGAATTCAGGAAGGGCTGGAACTGGCGGCGCGGCCCACGGCAGAGTCTTTGAAGATTTTGATTACACACCCATGAGCCCAAGCAGCACAAAAAAACCAGACTTCGCGGTCCATGAAATTCCGGGGCCGGTCAGGATTATTGTGCCGTCAAAGATGACGGCAGCTGTGCTGTATGGAAGTGAAGACTTGCGCATAGAAAAAATTGATGTGCCGACGCTGGCCGCAGATGAAGTGCTGCTCCGGGTTCGGCTGGCTCTGACGGACGGAACGGATTTGAAAGTGTGGAAGCGCGGATATCACGCGAAGATGATTCAGCCGCCGGCGGTGTTCGGGCATGAAGTCGTCGGGGAGATTGCGGCGGTCGGAAAACGCGTTGATGCGCGATGGCGCATAGGAATGCGGGTGATCGCGGCAAACTCCGCGCCGTGCCTGCGGTGCTATCACTGCCGTCGCGGCCAGGAAAATTTGTGCGAAGACTTGCTGTTTAACAACGGCGCTTATGCGGAGTACATGCGGATTCCAGGGCGCATTGCGATGGAGAACATGCTGGAAGTGCCGCACTCCGTCGATGACGGCAGCGCGGCGCTGGTCGAACCGCTGGCTTGTGTGCTGCGCGGAATTCACGAAATGGAAGTGCGTACGGGCGACACGGTTGCGGTGATCGGATGCGGGCCAATCGGGCTCAAGTACGTGCGCATGCTTTCGCGGCGCGGGTTGCGCGTGCTTGCGCTGGCCCGCCGTAGCGCACCTCTTGAAGTGGCGCGGCGTCTGGGAGCGATTGCGACGATTAACGTTACGGAGACGCCCGATGTGGTGGCTGCCGTTAAGGCCTTGACGGAGGATGGACGCGGGCCAGACTCGGTCGTGGAAGCGGCGGGGAATCCTGCCACCTGGCGACAAGCGTTGAGTATGGTGCGGCGCGGCGGCGTGGTGAACTTCTTCAGTGGCTTGCCCAGCGGAACTACGGTGGAGATCGAGCCAGCGAGCATCCACTATTCCGAGATTAAACTGATTTCACCGTTCCATCACACGCCGCGATTTATTCGCGAAGCGCTGGAAGCCATTCGACGCGGGGATATTTCTGCAGGCGATTTTGTGACGGAAGAAATCCGGCTGACCGATTTGCCGCAGGCGTTTGAGCGTATGAAGGCGCGCAGTGGCGAGATCAAGCTGGCCGTGCGTCCGTGAAGCAGATCGCTTCTTTTTCTTTGCAAACCAAACATGTGTACTAAGGACTCCCTCGCCTGATGTTGCGTCCCGGTGAACTTCAGTTAGCAGAGAAATTGCCTCCTGTGGGAAGTACGGCTGCCGAGGCGCAGCAGTACACGCGGTGGCTGGCGACTCACCACTACGAAAATTTCAATGTAGCTTCCTGGCTTCTGCCGAAAGAACTCCATCAACACTTTTATAATCTGTATGCGTACTGCCGGTGGGCCGATGATCTGGGCGATGAGGTTCCGGATACGGCCCGCGCTTTGCAGCTTTTGAACTGGTGGGAACAGGAGTTGGATGCCTGTTATCGCGGTACGCCGTCGCATCCGGTGTTTGTCGCGCTGCATGAAACGATTGTCGCGAAAGATATTCCGAAGCAGCCGTTTGCGGATCTGCTGCGGGCCTTTCGGCAGGATCAAACCGTAAAGCGTTACGCGACCTGGGAGGCGATGGTTGGGTATTGTGTGTATTCCGCCAATCCCGTGGGGCGGCTGGTGCTCTATCTTTGCGGTTACCGGGATGAGCAGCGGCAGCAGCTTTCCGATCGAACCTGTACGGCACTGCAACTGGCAAATTTTTGGCAGGACGTTTCGCGCGATTTGGAAAAGGGCCGGATCTATATTCCGCTCGATATTGCCGCCGCCCACGCGGTCGGCGAGAGCGATATCGTCGCCAAGCGTTTTGATGAGCGCTATGTAGAGCTCATGAAGGACTTGATCGCGCGAACCCGCGGGTTGTTCGCCGAAGGCCTGCCGCTATCGAAAATGGTCGATGGCAGGCTGAGTGTGGATTTGGATATGTTCAGCCGCGGCGGGATGGCCGTCCTGGACGCGATTGAAGCGATGGGCTACGACACGTTGCACACGCGGCCCTCGGTCGGACGAGGGAAACAGGCACGGCTGCTGGGGCGGGCGCTGCTGACGCAACTCGTTGCCAAAAATTCCAGAACGGATGGGAAGACGCAAGCGAGCGGGGCACTCGGCGCCGCCGAGTCCTACCAGGAGTGCCATCGCGTAGCGCGCGCTGCCCACAGTAATTTCTACTATGCGTTTTATCTTTTGCCCAAAACCAAGCGTGATGGCTTGGCGGCCCTCTACGCTTTCATGCGCCTGGTGGATGATGTGGCGGACCAAGACGACGATTTGGTTGTAAAGCAGCGGGGGCTGGCACGGTGGCGCGCGGCCCTCGACGATGCGCTGACAAGCAACGGGCCCGCGGCAAGTCCCGTGCTCCCGGCGCTGGTGGACACCATGCGCCGGTACAGCATGCCTGCGCGATACCTGCATGATTTGATCTCCGGCGCAGAGATGGATTTGACGATTCAGACCTATCCGACATTTGAACGATTGCGCGAGTATTGCTATCGAGTGGCCGGGACAGTTGGACTGACCTGCACGCACGTTTTCGGATTTAAGGATGCACGGGCTCTGGAGCTGGCAGAGAAGCTGGGACTGGCCTTCCAGTTGACGAACATTATTCGCGACGTGCACGAGGACCACGAACTGGGGCGAGTTTACTTGCCGGACGAGGATTTGGCGCGATTTGGAGTGGCACCAGCCGACTTGGGGAACAATGCGGCGACTCTCGGCGTGCGCGAGCTGTTGCGGTTTGAAGCAGAACGTGCCTGGCAGTTGTATAAGGAAGGCGCGAAATTAATGAGTTTGGTTGATGCGGACAGCCGTGGCGCGCTCTGGTTGCTGGTGCACACCTACAGCGCACTTCTGGCGCGAATTGAATCACTCGATTTTGCTGTTTTTGGCGAGCGCGTACGGCTTTCCAAGGCAGAGAAGATGCTATTCATTGCAAAGGCACGCTTTGGTCGCGTGACGGAAGAGAACATTCTTGAAAAGCGTGATAGTGATCGGCGGCGGGCTGGCGGGACTGGCGACCGGCGTCGCGCTAGCTGAAGCGGGTTGGCGCGTTCGCTTGTTTGAGCTGCGCCCTTATCTAGGGGGACGGGCGACGAGCTATCTGTTGCCCAACGGCGAGCATGTGGACAACTGCCAGCATGTAACGCTGGGCTGTTGCACAAATCTCGAAGATTTTTATCGGCGCGTCGGTTCTGAAAACAAAATTAAATTTTTCGACCGCTTGTTGTTTCTTGACCCGGAAGGGCGCCAGGGAACAATGCAAGCCGGGATGCTTCCCGCGCCGTTTCACATGACCGGATCGTTTGCCGCATTTGCGCCGCTAAGCTTGCGCGACAAGATTTCCATCGGGCGGGCGATGCTCAGTATTCTGTGGGCCAAGGGACGGACGGCGGACCTGGAGGAGGCGGGCGGGATTTCCATGCTGGAGTGGCTCCGGCGGAGACGGCAGACGCCGCGGGCGATTGAGAGATTTTGGCGCGTGGTGTTGGTAAGTGCGCTCGATGAAGAACTCGACCGGACCGACGCGCGATTTGGGGTGGATGTATTTTGGAAGGCATTTTTGTCCAACCGGACCGGATATCGGATGGGAGTGCCGGTTGTGCCGCTGGCGGACCTTTACGAAGGTTCCAAGGCGGAAATTGAGAAGCGGGGCGGGGAAGTGACGCTGCGTTCCGCCGTGCGCGCGCTGCTCCTTGAGGGCGGAAAGCTTGCCGGACTGAAATTTGACGGTGAACGCGTTGAGACCGCGGACGCGTATGTGTTCGCCGTGCCGCACACGGTGATTGCTGAATTGATTCCGGAAAGTGTGAAGCAGAACGACGCCGCGTTTCGGAGCTTGGAGAGGATTAAGGACGCACCGATCACGGGCGTGCACTTGTGGTTTGACCGGAAGGTTACCGACGAGCCGTTCATCACACTCCTGGACACGACCACGCAGTGGATTTTCAACAAGACCCAGCTTTACGGAGATGCGACGGCCAGGGCTGAGGGCGTCCCCGGAGGGCAATATCTTCAGCTGGTGATCAGTGCGTCTTACGCTCTGTTGCCGAAGCAACGGCAGGAAATTATTGATTTGTGCCTGACCGAAGTACGGCAAGCGCTGCCATTGGCGCGTGAGGCGCAGCTCGTGAAAGCAACCGTCATTAAAGAGGTGGCTGCCACGTTTTCGCCGGAGCCGGGTGTCGATCGCTGGCGTCCCAAACAGCAAACCAGTGTTGGCGGGCTATTTCTGGCAGGGGATTGGACAGCCACGGGTTGGCCAGCGACGATGGAAGGAGCGGTGAGGAGCGGATATCTGGCGGCAGAAGCGGTCCTGCGCGTCGACGGAACTCCACGGAGATTCATGAAGGACGATTTGAAACCCGACGGTTTTGTGGGCTGGTTTGCCTAGGGCGGCCGAAATCGAAGTTGGATTATGGCCCGGAAGGCGTATCGAATTCACCGAGCTTTCGTTCCGTCAGGGTAAGCGTTCCGCAGATGGCGTCAATTTGCTGATATTCGCTCCGGTTGAAGGCCTGACAGGATTGGTACGCGCCGTGCGAAGTCCAGAAGTCGAGCGTGACATAAAATTGGACCCGGAAAGGATCGTGCAGGAGACGAGTTTCGAGATAACTGGAATCGTGACGAAATAGTTGGAGCCAAGGGCCGGCAGGGCCATAAGCCGACCGAAACTCTATTTCGCTTCCCGGCTTGACTTCGAACTCCCAGAGGACTACAAACATAGATGTCCCGTCTCCTGCTCGAAATAGGCAATCCTGAACGTAACCCTTTGGAAGTGGTTGTACTATCGGGCCGAGTGTAACAATCCGATTGGATACTTACCAAGTCACTTTGCGAGAATTCGCAAAAAGGCAGAGATGTGTGCTGGTCCGTCGAAAATGACGGACGGAGGCGTTTGTGGATCGCAAGTATAGTCACCGCGGTTACCGAGACGCGGAAAAAGACGACAAAAAAGAGAAACGACAGGATCGAAAACCGCCATCCGGGGGTCCGCGGAATGTGGATCATCTGGGTCCGCGGACGCCCCGCATGGTTGGAACGGTGACGCGGGGACGTTGCGCGAATTGCGGCGCGGTACTGACTCCAGGCTTTGACCCCAACGGAAAGTGTCCTAAGTGCCAGCTTGAACTACACTGCTGCAAGCAGTGCCGGTACTTTGATACCGGTGCGCAATTTGAGTGCACGCAGCCGATTCCCGAGCGCATCTACCCAAAAGACGCGAAGAATAGCTGTAAGTTTTATGAATTCCGCACAACCGTAGAAAAAGACACTGCTCCTACCACCTATTCACAGCCGAACACCGCAGCCGCTGCGCCGCCTGCGGCGCGCCGCCCCACAGATGCCCGGCAGGCATTTGAGGATTTGTTCAAGAAATAAGAATTCTGTATAAAATGAACTTACCATTTGCCCGTCGCCGGGCAAAGAGCGCGCCCCTGTGTATCCCTCAATCCAGTTATCCGATTGGCCTTCACTCGTTCAGGGCCAGGCCCCGGGACAAACATTTGACACGAATATTTCCAATAAAGGTAATATAACGGTAAAGTGATTTTAGCCAATCGCGTTCCTTGGGATGGAGGACTGAGAGATGCCAAATCCCCGCAAGAATTGGATCACTGTCCAACAAACCGCTGCGGCCTTGGACACCACCAGCGCGGAGATTTGCCGTTTATTGAGCATCGGGCGACTCGTTGGCTCGAAACAGAAAACGACTGGACGCCCGGGAAGGGCGCAATGGCTGGTGGACCCGAGGTCCATCGCGCGCGAGAAGAAAAAGCACCCGGAACGCTGGAGTAAATCAAAAAACCGCCCAGACGCCAAGTGGGCCCGCTATCGGCGTAGTTTGTCGTGATCAGTGACGCTTAGAGAGCGAAATCCACTTCGATTGGCTCGATCAAAGGCATAAGCCAACCCAACAGCTTTTGATGGGCCGGATGCGGGCCGTAGGCGTCGAAAGATTCCTTATCTGCAAATTTCATCGCGCCGCCTAATTCGTAGCCGGCGCCCCGCAAAGAAATATTGAGGCCCACCCAAGTTTCCAGTAGTCCCGGTATGTGACCTTGTAGGTCGCGAATTTCACTCACAATGTATTTTTTTCTTTCCTCACTGACACCCGGTTTAAAGCGAAATGCAAATATGTGAATTGTCATGGTATCGATCATCCCGTGCGTTTGCTGAACCAGGGAAGAGTTTTTGACAATGGAGTGCCTATGTCAATCGGGATCAACGGTCACAAGAATATTAAATCACTGCAATTGGTCAGGCACCACAAACAGCAGAGGCCGCATCCAAGAACCTGTGAGCAAGACGACGATTGCGGCGAGCGTTTCTCGCTGCTATGCTCTGGGGCATGAGCGGTGCAGAGTCGATGACTGCGTCGCACGCCTCTTCCGCAAATCTTCCTACAGGTGCGTTCATGAAACTTTCCATCAGCTACAAGCATGTCAATTCGCAACAGGCTGTTGAAGGCGTAGTCGCACGGCAGATCGAAAAACTCAATACATTGTTACAAAATTATTCGCCCGATCTTCTGCAATTACATGGAGTATTTTCTGAAAATCCACATAGGGAAGAGCATTCGTGCGTTTTGAATTTGTCGATGCCCACTGGGGCCTTGCACGCCACTGGCGTGGGAGCAAATGTGCAATCGAGCTGCAAGATAGCATTCAAGGAATTGGAAGTGCAGGTTAAAAAACACAAGTCGCTTTTGCGAAAAGATTATGAATGGAAGAGGAAACGGCCGCGCACGCGAGCGGAGCTGGCTTCCTGAGCTGCAAATAGAAGACGATAACGCGCCTGGCGCGATGCCAGGGTTAGCGAGCGGGCAGACTGGAATTGCTGCCCAGATTGTCCAACGGAAAACGTGTAAGCAAACGTTTACCACTGCAATGCCAACGAGCGCAAATTCGTTCGGGCCCAAGTCCTGAGGGAACGGACTGGCGGTTGTCCGTGACTTCGGGTGAAATGAGGAAGCCCGCAGGGGGAATCCTGCCCATACGCGTGCCCTGGACTCTGGGGCACGGAGAAAGCGTATACTGCTGGTGATCAAATTTCCCGGTTCTGGAGAGCGAAAGTGGACATCCGCGATGTGGCGCGACGCGCCAGGGTATCGACGGCAACCGTTTCCCGAACGGTCAACCAAGTGGCCACCGTAGACGCCCAACTTGCCAAACGCGTCTGGAAGGCCATCGCCGAGCTCGGCTATTACCCGAATCGACAGGCCCGTGCCCTGGTTTCCGGGAGAAGTCATACCTTCGGGCTCATCGTTTCTGAGATTACGAATCCCTTCTTTCCTGAGATTGTGCAGACGTTTGAAAATCTGGCCGTCGAGAAGAACTACGAAATTCTGCTGACCTCCACAATTCATGATCCGAAACGCATGGAACTGGCGGTCCGGAGAATGATCGAGCAACGGGTGGACGGGGTGGCCGTCGTAACCTTCGGAATGGAAGACGCTCTTCTGGAGCATTTGCGTTTTCGAAATCTACCGCTGGTGTTCATTGATGTTGGGCCCAAGGCGCCGCGCGTGAGCAACATCCGAGTTGACTATGTGGATGGGATTCGCCAGGCCGTACAACACCTGGCAGCGCTCAGGCATGAACGTATTGGCTTTGTGGCGGGCCCGCTAAAACTAAGGTCAGCCATTGCGCGAAAACGCGCGTTTGAAGAATCGATGCGTGAAATCGGGTTGCCGATAAGACCAGAATTTATTGTCGAGGGAGACCACCGTCTGGAAGGCGGGCGACGCGCTCTGCAGGAACTCTCCCGTCTGCAAGAACGACCCACGGCGCTCATTTGTTCCAACGATATGACGGCGATCGGCGTTATGCGGGAAGCGTATGAGTTGGGGATTGCCGTGCCGCAGGATTTGTCGATCGTGGGATTTGACGACATCCGCATGGCCGAGTTCATGATTCCGCCGCTCACCACCGTTCAAATGTCACAAAAAGATTTGGCCAAATTAGCGTTTGATGCGCTCTTGAACGAAGTGAAAAGGGAGACGCCTGCGCCGGACGGGACCGAGTATGTCCTGAAAACTCAATTGGTTCTAAGAAGCTCGACGGCCTTTCCTCCTGACAAGAATTCGACCAAATCCCGGTCGATTCCGCGATATGCGGTCAAAGCCTGAACCACCAGCGGACAGTAATATCTGCTGGACGCAAATTTCGATATCGTCAAATCAAATAAAAACCAGGTCCGTCGCGCCGGATGTACCCGCTACAAGAATCGCGTATGATTTGTGTCGGGCCAAAGGCTCGCCTGGAGGAGACGGTTCAAAGGACGCTGCTTGAGGTCCAATCAAGAGTTTCCATGCGGTAGCGAGATTCGCGACTATGCAAAACAAGCTGTTACAAGTTGATCCCCGGGACAATGTGCTCATCGCAACTCTCGATTTTCATCAGGGAGAAACTGCGAATTTTGCCGGCGTGTCTTATGTGCTGGCCAGCGACGTGCCCGCGAAACACAAGTTTGCCACCCAAGCTTTGGCGCCGGGCGATTCCGTTGTTATGTACGGGGTGCTGGTGGGCAAGGCCATCGTTCCGATTGCGCGAGGCGAAGCCATTACCACGCGGAATGTTCGTCACAGCGCTTCGGACTTTCATGAAAAGGACACAACCTATCGCTGGAGCGCGCCCGATGTCAGCGTCTGGGCGAAGAAGGAATTTCAGGGATTCCACAGGCCGGACGGACGGGTGGGCACGCGAAACTACTGGATCGTGCTGCCTTTGGTGTTCTGCGAAAACCGCAATCTCAATGTCTTGAAGCAGGCTTTTGAAGAAGAGTTGGGTTTCGCCGCACCGCAGATTCACCGCCAGCAGGTAGCCGAACTTGCCCGCTTGTACCAGCAGGGCAAGACCGAGGAACTTCGCAGTCGCGAATTTACAACCAGTTCACCGGGAGCGGCGCCCCGTAAAGTGTTCCCCAATATTGATGGAATAAAATTTTTGCTGCACCAAGCAGGCTGTGGTGGAACACGCGAAGACGCGCAGAATTTGTGCGGACTTCTGGCAGGTTACATTAACCACCCCAACGTTGCCGGGGCTACCGTATTGAGTCTCGGCTGTCAGCACGCGCAGGTCAGCATCCTGCGTGAGGAAATCGCCAGGCGTACTCCCAATTTGCAGAAGCCCCTGCTTGTTTACGAGCAGCAGCAATGGCCTTCTGAGAGCGCCATGCTGTCGCGCGCCATTCGGGACACATTTCTCGGACTCATCGAAGCAGACAGAGAAGTACGCAAGCCAGCTCCACTTTCCAGTCTTTGTGTCGGCTTGAAATGTGGCGGATCGGACGGATTTTCGGGGATTACTGCGAATCCGGCGATCGGCCATCTGGCGGATATTGTCGCTGCATCCGGTGGCACGGGCATCCTGTCGGAGTTTCCCGAACTATGCGGCGTAGAACAAGGTCTTATCAATCGCTGTGATACGGCGAAAACTGCCGAACGATTCATAAATTTGATGCGGGACTACGAGGCTCGGGCCAAAGCCGTACGCGCGACCTTTGAGATGAATCCATCTCCGGGGAATATCAGGGACGGGTTGATAACCGATGCCATGAAATCGGCCGGTGCGGCGAAAAAGGGAGGCACTTCACCAATCACCGCGGTCATTGACTATCCGGAAACCAGCACCAAGCCAGGTCTGAATCTGCAATGCACTCCGGGCAATGACGTGGAATGCGTCACGGCCCAAGCTGGAGCAGGTGCGACCGTCGTTTTATTTACCACCGGCCTGGGCACACCGACCGGCAATCCCATCACGCCGGTCGTAAAAATCTCGACAAACTCGGCTCTAGCTGTTCGCATGAGCGACATCATTGATTTTGACGCAGGTTCGATCGTCTCCGGGACTACGACGATAGAGCAAACCGGCGACGCTATTTTGGAACTGGTCCTGCGCGTGGCGAGCGGAACACTTCGCACCAAGGCAGAACTCCTGGCACAGGACGACTTCATTCCCTGGAAGCGCGGCGTATCCCTGTAAAGAGAACCGTTCGAGCACGGGCCGCTGACAGCTAGCGTGCCACAAGCTTCCTCCTGTCGTCCGGCACGCTTGCTCACCGGTTCACCCCCAGGCAGCAAATTCCTGCCCCACCCACTTGTCTGACTTGTGCCCTCCCGGGCAAGGCAGGAGCCCCGGTCAAAACGCTAGGTGGCGGACATCTTGCGTTACCTTGTTTTTGTTTACGCTAATCCTTGACATAACAGCCAATAGATTATAAAAGAAGGAAATCGCAAGCGTTTCAGTTCTCGTCAAGCAGGCTAGAGGGGGTGTTCATGACCAAGCTCAGAAATGCCTTTTTCTTCATATTTGCATGCCTTTTGCTCCCTCCACTCGTTCACGGGCAAGCTTCCTATACTTCGCAGCTGTCGGGCGTTGTTCGGGATTCTTCGGGCGGCGCTATTGCTGGTGCCAAGGTGACGCTCACAGATGTAAATACGAATGTTGCGACCGCTACGACGACCGATACGAACGGAGCGTACACCCTTACTGGTCTGCGCCCTGCGAACTATACGCTGCGAGTGGAGGCGGCCGATTTTGCCCCGGACGAGCGGACCAATGTCGTGCTCGCGGCCAGCCAAGCGGCCTCGATTGACTTCGCGTTGAAGCCGGGTTCTCTGTCGAGCAGCGTGACGGTAACGACGGAGCTTCCCCTTCTGGATACCGCCAACGCTTCGCTCGGTACCGATGTTACCAATGAATACGTGCGGGATATTCCGCTCGTGAATCGCAGTTTTTTCAGTTTGGTATTTCTGGCGGGCGGAGTTACAGAAACGGCCGGTCAGGGAACCACCGATTCTTATCCGACGGGAACCAACTTCGTTTCCAACGGGCAGCGCAATGCGACCGCGGAAATTCGTGTCGATGGCGCGCTCACCAGTGCTCCGGAGCAAGGTGAAGGAGCAACCACGAACGTCTACTATCAACCTTCGGTCGAGATCGTGCAGGAATTCAAGGTTGAGAATAATAGCTTCTCTGCCGAATACGGCAGTAATGGTGGCACCGTCGTCAACATCGTGCTTAAGGAAGGCGGCAATAAATTTCACGGCAGCGGCTGGTGGTTTGGACAACGGTCGGCGCTGGACGCGAACGAATTTTTCCGCAATGCGCAAGGAATTCCCAATCCCGATCACTCCCGCGACCAGTACGGCTTTTCCTTCAGCGGCCCCCTTCGCAAAAACAAAACCTTTTTCCTTGTCGACTTCGAGAAAACCAAACAAAGCGATCCCGTCGATATCAATGCCTTCGTTCCAACCACGGCAGAACGCACGGGAGACTTCCGCAACTCGGTGTTGGCAGACGATTCTGGAAATCCGGTCCAGCAACGTATCTTCAATCCTTTTGCTGTCGACGGCGCGGGCAATCGTCCGGATTTCACTGTTCCCAATGTCATTGACGCAAACCTGATCGATCCGATCGGCCAGAAAATCATCAACTTGTATCCGATGCCTACGATCGACAATCCGGCGCCAGGCGATTTCAACTACCACAGCGCTTTTGTTCCCAAATCCGATGCCCGCCAATTCGATATCAAGATTGATCATCATTTTTCCGATACGAATCGAATTTCCGGCCGCTACAGCAACCATCACGATTCCTTTGTTGCGCCCACGGTTTTCGGTGACGGCGACTTTGGCGACGGCTTTAGTGCTACCACCGACGTACAAAACGCCTCGATTGAACACAACTGGAGTCCCATTCCCACCATCGTCTGGACCAGCCGTCTCACTGCAGATCGCGCTGTAGCGCCCGTTACGGAAAATTACCCCGATGTCGCAAGCGTTTTCGACGCGCCCGGCGATGCCATTCTCTCGCAGGCCAACGGGCAGAGTCGTTTCCCGACCATCCAAATGGACAACAATGCGTCGTCCCTGTTCAATCAGTGCTGCACCGATACCGGCTTTGCCCACACCCTGGTCTCCTACAATTCGGCGGTGTCTTGGGTTCATGGCCGCCACATTTTCAAGTTCGGCGGTGAGCAGCGTCTTTTCTATAACAATTTTTCGCAACCGCAGAGTCCCACAGGACTGTTCAACTTTGCTTCTGCCACTACGGCCAGCGAAGTGAATCCGGACGAGCCCAATCCGTTCGAGGGCAATTCCTTTGCAAGTCTCCTCCTCGGATACGGCGATCCTAACTCGTCCAGCCTCACAGTGGCGCATTCCGTTGCCAACAAGTCGAAGGAAACGGCTTTTTATTTTCAGGACGATTGGAGATTGTTTCACAAGCTGACGCTGAATCTCGGCCTTCGCTATGAATGGAGCACTCCTTACAACGAACGCCACGATCAGATCCAGTTCAGCGATTTCTCGGGCAGCAGCGGGATTGCGGTGCCCATCAATGTTCCTGGATTGGTCAATACCACCGGCGACCTTCCGGGTTCAACGGTCTTTGCCGGCCCCGGGGGCCGCAACGTTCCGGTTGATCGCAACAACTGGGCGCCGCGTCTGGGTTTTGCCTACCAGATGACTCCCACAACGGTCGTTCGCGGAGGCGCCGGCATTTATTATGGTTTGAATGTCGCGACGAATTTTCAATTTACCGGAACCGCATTCGGCGCCACCAATCCAATCCTGTTCAGCAAGGATAACTTTCAGTCCCAATTCGCCACTCTGGAAAATCCATTTCCAGCCGGGTTTGCCCAACCGCAAGGCCAAACCTACGGTGCCGCGGCGCTCTGGGGCTATGGCAACAACAACAGCCTCGACACTGGCGAAGCGCGCAACGCGGAAATTTATCAATGGAACCTTGGCGTCCAGCATCTTTTCCCCGGTCAAATCGTCATAGGAGTCGACTATTCGGGGAGCCGCGGCACCCATCTGCCATACAGTTCATTCTCCGGCGCATCCAACCGGAACTACTTGCCTTCTTCCATTCGCAATCAGATCGTCAATGGCGACTTGCCGGTTTGCAACGGCCTGGGTCCGAGCGATTGCCTGGCGCAGCAGGTTGCCAATCCATTCCAGCCACTCTTTGTGCCTGGTTCAGATCAAATCTTTAACGAGCCCAGCTCCATCTACAACGACGATACGATTCCACTCGTCAATTTGCTGCGGCCCTATCCGCAATTCAACGGCTCCTTCAGCGGCCTGACATTGCTCGAAGCCAATTCAATCTATCACTCGCTGCAAGTTCGTTTTCAGAAGCGGCAGAGTCACTACATCAGTTTTGAAGGCAACTATACATATTCCAAATCGATTGACGATTCTTCAGCCGGCGCCAACGCCTTCATCACGAACAGCCTCAGCTCCGGCGTACCGCAAGAACTCGACAATCTCAGAGCCGAACGGTCGATCAGCGCCAACGACGCCACCCATCGCATGGTGCTGGCGACCATTATTGATTTGCCGCTGGGCCGTGGCCGCTGGATTGGTCATGACATGCACCCGGTTCTGGACGCCATTGTCGGCGGGTGGTCCGCTTCGACCATCCTCACGTTTCAAACGGGCACTCCTATCAGCATCATTTCCGGGGGCAATCTCCAGGATGGAGTCCAGCGCCCTAACATAACTTGCGCGCAAGTCTCTTCCGGGATCAGCTATCATGAGGCTGCCGCGACCGGCGCGAACATCTTTGATACGAGTTGCTTTGCGCAACCTGGCGATCAAGTTGCTGGCAACGCTCCGCGCTATTTCTCGAATTTGCGCAGCGACGGCATCCACAACACCGACCTTTCTTTCAGCAAGGAATTCAAGATTCACGAGGCCATGAAGCTTCAGATTCGCGCGGAGTTCTTTAACTTCACGAATACGCCGCGCTTCGCTATCCCCGACACGATACTGACTGACGGCGAGTTCGGGCAGGTTACCAGCACTCTCGGATCGCCGCGCCACATGCAATTCGGCGTGCGCTTTGAATTTTAGATTGCCAATCTAGACGCTTGCCACCCGTCGAACTCAAAGGAGACGGCCTATGAGGGCTCGCCTCGGAACTCTGCTCAGCCTGGCAGTGACAGCGGTCGCGTTACTCGGCTTGCCGGCGCACAGCGACGGTCCTGAACAAAATTGGACGCACTTTGTCCGTATTGGCGGATACGGGCTCAATTCCAAGAGCCCGGACAAGATTGTCCGTGACGCCGAGGCTTCCCACGTTTTTGGCATCGAAGTGGACAATGATATTCCCGGCCGCTATGAAAGTTTTCTCGACCCCACCGCAAAACTGGCTGATATTCGGGCTGTCGCGGAAAAAGCGCACCTCATCAAAAACAAGGCTTTCGTATACATTGCCGGCACGGAATGCATCACCGCCAACGCCGACAAGTCGCCACACAGCGTTGTAAAAGATCATCCCGATTGGCTGCAGCGAAAGCTTACGGGCGAGCCGGCCGTCTTTACATCCGGCGCCGCATTTTGGATTAGAAAAGGGGACGAAGACGTTTGGATCAGCCCCTATGCCCAGCCCTGGCGCAAAACGTACATGGAACGGGTGCGACAGATCGCGGCAACGGGGATCGATGGAATTTATGTCGATATCCCGTACTGGATGACCCACTTCGATGGCTGGGAAAATACCTGGGCGAGTTTTGATGACTTTACCGTGGCTGCATTCAAAGCGAAAACCGGACTGAATGCCCGCAAGGATCTGAAGATTGGCGATTTCTCCGACGGCAATTTCCGCAAATGGGTGAACTTCCGGATCGACACGCTCACGGATTTTGTCGCAGAAATTCGCTCCGTAGCACGCAGCGTCAACCCTGCGATCATGGTGATTCCGGAAATCTATCCGGGGATCGAACAGGAAGCGACGCGAGTCGGCGCGGACGTTTATGAAATGTATGCGGTTGTGGACGCGATCGCCCACGAATATGAATTTGGTTCGGGCGACCACATGGCCGCAGGTCGCACGCAGGTCGACTGGTTCCTGTACCAGGCGGGTATGCTCACGTTTCGGGCGTTTGCTGAAGGCAAAGCAAGTTGGATACTGAATTATTCATGGGACGGTGACAAAGGCGTGGCCGCCCGGGAAGCGATGAAAACTCTGGCCGCCTCCCAGATTGTTACGGGAGTGAACTTCTGGGATGCGCCAGGTCATTCCATGGGCGGTTCCAACGATTTACCGACGCGCACTGAGATTTTCAAGTGGATTGCTGCGCATGAAAAGACATTCTATCTCCCGCGAACGCCGATTCACCCGATTGGCGTTTATTTCTCTCCCGCAAGCCGGAACTTTGATTCCGAACATTTTCTGCCGGCATATCGCGGCACTCTCGTTCTTCTCCTGCAAAGACACCTGGAGTTCCAGCCGGTCACGCCCCGCACGCTCGCCGGATTCAAAGGAGCTTCGCTCGTACTTCCCGATGTTTCCGTACTCTCGGACGACGAACGATCGCAACTGAAAGCTTTTGTTGGTCGTGGGGGCAAACTGGTGATTACCGGAGCGGACAACACGGCTCTCGGCGCGGCGGGCAACATAGAGCGCTTTGCGACATCGCCTGGTGCCACTCATCTGGCTGCCCTGCAGAACGATTTTGCAAAAGCGACGGCGAGCGGCCAGCCGGAATTTATCGCCGCTCTTCCACAGGACGCGTCGCTGGTGGTGCAAACGGCACCAACCGTGGCCTCTAGCGTTTCCCTGGTGGATGGCAAGCCGCACGTTTTCCTCGCCAACTTCGGCGGGATTGTTCCGCACAGCAATGTGAATCCGGCCCCGGAGACGGCCACGCGGATCTCTGTTCCGGCCTCGCGGAAATGCACGGCACGTTTTCTTCCGTTTCTCGGGGAAGAGCGGGAACTGAAGGGCACCGTCGTGGGCGACCGCCTCATTTTCTATCTACCTGCCGTTGATCGCGCGGCCGTCGTTTGGATTACGGACGCGCGATAAGGCCAAGGGCGACCCTTCGCTCAGCGCTTGCACCCGAACTCACTTGGTGTTCTTGCTTGCTTCGAGCAGCAAGCTCCCGCTAAAGTCCGCCCTCAGCTTTGCGGTCGGACCGTTGACGGTTCCGTAGTCCTGTCCATTCACGTAGTCCACGACATGGTAGGTTCCTGTGCCCAGGCCCCGCAATTCCACCTCTCCACTCCACTTGCTTTCCAGCTTTTTGCTTTTACGGTCCGGAGCCGGCGCATAGAACGCATAATAGAGGGCGCCATCTTTTTCGATGGCATAGGCTTCCGGCGCGTCGTAGCCGTACACGTACAAATCCAGGAACGTACCCTTCGACAGCATTTTTTCGTTGTACAACTGAATCCACTTCTTCCAGATATCTTCTTTCTGCTGATTCAAATAGACGTTCTTCAGCTTCGGCCCATAATCGGGCCAGGTGAATTTCGTCCCGAGTACTCCGCCGGTGCCAAGCGTAGAGGCAAAATCCTGGCCAAGGTCCTGCTCGTTTGCGCTGAAGGTATTCTCGACGCGCGTCAGTTCCACGTGGTCACCGTAGATGGCCGCTGTCGGTCCGAGCAGCGCCTTGTACATCTTCATTCGCCGCCGCACCTGCACGGAGCCGACGGGATCGGCCGTTACCGCCTGATCCATGTAGCGCAGCCAGGCGATGCTCGGAGGAGTCCCGCACGGGCAGCTCTGGGTCACGCTGTCGGACTTCAGCGACCGGGTCGTTTCGAAAATTGTTTTGTAAACGTCGCCCATGGCATAGACGGAATCCATTGGCGACTTGTGATGATGCTTGGGGTTGTAACACTTCGGCGTCGAGTAGATATTGTCAAGCTTGTGTCCGTCAAAATCCCAGTCGCGGATCAGTCGCTCGGTGAGCCGTTTGTAGTATTCGCGCACTTCTGGAACGGCCGGGCACAGCGTTGCCAGATTTCGGGTCATGCGCGCCGGTTTGCCCTTTTGGTCCAGGATCAGCCAGTCCGGATGTTCCTTGGCGACCTGGGAGACCACGTACTTGTGCCCGCCATAACTGAAGTTGCCATCCTCGACCGCCAGAGGAAGCCACCACACCTGCACTTTGATACCTTGCGCATGAAAATCCTGCACCATTTTCTTGAGAGAATCGCCGGGAAACGTTTCCGGGCGCGGCAGCCAGTCACCATAATTGTTGAACCACCGATCATCCACGGTAGCCCAGTGGATCCCCAGTTTCTTCAGTTCAGGAATTGTGTCGACCATCTGTTTGGGAGTTACATCGGACTCATAGCCCCATCCGCACCAGGAGACGGCATAGTTCTCTTCGTTGTTTTTCGGACGCGTCAGCCCTTCCTGCTCAACGGCTTTTGACCACAGATTGAGCGGCTCGTAGTAATCGCCCTGGTATACCGCCACAAAGGTACGCGGCGTCGCAAAACTCTCGCCGGGCGCGAGCGTGGTATCGGCGGGAACGTCGATGTGAGTTTCCACCCGGCCGTCGGCGGTTGTTTCCGCCGGGATGGACACGGCCAGCGGCAAAGTCTCAATGTGGCCAATTGCCAGTCCTGTGGTGCGGGTCCAGAAAGCTACGACCGGCACGCCACCGCCCACGCGGCCCAAATCATCTTTGGTTTCAACCGGAGTTCCAAACGGATTGTCCTGACGGAACTTTGCGGGGACCGCGAGCACGTCGTCTTTCCCCCATTTCAGGCTCGAGCCAAAAAAGGCCCACATCTCGTGCGCTTTTGCCGAGCTGTCGGCCAGCGTCGCGTTCAAGCGGTGTTGCTGCAAGCTGACGGAATTGATCGGAACCGGCGTCGCGCCCGTGTTCTTGTAAGTCGCCGAAAGCAACGCCATAGTGGGGAAGTCGTCGTACAACTCCACCTTCAGCACTTCCTCAAGACCCGTGCTGGCGCTATGGCCTGTCACCAGCACCTGTTTTCCCAGTTTGCCGAGCTTGCCTTGGGCGTCTCGGGTCTCCGCTTTGCTCAGATCGCGCACAAAATCCGCCGCCCATTTGTGATTGACAAGTACATCGACGCCGCTGCGCGAAGCCCCTTCTTCGTCAATGGTTGTACCGGTCTGGCCCTGGGAGCGACGAGCCAGCAATTGCCCCGAAGCGGTAAGTACAAATTCCGCCTGGGAACTTTTCAGGTGAATACCATCGCCTTGTTTTTCAACCCGGATGGTCGAAGCCGGTGGACCGACGCGAGCCGTGGGGTCTGCCTCTTTCTTCCCACAACCGGCGAAAAGTGCTAGAAAACTTGCGACAACTCCCGCCAAAATGCTGATGCTCGTTCTGCGCGAATGCATATCGATCGTCTCCCCGGAACCATTCTGAAACTGTTTAGTGCGGCAAAGCGAAGGCAATTACATTGCTGCCCGCTGCTATCGCGACATACTGCGTCCCCGCCACCTCATAACTCATCGGAGACGCGAAAATCGTTTCGCCGGTATTGAAATCCCAAAGCGGACGTCCCGTCTGGGCGTCCACGGCGGCAAAGGAACCGGCGTCGTCGCCAAAAAACAGCAATCCGCCAGCCGTCGTCATCGTGCCACCCCAGGAGTCTCCGCGTCCGATTTGCGGATAACGCCAGGCAAGGGCTCCGCCCGGGATGGAATAGGCCAGAAGAAATTTCTGGGATCTCTCGGCTGGAATGCGTTTCGTGCCAGTGGCGTAATACGTCTGTCCGTCAACATATTCGGCCGGCTTGGAGAAAAATAATTGGCAGTTTTCCAGCGCCAGGAAGTAGAAAAGTTTGGAATCCGGGTTGTATGAAGGAGAAAACCAGTTGGTACCGCCCTCAATGCCGGGACAGAGGCGAGTTCCTTCTGCTGTCGGAATCCGCCCGGTCCGAACGGGCTGGCCGCTTGCATCAATACCCGAGGCCCAGCTCACCTCCGTCAGAAAACGCGTCGCCTTCAAAAACGTGCCGCTGGTCCGGTCCAGCACATAAAGAAAGCCATTCCGGTTGGCCTGCACGAGCAGCTTGCGTTTTGCTCCATTTTCTTCCGTGTCGATGAGAACGGGAGTTTCGTTGGCGTCGTAGTCATACAAATCATGCGGGGTGAATTGAAAATGCCATTTCAGATGTCCGGTATCTGCATCGAGCGCCAAAACACAATCGGTGTATAAATCATCACCGGGCCGCGTCTCTCCGGCAAAATCAGGCGCAGGATTGCTGGTCGTCCAATAGAGAGTATTCAGCTCGCGGTCATAGGTCCCGGGCATCCAGGTGGTCCCGCCGCCATGCAGATACGCTTCGCCCGGCCAGCTCGCAGAGCCCTTCTCCCCAGGACCGGGAATCGTCCAAAACTTCCAGCGAGCCTCGCCCGTTTCCGCGTCATACGCCGCCACAAAACCGCGTACGCCGCTGTCGCCCCCGGAAGTGCCAACAATCACTGCATCTTTAACAACCAGCGGCGCGCTCGTGGCGCCATAACCCTTTCTAGCGTCCGCGTACTCAATATCCCAAAGCATGCGTCCCGAGCGAGCATCGAGACAAAGCAAGTGCGCGTTGTCGGTTTCCAGATAAACGCGGTTCCGCCAAATTGCCACGCCGCGACTCTTGTGGGCGGCCGCGTCATCAATCAAACCGCCGCTCGGCGCACGCTCATAACTCCACAACTCCTGTCCCGTGCGCGCGTCCAGAGCGGAAACGGTATTGGCGGCGGTCACATACATGACGCCATTGAAAACGACCGGAGTCACTTCCAGGCGCGCGGAGGCTCGGGCATGAAAAATCCATGCAGCGCGAAGTGCGGAGACGTTCGTTTTGTTGATGCCGGTCAATCGACTGTAACGCTGGCCGGAATAGTCTCCATTGTAGGACGTCCAGTTTTTTCCGACCGGCGTTGCGGACAAGTCTTCCGGCCGTACTTCGCCGCCGCTGGCCACGGGGGCCGCTCCTTGCGCCTGCCCCCGGACCGGGTTCACGTGGACCAGAAAAACAAGACTCCATAGCGCCAGTATTTTCGCCCGGGAGGTCATCTCACGGGTTCCCGGCCGGAGGCTCGACCGACACTTCACCCAGCGCGCCGCGGTCCACGCCGCTCGTGTCCACCGCGTGGAGTGAAATACGGCCTACTTTGACGGGCGCCGTCACAGAAATACGGAGTGAACTCAATTTTCGCGGGTCGGCATCAGCCAACGTTTGTGTGCCCAATGCATTGCCGTGGGCGCTGTAAAAGTGCACGACCAGGGTTCCAGGAAAGAAAACGCCAAAGGTGCCGGCGATGGTGATCTTACCCGCCTCAGGGGAGCTGGTGGCGCGCAAAGGGCTGAGGATGACTCCGGCGTCGGTGGCGTCCTCAAAACGATTGTCGCTGCGCGTGGGGAACCATTCTGTATCAAAGCTGTGAGATTCACCCGGATAAAGCTTTACGAGTGGGGAGTTGAGCTCCGCTTCCATATAAAAAGGAGAGGCTTCTCGCTCGGATCGCCCGAAAGTGACGGTCCCGTCTGCCGATTGGCGGAGTTGCGGCCCGTTGGTCCAGAAAATGACCGAAGCGTTTCCGGGGTAGGGCCTGGTTTCGTCGTAGCGAAAGCGTTCGACCATAGCGTACTGGCTCGCACCATCAACCACGGCGAGCCATCCGTCCCTGGAATCCAGCCATAACTCGGCCGCCAGCGGAACGTAGTGCAACGCAAAAAGACCGTTTTCCCGTATCTTCGCCGCTGAATTTTCAGCGGGGCCAAATTTCACGTGATAGCGATTGAGGTAGCTGCTCGTGGGATTTGCGCGGCTGAGTCCCCAGATCGTTTGATTGTGGACGGCGGGGTTGTTGGCATCTCCGGTGTTGTATTGCGTCACCGACTGAACCGACCATTCAATCGGGTGGCCGCTAGCGTTGGTAAAGACAGCGTGAAATTGAATGCGCGGCGAATCGGCATCGAGTCGGATGGTCCTGGTGAACTGCAGCCCCGTCTTGGGATCGGCCTGGCCTTTTAAAACCACTTCGCATCGCTGGCCTTGCGACGTCGTCGCAAAGGAAAACGGTCCATCGTCGAGCACGTCTGAGTTGCCAACCCAATGTTTTTCGTCCTCATTGCCTTCAGGCAACACCCACAACTTGTCGCCACCATAGTTGAACCACTGGGTATCCGATGGCGGAAGATATTTCCCCGCATATTCGGGATTCACAAATAGAAAGGAATGCCCATCGAAGACAACCTGCATCAGCCGCCCGCCGTTTTGCGGCACGAAAATCAGCTTTACCCATGGATTGGAAACCTGCTGTGCCTGCCAACCCAGGTAGTTGACGGGCTCGACCCGGCAGCCCGCGCGAGGTTCGCTTGTTCCCGGACTCTGCCGGAGTTGTGCCGCCACCGGAGCGGCGCTCGCCGCACAGAAGAGGAGCCAGACCTTTATATTGAGGAGAATCGGATATTTTTTCATGTGGTCGGTTTTGTGATTCATCCCATTGGGCGCGTTCTGGATTTCCGCATAGTGAAAGTAAGCGAAAGCATAACGAAACAATTCGTAATCAAACGAAAATAATCGTTGCATGTCAAGGATTATGTGTTAGAAAAGGCGCATGCATTTGGGCTTACACGCCAAGTCCTCTGGTGCGAACTGCGTCGCCTCGCCCGAAGCGTCGAGGCAGGGCCCGCGTTCACGGGGAGCTGGCCCAGTCTTGTGGCACTTGAAGATAGCACTTCTCTTGCTCTTCGTTGCGGCAGGCAACACTCAATTCGCGGCTGCGCAGGACGCCCCATCCAGTCGCAAAGGCCGTGGTCACGAACTCTTTGAGACCGCATGTGCTGTTTGCCATGGACTTGACGGGGCTGGAGGTGAGCACGCGCCAAACATTGCGCGCGCTTCCCGGGCCCGCTCGCTGCCGGACGGCGAACTGCTGCAGATCATTCGCGAGGGAATCCTGGGTAAGGGCATGCCAGCCTTCAACAATCTGGGGGACGAGAAAATTCGCGCAATTCTTCGCGAGTTGCGCGAGCTGCAAGGCAGGTCCGCCACCCGGATGGAGAGTGGAAGTCCGTCGAACGGCAAGGAACTCTTTTTTGGCAAAGCGGGTTGTGCCGACTGCCACGCCATGAACGGCCAAGGCCGCTTCGTATCGACCGATCTTACCGACTACGGCTATGCCCACGATTCCGATGAGATTCAAGACGCTATTCTCCGCCCACAAGGGCAGGGAATTCCGGCCGTGGCTTCTGTTATTGTGACGACCAACTCGGGTGGACAGGTGACGGGACTCGCTCGCAATGAAAACAATTCGTCCCTCCAGATCCAGGACCGCGAAGGCCGGTTTTTCCTGTTCGCGAAGTCTGAAGTGCGCTCGATCGAACGTTCGGCCGGGCCGGCGATGCCGACCGACTACCGGCAAAGATTAACGGCAGGAGAGATCACCGACATTGTCAGCTATATTGTTCACCAAACGTCCCGGCCGGGAGTTGCTGGTTCGCAGGTGGCCAAGGGAACCAAGGGACCGAAGGAGCAGTAAAGATCCGTCGTGCAAGGTACTTTCTTGTTTCGGGCCCGCAGTTGAGCAAGAAATTCGATTCTCTAGAAGGAGACGTGAAAATGCCATTCATACCTGAATTCAACCGCAGAAACTTCATACGATATGCGGCAGCCATTCCGCTGCTGAGCCAGATTGCGGCACGAAATGCGTTTGCCAGTGCCGCCGCCGCAGTCGGCAAGAATACCGGGCAGAATGTGTACACGCGCCTTGGGGTCAAGACCGTGATTAATTGCCGGGGAACCTGGACCTATCTCAGCGGCTCGCTCGAGTTTCCTGAAGTCCAGGCCGCGCAACGCGAAGCCGCCGAACACTTCGTCAATATGTTCGAGTTGCAACACGCTGCCAGCAGGCGACTTGCTGAATTGACCGGAGCAGAAGCCGGCATGGTCACCTCGGGCGCCGCCGGCGCCATCGCTTCGGCCACTGCGGCCTGCATGGCCGGCAGCGACGCCAAGTATATCTGGCAGCTCCCCGATACCACCGGCTTGCGTCATGAAGTCATCATGGTCGGTGGCCGAAGCGCGTTCGACAATGCAGTTCGTCTAACGGGAGCCAAGCTGGTTCTGGTTGCGACACCCCAGGAGCTCGCTGACGCCATCAACAAGAACACGGCGATGATCTACACCACCCATCTCGGGGAGCAACTTGAAAAGGAAAACGCGATAGCCAAGAAAGCCCAGATTCCCATGTTGCTTGATGACGCGGCCGGTATCCCCCCCATCGAAAACGTCAAACTCTACGCAAAAATGGGACTGGACATGTACACATTTTCCGGCGGCAAAGGACTCCGCGGCCCGCAATGCAGTGGGCTGCTTCTCGGTCGCAAGGATCTGATCGAAGCGGCAATGCTGAATACCAGTCCCTGGGAAGGCGCCGTCTGCCGCGCCATGAAGGTTGGCAAAGAAGAAATCGTTGGGCTCATCACCGCGGTTGAGACCTGGATGAAAACCGATCTGAGTGTTCTCAACCGCGAGTGGACCGCGCGCGTGGAACGCATCGAAAAACTCGTCAAGACCGTTCCGGGAGTCGAGACGGAAATTTCCATCCCCAAAGACGGCAATCGCTACCCGACACTGCACATCTCATGGGACGAAGAGAAGTGGGGATATACAGTAAAGGACTGCGTGCAGAAATTGCGCGCGGGCGATCCGGTGATTGAAGTTGCCGGAGCGGACAATCCCAGCCTCGTTCCGGCTGTTCGCGAAGGAAATCCCAAGGCGGCTTCCAAGGAACAAAAGCGTCACAGCGCGCTCGAGTTGGTTTCCTCCACCATCCAGCCGCACGAGACGCTGATCGTCGGACAACGCCTTCGCGAACTTCTTAGCGCCGCGCGGAAAGCCGCGCCATCGGCGACCTGATTCGAGTCCCGAGGCTTCACAAAGAGGAGAAATCTCGACATGCGCTTCCTTAATCTCGCAATTTGCCTGTGCGCTCTTGCCGTGGCGGGTGTCGGCGCGCAAGCCCGTCCGGCTGAATCAGCTCAGGGCGCAAAGGCGATCGATGCGGTACGCTCTCCGGCAATCGACGCCGACGGATACCTCTACGTCTCGGGACAATGCGGCAATCGCCCGGACGGCACGGTGCCGGCTGATTTCAGGGAAGAAACCAGCCAGGCTCTGGAAAATCTCAAAGCTCTCGTGCTGGCCTCCGGCCTAACCATGGAACATGTTGTCTACGTGCAGGTCTATATGCTGGACGTCGGAGAGTATGAAGCCATGAACGGCGTCTACAAGAAATATTTCGTGTCCACACCGCCCGCCAGAGCCGTCCTCGGAGTCGCCAAACTCCCGCAGGGCTCGATCCAGGTGAATGCGGTGGCGGTGCGCGATCTCTCAGCCCGTAAAGCGATAAGCCCGGCAAACTACAAAAGCGACGAACCGTTTTCGCCCGGCGTTCTGACACATGACCGCTTGTTTGTTTCGGCCATGCAGGGCCGTGATCCCGTGTCCGGTAAGATTCCCGACGATCCCGCCGCGCAGACCGACTTTGCACTTGACGGGCTCAAGTCGGTTGTCGAAGCGGCCGGCCTTACCATGAAGCACTTTGTCTTTGTAAATCCGTATCTGACGCAGAAAATCCCGTCTCGCGTCATGAACGAGCACTACGCGCGCCGCTTTGAATTCGGCAACACACCGGCCCGAGCCACGATTATCGTCACGGCTTTGCCGCAGAATGCACAAATCGAATATACGGGGGTAGCCGTCCGCGATATTCAGCGCCGCCGCGCCATCCGGCCGAAAAACATGCCGCCGAGCCCTACGGCCAGTCCCTGCGTCTTTGCCGGAGAGACGCTGTACTGCTCGGCCAAGAGCGGATTCATTCCTGGCCCAAACGGCGGGGTATATGCGACCAACGCCGCCACCCAGCTTCGCCAGACGATGCGCAATCAGCTGGACAATCTCGAAGAAGCGGAAATGGATTTCAGCGAAGTCGTAAGCACAACAGTTTATCTCGACGATCTTTCCGATACCGAGGCTTTCAGCAAAGTCTACCGCGAATATTTCAAGAGCCCGCTCCCCGTCCAAACCTTGCTGCAGCAGTTGTCTCCGACAACTCGTTCGCAGGACGCAGAAGGGCATTATCCAGACCTTGAACAGGTTTCACTCATCGCTGTGAAACACCACTCGAACCACTAGGTTTGGTATGAATTCTTTGCGGGATCGCGAAGTCCATCGCATCGAGTAACTGAGCGGGGAACGGGCGCGAAGCCCCAAGGTCTCCAGTTGAGCTCCGGCACATTTATAGGTTAGTTGGAGTCTAACTCTGTATGGGCACTCGCTGGTCCACGCTCGCCTGTCTATTTCTCGGTTCCTTGCTATCAGGTTGTAAGGCAACGCACATCCGCCCTCCGAACGTTCCCGTAGCCGCCGTTTGGGTAGACAGCACATTCGTCGATTGTTCAACCGACACACAAGCAAATGCGAACCGCTGCACGGTCTACAAAGACGACACCGGGGAGATCTTGGCCGACGGAGTGTTCCAGTTGGGTTCTTCCCATGCGGCCGCCGTCAAGTCGGACTTGCAGTATTTCGCCGTTGGAGACCAGGGCATTTATCTGCAAGACTCGAGAATTTTGCTGCAGGTAGGTGCCTCGGGGCGTGACCCGAGTAACCGGGTTATAGACGCGCGGCTTAAAACCCTGGCCTCTACCAAAGGAATTGAAGCGCTAAATTGCAACAACGCCAATGCCGTTGGAGCAAGTGATGGGCGAGCAGATTGTGCAATCAAGGCCCTCGCCGAGCGGCATCCGTTCTATCTACGTTACTATTCGCAATATCCGAACTCCTTTGG
>DATHFT010000003.1:0-43374 GCA_035317965.1 Saccharimonadales bacterium (SeqCode) | reverse complement strand
AGCGGGCGGAAAGGGGGGACTCCCCGTACGGGATCTGCTCTCCTACGCGGGGCCCGCAGCACGGGGGCGCCGCCTCGCGAGCAAAGGTGCCAAACCATCCCGGGGATTTTTTCCGAGCGAAGCGCAAAGGAGGCGGAATTTTTCTTGGTTGTGATTCACAGGAACGAGAACAGAGGAAAGAAATAGAAGCGCGCTGGTGAGATGCACGGGAAGCGCGGTGAAAATCCGCCACTGCCCCGCAACTGTAAGCGATGAAATGCGACTGCAGGATGCCACTGCCGGACACGGTGGGAAGGCGAGTCGCCGGGAAGTTCATCGCAAGTCAGGAGACCGGTCTTGCCAAGCTTTATAGTCCGCTCATTCGAGGGCGAAGGAGGACGTTGATGTTGTTTTCATTGGTTGTACGGTGGAGGAATTGGTTGTGCCTGGTGGCGCTAGCGGGATTGCTGGCCTCCGGTCTGGTGGCGCAGTCAACCGGAACCATCCGGGGCAAGGTTAGCGATCCCCTCGGAGCGCCGGTGGCCGGGGCCAGCGTTGTGCTGCTGCAAGGCGACCAGGAAATCTCATCGGGGGTGACGGATGGAGAAGGAAGCTTTCAATTCGTTGCGCCCGCCAGCGGACTCTACGCCGCACGAGTCACTGCTCAGGGGTTTGCGGCGCAAACGATTCGCGACGTTTCTGTTGCGGGGGGACGGCCGGCTGAGTTGACTATCCTGCTGCGGGTGGGGCCTCTCGCCGACGAGATCGTGGTGTCGGCAACCGGAAAGCCGATTCCGCAATCGCAAGTGGGAGCTTCGGTAAGTCTGATCGACCGGGATGAGATCGCGACGCAGAACAAACTGGATGTGCTTGAAAATCTCCGCTATGTGACCGGAGCCCAGATTGTGCAGTCGGGACAACGCGGAGCGACGACTTCGCTGTTCATCCGCGGCGGCGAATCCAACTTCAACAAGGTCCTGGTGGATGGCATTCCCGTGAATGCACTGGGAGGAGCGTTTGATTTTGCGCAGCTTTCCGGTACCGGGGTAGACAGCATTGAACTGCTGCGCGGCGCGAACAGCGTCCTGTACGGAAGCGATGCACTGGGAAGCGTCGTCAACATCACCTCGGAACGGGGGAGGACGGCGACGCCCGAACTGAAGTACTCCGTTGATGGGGGAAATTTCGGAACGCTGAACGAGGATGTTTCCGTTGGCGGAACGCTCCGTTCGTTCGATTATTTCTCCGAGTTTTCGCGGTTTGACACCCAGGGAAGTTTGCCGAACAACTATTTTCACAATGCCACAGTAAGCGCCAACGTGGGATGGAGCCCGAGTCCAACAACGGGGATCCGGGCGACTGTGCGGCATGGCACTGCCGAGAATGGAAATCCCAATGCAGTTTCCTTCTTCGGGATTACCGATGATTCCAGGCAAAACAATGAAAGCACCTATGCGGGGGTGACGGCGCAGCATCAGACGACGGAGCGTTGGCACAATTCGGTGCAATTTGCCTTTAGCCAGTTTGCTTCGGTTTTCACAAACCCCTCACCGACCGGCGAACCGTTCGATCCGTTTGGATTTGGGCCGAATTATTTGGGCAACACCGTGACCATTCGCGGCGCCAATGGATACAGCGTTACCGGACAAGCGATTCTGGATTTTGGCGGCGTTTACCCGGAGGCGTTCCCTACCTACGAAGCGCGGCGATCGGTGTACGCGCAATCGGATTACCGGTTTTGGAATGACTGGACCGGGATTGCCGGATTCCGTTACGAGCATGAAGACGGCGAAGGACTGACCCGCAACAACTACAGCGGATTTCTCGAGGCTCACGGCAGTTTCCGCCATCGCCTGTTTATAACCGGCGGCGTGGGACTGGAGAACAATGCAGTGTTTGGATATGCAGGATCGCCGCGCGTTTCTCTCGCCTACTACCTGCGGCGTCCGACCGGCGGGAACTTTTTAGGCGAGACCAAACTGAAGTTTAATTTTGGAAAAGGAATCAAGGAGCCGAGCACCTCTCAACAAGCCTCGGCGCTCATCAACCTGCTGACGCCGGCACAAGTTGCGCAGTTTGCGGTTTCCCCGGTGGGGCCGGAACGCAGCAAGACTACCGACTTTGGTCTCGAACAGGGTTTGTGGAACGGAAGAGCGATTCTCGGCCTGACGCTGTTCTACAACAAATTCTATGACTTGATTTCCTTCCTGGATACCGGCTCGTTGATTTCCATTGGCGTGCCTCCAGACGCGGCGAACGCTTCTCCGCTCGGCGGCGCTTATGTGAATGCAACTTCCGAGCGGATGCTGGGCGCCGAGGTGGAATTCAAGACCGACGTCGGTCACGGATTTCTCTTCCAGGGACAGTACACCTACCTCGACGGGGTCATCACCAAGGCCTTTGGCGTAGCGGCATTCAATCCGGAATTTCCGACAATTCCGATTGGAGCGTTTTCCCCGCTCGAAGGGGCGCGGCCCTTTCGCCGGGCGCCGCATTCCGGAAGTTTTTCGCTCACCTATGTGAAGAGAAGATTCAGCGGAGCGTTCACCGGATATCTGGTTGGCCGGCGCGACGACAGCACGTTTCTTTCCGACGGATTTTTTGGCAACACCATGCTCTTGCCGAACCGCAACTTGTCGCCGGCATACCAGAAGTTTGACTTGAGCGGAGGGTTTCGCCTGACCTCGTACGCGCGGGTCTACACCAGCATTGAAAATCTTTTCAGCCAGCACTACGAACCGGTCATTGGATTTCCGGCAGCTCCGTTTACGATTCGCAGCGGCGTGACGTTTACGATCGGCGGAGCCGAAGGGTGGCCCAAACGGTAAAATAACAGCCTCGAGAGTGTTCTGTAAGTCACGGGAGACGCTGAGCTTAGCGTCTCCCGTTGGTTTTTCCCGACAGCACCCGCGCAGCGCGAAGCGCAAGCCACCCACGCCTCGCCCTCTTGGCGTTTCGGCAGCATGCCGGACGGGCTTTGATTGACGCCGGAGCGGGGGTTGGTTAGCGTCAGAGTGGGCGTCGACAACCGATACCCGCGGCAGAATCACGGACAGTAGTGGGGCTGGAGAACCTAGTGGCGAACCCGATTATTACCCTGACGACCGATTACGGGACCAACGACCATCTGGTCGGCACGCTGAAGGGCGTGATACTGAAGATCAACCCGGACGTAACGCTCGTCGACATATCTCACAATGTGACGGCCTACGATTTGCTGGATGGCGCGCTCACGATTGGCGCAGCGTATTCCTATTTCCCTCCAAAGACGGTGCATGTGGTCGTGGTGGATCCCGGCGTTGGCACGGAGCGGCGGCCGCTGCTGGTCAGCGCGCAGAATCAATATTTCGTGGCCCCTGACAACGGCGTGCTTTCTGTGATTTACGAGCAGGAGCGGGACAACGCGGTGGTGCGGCACGCCAACGCAGAGCACTATTTTCTGCAGCCGATGAGCAAGACGTTTCATGGACGGGATGTATTTGCCCCGGTCGCCGCGTGGCTGACCAAGGGCTATCAGACCGCGAGCATGGGAGAGGAGATTCAGGATCACAAACGATTTTCCCTGCCGCGCCCGAAATCAGTCGACGGCGTTCTGAAAGGTGCGGTCCTTAAGGTGGATTCATTTGGAAATTTGGTAACAAATTTCCGCGCGGAGGATTTACCGGAGTCGGCCATTTCCGGCGGAGCGCTTCAGCTCAAAGCCGGCAATCACCAGGTAGTGCGCCTGGTGGATACCTTTGCCAAGGGAAACACTGCTGAGCCTATCGCCTACATCGGTTCGATGGGATATCTGGAGATTGGCGTCAACAAAGCAAATGCGGCCAAGACATTGGCCCTCGGACGCGGGACCCCCGTGATTTTGACGAAGTAGTTTTGCCTTTCGAGCGTTTTCACTGTTCCTGCGGCCGAAATTTCTTGAATTGCGGTTTCCTTCCTGCACGAATTCTGTAAGCGTCCGCGGTGAGTTGCCGGATCGCGCCTCTCACCCCATGGCGTTGCTGAGCTGCTCGTTTATTCTGACCTTTCCGGCCTAATGTCTGGTGTGATAATTTCTTGAAATGGTACGGCACACTGGCTTCAGGATTGTCCTTGGCCTATTTTTTGTCTTGCCTTTATTATTCCGCCCCATAACTGCATGCTGCCAGTCGCGGGACTCTGTTTTGACTAGACTCGGTGTGGGGTATTTGGATTCGCTCGCATCGCACGCGGCGCAAAAGATTCGAGAAGCTAATCTCGAGGACAGCAAGCCCAAAGTTCTTGTCATTGATTTCTTTCGCAGTTCATCAGGAAATTCGTCGCGACTGGGCACATTACTTGCCGATCGCTTCTCCGAGTCGCTCACTGCATACTCTGCTGGATTGGGTATTGTAGATCGCAGAATTCTTAAAGACTACCTGACAACAAATTGGACGCCACTCGAAGATCTGCAGTCCCGTGAAGTATGTTTGCGGATCGGACGCCAGATGGGGGCCACAGGGGTCATTCTGGGAACAGTAGATGAAGAGAACGGCCAGATCAGACTCACGGTCCATCTCGAAGGATTCGGTCCTGTCGCGAAAGCGGCAGATATCTTCCAGGTCGCAGATGAGCGGGCTCGCTTTCCGGAAACGGAAGAGCTGCGGGCCATGCTCTTCGAGCCGGGTCCTAACTATGCACGCAAAGCCAACGATATCCCGGAGGAACCAGGAGTATTCAAGAGCGGTTTGGGAGTCGGAGTGCCTCGCTGCGCCAGTTGTCCGAGCCCCGATTACTCCGACGCAGCTCGCGCCGCTAAATTCCAAGGAACTGTGCTCTTGTCGATCGTCGTCACCGCCGAAGGAAAAGCCAGCTCGATCTGTGTGTTGCAGGGAGCACCCTTTGGCCTGACGGCCAAGGCCGTCGAGGCAGTTCAAAATTGGCGATTTGAACCAGCACTGAAAGACGGTACTCCGGTCTCCGTCCGAACCCAGATTGAGACTACGTTCCGCTTCTATTGAGTGCAGATGAAGAAGCGCGGCTTGAGTGTCCAGCGAGCTCAGAATCGCCGTTATCGATCTCCAACTGACCATCGTCGCAGTAGCGCGGCAAAGCCTGCTAACTTCCGAACGCGTAACGAACCGCTATCGTCTGATTGGATGTGCCATCGATTCTCTCGTGGTCACTTATCGACGTGTCCACAACGAGCAGCGTTCTTATCTATTATTTATTCTCATCCAGACGGTTTAGACCCGACGCTTACAGAATTCCCACTGAATCCCTGGAGCGAGCCTAGCGCGAGTGTTCCAGAGCGGCTAGCTGCGAGCGCGTGCGGGGATCGAGCCAATCGCGCCAAGCGTCGCCCAACAGATTAAAGCTGAGGACTGCACTCACCACCGCCAGGGCCGGAAAGACGACCATATAGGGAGCGTCAAAGAGGTGGCCACGGGCATCGTTTAGCATCGAGCCCCAGCTGGGAATGGGAGAAAGAACCCCCAATCCGAGAAAACTAAGGGTCGATTCGGCAAGGATTGCGCCGGCCATACCGATCGTCGCTTGAATTAGAATGGGCTGAAGAATGTTGGGCAGCAAGTGGCGCAGGAGCACGCGCAGGTGGGACGCGCCAAGCGAGCGCGAGGCCAGGATGAATTCAAGTTCCTTTACTTTCAACACTTGCGCGCGGGCGAGTCTCGCGTAGCCAGCCCATCCGGTAATAATCAGAGCGAGAATGACTTTCCCGATGCCGGGACCAAAAAAGGCGGCAAAGGCAATGGCCAGCAGTATTCCCGGAAACGACAGGAAAGCGTTGATAAAAAGAAGATTTACAACACGATCGAACCAGCCGCCGGCGTAACCGGCGAGCATGCCGATCGCCAGGCCCGTCAGTCCACAACCGGCTACCACGCAGATTGCAACCAGCAAAGAGACGCGCGCGCCGTACATGGTGCGCGACAAAACGTCACGGCCAAGTTCGTCGGTGCCCATCCAGTGCCCGCGCGACGGAGCCTGGAGACGCCCGGGGAGATTTTGGGCGGCGGGATCTGCCGGGGCGATCCAGGGAGCGAGCAGCGCCACAAGCAGAAGAAAGAGGGCGGCCGCGAATCCGACTTTCGCGAGAATGCTTTGCGCGAGAAACTCGCGCAGCCGAGAACGAGGAGTCATGAGAGGCGCACTCGCGGATCGATGAAGGCATACAGAAAATCGGTGAGAAGATTCACGAAAATGTAGGAGATGGTGATCGTGAGAATACAGCCTTGCAGCAAGGGGTAGTCGCGCGCGGAGATGGCTTGAATGGTCAGACGGCCGATTCCCGGCCAGGAGAAAATATTTTCCGTCACGATGGTTCCGGCCAGTAGCGTTCCAAACTGGAGTCCCAGAATCGTGATGATCGGGATCAGCGCATTGCGAAACGCGTGGCGGAACAGAACGGCGCTGGTCGACAAGCCCTTGGCGCGCGCGGTGCGGACGTAGTCGCTTGAAATTTCCTCGAGCATCGAGCCGCGAACCATGCGCGTAAGGATGGCGGCGAGCGCGGCCCCGAGCGTTGCTGCAGGAAGGGCGTAATAGGCCAGGCCACCGCGACCTGAAACGGGGAGCAGACCGAGTTCGATGGAAAACAGGAGAATGAGCACGGGACCAAGGGCAAAGTTGGGAATGGCCAAGCCAAAAAGGGTGAACAGACCGACGGCACGGTCCGGCCACTGGCCGCGGCGATGAGCGGCGAGGACTCCAGCGGGAATGGCGATTGCGGCGCAGACCGCCAGCGCGAGAAAGGCGAGCTCGAGTGTGGCGGGATAGCGTTCAAAAATAATGCGGCGCACGGGCGCCTGAAACTTGAACGATTGGCCCAGATCCCCGTGCGCCAACTGCCCGAAGTAGTGCCCGTACTGGGTGAGCAGCGGCTGATCCAGGCCCAGGGTGTGGCGCAGCTGAACTATTTGTCCGGGAGCAGCGCCTTCTCCGAGCATTTGTTCGACAGGATCACCCGGGACGATGTGGATCATCAAAAAGACCAGAGTTAGCACGAGCCAGAGCGCGGGAACAGTGAGTAGCACGCGTTGGAGGAGATGTCGCGCCATGCGATGAAAGGGCTAGTCGTTCGTTTCGGCCGCTTTTGATTCTTTCACAGATTGTGCAGCGCGAGATTCCGAAATGGAGGATTTTTCCCGATTCACAAGGGGGTGGACGCGCTCGACTTTCACGCGGGCGACGCGTTTGCCGTCCATTTCAACAACGGTGAACTTGAAATCGCCGTAGATAAAGCTTTCTCCGCCGCGGGGAATGAACCCCAGCTGATCCAGAACGAAGCCGCCGACGGTGGCATAGACCGGATCTTCCGGGAGCGAGATGCTGTATTGCGCGTGGAGATCACGGACGTTGAGAGCGGCATCGAAGATGGTGGCCCCGTCGGAGAGCGTGAGCGGCCGTTCGACGACGTCAAACTCATCGTGAATTTCGCCAACAACCTGTTCGAGGATGTCTTCCAGGGTGAGCAGGCCCAGGATGCTCCCGAACTCATCCACGACTAGCGCCATGCCCGCGTGGTGCACACGAAGTTCAGCGAGCAGTTCGCTTGCCGGCTTGGTTTCAGGAACGATCAGCACTTCGCGCAGAACGCGGCGCAGGTCAAACGGCGGCAGCGGGAGACGTTCCAGCAGGCGACGCTCGCGGTCAAGCAGGATCCACATCATGTCTTTGACATGGACGAAGCCGAGAACGTGGTCCTGCGTGCCGCGAAAAACGGGAATGCGCGAACGTTGCGTGGTGGCAAAGGCCCGCATTACCTCATCAAAACTAGCTTCAACCGGAAGGGTATGCATGTCCGGGCGCGGCACCATAATTTCGCGAACCTGGACCTGGCTGAGCTCAATGGCGCTGACAATGAATTTCTCATCGCGGGGAGCGATGAGGCCGCGCTCGCGAGCCTGCTGAATCTGGATCTGCAGTTCTTCGGTCGAGTTTGCGTCGCCATGACCTTTCGGTTCGGTGACGCCCATGGCTTTAACGAGAACGCTCGATACCCCGTCGAGAAGGTCGATGGCCCAGCGGAACGATTGCAGGAACCACTGGAATGGTGTGGCAATCAGCAGAGCGACGCGCTCGGCGCGGGCCAGGCTGATGGTTTTAGGGACCAGTTCTCCAATGACCACGTGCAGGATGCTCAAGAAAGCGAAAGAGCAGACCAGAGCCAAGGCATGCGCAATCACCGCGCTGCGCGTGCCTGGCACGCCAGACCACATAGCCAGGAAAGCCGTGGCAAAGGTCACCTCGCCGAGCGCCCCGATGGCCAGGCTGCAGAGTGTGATTCCGACTTGTACTCCTGAAACGACCCGGTGCAGGTCTAGGAGAAGAGATTCCACGACGCGGGCGCGAACGCTGCCTTTGGCGACGAGCTGGCGGACCCGCGAAAGACGAACCGCTACAAGAGAAAACTCCGCGGCGGCGAAAAAACCGTTAAGCGCGACCAGTGCCAAGACACCGATCAATCGCACTGCAAACATAGGGCAGTTTGGTCCCCCTGCGGCATTGTAGCAGTACTGCCCGGAGACGCAGCTGCTTGGTTGCGTGGGAACTAGCTCTACTCTAGACTGAAAATCTGCATCGATTTGTGCGGGAGCGAGATTGCGGAAAGTCCTTCGAGTCGCGTATTGGATATTTGCGGTTGCGGTGATTGCCGGGGGCGGGCTGGCCTGGTGGTTTGTGTATCGGCCGTTGCCGCAGATCGATGGCTCCGTTTCCCTGCCCGGTTTGCAGGGTGAAGTGAGTGTGGATCGTGACCGCTGGGGTGTGCCGCACATCACGGCAAAATCGGTGGCGGACATGGCCGAAGCGCAAGGCTATGCAATGGCCCAGGACCGGCTGTGGCAGATGGATTTGTTGCGGCGGGTTGCGCGTGGTCAGCTTTCAGAAATATTTGGCCCGAGTACAGTCAAAGTTGACAAACAGTTTCGGACGTATGGCTTTGGCCAGGCCGCCGAGCGCGACGCCACCTTGCTCAACACAGAGCAGCGCGTGGTGCTCGAAGCCTTTGCCCTGGGCGTGAACAAGTTTATTGAACAGCACCAGCGCTCCCTGCCCCTGGAATTCTCCCTCCTGCACTATAAGCCCGGGCCATGGCATCCCTCGGACACCCTGGTCATTTCCGCGTATATGTATGAAAGCTTGACGGAGACCTGGCAAGACAAACTCAGCCGCGCCAAGGTGAGCGAGCGGGTGGGAGCGGAGCGCGCCAAAGAACTATTTTCCGAAGACGCGGCCATGGATCATTTTGTGCTGGGCAATCCAGCCGAACTGCATGATGGCTCGCAGCATTCACGGGCGGGGGCGGATGAAGAAGATGATGACGATGATCTGGAACCCGATACCGTACTGAAGGCCAATCTGGGCGTTTCGGCAGAACCACAGAAGCCCGAGACCTTTCCCGATCTAGCGACGGCGCTTTGGCCGTCAGTTGCGAACTTTGTCGAAGGATCGCGGCGTGACATCCGGCGCGGATTGGGGAGCAACAACTGGGTGGTGAGCGGAGCGCACACGGCTACGGGAAAACCGTTGCTGGCCAATGACACGCATCTGGAGCTGACGGTTCCGCCGATCTGGTATGAAGTACACCTCACGGCGCCCGGATGGAATGTGAAGGGATTTACCTTGCCGGGGGCTCCGCTGGTCATTATTGGCCACAATGATCAGATTGCGTGGGGATTTACAAATAACGGCGCGGATGTGCAGGACCTGTACATAGAAAAATTTAATCCGGCGGCTCCCGATGAATACCGCGTGAATGGCAGCTGGGTGAAAGCCCAGGTGCGGGACGAAGCCATTCATGTAAAGGGCGGGGCGGACGAGCATTTGCAGGTGGTCCTGACGCGGCATGGTCCGGTGGTTGAACGCGAAGGCGACAAAGCGTACGCCCTGCGATGGACGGCTACAGAACCCGGGGCGCTGGCGAATTCCTACAACATGATGGGCAAAGCGCGGAACTGGGATGAGTTCCTGGGCGTGCTGAAGCACGTCTGGGGTCCGGCTCAGAATGCCGTGTACGCCGACACCAGCGGGAACATCGGATATGTGGTGGCGGCGCGCGTGCCGGTTCGACGGAAGGGACACGGCGAATTGCCGGTTCCGGGCGACACCGATGACTATGAATGGACCGGATACATCCCCTTCGAACAACTTCCGCAAGCGTTCAATCCGGAAAGCGGATTGATTGTTACGGCGAATGCCCGTGTCGTCGGACCGAACTACAAACCGTATTTGACGGACCGCTGGGAAGAACCGTATCGCACCGCGCGTATTTACGACCTGCTGCGCGACAAACAGGAGTTGCGCCCGGAAGATATGTTGCAGGTGCAGACCGATACCTACAGTTTTCCACACGCGTTTTTGGCGGAACAGCTTCTGGCAGCGGACAAAATTGCGAAGCCCAAGGATGCACGGGCCCAAAAGCTGATTGAGCGACTCAAAGACTGGAATGGCATGGCCGATGCGAATTCCCAAGAAACTCCGTTCTTGCAAGCCACCCGATTGACAACGCTGAAACTTCTGCTGAAACCGCTCCTCGGCGGTGACACCGGGCTGTATGAATGGCGGAGCACCGCTTTTTTGCAGAAAATTCTGACCGAACGGCCCGCGAAATGGCTGCCTGCAACGTTCAAGAATTACGATGAATTGCTGGCCGCAGCGGCCGACGAGGCGATTGTAAAGCTGGCGCATGATTCAGGCAGCGACGAAGCGGACGACTGGACCTGGAAGCGATTCAATTCTCTGGACATGTTGCACCCCATGGGGCGCGAAGGCATCTTGAAAAAGCTGCTGAGCATTTCCGACAAACCGCAGTCCGGGACGCTGTACAGCGTGCGCGCAGCGACCAAGCATCACGGACCATCGATGCGACTCGTGGCCAACACGGCGAATTGGGACAATTCGATCATGGTCATTCCCGCAGGACAATCAGGCCAGCCCGGGAGTTCGCACTACTCCGATCAATTTTCTTTCTGGTTTGACGGAAAACCGGTCTTGGCGCCATTCAGCGCTGCTGCTGAAGCCGGCGCCAAACGGCATACCCTGACACTAAAACCTGCGAACTGAACCCGATCCACGTACATGCCGGAACTTCCCGAGGTACAAGCAGTAGTACAGACGCTTCGCCCGTTTCTAAAAGCGCGGAAGATTCGTTGCGTTCACGTGCTGCATGCGATTGCCGTAAAGCCTCAGACTCCGAGTGAACTGGCGCGGATTGCCGAAGGGCAACGGATCAGCGATGTAGGCCGTCACGGGAAGTATCTCCTGGTGCTGCTGCGGTCCGGGTTGCTGACGATGCATTTTCGACTGGATGGGCAACTCGTGTGGTTCGCGACGAGCAAGGAGTTTTTGGCTCGCGCCAATGCCAAGGCCAAGGCCGGCGGCGTGCACGTGGATGTGGCGCTGGAGCTGGACCACGGCGTGCTCGGGTTTGCCGATCGGAGGCACTTTGGCAGGGTGCACGCCTGGCGGTCCCGGCGAGAGTGCGCTGGACTGGGCCGGTTGGGAGTCGATGCGCGCGCCAAACAATTTACAGCGAACTTTTTCTTTGCCCTTTTGCGGGGATCGCGACGACCTGTAAAGGAGTTTCTCCTGGATCAGAAGTTTGTGGCGGGAATTGGAAATATCTACTCGTGCGAATCGCTGTGGCATGCGCGGCTGGACCCACGGCGGCGGTCGAGCTCACTCTCGCTGACCGAAGCCGGCAGACTGCACAAAGCAATTGTTTCTGTTCTTGCGCGTGCCTTAGAATGTTGCCTGCATCCGGCTCCCAATTTTCGCGACGCCCAGTGGTGGTTTCAGGGCCTGGAACGCATTGTTCGCGTGTATGACCGGGCGGGCGAGTCCTGCCGGCGATGTGGCCAGCTGGTTGAACGTATTGCACAGGGCGGTCGCTCCACTTATTATTGCAAAGGCTGTCAGCAGTAGAGAACAGACGGAACATAGGACGAACGAGTGAACATAACCGCGCCGAAAAAGCCTGAAACAGCAAAAAAACCGGATTTTGAAAGGTCCCTTGCGCGACTGGAAGAAGTGGTGCGGCGACTGGAAAGCCCGGAGCTTTCTCTGGATGACGCCATGAAATTGTTTGAAGAGGGCGTGACTCTTTCGCAGGAATGCCAGAAACAACTGGAAGAGGCCGAAGGCCGCGTGGAGATTTTGCTTAAAAAAGCCGACGGCAAGCTTGCGCCGGAGCCGTTTGATCCTGAAAGAGACAGCGAATCGTGAATGGCGCACGAAGACTGTTGAAGATTGCCTCCCCCACCCGATGAAACTTCCCACTTTCTTTAAAGAAAACCTGGCAGCGGTCGATGCGGCCTTGGAACGGCTGATCCCGACGGAGGGAACGCAGCCTCAGTCGATTCACAAGGCCATGCGCTACAGCGTGTTCGCCGGTGGCAAGCGCATTCGCCCCATTTTGTGCGTGGAAGCGGCACGAATTTTTCAGGCGGACGTGGCACCGGCAATGTATCCGGCTTGCGCGATCGAGTTTATTCACACCTATTCGCTGATTCATGATGATTTGCCCGCGCTCGATAACGACGATTTGCGCCGTGGCAAGCCGACTTCCCATAAGAAATTTGGCGAAGCGATTGCAATTCTGGCGGGCGATGGACTGCTGACACTGGCCTTTGAAACGATCGCAGCGACCCCGGTTGCCGCGGAGCGGCGGGTGGCGATGCTGACTGAAATTTCGGGCGCCGCAGGAACCGTGCGTGGGATGGTGGGCGGCCAGGTGGCGGATATTGAAGCCGAAGGGAAAAAGCCGGAGCCAAGAATGCTTGAATATATTCACCGCTCGAAAACGGCGGCGCTGATTCGCGCTTCGATTACCGCCGGGGCTTTGTGCGCGGGAGCGAATGAGGAAAATGTCGGGCGATTGCGGCGTTTTGGAGAAACGATTGGTTGGGCGTTCCAGGTAACGGACGATATCCTGGACGTGGAAGAGTCCAGCGCGGCACTGGGAAAAACGGCGGGAAAAGACATTGCCCAGCAAAAAGCCACTTATCCGGCTGTATATGGCCTCGAGCGATCGCATGAAATTGCCAACGAACTTTCAGAAAAAGCCATCGCGGAGTTGGCGCCGTTTGGTGAACGCGCCGAGCGCTTGCGGGAAATTGCCGACTTCCTGATACAACGACGCACGTAGCACCATCCAACGTTATGAAACCGAAATTGAGGCGTAAACGGTTGGACCAGCTTCTGGTCGAGCGCGGGATTGCGGAGTCTGCCCAAAAAGCGCTGGGAATGATCCTGGCTGGCGAAGTTCTCGTAGATGGGAATCGCCAGGACAAGGCCGGAACACAGGTCGCCGAGAGTGCCCGAATTGAACTTGCGAGCCGATCACAAAAATATGCCAGCCGGGGAGGCCTAAAACTGGAAGGAGCGCTGGCGGATTTCCTGGTGTCCGTCGAGCGCAAGGTTTGCCTGGATGTGGGCTCGTCGACCGGAGGATTTACAGACTGCCTGCTGCAGCATGGGGCCGCCAGAGTTTACGCAGTCGATGTAACTGTGGATCAGATGGCTTGGAAGCTGCATGAAGATGCGCGAGTGATTCGCATTGAGAAAAATGCGCGGGAGTTGCGGGCCGTTGATCTGCCGGAAGCCGTCGATGTGGTGGCCGCCGATGTGTCGTTTATCTCCGTTCGGCGGGTACTTGGACCCGCGGCGACTGCGGCTAAAGCCGGATCGGAGTGGTTGATTCTGATCAAGCCGCAATTCGAGTTGCCGCGCGAGGACGTGGGACCCGGCGGCATCGTCGAAGACCCCGTGCTTCATGAAAAGGCGATTGCCGAAGTTCGCCTGGCGGCGGAAGCGGCGGGCCTCGACTGTCTTGCAGTGCGGGCCAGCAGACTTACCGGAACCGAGGGCAATCAGGAGTATTTTCTGCACGCGCGCAAAAAGCAGTGAGGTAGAATCTGAGGCAGATATGCAGCCCAAGTTGCCCTTTGCAACAGTCGGTATCATTTCACGCCCGCGCGGGTCCAACCTGGCGACGGTTCTGCCGCCTTTGGTTGAATGGCTGGCGGCGCGGGGGATCCGGACGGTGTGGGATGAAGAAACGGCGGCGGCGCTGAATGACCCTGCCAAGGGACATCCGCGATCGCAAGTCGCCGACGACTCACAAATTCTGCTGGTGCTTGGCGGTGACGGCACTTTGCTGGCGGCAGCCCGGGAGGCCGCGCCGCGCGGCATTCCGATTTTGCCGATCAACATGGGCAGTTTGGGCTTTTTGACGAGTTTTACCGTGCAGGAATTGTATCCGGCTCTGACCGACACGCTGGCGGGACGCTTTGCGGTCAGCGAGCGTGCCATGCTGCGATCGGAATTGGTACGCGACGGCAACGTGACGGAAGCGCAAAACGTTCTGAATGAAGTGGTGATTAACAAAGGGGAGCTGGCGCGCATGATCGATGTTGAGCTGTTTATCGATCAAGACTTTGTTTGCCGCTACAAATCGGATGGGTTGATTGCAGCAACTCCGACGGGTTCTACAGCGTATTCACTTTCCGCCGGCGGCCCCATTGTGCATCCGACCGTGGAGTCCATTATCATCACGCCGATTTGCCCGCATACCCTGAGTGACCGCCCGGTCGTTGTTCGCGATTCTTCGCTCATAGAAATGAAACTATCGGGTCACTCCGACTCGGTGTTTCTCACGCTGGACGGACAAAAAGGAATTGCGCTGCACGCTGCGGACGTGGTGCGCGTAACTCGCGCCGACGAGCGGCTCAAGCTGATTCAACCTCCCAAGAAATCCTACTTTGAGATTCTGCACGACAAATTGAAGTGGGGCGAAACGTAGCGCTTCCGAAAAAAAAACAGAAGGTTGGGAGCGGAGCAAGCGCGGAAAGCTCCTCTGGCCGGCGCGCTTTTTGCGGACCGGGGCGTCCCGGGGCTAGGCGAGGATGTCGCCGTGGAGCAGATCTTTGTGGGTTTCGCGGCTGCGAATGATGCGGAAACGATTGCCCTCCACCAGGACTTCAGCAGCGCGGCGGCGGGCGTTGTAATTGGAAGCGAGCGACATGCCGTAAGCACCGGTGACCCAAATGGCCAGGACGTCGTTCGTTTCGACTTCACCCAGCGGCCAATTCTTGAGGAAGCAGTCCCCTGTTTCGCAAACCGGCCCAACGATGTCCACGCGCTGCGCCGCCGTCCGGGCCTTGCCGGCCGCGCGGGTCACTCGCGTAATGGGATGCACCGCTCCGTAAAGCGCGGGGCGCATCAGGTCGTTCATTCCGGCGTCGACAATAACAAAGGATTTGCCCCGGTTGGTTTTCGCGTAGACCACCCGGGTGAGGAGAACCCCGGCTTGCGCGATGATGGTACGGCCCGGTTCGAGCAGCAGGTGCAGGCCGAGTGGCTTCACGATTTTGGCAGCCATGCGCGCGTAGGCCGTGCGTGATGCGGGTTGCTCATTTGTGTAGCGGACACCGAGGCCGCCGCCAATATCGAGATAGCGCAAAGCGATGCCAGAGCTCTTGAGCTCAGCGACATAGCCGGCCAGGCGGGTGACGGCGCGGCGGAAGGGAGCGAGGCTGACAATCTGCGAACCGATGTGGGCGCTGATTCCCTGCCAGGCAATCCATTTTGACGAACGATGGGCGAGATACAGGTCGCGGGCAGCGGACCAGTCGAGGCCGAATTTGTGTTCATGGTGGCCTGTGGCGATATGCGGATGGCCACCCGCTTGAACGTCGGGGTTCACCCGGATCGAGAGAGAAGGTCTGCGGCCGCCGCCGGCCCCAGGCCGCGAAGACTCCTCGAGAAAGGACTCGAGTTCTTCAGCAGATTCGATATTGAAAAGCAGGATGCCCGATTCTTTTGACTTGCGGCTTGCCTGGTACTGCAGAGCTTCGCGAATTTCTTCGCGCGACTTGCCAACCCCGGAGAAAACGATACGGTCGCCGGGGACACCGATGTGGCGAAGCTGCTCGAGCTCGCCGCCAGAAACCACGTCGAAGCCGCTTCCCCGCTTTGCCAGTTGACTAAGGATGGTGAGATTACCGTTGGCTTTTACGGCAAAACAGAGGGTATGCGGGAGCTTGCCGAGGCCGTGATGCAGTTCGTCGTAGGAGTCCATGATTGCCGCGTGGCTATAGAGATACGCGGGAGTGCCAATTTTTGCAGCAACGTCAGGCAACGACACGCCTTCGCAGAAAACGGCTTCCGTACGCCTGTCGCCGGACACCTTCCAGTGAAACTGCGGAGTAAACCGCGCGGGATCGACAAACGTGAGTTTTTTCGGAGTGCCGGCAGATGGAGAGGTCATTTTACCTTCAAGATCACCAGGGTTCGATCATCGGACAATGGGGCGCTCTGCGTAAACCAGTCCACTTCGCGGAGAAGAATATCGGCGAGATCAGCCGCGCCGACTTCGTGATGTTTTTCAATCAACGTGCGCAGACGTTCAGTGCCAAAAAACTGGCCTTCGGAGTTGGCGGTTTCTGCGAGTCCATCGGAATGAAATACCAGAATGTTCCCGGACTCAAGTGTGACGCCCCACTCGTCGTAGCTGACTTCTTCAAAGATTCCGAGTGGAAAGCCGGTAAGCTCAATCTTGCCGCAGCGACCTTCTTTGTATAGCAGTGGCTGCGACTGGCCAGCATTGGCGACGCGCAATTTGTGCCGCCCCTTTTGCCAGGTTGCGAAGCAGGCGGTCATGAAGCGGCCTTCGATGCGACGCTCGCCAACGACCTGATTCATTTTGCTCAGCATTTCGGCTGGTTGAAGTTTTTGCGGAGCGAGGCTGCGCATGATGCCAATCGCAACAGCACCATAGAGGGCGGCGGCAGTTCCCTTTCCGCTGACATCGCCGAGCGCGATGCCCAGCTGCTGCGGCCCGTAGCGCAGAAATTCGTAAAGATCGCCACAGACTTCACGCGCGGAAAGATATCGCGCAGCAATGTCGAGCCCGTAGTCTTCGGTCGGAACGGGCTGCAGCAGCGCCCCTTGAATACGTTTTGCGGCTTGCAGATCACGCTCTAGCCGCGCTTCATCGCGGGCCACCTGTTCATACAAGCGGGCGTTTTCAAGCGACACGGCCAGGTTGGCGGCCAGGATCGAAAGCGTCTGAACGTGATCGGGAGTGAAGTAGTTGAGCTGGGGGCTTTCAAGATCCAATACCCCGATGACTTTTCCCTTATGAATCATGGGAATAGCGAGTTCCGAGCGGGTCTCGGGATTCACCATCAAATAGCGTGGGTCGGCCGTGACGTCCGGGACCAAGACCGGTTCTTTGAGCGTCGCGGCAGCACCCACGATTCCTTCGGTGACAGCGGCACGAAGTTTGCCTTGCACACGATGGCCGTGCTTTACGTCGACGCGATGACGAAACACTTTGAGATCTTCGTCATACAGCATGATGCTGAGAATTTGATAGTCGATGACCCGCTTGGTCTGTTCGGCAGCGCGGCGGAGAAGTTCTTCAACATCGAGAATGGAGCCCGTTTCGCGAGCGACTTCATTCAAGAGCAGCAGCGTGTCTGCTTGCGCGCTGACGCGCTGGAAGAGTCGTGCGTTTTCAATGGCTACGGCAAGGCGGCTGGCGAGGAGCGTGAGAATACTTTGCTGATCGCGCGTGAAATAGTCGAGGTGACGACTTTGAATGTCGAGGACCCCGACACATTTGCCCTGCAGCATAAGCGGAACAGCCAGCTCGGATCGGACATTATCAATGGCATTGATGTACCGCAGGTCTTTGGTTGTATCGCTGACGCGGACCGAATGGCCCGTGACAGCGGCCGTGCCGCTGATCCCCTGCCCCAGAGGAATACGGAGATTTTCTGCAAGATCGCGCGGGTAGCCGATGGCGAAGCGATGCTTCAGATAGCTTCCATCGCCCTCGATCATCAGGACTCCAAAAATTTCGTAATCGATGTGGCGTTTGATCAGGGCAGCAGTGCGGGCGAGAACCTCATCGAGGTCGAGTGAAGAATTTACTTCTTCACCGATTTCAGAAAGCGTAGTGAGGACTTCGGCTGAAATTTCCTGGCCGTCACTTTTTGAGATTGCTTCTATATTTGTATCCGGGGCATTCATTTCGCTTTTCTTATTATAGCAGGCCAGCGTAAGCAATCCCTGCAAACTGACCGCAAATCGCAAAACTCACTTGGTGTCGGCTGGCTTGCGAGCACCCCTGCTAAAAGAGAGAACGCCAATGTCGGGGAGATTGCGATAGCGCTCGGCATAGTCGAGGCCAAAGCCCACCACAAACTCGTTGGGAATGGTGAAGCCCACGTAATCCGCCTGGACAGCGGTGATGCGACGCTCGGGTTTGTCCAATAGTGCGGCAATGCGCAGATGCTTAGGGTTGCGCTGTTCAAAAATGCGCAAAAGATATTGCAGGGTCATGCCGGTATCCAGGATGTCCTCAACCACGATTACGGTTTTGCCCTCGATACTGGCGTCCAGGTCTCTGGTAAGGCGCACCTGGCCTGAAGAGTGGATCTCTTTCCCGTAGCTGGAGACCGCAATGAAATCGATCGACACCTGACCCGGAATATTCCTGGCGAGATCACTCAAGAAAAACACAGAACCTTTCAGTACGCCAACAAGATGGAGCGGTTCCTCTGGGAAGTCTTTGGCGATTTGCCGGGACAATTCCTTGATTCGTCGCTGAATGCGGGTGCCCGAAATCAGTACCCGGACCTTCTCTCCGGGATGCAGGGGCCGTTTCGAACTTTGCTTGCGCTTTGCCATACACATCCTCACTGGAAGAGACGGGAGTCGAGTGCCGTCGGATAAATGTTCCGTGAAAATCGTATGGTGCACGGCGTAAACTGTCAAATGAAGGGTGAACGGACGGATAAACGAAGAACCCGAACTTCGTTTGATTTCTCCGTGGACCCGATGACCAAGTCCAATATTTCCGGAAAGCGTCACGTATGAGAAAAACTGCAGCGCGTCCGTTCGATCAGCCCGAACCGTGGTTGCGGGAGTCGTTACCGGACGTTCCAGCTGTACCACGCGCCGTTTTGCACGCCCTACAACTGGCCGCAGAAGACCTGCACACCTGGTGTGACGAACTGACCAACCAGGAATTGCGCGCGCATCCCCACGGATTGCCGTCCGTGGCGTTTCAATTGCGGCACATTGCCCACAGCATGGACCGGCTGCTGACCTATGCAGAAGCGCGCGTATTGAGCCCAGAACAGCTGGCGGATTTAAAGACAGAGGCGGAAACAACGGCAACAACAGGAGAGGAGTTGTTTGCGGAGTTGGACTCGGCACTAGACAAGGCCCGGAACCGGGTGCGGGCGCTGGCACACCAGGACTTTGAGCAATTGCGGACGGTTGGCAAGAAAATGCTGCCCACAACCCTGGGCGGACTGCTGGTTCATGTGGCCGATCACACGCAAAGGCATGTGGGACAGGCAGTGACGACCGCAAAAATCATCCTGGCCGAACGGAACGTCACTTGAACGCCGCTATTCTCATGGGCCGGTGCGCGCTCGAAATGGGACTCTCGCACGGGTTCGGATATACTCCCAGTCGGGAGACCAGTCTTTGTTTGAGGTTGGCAAAAGCATTTTACTCATTGTAAGTGCGTTGTTCCCCATCGTGAATCCGTTGGGCGGAAGCCCCGTATTTCTCAGTCTGACCGAGGCATATCCCACTGCGGCTAGAAGAGCGCTTGCGCGCCGCGTGGCCATGAACAGCTTCATTCTTCTGATCGCTTCCTTTCTTGTCGGCACACATATTCTGGCCTTTTTTGGAATTTCCATACCCGTCGTACAGGTCGGTGGTGGACTGATTGTCATATCGAACGGCTGGGCCATGCTGAAACGAAAGGAAGAGGACGATCGCCAGGAGGCCATGGGGCAAAATGTGAATTTGCAGCACATATTCCGCAACGCATTTTATCCGCTGACGTTGCCTCTGACCGTGGGACCGGGATCAATTTCAGTCGCGATTACGCTCGGAGCCAATGAGCCTCGCCATCTCGGCCCGAATCTCTGGGTCATTCTCGCCGCGGTGATCGGTTCAGCGCTGGTGGCACTCAGTATTTTTCTTTGCTACGGATTCGCGGACAGACTGGCCGCCGCCATCGGGCAGAACGCCATGAACATTATTCTACGGCTCTCCTCATTCCTGCTGGTCTGCATTGGAGTGCAGATATTGTGGAATGGGGCTAGCGCTCTGCTTCGATCGCTATAGCATTTCGCGCGACCGACGAAGCTCCAATTAATTCGGCTTGTTGCCGACCGGCGCGCCGATCTTGATGGTGCTGCCGAACCGTTTGTAGTTCGCGTAGCGCACGGTCATGTGGATGCGAACTTCCTGACCGGTGAAATGCAGAGTGTCACTCGAGCGGGTGTAGGTGGGAAACCAATAGTTGCCTTCAATGTTTTCGCGAAACGTCTCAAATCTCGGAAATACGTTTTCGTTGCCATGCTTCTTGATGTCCGGGACCGCTTTGCCGTCGCTTTTGACAATGCCAAAGTCTTTGTCTTCCACCCAAATTCGGCCTTGAAAATAGCGCTGATTCTTTTCAAGTTTCTTGGGACCAACGTCAAAGACATACGTACCGACGTCATCCAGATCCTGCTTGCCAACATACTTGACGTCATATTTCGGCAATTCTTCTGTCGTTAGCACGAAGGGCTGAACGTGTTCGAGGTCGTCCATGTCTTGCTGAGAAAGAGTGATGCGGGAGAGGGTATTGGCGGGCGCATGGGTGACGTGTTCATAGCGTTTGCCGTCGGGCGTGAACAGAATGTCGCTGGTCATGCGCATTTCCCCGTCAGGTTGCCCATCGGCATCAATCGTTTGAATCACAAAAGTCTGCGTGTAGGTATAGTTGTCGCGTTCATTTCTAAATTCACTTTCGTGCGCCGCAAAAGCTTTGACGATTTCTTCGACCGGTTTGGCAGGCGGGGTAGCTGAAATGCCGGAGGCTGCGCTTTCCTGAATGGTTGTGGGTTGCGGCTTTCCGGGAGGATCGCTGGGCCGTCCTGCGGGAGAGCCGGCAGGTGGCGCCGGCGGTGGCGGAATCGGCCCGACTTGTTGCGCCTGCGCGACGGCTCCGAAAAACAATAGGACTGGAAGCAGCATCCCGGAAGCATGGCAACGGAGCATCGTGATTTCCTTTGGGTGAGCGGTTCGCAAGCAATCAATACGCCACGACCGGGGGCCGCTACAGAGCCTTGCTAACTAAGAGTGCCGGAGCCGGCGCTTGGTTGCATCGCGCGAGATGGTCTCCTCCGCGCGAAATTTGCTCCGCGCCAGTTCGGGCCATCGACGAACCAATTGAGGCGCCTCCCAAGCGGGCCTGCCGCTTCTCCGCCAGTTTCGACGAGCGGGCTGGTTACTGTCAAGCTTCCGTCGAGGTCAAAAAGTGCGGGCATATTCTCGCAAACGCGAAGATACGATTACGGGCGAATGAATCCGTCGGACCTTTGCTGGCCCTATCAAATGTCGCGCCGTACAGATCGTGCTCTTCGATTGTCAGACGCGTGACACTGCGTGAAACTTTTGGCCCGCGTTTCCTTGGACGGGACTCAGTTTTCTTCGGCGTTTGCGAATTCTACCGTTACTCACTGCTGTCCCTACCGCGTCCACCCGATTTCGTTTTTCCGGACTGGAGTTAAAAATAATCGTGATTTGAATCCCAACCCACGGAACGCCGAGACCGATCACTCGGCGTCTCCTCCCCTTTCCGTTTTGGAATCCCGAGAGACTTAATTTCGTTCGAGTTTTTCCATTGCTTTTAGTTTGCGGTCGACGTGAGGTTCAGTGCGAAGTCCGCCGGAATGAAGAATGCAGCGCTTACCAGCAGGAACTTTACACGTTGGGCACGGAACAGAATGGACTTGTTTCAAGGTAAGGTCTCGTTTTTTCATCGCAGGTATACCCTTTTTACCAAAGGTCCGGTTTTAATGTTTCTTTTTATGGGCTTGGTATGGCTCCCTACACAGCCCACCCTTGGTACGGCACCGCACCGTGCTGTTTTTCTGTCCGTGTTAAACACCTACCGTGCAAAACAACGAAGATCGCTGGAAAGAATTGTGCAGGCAGGCGTCTGTAGAGCAAGACCCAGTCAAACTCAGCGAGTTGGTCATTGAAATAAATCGTCTGCTCAAGGAAAAAAGCGACAGATTAAAGGCTCTCCGTTTGAATAAGCTTTCGTCAGAATGACGCAGGGGAAGGCTCTATGATTCACTTCGATTGGCATACCGACTATCTGGCTGCAATCTGCGAAACGGATGACCGTATTCTCAAAGAGAAAATTCTACGCGCTGAAACTTCAATGAGAATGAGCCTTCAGGCAATGGAACAACAAAAAGATTTGGCCGGGTGCGCCAAGATAACCACGGCGCTCGAAGCACTGAAGACCCTGCAAGGAGAACGGCTACCCGAGCGGCTGGTTCCCCGTTTTGATAATCGCGAAACTCTCTAGCGAAACTAAAGCGAATATGATATTTTGATTTCCCCGGGTTCCCTACCAGAAAGTCAGAAACCATGACTCCTCCGGCTGAATCCCTATTCCGTACCCAAATCCAGATCGGCAATTTTAATCCGCTGCAATCATACGAATCGACCTGCCTACAATCAGAGTGTGGCGCTACGTTCATGCTGCTTTTCCCGAATTCTATTTTAAGTCTGGTTGAGCACCGCGTGTTGTATGGGCGTTGCCCTAAGTGTCGGCATGAATTTGAAGTGCTGGCATGTGAGCTTGTCGTCTCGGAACGAACTCAACTGACCGCGGAAGTCTTGTACATCCGATGACCAGAAAATGCGTCGTCAAGCATTGGGATCGAAGCGGCATCGAGCACTCCATCACGATTCAGGCAGAATCTTTATACGAGGCTGCCGTTGTGGGCATCGCAAGATTGCGCCCGGCGAATCTGGGAGGCGCGAACGCTTTCGCGCACACGGTTCGGGTCGAGATTCACGAGGAGCCTACTGTGCATTGCGTCGATGTGAAAAAGCTGGAGTCGTGGTTACGTTCGCCGGGTAAAACTCCGGCAGAGCAAGCGAGGAAGAACGAGTTAAGGAAGTTGCTACCGTAGCTTGGATAACCACCCGAATGATCTTAGAAACATTCCGCTGATTTTCCGTTTACGGTTCAATGCTGGACTCTTAAAGAGATTGGAGGTAGCGGTGGGACTCGAACCCACTAAGATCGGCTTTGCAGGCCAACGCCTCGACCACTTCGGCATCGCCACCTTGGAAAATTTTTACTCAAAATCTGTACCCAAACGGCCCTCTTGTCGCCTATTTACCCCTCATAGAGTCCCCTTTTCCAATTGAACCCGCGCACCACCGGGAGAACAGCGGTTTCTGCAGGCCTTTGCCTTTCCACTTGGCAACCGCGCCACCGAAAAAAAACAGGACTGGATTATCTCCTGGGTAGTGGAAACTCACCAGCCCTGTTGTGTTACAAACCTTGTCTCACGGCAATTTCAATCCCCGGAAGCGGCAAATGTCGCCGCAGCCGTCTGGTTGACGATAGGAGCGCCGATGAGGTTGCCCCACTCGGTCCAGGAGCCGTCATAATTGCGCACTTTTTCAAAACCGAGAAGGTACTTCAGCACAAACCAGGTATGCGAACTGCGTTCGCCGATGCGGCAATAGGCGATGACTTCGTCGTTGCCGGTCACGCCCTTTGCGCCGTAGAGTTTTTGCAGATCGTCATAGGACTTGAAGGTGCCATCTTCGCTGGAGGCCTGCGCCCACGGAATGTTGGCCGCATTCGGGATGTGACCTGCCCGCTGCGCCGTTTCCGACAGGCCGGGAGGCGCCAGAATCTTGCCGGTAAATTCGTCAACGGAGCGAACATCAACCAGCTGACCTTGCGCGTTTTTGTCCAGGACCGCAAAAACTTCCTGGCGGCGGGCGCGAATGGATTCATCGGGTTCGGCGGCTTGGTAGGTCGCCGGAGCAACTTTTGTCGGTTCGCTGGTCAGCGCGCGTTTCTCCGCAATCCACTTCTTGCGGCCGCCGTTGATCAGGCGCACGTCTTTGTGGCCGTAATACTTCAATTGCCAGAAGGCGTAGGCAGCGAACCAGTTGTTGTTGTCGCCATAAAGGATGACCGTCGTAGCGTTGGAAATTCCTGACTGCCCGAGGAGTCTTTCAAGGTCGCCCTTTTCAATCAGGTCCCGGCGCACGCCGTCCTGCAGCTGCGTTTGCCAATTCCAGCCTATCGCCCCGGGAATGTGGCCCTGGGCATAGGAAGAGGTATCAACGTCCACTTCAACTAACCGGATGCCAGGCTGGTTCAGGTTTTGCGCCGCCCATTCCGTCGAAACCAAGACTTCTGGATGCTTGTAGTCCGCCATTTGCAATCTCCTCGTCCCCACGTTTGTACTTCAATCAGGCCCAAAAATACAAAACCCACCTGCCAGCGATTTCTGGCGGTGGGAAGAAAAACAATTGGGCTAGATTTATTTCTCTAGAAGCCTAGCCTCCCCGCGCCAGAAGACACCTGTGTACAACACGTACACGCGGTACACAGTCCAGAGGCCTTGGTGCGAGTGACTAACATACCCTTAAGACTACAGGCACAATCGAGTTTTTGCAATAGGCGAAATCTACGGTCAAAAGTGCTGGCGAATCAAATCGTCCCGGCCGGCAAGTTGCCGTCCCGGGACTCACCGTTCCGCTCCCCGTCCGGCCGTACCAGCTGGAAGACCGAAGTGCTCAAAGCGCAACCGCCGCGCTATGGACAATGAATCTTGCGGAGGTTAGGTTTTACTGAGAGGTTCGACGCGGGATGTCCAAGCTCTTGGCAGTACATGGACTTGAAGTGGGGTATTCGGATTCGGCGGACGCCAGTACGTATGCGCTGAAGGGTATCTCGTTTGAAGTCGCGTCTGGGGAGATTTTGGGAATTCTGGGCGAGTCCGGATGCGGCAAGACGACGCTGGCAAAGGCCCTGGCCGGGACGCTCCCGAAGAACACCAGACACGCGATGGGCCATATTGAACTCGAGGGAATATCGGTTTCACCGGGCGCCCACAAAAAACAGAAATATGATCGGGCGAGTAAGATCGTGGTCATTTCGCAGGAACCGAGTGCCAGCCTGAATCCGGTGATCCGCATCGGGGATCAGATTGCGGAAGTTTACCGGGCCAACAATCGCTGGGACAAGACTCGAGTTCGCGAAGAAACGCAAGCGCTGCTGGCATCGCTCGGGCTGCCTGACAGCGATATCTACAACGCCTATCCGCACCAAATCAGCGGAGGTCAGCAGCAACGAGTCGCGATTGCCCAGGCCCTGGCCTCGCAACCGGCACTGCTGATTGCCGACGAGCCGACAGCTTCGCTCGACGCTGAGACCGAGACCGGTATCGTAAAACTTCTGAAAGATCTCGTGTTAGCGCGTCAGATGGCACTCATTTTCATCACCCATAACCCAGGAATTCTGGTTGATTTTGCGGAGCGGACTCTCATTTTGTATGCGGGGCGCGTGATTGAGTATGGCTCGCTGCGCGACGTCTTTGCTACCCCACTGCATCCCTATACGAGCGCTCTGCTCGGATGCATGCGGGATCCATCAAATTCAATGAATTCACGGAATGGCGGGCGTTTTCCTACGATTCCCGGGAGCCTGCCAAAGCTGGAACAGCAGCACGGCTGCAATTTTGTCTCGCGCTGCCCGCAACGGCTGGCCGTCTGCGGCGAGCAGCAACCTCCGCTCATTCACAACGCGAGTCAACAAAGCGTAGAGTGCTTCCTTTATGGGCATTGAGCCGGGAACCAGTTCGCCGCCAGCCGCCGAGACCCTCCTTGCGGTTCGCAAACTTACCCTGACGTACCAGGCGCGGGAAGCGGATTTGCGAACCCGCCGAACCGTCTGCGCGTTCAGCGAAGTTTCCTTTGCGCTTCGGGCGGGAGAAACTCTTGGCTTGATTGGAGCGTCGGGGTGCGGAAAGTCCAGCTTGGCACGATGCCTGGTCCTGCTGGAAAGACCGGATCGAGGCGAAATTTGGTTTGACGGCCAGAACCTATTGGCGCTCAGGAAGGCCGCACTGTTGTCCGCGCGCCGGGAAATTCAGTTGATTTTTCAAGATTCGCTCACCGCGTTAAACCCGCAGCTCCGTGTAGCGGAGCTTGTCGGGGAACCCCTGGCGATCCATCGGTGGGGTTCCCGGGAAGCGCTGGCGAGGCGGACGCTTGAGTTATTGGATCAGGTGGAACTGCCTCGGGCATTTCTGACCCGGCGCCCGCATGAATTGAGCGGCGGCCAGCGGCAAAGAGTCGCCATCGCGCGAGCGCTCGCTCTCAATCCTCGCCTTCTTGTCCTGGACGAAGCCCTTTCTGCTCTGGATCTCTCTACCCAGGGTCAAATCGCCAACTTATTGCTCGATTTAAGGGACAAATTCTCTTTGTCCTTTCTGTTCATTTCCCATGACCTGGCCCTGGTAAAGGCCATTGCCGATCGCGTTTGCGCCATGCGCTCGGGCGAGCTGGCCGAACTCCAATAATTCGCAGTTCTGTTTACTACCCACGGACACCTAAAATCATAGATATTGCGGCCTGATTTCACTTTACGGGAGACTCAATTGTACGCAATCCGCCATGGGGAAACCGACAATGCTGAGGTTCGGACGGCGAATTCTCCATGCGCTCCTGGTCTTGGTGGCGGTTTCCCTGCTTTCTTTCCTGTTGCTCGCCATTGCTCCCGGAAATTATTTTGATGAAATGCGCCTGAATCCCCAGATCTCGTCGAAAACAGTGGAAACTCTGAAAGTAAAATACGGGATGGATCGTCCCTGGCCGGTGCGCTATGTGAAGTGGATGCACTCGGTAGTCAGGGGTGAATTTGGATATTCGTTCGCCTATAACTGTCCGGTGGGATCGCTGCTCTGGGCCCGGGCGCGCAATACCCTGCTGCTGGCGGGCTTGGCCACCCTGCTCGCGTGGATGGTGGCGTTGCCTTGGGGCGTCCTCGAAGCCCTCCATAAAGGAGAATGGCTTGATCGGGCCGGGACGCTGCTTACCGCCCTGCTGCTGGCGATACCCGATGTGCTCCTCGGCCTGTTTCTCCTGCTGGCTGCGGCAAGAACCGGCCTCTTGCCGGCGGGCGGGATGACGTCGACCAACGCGGGGATGGTAACAACGTTCGAGCAGACGCGGGATTTGGCTATCCATCTGATTCTGCCGGTTGTGGGATTGGCGCTTGGCCTGATTCCCATTTTGGTTCGCCACGTGCGTTCCGCTATGGTTCAGGTACTGGAGGCTTCCTACATCCAAGCGGCGCGCAGCTTTGGAGTCGGAAAATTCCGTATCCTATATCGTCATGTATTCCCCGTGGCTGTCAATCCCTTGCTTTCTTTGCTGGGGCTTTCGCTCGGAACCCTGCTCAGCATGTCCTTGCTGATGGAAGTCATCATGAGCTGGCCAGGACTCGGTCCGCTTCTTCTTGAGGCTTTGTTCGCCCGCGATCTCTACGTCGTGATGGCTGGAGTTATGCTGTCATCGGCCTTTTTGCTAGCCGGAAACCTGATCGCTGATGGCCTGCTGTACTGGAGTGATCCCAGGATTCGTGCGGTATGAGAATCGCATGGAACACGAAGAACCGAGCGCTGGCCTTCGTGCTGCTCGCCGTGCATCTGCCTGTGGTGTTCGCTGGCTTTTTTTCACCCAATGGCTATGCCACGCAGAACCGGAATCTGCCGTTCGCACCTCCCACAAAGCTGCACTTCGTCGATGAGGCGGGTCATTTTCATTTCAGGCCATTTGTCTACGAGTCGACCGAGGCTGGGAGTGCTAGCAATTACCAGGAAAGCCGGGTCGCTCGTTTCCCGGTTCGCTTTTTTGTCAAGAGCGCTGGCGAAGATTCGAGCAATTCTGGGTCGCCACAGCTACATTTCTTTGGCGTGGAGCAGCCTGGTCTGATCTATTTGATGGGTACAGATGGGTTCGGTCGTGATGTTTTTTCGCGGATGCTTTTCGGGGGAAGAATCTCTCTCACCGCCGGCATCTTGGCGACCGGTCTGGCTTTGTCGCTGGCTATCGTATTAGGCGTGATCTCAGGATTTTACGGACATTGGGTTGACACCATGGTGATGCGCGGCGTGGATATTTTTCTGGCGCTGCCCTGGTTGTGCCTGCTGTTTGCGGTTCGCGCAGTTCTGCCTCTGCACATTCGCACGACGGAAACGTTTCTTCTATTCGTCGGCATTATTGGAATCGTGGGTTGGGCGCGACCAGCGCGGCTGATTCGGGGCCTGGTTCTGACTGCGAAAGAAAGAAACTTCGTCCTCGCATCACGGGCTTTTGGAGCTTCCGATTTTCATATTCTGCGGCGTCACATCTTGCCGCAGGTGACGGGAACGCTGCTGACCCTGGTGGCGTTACTGATTCCGCAATTCCTGCTTGCTGAGGTGACGCTGTCGTTTCTGGGGCTGGGCGTCGGCGAACCGCTCCCGAGCCTGGGAAATTTGCTGGCAGAATTGCAAAAATACAGCGTTCTGACTTCCTATTGGTGGATGTATTGCCCGGCGATTGCGCTAGTGGTGTTGTTCCTGGCCTACCAGTGGACCGCGAAAACATTGCAGGATGAAATTACCGAGGTCACCTTGTGAGCGGCTGGACCAGGGTTCTTCCCCAGCGCGTGGCTTGGGCTTCCATGTTATTGTTCGCGTGGGGGTCTCCGGTTTGCGCGCAGGGCAAAGCAAAAGCCGAATGGGCAACCATGACCGGAGAGCTGGGGCAACGCGGGGGCCAAATCACGCTGGCGTTACGTGCTGAGCCCAAAACCCTCAATCCCATCTTGTCGGTTGATTTGACGTCGCGGGAAATACTAGGGGCCATGAATTCGGATCTCGTGCATATCAATCGGCAGACGCAAAAAACGGAACCGGCACTCGCGAAGTCGTGGACGGTTTCTCCGGACGGCAAGCATTACACGATGCAACTACGTCGCGGGATTACGTTCTCGGACGGAACCGCGTTCACCGCTGATGACGTGCTCTTTTCGTTTCAGTTGTATCTGGATGAAACCCTCCATTCTCCGCAACGGGACTTACTCGTCGTCGACGGAAAACCCATCGCTGTACGGAAAGTGGACACCTACACCGTAGAATTTTCGTTGGCCAAGCCCTATGCGGCCGCCGAACGACTTTTCGATGGGCTGGCCATCGTTCCGAGCCGCCACCTCCGCAAGGCTCACCAAGAAGGACGGATGGCTCAGCTGTGGGGCACCGGCACACCGGCCAATGAGATTGTGGGTCTTGGCGCTTTTCGCTTGAAGGAATATCTCCCCGGGCAAAGAATGGTCCTCGAGCGCAATCCCAATTATTGGAAAGTGGATGCAAAAGGAAATCAACTTCCGTACCTTTCCGAAATCACATTTCTTTTTGTGCCGAACGAAGACGCACAAGTTATCCGGTTTGAGACGGGCGACACGCAAATCCTGGAGCGGGCGGGATCTGACAATTTTGCCGCCCTCGAAAGGAATGCCGCCAGGCACGGGCAGTGCTTGTACGACCTGGGTTCCGGTTTGGAATATGTGTTCATGTTTTTCAATCTGAACCATGTTGATTCCGCAAAATCACCGGAAATTGCCCGGAAACAACGCTGGTTTCAGGACGTGCGTTTCCGTCGGGCGCTTTCCCTGGCCGTGGACCGCAAAGGAATGGTTCGACTGGCGTATAACGGTAAAGCCACGCCCATATGGAGCCACGTGACTCCGGGAAACAAGTTGTGGGTCAATACCGCTATCCCGCATCCCGACCGTTCGCTGGCCGAAGCCAGGAAACTGCTCGCCGGCGCGGGATTTACCTGGAACAAAACGGGCGGGCTTGTGGACGTGGGCGGCGGCCCGATCTCCTTCACGCTTCTCGTGAGTTCATCGAACGCGCAACGCGCCAAACTTGCGACCATTGTGCAAGATGATCTGCGCCAGCTTGGCGTTGAGGTCCAAGTAGTGCCACTCGAGTTTCGCACGCTGGTCGATCGCGTCCTGAACACCAAGGAATATGAAGCAGTGATCATGAATCTGGTCAGCGGAGATGCCGATCCCACGCCGGAAATGAATGTTTGGCTGTCCGGCGGGGAAACCCATCTTTGGAATCTGGGCGAAACCAAGCCCGAAACAGCTTGGGAAGCGGAACTCGACCAGTTGATGCAGGCGCAAATGATGACGATAAACTATGACGCGCGACGGAAACTCTATGACCGCGTGCAACAGATCACCGCCGAACAGTTACCATTTATTTTTCTGGTGAGTCCGAACATACTGCTGGGAGCAACGAGCACGATCGGAAATTTTAAACCGGCTCTACTTGAACCTTACGCGCTTTGGAATTCCGAGCAACTCTTTCTACGGGCAAGGGGAGCGGCTTCGTGCCATTAGTGAAGACGAAATCAGCAAAACCCGACAAGGAGGCCTCCCCCGTCTCCGACAAAGTATTGGTGGCCCGCTGCCTGGAGGGTGATGCCGACGCCTGGTCAGCGCTTTTAGGGAAATATAAGGCGTTGATTTATTCCATTCCGATTCGTTATGGATTTTCCCGCGAGGAGGCGGCCGATATATTTCAGGCCGTGTGTCTCGAGCTGATTCAGCAACTGGGAAAGGTCCGCGAGCCCAATGCCCTTCCCAAATGGCTCATGCAGGTCGCCGCGCACAAATGCTTCCACGCCAAGAGGCAAAGTCAGCGATTGGTATTCACGGACTCTGAAGAGAGCTCCATTCCGGAAGCGTCGGTTCCCCCTGACGCTGAATTTCAACTGCGAGAGGTGGAAGAAGAGCAGATTCTGCGCCAGGCCTTGAGTGAATTGCAGCCACGATGCCGTAGTTTGATTGAAATGCTGTTTTTTGAAGATCCCAAGCGGCCGTACCAAGAAGTGGCAGCCAGCCTGGGGCTGGCGACAGGTACGATCGGGCTCCTGCGGCAGAAATGCCTGGAACATCTTCGTAAGAGCCTTGATAAGTCGGGGTTCTAGTGAAACCAACGGTCAACAAGCCGCGCATTTCAGCAAAAGATCTGCGCGCGCTTTCCTTGCTAGCGGATGAAACCAAACGGGCCTCCTTTCTGCGGAATCATCCCTCTTTATTTCACGCCGATGCCCACGCCGAGTTGAATGCGGCGGCCCTCAAAGAACTGCAGAAGAATACCAATACAGCTTTGGCGCTTGCAGAGGCTGCAGTTACGGTGGCCGGCAAACTGCGGAAAAAAGACCTTCTGGGGCAAAGCCTGCGGGTCAAAGCCAACGTTCTGAGCGCCGCGGGCAAACACCGGCTGGCGCTGACCTTCTACGACCGTGCCCTGCAGGCGTTTTCTAAAATCAATGACCACGAGGGAACGGCGCGCACCCTGGCGGCCTCCATTCAGCCCAAGATACTTCTGGGTGAGTACGATGCGGCGTTCCAGTCTGCCGACCAGGCCAGAGCGTTATTCGAGACTCTTGGCGACGTTCGCCGACTGGCAAGGCTTGAGAACAATATCGGAAATATTTACCACCGGCAGGATCGCTTTGAAGAGGCCATCGCTCACTACGAGAAGGCCTATGAGCAGTTGCTTGAATATGGAGATTCTGAAGAGCTGACCATCTCCCTCAACAACATGGCCATGTGCCTGATCAGCATGAACGATTTCGCACGAGCGCTTTCAACGTATGCGCGCGCCAAAGAACTGTTGCAGACGCGGGACTTGCCGCTCCTGCGGCTCATAACGGACTACAACATTGCGTACTTGTATTACCTGCGTGGGGACTATCACCGGGCCATTGATATGCTTCGAGAAACGCGCGAAGCCAGCCAGAAAATCGACTATGAGTACCTCATCGCTCTCTGCTACCTGGACCTTTCCGATATCTACGTAGAACTCAATTTAAGCAGCGAAGTTCAGGAAGTTGCCTATGAAGGATACGTGTATTTTGCAAAGCTGGGGATTGGGTATGAAGCTGCAAAAACGATTGCCAATCAGGCCATTGCGCTCGGCCAGGAAGGAAAAATGCGGCAGGCGCTGGAGCTTTTCGACAAGGCGCGGACGCTATTTGTCAAAGAAAAGAATCTGGTCTGGCCATGGCTGATTGACCTGTACCAGGGACTGGTGCTCTATCACGAAGGGCGCTATTTCGAATCCCGCCGATTGTGCAAGCAGGCCGCCAAATTCTTCGATCAATCCATCCTGCAGAATAAGGCCGTGCTCTGCCACTTTGTCCTGGCGCAACTGGCCATGCGAACCGGAAACCTGGAGGACGCGCGCGCGGAGTGCGAATTCGCCATCGCAGTTCTGGAAAAAGTTGAAGCGCCAATTTTGCACTATCAGGGGCATTTCTTGATGGGCCAGATTGAGCAGGCCCTGGGGAACCCGGCCGAAGCCTATGCTGCCTATCAGGAAGCCCGCACTGAGCTTGAGAATCTGCGCAGCAGTCTGGACCGCGATGAACTGAAAATCTCGTTCATGAAGAACAAGACGGAGATTTACGAACACTTGGTCGAACTCTGTCTTTCGCGTGACAACAAACCTTCAACGACTGAAGAAGCCTGGCAATATATCGAACTCGCGAAATCGCGGAGCCTTACCGAACTCCTGTTTCAGCGCAATCACAGCCTGCCCGGCAACGAGCTGGGCCAGAGCGAGCTGGCCCACCGGATTCGCGACCTGCGCGAAGAGCTGAACTGGTACCAGCAGAGGATTGAACTTGAACAATTGCGGCCCGAAGGCAATTCGGCCGAGCGAATCGAACGGTTGCAGTCGGAGGCACGGGAGCGCGAAAAGTCCCTATTGCGGCAACTTCGTGACCTGCCGGATTCCAATCAAGGAATCTTCTCCTCCAAATCAGACGTCTCGATCGCGACCATACGAGAATCGCTTCCTGCCAACGCCACGCTGCTGGAATATTTCTTTGCCGGTGAGCAGGTCATCGCCGTGGTCATAACCAAAACGAACCTTGAGATCGTACCGCTCACATTGACAACCCAGATCAGCGAGCTCATGCGTCTGCTGCGTTTCCAGTTGAGCAAGCTGCGCACCAGCTCGCGGATGGCCGAGGCGTTCAAAGAATCTCTCCAGCAGACGACGGATGCGCATCTGAAGGAGCTCTACGATGAGCTGTTTGCTCCATTGCGCGCCAAGATCGCGGGGGATCATATTGTGTTCGTGCCCCACGGAATGCTGCACCATCTGCCGTTTCACGCGCTCTTTGATGGCCGCGACTATCTGATCGATGCCTTTACCGTCTCCTATGCTCCGAGCGCCAGTGTCTACGCTTTTTGCCAATCCGCGCCTCCCATCGCTGCAGGAGAATCGCTCATTTTCGGCGTACCGGATAACCTTGCGCCCTATATTGAGGAGGAAGTGCAAGCGGTGGCCAGGATCCTGCCGTCGCCGCAACTATTCCTGGGCGAACGGGCCAACCACGAAACGCTGCGGCAAAAGGCGCAAACCAGCCGGCTGATTCATATCGCAACGCATGGCAGCTTTCGCCAGGACAACCCCATGTTCTCTGGCATCAAGCTCGGAGATTCCTATCTGCATCTTTACGAACTGTATCAATTGCGGCTGGCGGCCGATCTGCTTACCTTGAGCGGATGCGCCACCGGCTTGAACGTGGTAACGGCCGGGGATGAAGTCCTCGGGCTGATCCGTGGGGCGCTCTATGCCGGGGCCCAATCCCTTCTCCTGACGCTGTGGGATGTCCATGACCGCTCCGCGGCGCAGTTCATGACCAGCTTTTATGGCCGCCTGAATTCCACCCAGAACAAGGCCCTGTCTCTGTCCGGAGCCATGAAAGAACTGCGGTCGAGCCAGCCTCATCCCTATTACTGGGCCCCGTTTGTACTTGTAGGGAAAGCACTTAGCTCTGTTTAGGGGGTTATTTTGGGGTACCTGCGAATTCGGACAATTTTTCCCGCCGGAGCCGGCTCTTATGCTTGAGTCCAAGAAGCGCAGGAAGCGACAAGTCCTGCGAATGGAAACGAACCTCATGAAGCATTACGCCATCGAGCAGTGGGTCGACTATGCGAACAAACTGGTGAGCCAGACGCAGAACTCTGCCATGAGCTCGCATCTCGCTGAGTGCCCGAAGTGCTCGGCGCTGGCCGCCATGTGGACCAAGGTCAGCCTAACGGCCAGCCGGCAAACGTCGCTCGATGTTCCCGAGAGTGCCTTACAACATGTTCGAAATGCGTTTAAGGTCTTGATCCAGCCGAAGCGGGGCCGTTTGTTTGAAGTTCCACGGTTGGTATTTGACAGTGCATGGCAGCCGGCCGTTGCCGGAATCCGCGCTCTGTCGGCCGCACCACGGCAAGTGCTGTATCAGGTGGGCCGCGTGGTTGTCGATATGCGCATGGAATTGCATTCCGATTCCGGGCGTCTATGGCTTGAGGGCCAGGTAATGAACGCGGAACTCAAGGGAAAAGGTATCGAGTTTGTCACGGTGCAACTAATGAGTGGCCCGGAGCAGCTTGCCGTCACGGCCACCAATCGCTTTGGCGAATTCCAGGTTGAATGCCGGACAGCGGAGAATATTGAGGTTTCTCTCGAAATCAGTAGTCATGAGAGCATTTGTATTCCTCTGGATGAATCGATATGGCAAATTTCTTCAAAAAAGCATTAATCGGGTTTCTTTCCGATCCGATTGAAGAAGGATCCGGTACGGGTTCCGGGCCTCAAAAGAGGCTGGAATCTACGGAATTGCAGCACCACCGGGGGGTGGAAGAAGTTGAAATAAGGGCGAAGGAGACAGCTTTTCTGGGGGAGAAAACCGAAGTGCTGGCGCAAACCAACTTTCGTACCATTGTCGAAGTATGCGATATTCTCAACACTGACAATGGCAGCGATGTGGCCGCTGGTCCTTCGGGGAGATAGACCAGCAGCGCCGGTTTAATCGAGAAAAGAGGCCCCCAAAATGAAGCGCATCGTCGGATTCCTAGCCCTATTCGTGATGTTGTTGACGGCAAAACCCGCTGCCGCAGCGAGCTCCCAATTGCTTGTCCAGTCAAACCTTGGCCGCCCGGCCATGAGTCTTGTCTGTTTGCTGCGCGGCTGCCAAGTGGTCAGCTTCGAGCAGGGATCGCCAAGCAACTATTTCGTGCTCTCTACTTCGTCCAATACTGATTTTCTGGCCTCCGTTCTGCGAGGCATTCCGGGCATCCTTAATGTTCAAGTGCTTGGCGGTTCGAGCAACCCCGTTGGGAGTCGCTACATTGTGCGCACCAAAGGCGGGCTGCTGAACCTCAATTTGTTGTGCTTGCTCAATCTGTGCAAGATCCTGGCACCTCTCGACGGAGTTACCAATCAGCTGTTCCTCCTCGGTGGTTCAAATCAGCAGGATCCCAACCTGTTGCTGGCCATCCTGCGCGCCGTACCTGGCGTTTTGAGCGCCGAGCTCGACCAGGTAGCGAGCATCGCCACTGGAGAAGCGCAAGCCACGGTTCCTCCGCCCTCGCTGATTGACAACACCCCGACTTCCTACTACGGCAGCACGGTTTGGTCCGGCTATGTAAACCAACCCGCGATGCAAATCATCAACCTGCCGAAGACCCAGCAATCCTACGCGACGACCGGCTCTGGAATCGTCATCGCGGACATCGACACGGGCGTCGATCCGAATCATCCTGTGTTGCGGCCGGTCCTGCTGCAAGGCTACGACTTTACGCGGAATCAGGTTGGCGGGTCGGAGATGAACGACTTGCCCAGCGGAACACCTGTAAAGGAATCGGCTTGTGTCAATTGCAATCCGGGGAAAGTGAACCAGCACTCTGTGGCCATGGTAGACCAGCACAGTGTGGCGATGGTTGACGGACCTCAGTACGAAGCCTTCGGCCACGGCACCATGGTTGCCGGCGTGCTTCACTTGATTGCTCCGAAAGCGTCGATCATGCCTCTCAAGGCGTTTTCCGCTGACGGCACTGCGGCCCTGTCGGATATCTTGCGGGCCATTTACTACGCTGAACAAAATGGCGTCGACGTCGTGAACATGAGCTTTGACCTGCCGGACTATTCCTCCGAACTAGTGAATGCCATAAACGCCGGACAGAAAAAGGGAGTCCTGTTTGCAGCTTCAGCGGGTAATGACGGAAAAATGACCACGGTCTATCCCGCGGGCCTCATCGGAATGATGGGCGTTGCTTCCACCAACAATCAGGATCAACGTTCGACGTTCTCCAATTACGGAAACCAAATCGTGTGGGTCGCCGCACCGGGCGAAGCGATTGTGACGACCTATCCGTTCGGTACGTATGCTGCGACGTGGGGAACCTCCTTCAGCGCGCCAATGGTCTCCGGCGGAGCGGCACTACTCCTGAACATTCAGCCCAGCCTTACTCAATTCCAGGCTGCTTCGGACATGGCCCAAGGTCAGCTGTTGCTTGCCGCTGGAATGGGCAATGGACGGATCGACCTGTACCGCGCAGTTCGCGCCGCAAAACTTGCTTCTGGCAAACCGTGATGGGCGCCTCGGTCTTAGAGGACGTCCTGTGGCCCGTTCAAGAGGCGCAGCTCGACACGCGCCGTCTTGAACTCCGGGTCAAGACTCTAGAACAGGAAGTTCGCTCCCTGCGGGAAGCCTTGGTCTGCTCTTTCAACCAGATGCTCGACCTGCGGGACCTGAACACCGGAGTCCACAGTACGCGCCTGGCGGAATGGGGAATGCGGGTTGGCAGAGACCTGGGTGTCGACGAGCGGGGCATGTCCGACATCGAGATGGGGGCTCTGCTGCACGACATCGGCAAAGTCGGAATTCCCGATCAAATCCTGAACAAGCCGGGGCGTTTGACGAGTGATGAATTTGACATCATCAAACGTCACCCCGAGTTTGGATGGTCCGTGATTCGGAATTTACCCGGTCTGCAGATCACCAGCCTGTACGTGCTACATCATCACGAAAACTTTGACGGAACCGGATATCCGGCAGGCCTCAGTGGAGCGGACATTCCGATAGGCGCGCGGATCGTTTCGGTGATCGATGCGTTCGACGCCATGGTGTCTTCACGACCGTACCGCGAAGGAATGCCGGTAGAAGAAGCCATCCGCCGTTTACATGCATCGAGCGGAACTCAATTCGATCCTGCCGTAGTGAAAAGTTTCGTGCAGATTGCCCAACTCGAAATGCCTTCCGTACTTGAAGCGGTAGGAAGCAAAGAAAAAATACCACCGCCGGTTCCCGTCGGCCAGTCGTAGCCTCTCCCCCGTCTCCGTTTGCGCCAAGCGTTCGCCCAAGATTCGAATCCGAAATGCGAAACCCTGGGCTCGCTCCGCGCGGAGCCAAACCCAGGGTCCCGATGCCCCAAGAAAGAGAGAGACGGGGTAGTCGCATCATACTTAGGGCAAGATGTAGCGGAACGAAGTAAACACCATGTTGTCAATGGCTTTTGGCTGGTTGCCAAAATCCGAGGGGGTGTTGTTGTTTCCGCTCCAGGTATTCTTCACGAGGTAAGAGTATTGCAGGCCCCACTGGACGGTGCCCTTCGGACCTTTGTAGAAGCGCTGCCAGAATCCAATGGTGGCTTCCTGCACATTGCGCAGATCTCCGTTACAGGTACCGCCCGCGCCGGGCGCGCCGACGCCGGTAGGCGGAACTTCTGTGCCGCAGCCCGAGTTGTTGAAAAAGGGTGAGCCGTATCCCACGCTGCTGATTGATGTTCCGTTCGATGTGTCATACCACGCGCGAAAAGCGTATTCGATGCCGTAAGTCAGATAGACATCGAATTTCGGAGTCGGATGCAGTTCCAGAGTACCGAGCGCCTGACCACCACGAATCGGGGCCAAAGTGCCGTCTGGACGAGCGGTGACGTCGGACAGTTGAGCCGAGCCATACCGACCTACGCCGTCTCCGCCGAGGAAATGAATTCCGAGGTCGCCATACTTACCGAGGACCGGAGCGCGAAGGTTAAATCCGATTCCGCCACCCCCACGAGAGTCGTTGAACGCGCCGACGGCGGACGTGGCCACGGAGCCATCAATGGCGCACGGTGTGGTCGTAGTAACGTTTGCTCCGCAGGGGAATACCCGGTCGCGGAAACGGCTGATTACGCCGAATACTTCATAGTGACCCCAACCGGGATCGGCAGCGGCCTTAATGACGAAATCGGGCGACTGGTTTACGGTGTAACCCGTGGTATCCGTGGCATTGAACAGTCCGCCTCCGGAACCGGGCGCGTTGACAAAGAAGATTCCATTGGCGACGCCACGCCCGCCAAACGTCGTCTGCGGACCTTCAACGGCAAAAGCCAGCGTGAATTTGTCATCGGCAAAGGTTTTGGCGACGCGGAATCCGTATTGGCGAGCCCAGCTGAAGCCTACGTTATACTGCGGGTCGATCGTCATGGGGTTCGCTTCGGATCGATTTTGAACTCCCTTTTTGGTTTCTGTGACCAAACTCCACATTTGTCCGCCGGTAAAACTCCAGCCACCGTCCAGGGCCGCCTGGCCCCAAAATTGGCGCTGCCGCATGGTGTAGCTATTGCTCTGGCGGTTGTTCGAAGTGGCTCCAGCGGAAAGAAAATCCGTTTCGTAGTAGCCCGTAAATTTGGCGTGATCGATCTTACCTTCGGCCAGCATGGAGATGCGCGATTGCCTGGCGGAAGCGTTGAACTCGGATTCCCTGCTCAGCGAGTTTCCGCCAAAGGGGATGCTGGTGAACGGAGTGTTTATGTCCGAACTCGTGGCGTGACTTCGGTAAACAGACTCCGCCGCAAAGAACCCTCCAGGGGTCAGCGTAATTCCCTTGATGTGAATCGACGTCGGTGCTTCATCGGGCTTTGCCGACTTCTCGTCGCTGCGCATCTCAGCAGCAGCAGCGCTGGCGTTGCTTTCCGGGCGAATGGCTACATCTTTGTTGCTCGCCGGCGCGGGAGACACGGCGGCAGGCGCAGAACTTCCGGCTCTGCCTGCAGCCTTCAACTGTTCGGTCAGGGCTCGTAGCTGGTCCTGCTGTTCACTCAGCTGCTGCGCTTGCTGGCGCATCAGTTCTCGAAGTTCTTCGATTTCTTCACGATAGTCTGCGGCAGCAGGCTTGGCCGCCTCCGCCTTGTCAGACTTAGCCGAGCTGTCGCTGGACACAGCTTTCGAATTGTCAGTTTTTGCAGTTTCCTTTGTTCCCGAATCCCCATTCTTCGCATCATCCCCGCGCGCCGGACCACATAGCAGCAGAGCGCACAGAATCCCAGCCACCCACATTCTACCCATTCCATCCTCCCTCTCTCGATTCGCTACCTTCGACCGCAACGACCCAACAAAAGCATATTTGTCAGACTTTGATGCGAAGGCCGAGTGTATGGATGGGGTGTAAATGCGTCCTTACTACAGTATTACAGGTATATTAATATAGTTAATAGATACTACTAAATACACATCTAGCGCTGGCGCCTGCGGGCCTGTTTTTTCGCGCACCCGGTGCGAGGAAACCGTCACCTTCACCTCGCTACTGCTGATCGACCTGCTCTTTCTGTTGCCGCAGCACCTCGCTGAAAATAAACAAAGCCGTTTACTGCGATGCGAACCTCGCCGGCGCAGTTTTCTGCGGGCAGCGCAAATATTCGGCTGCCTCGTTGCCGGACGCGGTTTGAATACGCGCGTCCATGTCAGGATCGCCCGGGAAGTCTTCCACTCCGCGATCCAGGAGAACGGTCACGTTTTGTTCGCCGGCAAAACGCTCGCGGGAACCAGGGCCAGGTCGACGCAAAACGACGCCGGACGTGAATACGGTGACGAGCCGCGCCGGGCGTGTGCTGTCATACTCATCAGACGTAAGCCGAGCGTGCAGGACAAGGCCTAGAGCGCTTGCCACCGGTATGTTTCGCGCGTCCACAAGTGGCCGTCAGCGGACTTCGAAGTAGGTATCAATCGCCTTGAAACGGTGAATGTCCCAACCATCGTCTTCGGCGTGCTTCGCGTCTTCTGAGGTGACGACACAGGAGCCGGTGTTCTTGATTTTCAGATGTTTGCCAAACAGGCCTTTGCCTGCGACGACGTTGGCGCAAACCGTGGTCTTACCTTCCCCTGCGTAGACAATCGTGTGCGCTTGCGGGTCATAATTCAGGCCAGGAATCTGGGCGAGCGTGGGTTGTGGGCCTTTTGCGTCATCATCCTGACTGTAGACCTGCTCGTCAGGATACGTATAGTCGACGACTACCCGCGCCCGAACGGTCTCCGGATTGACCTCAAAGTGAAAGCCACTCATCGAGACCGGCTCATGAAACGTGGCGTTCGCCGGGGTATATTCATTGGGAACAGTATCGATCTTGATGCGCGTGTAAGACGTCGCTCCGGCGGTGATGAGCGGAACCGCACAAAGCAGAAGAATTGGAGCTACTTTCATAATTTCCTTCCTCGGCGGGCCACCGATCTGGTTGCTTTGCCCGTTAACTTGTGACCTGGTAGGAAATTAGCTCCGTGTCGAGAGGGGCACCACTTAAGACATCCTGAAGACTTTCTGAAGCGTTAGATGGTGATTTGTAAGAAGCGGATAGGAACAAAAAAAGACTTAACGGAAGGAAAAGCCAAGCCGCCAAGTGAAGTTCAGAAATGAGGATTCGCAATCGAAAACAGGAGAACGCAGTGAAACGACCAATACCTGCGCAGCGACGTTCAGTTCAAAAGCTGGCAGGAAACCGCAGGAAGGCGTATCCAGAAGGTGGAGCCTCCGGCCGGAGCCGTCGTAAGCCCTATTTCTCCGCCATTCGCTTCTATGGCCCATTTGGCTATGGAGAGGCCGAGACCCGCGCCCTGGTGCTCTCCTCCCCGGCTTTGTTCAACGCGATAAAATCGCTGAAACACTTTATCGCTGTGTGCGGCGGGGATCCCCGGCCCGTTATCCGTTATCGTAAGCAAGACGGTTCGATGGTCTTGGCGTTCCATCCGCACAGCGATCGTTCCATCCAGCGGCGTAAATTTCACGGCATTGTGCAGCAGGTTGACGAGCGATTGCCGCAAATACATTCGGTCGGCCCGTACGCAAACGCTCGCACTGTCGAATATCTCAAATCGAATTCGCTTTTCTTCAATCAATACGCCTAGAAGATCGCCGACTTCTTGCAGCAGTTCGCGTAAAGAGAGCACCGACGGTTGCATCAAGAACTGTCCGGCGTCGGCCCGCGATAAAGTGAGAAGGCCCTCCACCATGGCCGTAAGACGGTTCACTTCTTCGAGCATGCTGCCTACGGTGTCTTTATATTCCTCAGGTGTGGCTTCCCTCTCGAGCGCCACTTCCCCGATACTCCGGATGGCGGCCAGCGGCGTCCGCAATTCGTGTGAAGCATCGGCTGTGAATCGCCGTAACTGTTCAAAGGCGTGTTCGATTCGCCCCAACATGTCGTTGCAAACTCTGGCCAGGTGCCCAAGTTCATCCCCGGGATTTTCAATCGGCAGACGCTCGTCGAGTCGCTCGGAGTTGATCTGCTCGATTCGCACCGCCATCTTCTCGATGGGTTCGAGCGCCTTGGAAGCGACTTTATAAGCGGCCAAAGCTGCTGCGCCGAGGGCCAGTGGCACCGCCAGCAGGAGTATGACCGAGGTTTCGCCTAGCCGCTTCCAGATGAGGTCGTGACCGTAGGCAATGCGGATCAGAGTTTCCCGGCCCTGTAAGTTGTACTTCTTGCTGACCACCGTAATGGCGGTATTGTCGGACAGCTTCTCGTTGCGCTCTGAGTACCCGATCTCTCCTTCTCCGGGAAAGGGAACTCCACCGATGGAGCGGTTTCTCAGCAACTCGTTGCGATACAAGATTTCGCCGCTGGGCGTAAGTACCTCGACCAGGCGCTGCTCGTGCTGTTTCCATTCCGATCGATGATGGTAATCTTCGCGCAAATGCAACTGACCGTCAGGGCTAAAGTAGAGGAGTCCTTTCAGAGTTTCCAGGTCTTCGGCCGCTAATCCTTTTAAAATGCCATCCATCTGCCAGAAAGCCAGGACCGACACTCCACCCACGTACACCGCGAGCACAATGCCAAGCATCAAGACATGCCATAGCATCAGCCGTGTACGCAGACTCTTCGGATGCCAGACCACTAGTCTCCGCCTTCGCGCAAAATGAAACCAACTCCGCGCACTGTGTGCAGGAGCTTGCCTCGGAACGGATCATCTATTTTCCGGCGAAGCCGTGCGATGTGAACATCAATGACGTTGTCGAGAGGCGTGTGCCGGGAAGTCTCTCTCCAGACGTCCCTGCCCAGCATTTCTCTGGAGACGACTTTTTCCCGGTGCCTTAGCAGGTATTCCAAAAGGCTGAATTCATGTGCGGTGAGCGTGAGTTCTCGCCCCGCGCGAGCGACGTGATGTTTGCTGACGTCCATTTCCAGGTCGGCTAGTTGCAACCTGCCGGCAACCTCGGCCTTGCCCCTGCGCAGCAGCGCGCGCATCCTTGCCAGGAGTTCGGAAAGCGCGAACGGTTTGATGAGGTAGTCGTCTGCTCCAGCATTGAGGCCGCTGACGCGATCCTTTAGCGTGTCCTTGGAAGTAAGAATCAGGACCGGTATCAGGAGTTCGCGATGGCGCATAGCCGCGAGGATTTCCAGGCCATCGCGTCCCGGGAGCATGAGGTCGAGGACTACCGCATCGAAGGTTTCCGTTGTCGCTCGATAGAATCCGTCTTCACCGGTACCGGCAATCGTCACGGAATAGCCGTCGGATTCCAGTCCCTTCCGAAGTGCTTCGGCCATCTTCCGTTCGTCTTCGACAACAAGAACGCGCATAGGAGTTTGTAAATCCAATTGTCTGCTCGTTTGATGCGGAATCGCAGCTTCCGGCAACCATGCAATTTTATCTTAGGATGCGACCCGCCCCGTACCTATTGGAGGGCGCCCAGAACGTATTCAAGAACCCGCTGTGATTGGTGAAATTGATAGACCGCGTCGGTGTCGGTAATATCCGCTTCGGTCTTCTGAAGCTCAGCCTGGCTATATTCAATAATCGAGCTAAGTCCCAGGTTGTAGCGCGATTGCGCCAGGTCCAGGGCCAGACTTGCCTGCTTTCGCAACTGAGATGTAACTGCCAGCCGCGCATAGTCACGGTTGACATCTTCCCAGGCAATGCGGACGTCCCGCGCTAGGTTGTTCCGGAGATCAATTAGTTTTTGGCGACTTGCTTCCGCTTCAAGGTCGGAGGATTTGGCGCGGGCATTGTTCAAGAGTCCATTGAAAACGGGAATGTTGACATTGACCCCGGCGGCGCCATACCAGTTTGGAATGTGATCGTCGCGGACCGGAGCTTCGCCTGCCACGCCAAGCGCACTGACAGACGGACGCCACAACGCATGCTCGGACTGCCTCATTTTCTCCGCGGATTGCTCGTCAAGTTGCAGAGCATGGACTTCGGGCCTCTGCTGCATGGCCTGTTGAATGAGCAGGTTGACGTCCAGAGGAGGAGAACGGGACTCCAGTGGCTCCGCTGTCAGCGTAAAGTTCTGCAAATCGGCATAGCCCAAAACAGCCGACAGCTGCGCCAGTGACGATTCGTAGTTGTTCTTTGCTTCAAGAAGAAGCAATTGCGCGCGGGATAAGTCCACAGCGGCAAAGCTAGC
>DATHFT010000002.1:0-5066 GCA_035317965.1 Saccharimonadales bacterium (SeqCode) | reverse complement strand
CCAAAAGCTCTTCTCCTCTCTGGCCGGCGGACTGAATAATGCTCTCGGCGGCGCGATCCCCGGGCTCAGCGGAAAGCGGGACGGATCGACAGGATCCAATTCCCTGTTCGTCACGCCCGTAGATGGGAGCGGAAACGTTTTGGGCTCGCTGCTCGGCAAAGGCATCGGCGCGAGCTCGCCGGCCGCCTCAGATGGCTCACAAACGCAAGCCGCGGCGATTTCCGGGCTTTTCTCGAGCCTTACGTCTAAGATCTCGAGCGTATTCTCCAGCATCGTATCGACGCTCGGATCTATCATCGGTTCGATCGGCCGCGGCGTCGGCGGGCTCTTCTCGGGGATCTTCAGCCTCTTCGGCGGAGGCCTGGCCGGGGGCGGCGACGTCTCGCCTGGCAAGTTTTATATGGTCGGCGAAAAGCATCCGGAGTTTTTCTCGCCGAAAGTCGCCGGCGTGATCGCGCCGCGCCTCCAGGTCGAGAGCGGCGGCAAGAGCGTCACGATCCATATGAATATTCACGGCGTCACAAACGCCGACTCTTTCCGGCAGTCGCAAACGCAGATCATGGCCGGCATCCACCAGGCGACGGCCGCGGCTTTCGGCAGAACGCGATCCTGACGGCGCGACGAATTTGTCGCACTTGGCACCAATCGGGCACTTAGGCGGATTTCCAGTTAGGCCCCATGAATCGCCTTTGTTTATGCGGAAATTCGAGTGTGTTTATAGAAACGCGGGACCCTGTGTCCTGCGCTGCCCTTGCAAGAGTTAAGCTTAAGCGTTCTTGAGCTGGCCAGAGTGAGCCTATTTAGGTGCCACTTGCGGCGGTCTCATGCTGTCTGTAGGTCAGTCCATCTCAAATATCGAAGTCTTTTTTGTGAAGATTTGGCGGCATCCAAAATCACTTTAAACGCATAACTCGGAGTGCTCTGCTACGTCTGGAGTTATTACTAGTAACTATTGACGAGAGTACTATCATGCGGCAGACTCCAGTTCCTTGCTTTGGTGCGAACTCTCCCAGTCTCGCGCGCCCGACAGACCCGACGGTCGAAGATCGTCGCGACAGGAGGCCTCTCTCATGCATGTACTACCCTTTCCCGAACTAGCTCTAAGCGCTCCAAAATCGGCAATTGTTTCGCAGCGGGATCTCCTCGAATGGCGTGAACTTAGGCGGCTTGCGAATTTGGCGCTCGACCGGCTCGAGGAAAAGCACGACCAAATCCGCCAGGCGCTTGAAAAAGGCGCCGCGGTCGAGCCGGGAAAGCTCAAAGCCGAGCTCCAGACGAGAAAATTTCTAATCCTCGGTTCCTCAAAACAGCGCGCAAACTAGAGACTCCGCAGCGACGCCCGTTTGAACTGCGTGTGTCATACGTGTGTCATGACCCTGCGATTTTTGGTCGCTTTTCGCATGTTGTGGCAAGGTGTGGCAAGGTGTGGAGCTTGTGCAAGTAGGCCGTAAGTCGTTTTGTGTGAGTGTGGTGTCGCTAATCTTGCTCACTCCTTTTCAGTCGTGCTCTCTGAATCGACAGTGTTCGCAACGAGGAGGTCGTCGGTTCGATCCCGATCTCGTCCACCATGTTTTCAATCACTTAGGCGACTTTTGGAACGAGTCGCAGTTGCCCAATTGCGGGCGGTAATTCAAATCCAAGCCCTACTTTCTCCGCCCACTCCAAACGAAAATCCCGCGCATCGCGAAGTTTGGTGTACCGCTCGGAGACGTGTCGCGGTGCATGGCCCGACCAAAAATGCCGGAGAACGTGCGGGCATTCGGTTTTCTGCAAATGCGTGATGCGCAGTCGCCTGAAAATATTAAAGCCGCCTTTTACGTGTCCGATTGCCCGCAACACAGGATGAAGGCTGGCACTTAAAATATTCGACTGCAAAAGCTGCGCCCCCGTGGAAGTAGAAAATAGCATTCCTGCTTTACGGCTACTGACAAAGTCTTTCAACATCTTGGCTAGCGCAGTACAAAGTTCCAGTACCAACTTCGCCGATTACCGCGTCATCAAGACCTAGACTCGAAAAAGACGGCTTGAAACGTGCTCCCCTAGCGTATCCCGACGATTCCACGCACCGAATCCAGCAACTTCGCCGGATCGTAGCCCACGCCGTCTTTGAACACGATCTCCACGTTCTCGATGTCGTTGATGTTCGCGGAAGGATCGCCGTGAATCACCACAATGTCCGCGGTCTTGCCAGGGGCCAGCGAACCAATCGAGTCCGCCTGGCTCTCGAACTCGGCGCCATTCAACGTAGAAATACGAATCGCTTCAACCGGCGTGAATCCCGCTTCCACCAGCAATTCCACGCCGCGTTGATCGCCAAATCCCGGCAAGGCGCCACCGATTCCCGACGGGTCCGGTCCATTCAGGAGCAATCCGCCCGCTTGCGCAAACGCATGTTCCAACTCCATCTCCTTCTTGAAAATCGCCGCAAAACCGTTCTGCGGATTCGAGTGCACCTGCACTCGCGCCGTTAAGTAGCTCGACCGCGCTTCCGGCAGCATGGCATCCAGCACGCGTTGCTGCAGTGGTGGCCGCCCCGGCACAAACTGCTCGAAAACAGGCAAAGTGGACGTGATCGCAACGTGATGCTCGATCAAAAATCGGAACAAGCCCTGCATCTGTACGCCTTTCGGATCGAGCCCCAGAAACTCGGGAGAGCCGATGCCGCCGCCCGGTGGACACTGATCTGGCTTCTTGTCCGGGATGAATTCCGTGTCGACAAGGAAGCCGTGTTCCAGGTTATCAATGCCGGCCTCTGCCGCTTCGCGGAAACCCACGCTGCACAAGTGCCCGGTGACTTTCAGGTGTCGTTTGTGTGCTTCCTCTGCCGCGGCGCGCAACTCCTCTCGCGTGATGTGCATGTACGCCTTGAACGAAGTCGCTCCGCTGTCCGCCCAGAAGTTCACCATCCGCCGCGCGTCGCCGGGACCGCTGAGTTCGTGCATCTGCGTCAAGAAACTGTCCGGTCCTTCGAGATAAGGCGCGGTGACATCGATCTTGGGGCCGGGCGACTGCCCCGCATCGATCCTCCGCTTTAGGTTCAGATCGGCATAGGGCTCGATACTGCCCGCAGTCCGCATCGTCGTCACGCCCGCGGCCAGATAAAGTCGCGGCGCGCTGAACGTGATCGAGTTGATCAACTGGCCCGGAGGGTCCGCTGATTGGTCGGCCGTGTAGTGCAGGTGGTTGTGCATACCGACCAATCCGGGAATCACGCTGTAACCGGAGAGATCGACCACCTTAGCTTGACCGGGTATTTTCGTCGCCGCCGAGTCGCCGATCGCAGCGATTTTTCCATCCTCGATCACGAGAGCTTGATCCGTGCGGGGCGCAGTCCCGGTTCCATCGATTACGCGCACGTGATTGAGCACAACGATCGGAGCATCGATCTTCACGAATTCCCGCACGGCGGGGGAGAGCGGTGAGCGAGGTTGGCATTGGGCCAAGTCGGCCAGAAGCATGAGCGAAAAGAACACCAAAAAGGAGCGCCGCATTAAGTCCACCTCAAATGCAAAACGGGTCCGCTTGCCCAAACAAAGGATTTAGACGGCCAAGCGAAAGGAATGGCGCGTTCCACCGACGCCCATTCCCATCTCTTGTCAACTTGAAATCACCTTCTGCATTTTCTAGTTTTGGCTTAGGTCCTGCCTCGTAAACCGGCTTACCGGAAGTCGCCCTCAGTGCCCAAGTTACTGGCATGACTTACCAGATGGGACTTTAGCCCAAGAAACGCGAAATTGTGTCAAACTTTTAAGCTGCAATCCGTAGCCAAAGGTCTACATGAACACCAAGGATGCGAAGGATTTTCTTGCCGACCAGGCCGCTCAACAAGCGGCTCTTGACCACATTCCTATTTCTGATATTGAAAAACGGATGATGTATTTCACCGAAAGCGACTCGGCCTCCTGCGGTGACCCTGTCACGCTTAACGACGAGTTCGAGGAAAAATATGGCACGACAGAATACGAAGCCAAAATGTCGCGACTTCTCCATCGTGCTTACAAACGTTTGAAAGCTGAAAATCCGGGAGGAAAGCTTCACTGGGATGAAGCGATTTCTACGCTTGAAAAGGGCGACCATTACGTACTGGTGTTGTGGGATCCTGATTAACGCTTATCGGAAACTGGATCTCACTGTCTGGTTTACCGACTTATCATCAAAGTGGAGCTGGATTGCGGCACACACAGCACCAGCAGAAACCTATTGCTGGTTGAGTCCTCTTGGGAAGGATTACTCCCGGGTTGCCCACGGTCTGCTTGCCGGGGGTGTGTAAGGACCGGTTTAGAACAACAGATCTAGTGTTTCAAAACCAGAGTCGAGTGTTGCCACAGCATTGTTGTTCCTTCCTCTTGGCCAATGTCCGCCCAATCCATTGTGTCAACTCCCTTGCCGAAAGCAATCAAATATGAATGCGGCCCGCAGCTCGCATGAACTCCTGCGCTGATGATTTGCCGTGCACAACCAAAGAATTGGCCAGCGATGCTTGTCCGGTAAATGCGCCGAGGGAAATGTACCTCGCCCTTGATGTCGGTCAAGCGGTCTTCTTCATGTCCAGAATCTTCAAAACTATACTGCTTCCAGACCTCACGGACGGTGATTCCGGTCAGTGGTCTACGAGTAGCATCCAAAGTCGTGACCATCCAGTCTGGGGCTACTGTCCGCGGCGAGGAATGAAAGCAATCGTAACTATTACTGCTGCGAAAATGGCAATTGTGGTGCCAACTCTCATGTTAGTGCTGCCTTTCAGTTTAACCGAGTTGAAATAAGTCTTTCCTTTGAGCCTAGCGTTAGGCCGCCCATTCACACGCGTCTCGGCAGTTTACACAAAATCACTATGGCATTCAGAAATGGCGGGCAAGGTCGCTTCGTTCTCTTGGTAAGTCCCGGTAAACGCGGAAACCGTCCAAGTGAATTCAAGTTTCCGGTTAGCCGACGCAATATAAAAGGGTGCCCCTTTTGGAGTAGGGTTTTGAGTGATTGGCTCGACCCCTCCAGAAAGGAACACCCTCTATGACTAGCACTAAATATATCGGCATGGACGTGCACAAGGAAAGCATTTCGATTGCGGT
>DATHFT010000001.1:0-31813 GCA_035317965.1 Saccharimonadales bacterium (SeqCode) | reverse complement strand
CCCCAGAGGTGGGGGCGGCGCCGGAGTTTCTAAAAACCGTGCAAGGCCGTTCCGGTGATAGCGGCCGATGATGTGCGGTCCGTAGCCGATGCTGCAACTGCCGTCCAGATGTTCGTAGACGGTGACGCGACAGCCGGCCAGCGTCGCCCGCCAGCGGGTTTTCTCAATTTGCAGGATACGCGAGCCGAGATGCACGGTGTTGTCCTGGTTCACGGTGCGCTCATGGTGCAGAGAAAAGATCAGCTCGAGGTTTTTTCCTCGCACCGGTAGAAAAGCATGTCCGGGCTGGGCAGCAGCTACCGCGAAGCGTTCATTGAACTCTTCGATGTAGTTTTCCTGTAGAAACTCGTTGGCCGAAGCCAGGCTTTGTATGCCGTGCAGCCGCAGCTCTTGCGGCAATCGCCCTTGCCAAGTGCCAAAGCTACGTTCGCTTCGCCCGCGAGCCTGCGGAGAGTAGGCCGGAATCATTTGGATTCCCAACTCCGCCAGGGCCCGCCCCACCTGGGTCGGCCGGCGGTGATCGACCGGCTGACCTGCTTTCGGGGTATAGAAGAAATGGCTGGCCCGATCGCTGTACAGCGCACAGAATGCGCCTTTGCGCTCGATCACCTCGCGCAGGGCGGTCATGACCGTGGCGGTCGATTCTTCTTCCACTAGTTGCGCATAGTAGATCTCGCTGGTCGCATCGTCGAGAACCACCAGCAGATCGTAGCGGCGATCATCCTGAAACCAGGCGTGCGAACTGCCATCGAGATGCAGCAGCATCCCGGGCAATGGTCGGCGTGCGCGCCTCCGCCGATGCACGCCTCGCTTCCGACTCTTCTGCACCAGTCCGGCCATCTGCAAAGCTCGCTTGACCCAGGTGTAGCTCAAACGGATGCTATGTTGCTCTCGCAGCTTTTCGTGAAAATGCCGCACGTTGAAATCGGCGTACTTCTCCCGATACAGCCGCAAGACTTCTTCCACTGTCGCCATCGCTACCCGTTTCGGACTGGGCTTTCCCTTCCTGCGATCAAACAGTCCGTCGTAGCCAAATTCCTCATAGCGTTCTTTCCAGCGACGCATCTGTCGTTCGCACAGCCCGATGATCTCTCCTGCCTGCACCCAAGTAATTTTCTTGGCCATCGCCCGCATGATTATTTCCTGTACTTTCATCGCCCGCTCCACTGCCACTCTCGAGTAGCTCTCCATGCCTCCCCTCCAGGCTGGTAGCTCTACCTTAGTGGCTCGCTAAAAGCGGACATTTCATGTGCTAATTCGACCGGACATATCATGTGCTAACGACAATTTTTCCGGCAATCCTTGACTCTTCTGTAACTTCCAACTAGCCTCGTCCGTCTACTTGTTCAGTCTCGGGAGATAGCTCAATTCCATTTTCCGTCCCCAAGGAGTCACGCATGCCTTCACGCTCGGGCCGCAGTTGCGCCTGTGTACTTTTTCTTGCTGCGTTCATGGTGGCAATCTGCGCAGCGCCTTCACTCCGCGCGCAGGGCGGCGAGCCGCAATCGTTTGCCATTCGCGGCGCCAAAGTCGTTCCCGTCTCAGGCCCGCCGATCGACGATGCGACAGTCATCGTCTCGCGCGGGGTGTTCACCGCCATAGCCAAAGACGCAAAAATTCCCGAAGACGTCTGGGTCATCGACGGGAAAGGCCTAATTGTTTATCCGGGCCTCATCGATGCCTTCACGGACATCGGCCTCCCCGCCGCTCCCGCAGCGCCGGAAGCAACGAGCCGCGCCGCGCGTCGCGCTCCGGGAGGCGCTGCCGGCCCAGAAGATCGTCCCGCCTCTACCCCCTGGCGCAATGCTGCCGACGAAGTTACCCTCACCGACAAACGCATCGAGACTTGGCGCACGGCAGGCTTCACCACGGTCATCTCCGCTCCCGCCGGTGGGTTTTTTCCCGGCCAAGCCGCAGTTCTTGATCTTGCCGGAGATCGTCCCAGCGAATTCGTCGTCAAATCGCCGGTCGCAGTTCCCGTAGCCGTTCAGCCCGGCGCGGGCTTTGGCAGCGGTTTTCCTGATTCACTTATGGGCGGCCTCGCCTACGTTCGCCAGGTTTGGCTTGACACCGATTGGAGCACCAAAGCGCAGGCTATCTATGAAAAGAACCCGCGTGGCGTCGCTCGTCCTCGTTATGACCGAACCGAAGCCGCTCTAGCCGACGCGCTTGACGATCACGCTGTCGTTCTGATTCCCGCAAATAACTCCATCCAAATTCGCCGCGCCCTTGAACAACTCGTGGATCGCTGGAAAGTATCGGCGGTTTTGTATGGCGGTCAGATGTCTTATGAAGTGGCCCCGGAAATTGCCGCAAAAAAACTTCCCGTCTTGGTCAATCTCAAATGGCCCGAAGCAGAAAAAGACGGCGATCCGGACGACAAGCCTTCGCTCAGGGTCTTGCGCTTCCGTGACAAATCACCCACTTCGCCCGCCGCTCTGGCCAAGGCCGGCGCAAAGTTCGCGTTTTACTCCGGAGGAATCGCCCTACCCAAGGACATTCTCAAAGCTGCCAAAAAATCCATCGACGCAGGTCTCGCACCAGACGCCGCCCTCCGGGCCCTTACGCTCTCGGCCGCGGAAATCTTCGGTGTCTCCGATCGTCTCGGTTCCATCGAAAATGGAAAAATCGCCAATCTCGTAGTTACCGACGGCGACCTCTTTGAAGAAAAAACTAAAATCAAGATGGTTTTCGTCGATGGTAGTAAATTTGAAATTCACGAGCCGGAAAAACCAAAAGACCCGCCCAAAGGGGACATCACCGGCAAATGGAAACTTAGCTATACCACTCCGGAAGGTGCGGAGGAATCGACCGCCGATCTCGTCATGGAAAAAGATGGCACCGTGAGCGGCACCGTCACCAGCAAGCGCGGCACGGGCTCCATCATCAGCGGTTATGCCAGCGCCGATAAGTTCAGTTTCACCATCAACATCCCCGTTGAAGGTGAACCGGCTGACGTCGTTTTCTCGGGAACGTTCGATGCTTCTGCTCTGAAAGGTTCGATCCACGTGCTCAGCTACTCAATTGATTTCACGGGCGCAAAGCCCAATCACGATTCCTCAGCTGCCAGCCAGGTATTAGGGGGTGCCCGGTGAAGCAATCTGCGCAGCTCCGCGCCATCTTGATCTCCTCACTGGCACTCTGGATTTCTTCCGCCGCTCCGTTCGCCGCCGCCGCGGCGACAGCACCGGAAGCGCCAACCGTTATCCTGATTCAGGACGCCACCGTCCTCACTGTTTCGCACGGCACTCTCGAGCACACCTCCATCCTCATCAAGGACGGCAGAATTGCCGAAATCGGCGCATCGCTTAAGGCGCCAAAGGACGCGCAACTGATCGACGGCAAAGGCCAATTCGTCATGCCCGGCATCATCGATTGCCACTCGCATATCGCCGTTGACGGTGATGTCAACGAAGGCAGTGTCTCCGTCTCCTCTATCGTCAACATCGCCGACGTCCTAAACCCTGAAGACATCGACATCTATCGTGATCTTGCAGGTGGCGTTACAGTTGCCAATGTTCTGCACGGTTCGGCCAATGCCATCGGGGGGCAAACCGTTGTCATCAAACTGCGCTGGGGCCAGCCTGCGGCCAAGTTGCCGTTCGAAGGCGCTCTTCCAGGAATAAAATTTGCCCTCGGTGAAAATCCCAAGCGTTCCAATTTCAGCATACCCGGAGCGCCACGCCGCTACCCGGCCACGCGCATGGGCGTGGAGGAAACCATCCGTTCCGCCTTCACCGAAGCCCGCGATTACAAAACCTCCTGGGACACCTACAACAAGCGGGTCTCCGGCGGAGAAAAAAATCTCATCCCGCCCCGCCGCGACCTCCGCCTCGAACCACTTGTCGAAGTCTTGGAAGGGAAGCGCTACGTCCACTCACACTGCTATCGCGAAGACGAAATTCTCATGCTTCTCCGCGTAGCCAAAGAGTTCGGCTTCAAAGTCCGCACCTTGCAACACGTTCTCGAAGGCTACAAGGTTGCCGACGAAATAGCCGCTGCTGGAGCCGGAGCATCTACGTTCTCCGACTGGTGGGCCTACAAAGTCGAAGCCTACGACGCCATCCCGTACAATGCCGCCATCATGACCCGCCGCGGCGTACTCGTTTCGATCAACTCTGACGACGCCGAAGAAGCCACGCACCTGAATCAGGAAGCCGCGAAAACCATAAAGTTCGGCGGGCTCACGCGCGACGAAGCAATCAAACTCGTGACCCTAAATCCCGCCATCCAGCTAGGCATCGACAAACGCGTCGGTTCGATCGATGTCGGTAAAGACGCCGACCTCGTCATATACAATCACGACCCGCTAAGTGCCTATGCCGTAGTCCAAAAGACTCTGGTTGATGGCCGCGTCTATTTCGATCGCCAGCGCGACATTGCGGACCGCCCGGGACGCGAGAAAGAAAAGAAGGATCTTCTCGAAAAAGAAAAACAAGCCGAGAAAAAGTCCGAAGATAAGAAAAAGTCCGAAGATAAGAAACCGGAAGATAAGAAACCGGACCTCACATCCAAGCCACAACAATCTGCCGCTGCGGTCGTGTCTTCACGCTCCGGAGGTGCTCTGTGAATCGCGCCACGCTCCGAAATGCTTTTGTCTTGCTGTGCGCGGTTCCTGCAGGAATCTGTGCGCAAACCCCCGCGAACTCCACCTATGCCGTCACCCACGCAAAAGTCTTTACGCTAACCGGAGCACCTGTGGACGATTGCACTGTAGTCATTCGCGATGGAAAAATAGCAGCCGTTGGCACCGGCGTAGAAGTCCCCGCAGGCGCGCAAGTAATCGACGGAAAGGGCCTCCAGGTTTATCCGGGTTTCTTCGACCCCATTACGCAAATGGGCCTCTCTGAAATTTCCGCGGTACGGGCCACGGTCGACAGCACGGAAACTGGGAATTTCAATCCGGACGTAGTCGCAGCCACGGCGGTCTCGGCCTCCAGTCAGCACATTCCCGTAACACGCGCTTCCGGCATTACCGAAGTTCTCGCAGTCCCGGGCAGCGGCGGGTTTGATGCGGGCGGCTCGCAAGGAACCTTCGCTGGCCAAGCCTCCGCCATCCATCTTGCGGGTTGGACCAACGAGGAAATGACTATCAAAAAATCCGCTGCCATGGTCATCAACTGGCCGGCGCTCGAAACAGAATCCTTCGATTTCATAACGTTCAGCCGAAAACAGAAGCCTTACACGGACGCCAAAAAAGAATACGATAAGCAAGTCGACGAAATTTCCGACTGGATCGAGAGCGCTCGCCATTACGCGCTGGCGTTGGACCATCACGGCAATTCCGAATTTCAACGCGATGTGAAACTGGAATCGCTGGTCCCCGTGGTTCGCAGACAACTTCCCATCCTTGTTTTTGCCGATCGTGCGCGCAGCATTCGCGCCGCCGTAGAATTCGCCGACAAAGAAAAACTAAAGCTCATCATCGCCGGCGGCTCTGAAGCCTATAAAGTCAAGGATCTTCTCCGCTCGAAAAATATACCGGTCATCCTTCGCCCGGTGCTGACAGAAGTCCGCGAAGAAGACGTTCCCTACGACCGCCTCCTCTCGCAACCCGCCGAACTTAGCAAAGCCGGCGTGAAATTCGCCTTTGGCAGCTTCGACAACTCCTTTGCCCGCCGCCTCGGCCAAAACGCCGCCAACGCCGTAGCCCATGACCTCCCCTACGAGGAGGCCTTGAAAGCGATCACGATCTACCCGGCCCAGTTCTTCGGGCTCGACGATCAACTCGGCACGCTGGAAGCCGGGAAAACCGCAAACATAATCGTCACCAACGGCGACCCGCTAGAACTGACCACCGACCTCCGCTATCTTTTCATCCGCGGACAACTCACCAATACCGACAACAAACACAAATCGCTATATGAAAAATATCTAAATCGCCCCAAATCCCAATAAGCAGCTTTCATGGCGGGGACCGGATCGATCGTGCCCGGCTGGCAGGACTGCCGTCGCTGACCAATTCCACAGTCCGCCTGCTGAAGCGGACCGCCGCAGCGCCAAAAAACGATTCGAAGATCGACTACTCCGACTCGGGGTCACCTGAAACTTTCCCCATTTTCCCCCGTCAGATGACATAGACTCCCATCGCAACGGAAAACCATGAACAATTTCCTCCAAGATCTGCGCTACGCCTTCCGCCTTCTAACCAAGAAACCTGGATTCACCATCATCGCCATCCTGACACTGGCCCTCGGTATCGGCGCCAACACTGCCATTTTCAGCGTCGTCAACGGTGTCCTGCTTCGCCCGCTCCCGTTCCGCGATCCTGCCAAACTCGTTCTGGTTACGGAAAAAAGCGACCTCCCCACAATTTCTACCTCATTTGAAAACTACATCGACTGGCGCGACCAAAGCCATGCTTCCTTTGAATCGCTTGAAGCAACTCGCGGCACGCAGCTCACGCTCACCGGAGCCGGCGAACCAGAACGCCTGACTGCGCGCATGGCCACCGCCGGACTTCTCCCGCTGCTCGGCATCAACCCCCTTGTCGGCCGCACCTTCCTCCCGGAAGAAGATCGCGCTGGTGGCCCGGCCGTCGTCCTTCTGAGCTATGGCCTTTGGCAGGGCCGCTTTGCCGGCTCCCCGGAAATCCTCGGCAAATCCATCAATCTCGATGCGCGACCCTACACAATCGTCGGCGTTCTCCCTAGTGGCTTCCAAATTCTTCAGCCTGCTGATGTTATTGTCCCCTTCATGCCGTGGGCACGTACGCTACCTTCGGATCGCAACTGGCATCCGGGCATCATTCCGGTCGGTCGTCTCCGCCCCCAGGTGTCGCGCGAGCAGGCCCGTACCGAAATGGCCGGCATCGCCAAGCGCCTGGAAGAGCAATATCCCGAGTACAATACGGGCCTCTCCACCAACGTAGTCGGCCTCCAGGAACAAATCGTCCAAAACGTCCGTCCCGCGCTCGTACTTCTGCTCGGTGCTGTCAGCCTCGTTTTGCTAATTGCTTGCGTCAACGTCGCCAATCTTTTGCTTGCACGGGCTGCGTCCCGCGGAAGAGAAATTGCCATCCGCACCGCCCTGGGCGCCAGCCGTGCCAGGGTCATTCGCCAGCTTCTCACCGAAAGTGTTTTGCTTTCCTTGGCTGGCGGCATACTTGGAGTTCTCTTGGCTCGGGCCGCGCTCGGCCCTTTGCTGAAAATATCCGCAGGCAGCGTTCCGCAAACACTGGCCATCGGACTGGACAAATGGGTCCTAGCGTTCACGGCTGCGATTTCCGTTCTCACCGGACTGATCTTCGGGATCGTTCCAGCACTTCGCACAGCAAAATTGGATCTTCGCGAAACGCTCAATGAAGGCGCGCGTGGTTCCAGCGCAGGCCCCGGGCAGCACCGCATCCGCGGCGTGCTGGTGGCAATGGAAATCGCGTTAGCAATGCTGCTCCTCGTCGGTTCCGGACTTCTGCTTCGCAGTTTTGCGCGACTTCAAGAAACTCCTCCCGGCTTTCGACCTGATCATCTTCTGGTCGCGGATCTTCCTCTCTCCGAATCTGCGCATTCCGCCCCGCAGCAGCGCTACCAATTTTTCGATCGCCTCGTCGAACGCGCCAAGCAACTTCCCGGCGTCCGCTCCGCCGCAGCCGCTTCGTTCCTGCCCGTAAGTGGCGGCGGTTCCATCATTCATTTCAATATCATTGGCCGCCCGCCACGCACGCCACACGACTACGTCGCGGCCGGATACCGAACCATCACACCGAATTATCTGGAAACTCTTGGCGTTCCACTCACCCGCGGCCGCCTTTTCACCGCTGCCGACAATGAAGGCACGCCAGCCGTCGTCGTCATCAACGCCACCATGGCGCGCACCTATTTCGCAGACGAAAATCCCCTTGGCAAACGTCTCCAGCTCGGCGCCACACCCGATAACAGCATTCCCACGATGGAAGTGGTCGGCGTAGTGGGCGACGTAACTCCGGGCCTCGGCCTAGATCCCCAAGCCGAAATGTATCTTCCCTACAGGCAGGCCGACGCAGTTCTGCCGGTATTTCAGCTCTCCGTGGTTTTACGTACCACAGCCGATCCCCTGCTCCAATCCAACGCGCTGCGCAGCGTCCTGGGCGAAATCGACCCCAATCAACCGCTGGTCAAAGTTCGTACTATGGAAGACAACATGTCGGCCACCGTTGCGCAGCCACGCTTCCGCACCTGGTTGATCGGAATTTTCGCTGCCCTCGCCTTGGTCTTAGCTTCGATAGGCGTCTATGGAGTCATGTCCTACACCGTCACGCAACGCACCAACGAAATTGGGATTCGAGTCACGTTAGGTGCCCAAGCCCCTGACGTTTTCCGCAGCGTAGTCGGTGAAGCCCTTCGCCTTGCGTTGTTCGGAGTGGCTGGCGGATTGGTCGCGGCACTTGTTCTCACCCATCTCCTCAAGAGCTTTCTGTTCGGTATCAGCGCCTACGATCCGCTCACATTTCTGGCTGTCGCCATTCTTCTCACTTTCATTGCCGCGGCGGCCTCCTTTTTTCCAGCCCGCCGGGCCACCCAGGTCGACCCGCTGGTGGCCTTGCGCTACGAATAATCTTCATTTAGCCAAGTTGACGAAACTTTTTGCCCGCGTTTGCGTTCATACTTAAGACCACCACATGCGCACTCGTCTGTTTATTGCTCTTCTCGTCGCACCGTTTCTAACGCCTATCCCTGCTGTCCGGGCGCAAGACCCCAACAAGATCATCGACCAATACCTGAAAGCCTCCGGCGGCGCCAAAAACATCTCCAAGATCCAAACCCTGTCCATTGAAGGTACATTTTCCGCGCCCTCCGACGAGAAGTCCGGTGCCTACACTTTCAACACCAAGTTCCCAAATCGCTACTATTCCGAACTCACGATCGGTGAAAAATCCACAATCGAAGCCTACAACGGCAAGTCCGCCTGGCATCAGATCGCCGGCGGCGAAATCGCCACGCTGACTGGTGTCGAGGGCTTTCAACTGGAAGCCGCTGGCCAGTACTACAATTCGCGCTTGAGCAATCTTAAGAAAAATAAATTGCTTGTCGCCTTTATCGGCCGTGCGCAGGTGCAGGGCAAAGAAGCTCTAGAGCTCGAACTAACCACGCCGAACAATTTAAAGCGCCAAATATTCTTTGATCCCAACACTCATCTACTCACAAAAGAATCGGCCACCATCGGCGGTATCAACCAGGAAATGTTTTACGACGACTACCGCCTCGTCAGCGGAGTCAAGTTGCCCTACAAGATCGAACTCCACCGTGATCATCAGGTCTTCCAAGTGACCGTAAGCCGCGCTTCCATCAACAAAACCATCGGGGAACGCGTCTTCGATTTCCCCAAGAAATCCCAAGTCCTCTTGCCCGATCTAAAAGCCCTGTTCAAGGAAATCGATGAAAACCAAAAAGTCATCGACAAGCTAAAAGAAAATTACGCTGCTACGCGCACCGAAGAAGAAACTGAATACGAAAAAGACGGCAAGGTTAAGAAGGCCGATCTGAAGGAATTTACCTTTTTCTACCTCAACGGTCAGGAAATCTCCACGCTCGTTAAAAAAGGCGGCAAGCCTCTCAGTGAAGACGATCAGAAAAAGGAAAACGAGAAAACGAAGCATGAAATTGAAGAAATTCAGAAGCGCCAGGAAAAGAAGGACGCCAAAGCGGAAAAAGCCAAAGAAGGGGGCAAGGATGATGACAAGGACGATCCCGGCATCGAAGTATTCCTTCGCGCCTCACAATTCGTCAATCCTCGCCGCGAGCGCTTCCGTGGTGCAGACGTCCTGGTGTTCGATTTCGAACCCAATCCCGAATTCAAGCCTCATAAACTATCGGAAAAAGTAATTCAAAAATTGGCCGGTGTGGTTTGGATTGATGAAAAAGCCCACGACGTCGTCCGTCTGGAAGCTTATTTTACCGACAACATGAAAGTTGGCGGTGGCATGGTGGCCAATCTGCAGAAGGGAGCTAGTTTCGTCTTCGAACAAGCCTTTTACAACAACGAAGTCTGGCTACCCACCTACGCCGAGGTCCATCTTGGCGTCCGCGTTCTTCTGGTAAAGGGAATCAAAGTCAACGAGGTTATCCGCTACTCGGACTACAGGAAATTCAACGTAGACACCATCTCCAACATTGCAAAACCTAAAAGCCCCGACACACCCGCGCCGCCAGCGGTAAAATCACCGCAACCGCAGAATTGAGTTTTCTGCCTATTGTTTTACCGGAAGCGGCGCATCAAGCACTTCACGTACTTTCGCCGCCATGCCGCGCGGAGTGAATGGCTTCTGCAAAAATGCCATTCCTCGTTCAAGCACTCCACCCGTGGCAATCACATTGTCTGTGTACCCGGACATGTACAGCACCCGCGTCTGCGGATACCTCGAGGTAATCTGTTTTGCCAGTTCACGCCCGCTCATCCCCGGCATCACCACGTCCGTCAGCAACAGATGAATCTTCCCGGCGCTTTGTGCCGCAATTTTCTGCGCATCATCGGTATCTTTTGCCGTCAGCACGTTGTATCCCTGCTGCTTTAGCAACTCTTCAGCCAATTCCCGGACGCCCACTTCGTCTTCCACCAACAAAATCGTCTCCGTGCCCGGAAGTGCCGCTACGCTTTCTTTTCGCTCTGCCGGAACGGCGGTTGCCCCTTCGACCCGCGGCAAATAAACCTTAAACGAGCTTCCTCTTGCAGGTTCGCTGTACACCCAAATGTATCCGCCGCTTTGTTTCACAATTCCGTAGACGGTCGAGAGTCCTAGACCAGTCCCGCGTCCTCCGCCCTTGGTCGTGAAAAACGGTTCAAAGATATGCAGCTGCGTTTCTGCGTCCATGCCCACGCCGGTGTCGGAAACCGCCAGCATCACGTAGTTTCCTGCTTTTACGCTGGCGTGTTCCCCCGCGTAAACTTCGTCCAATTCCACGTTGCTGGTCTCAATCGTCAGCCGTCCGCCATTGGGCATGGCATCCCGCGCATTCACTACCAGGTTCATCACCACCTGCTCAATCTGCGATGGATCTGCTTTTATCGTCCCGGTATCCGTGCTGAATGCCGTCACCATCTCAATGTCTTCGCCCAGCAAACGCCGCAATAATGTTTCCAGATTTTTCACGCTGGCATTTAAATCCAGCGCCCTTGGCTGCAGCACTTGTCTGCGGCTGAAAGCCAGCAATTGCCGCACCAGCGCCGACGCCCGCTCCGCTGCATCGCTGATCTGCCGTACATCGCCCTGTACGCCTGTCGAAATTCCCGGACGATTCAGCGCCAACTCCGCGTAGCCTTTCATGATTGTCAGCAAATTATTAAAGTCATGCGCAATACCGCCGGCCAGACGCCCGACAGCTTCCATGCGATGCGACTGTTGCAGTTGCGTCTCCATCTGTTTCCGTTCGGTGATATCAACGATGATGCCTTCCATCACCGGATGCCGGTCGCTACCCTGCACCACCACTGCCGTGTCGCTCACCCACACCACTTTTCCGTCCTTGCGAATGATCCGGTATTCCGCTTGGAACTGCTCTTCGCGCAGACTGGCTTCTTCGGCCGCGTGAATTAACGGGTGATCCTCCGGAGGCACATGTTTGATCCAGTTTCGGGAATCCGCCAACCACTCTTGCTGCGAGTATCCAAGGATGTCTTCTACCTGGGGACTGACAAAATGCCACAGCCCATCGACTCCAAGCTCCGCAATATAGCTGATCGCCGCGACGCGCTCGATAATCATGCGGTATTTGGTTTCCGCTTCTGCCCGCGCTAGCTCCGCGCTTTTCCGATCGGTCACATCCCGGCTGACGCGAACCGAGCTTCCGTCCGGCAAAACCGTTACCGCCATCTCCACTGAAAAGGTGGAACCATCCTGGTGGTTCATCGTCAGCGGACCGAACCAACGCCCCTTATCTCGCAACTCTGCTCTAATTTCCGGCTCCATCCGTTCCAAACCATTGGGGTGAGGTACATCCTGCCATCTCTTCCCAAGCATATCTTGCGGACTTTCGTGTCCCATCATTCGCGCAAATGCGGAGTTTACATAGATATGTTTTCCGTCCGCACTGACGATGGTCATGCCATCCACCGAAGAATCCATAGCCAAAGCGTGCATGCGCACCGCTTCGGAATTTCTCGATGCGCGAAATTCCGCCAGCCCCAGTCGTGCCGCAAAACACAAAATCGAAACGCCCAACAAGGAAAACCGCAAGCCCCTGTATTCCGAGCCAAGTTGCGCGATTTGCAAAAGCACGATAAGCGGCGCCAATGCGAATGTAGCGTTGGTGAGTATCATCTCCGCCAGGTTTTGCCGCCGCGGCCGAATGGCCTCGCGTCCAGGCGGTGTGCCGTTCCAACTGGCTGCCCACAGAGCAGCGACCAAGAGCGGTACCGTCCACGCCAGGTCGTACCAGTTTCCGGTTGGCAGAGGCTGGGCGTACTGCTGATAGTTCGCTCCGGCTGCGCAGATTCCAAAGAAAATCAAGTACAAGGCGAACGCTCGATAGAGCTTTTGCGATTCCTCGGTCCTGGCCCTGGCCGCCTGGACCAGCGCAATTGTCACGACAGCAAGATCCTCGAGCAGCATGATGGAAAGTTCCCGCGCGAGCCCCTGGCGATGGTCCAGGTATTGCGCTGGAATCAGGTACAAGCCGAGGAAAATAAAAAAGAAGACAATTCCAATTTGGATGGAATCCAAGACGGACTCCATTTGAAAGCGAGGTGAATCTTCGTCTTGATTTACAAAGAGTGCCACCGCAAAGAAGAAGAACTGCGCGTCAAACAGGAAGCGGGTTGCTGAGCCGATGGGAGGCTCGACGTGCAGCGAATACTCGTAATACATCCAACCGGCATTGGCGACGCCCCAAATTGCCATGCCACAGCCGATAAGAATCCACACCCGCCGGCTGAAACCTCGCCCGCGCATCGCAGCTTGAAACGCAGCGACAGCCGCAATCGCGCTGGCCGTGATTTGCAGGCTGTTTCCAGCCAAAGATCCTGCTGGAGACATGCCGAGCGTAAAAATCTCAACGACATGTAGGCCGACGATAGCCAGCGCCAAAAGATATAAATTACGACGCATGAGAGAGCTTGACCCCTGAAATTGGCGCGATTTTGACTATTTCCAGTTTAGGTCACTTCGATCTGTTCGAAATGTCCTGTATGAAACTGGGGTGGCTAAAGGACAAACGCTCGATTTTCCCGCAGCGTCGCGCTCCCCCGGGCGGTTTCCAAACGCCCTAGCGCCCCTCAAACGGATACCGATCCTGCCCCTGCACTGCCGCCGCCACATTCCGTCGTAACGCAATCGTATTCACCGCTCCGCGTTTGGCAAATCGCTTCAACACCGCCGCTTGCGTCGTCAACATATCCCCTTCGTGCACCGCCGCAATGGCCCGGCGGCTTTCGTGCTCCACCCGCTCCGCTGCATCACTGATAAACACGCGCGTCGCATCGATCATCACTTGCGAAGCAGCCGCGCCTCTTGCAGCTGCCGCTTTCTGCGCCCGCAACAAGCAAGACTCCATCGCGTAAATTTCCATCACCACATTGGCCAGGGCCCCGATCAACTCCTGCTCGTCCGCCAGTTTGTCGCGGAATTTCTGTACCGCTCCGCCCGCGGCCTGCAAGAACATTTTCTTGGCATTTGCTACCACGCGCGCCTCATCGGCCAAAACTCCCTCGGGCGCCTCCTCCAACGACGGTCCCGACAAGATCTCATCCGCCAATTTCATCGCCGCGGGAATCAAAGCCAGCTGTCCGCCCATCGCCCGCTTCATCAGCATCTGAATAATGAGCATGCGGTTAATTTCGTTGGTACCCTCAAAAATCCGGTTGATGCGTGAATCGCGATACGCTCTGCAAACCGAATAGTCCTCGTGGAATCCATACCCGCCAAAAATCTGCACGGCTTCATCCACTACAAAATCCAGCATCTCGCTCCCATACACTTTCGCAATCGAACTTTCGATCGCATATTCTTCCAGCGTCTTCATCGTCGTCTGAATCTTGTCTCCGCTGCCGGCAGCCGCCGTCATTGCCGATTCCATATTTCCGGCGGAGCGATACACCATCGACTCCACCGCAAAGAGCTGAATTGCCATCTCCGCCAGCTTTTCCTTCATCATTCCAAAATCGCCAATCTGCTTTCCAAAAGCCTTTCGCTCCTTCGTATATTTGGCCGCGGTCGTCAGCACAAACTTCGAACCTCCCACGGCCGATGCTCCCAAAGTAAATCGCCCCGAATTCAAGATGTTGAACGCCACAATGTGGCCGCGTCCGATTTCATGCAGCAGGTTTTCCTTGGGCACCCTGCAATTTTCCAAAAATACCGGTGTCGTCGAACTCCCGTGAATTCCCATCTTGTGTTCTTCATTTCCTGGTTTGCATCCGGGGAAAGTCCGCTCCACTAGAAACGCCGTAAACTTTTCTCCATCAATCTTCGCGAAAACCACGTACAAGTCCGCGAATCCGCCGTTGGTAATCCACATTTTCTGCCCATTCAAGATGTAATGCGTGCCCTCTTTGTTCAACTCCGCCCGCGTGAGTGAATTCTGCGCATCCGACCCCGCTTGCGGCTCCGACAAGCAATACGCCCCAATCCATTCGCCGCTCGCCAGCTTCGGCAAATATTTTTTCTTCTGTTCTTCCGTTCCAAAATAAACGATCGGCAGCGTTCCAATTCCCGCATGGGCCCCGTGCGTCACCGCGAATCCGCCATAAATCGAAAGCTTTTCCGTCAAAACGGTCGCCGAGATCTTGTCCAGTCCGCCGCCGCCGTATTCTTCCGGTACCCCGCCCCCCATCAATCCCAATTCACCTGCCTTTTTCACCAGTTCGGGCATCAATCCCGCTTTTTTATTCTCCAGATCCTTCACATGGGGCAACACCTCATTCACCACAAACTCTTCTGCTGTCTGTCCGATCAGTTTCTGGTCATCCGTAATGTCGGCGGGTGTAAACACGTCGGCGGGCGACGCCGACTCCAAAAGAAAGCTACCGCCCTTCGCTGCAGGTTTCGTCACAAGTGAAGTCGCCATGCCGGAATCTCCTTGCCTATCTTGAGGAAAGCCCAGTCTACTAGCCGCTCACCGCACTAGCAAACACATGTTTGATAAACGTAATGGGCCTGATGGCCAGGTAGGGAGCGTTGCGCCGGCAGGTGCAAACGCCTTGCCAAGTATGAAACGCCACACCTTCGGTTCGGTGCGGCCTCTTCGCGGATATTCTCTCTTTACTCCCCGCGCAACGTCGCCGCCGCATCCACTCGCGCCGCGCGCGCGGCCGGAATCATCGAAGCCACGACTGCCGCGAGGAGTATCAGCACTCCCGACGCGATCAGCGGCAAGGGCCCGGGCACCTGCAATTCCGCAACGTATTTATTCAATACACGCGAGCCTGCAAATCCTAAAAGAAATCCCACGCCCACTCCGATGATCGCCAGCACGGTCCCTTCCAGCAACACGCCTGTAAGAATCGCGCGTGGTTGCGCCCCGAGCGCCAGCCGGATTCCAAATTCCCGTGTTCGTCCGCTTACGGAAAACGCCAGCACTCCTGCCACTCCCACAACGGAAATCGCCAAGGCCAGTGCCGCAAATCCACCAAACACAATTGCATTCAGGCGATTCGGCGTCAGCACTTCGGCGCGAATATCCTCAATGGTGCTCGCCCGCTCCACGGGTTGGTCCGCTGCCAGATCATGAATCGTCCGCGTAATCGTCGGCACCAGCGCGTACGGGTCGCTCTGCGTCCGTACCAGCAATCGTCCCGACCATCCACCCTCTTCCGGCTGGTATACCGTCATATTCGGCAGCGGAATGATATTTTCATCGTCCATATCCGGCGCAATTCCGACAATTCGTCGCGGCGCCATGCTCACCCCAATAAACTTGGTCACCGGGTCGGTCCACATCACGTGCCGGTTCAGCGCGTCCTGCCCCGGAAACAGCTTGTCCGCAATGCTCTGGCTCACAATCACCACCTGCTCGGCTTTAGGATCGGTTCCATCGGTGTCGTTAAAATCCCGTCCTGCCACCAAGCGAATTCCCAGCGTGCCAAAATACCCCGGCGACACGTAACGCGGCTTCGCGCGCAACTCATCCTGCGCATTTTCAACCGTGCGCCCTTCGACCGCGAACGAAAACGTCACGTTCAGCCACTCGGCGTCGCGCCACGGCGTGCTGAAGCTGGTGGAAACCTTTTCCACGCCCGGAACAGTCGCCACGCGCTGCTTCACTTCTCTGTAAAATTCAAAAATCTGTTTCTCCGTCCGCCCATCGGACATTACTGGCAGATTCACCGAGATCACATGCGCTGTCTCAAAGGAAGGCTGGCTGCGTTCGAGCACCAGCAGAGTCGTCAACAACATTCCCGCGCCAGCCAGCAGGAGAAACGAAGCTGTAATCTGCACCACTGCAAAGGCCCGCAGCCGGCGAGTGCTGCCTCCCGTTACGCGCACGCTGCTGCTGGAAAGCCCGAACCCGCGTGACGAATCTGAGGAAGGCAGCCGCGGTACATAGGCCAAAAATACCGCGGCCAATAGCGACAATCCTACCCCCAGCCACAGCATGCTGAAATCGAGGGTCATGTCTGCGGCCCGCACCGAAAATCGCGAAGCATACCGCGCCAGCAGATTCACCATTGGCACCGCAATCAAGATTCCCGCCAGTCCGCCGCTACCGCATAAAATCAAACTCTCCGCCAACAACGACCGCCGCAGTGCAGCCGGTGTGGCGCCCATTGCGGCCCGAATCGCCAATTCCGACTCCCGCCGCACCGTCCGCGCCAAAATCAAATTCGCCACGTTCGAACATGCAATCACAAACAACAGTCCCGATGCGGCGAATAGTATCCAGAGCACAATGGATGCCTTGGAATTGATCTGTTGATGCATCAATCTCGCGTCAATCGTCGGATGAGTCGACGCCTTGTAGGTTTCCGGATGCGCCGCGGTCATCCCGCCATACACCGTACGCAGTTCGGCTCGTGCCGAATCTAGCGTCGCGCCTGGCGCAAGACGGCCAAACATTTCCGTCATTCGGTGCTCGCGCCCAGTCACCATCGTGGCTGACAAATGATGCGGGCTCGTCACCAGGTTTGCGATTATTTCTGTTTCAACAGGGTAGGGAACTGACGGTTCCAGTACGCCAACAATCACTGCGGATCGTGTTCCCATTGCCGATCCCAGCCGGATTGTTTTTCCGATCACGCTTGGATCGGAACGGAGCTGGTTGGTCCAAAATCGATATGTAAGGACGGCGGCGCCTGCGGCAGAAGGCCCATCATCGCGCGGCGTGAGCAATCGCCCGACCACCGGCCGCAATCCCATCACATCAAAATAATTCCCGTCTACAACTCCTGCATGAATCTCCCGCGGTTCGCCGACTCCAACGATCGTAAAACTCACAGCGGAAAATGTGCCCAACTCCTTGATCGTCTTTAAGTTCGCCCCAATGTCCTGAATTTCTGGAACCGAAAACGTCGCGTTTTCCACATTGATCCCCGGCGCACTCTGCCGGATGTAAATCAAGCGGTCTTCATCCCGGTTTGCCAGCGGACGCAGCAAGACCCCGCGCACCACGCTGAAGATTGCCGTGTTTGCTCCGATTCCCAGCGCCAGCGTGAGCGCGACCGTGACCCACAGCGCCCGCGCTCGCCCCAGCGAACGCAACGCAATCCGCAACTCGCTAAAAAACAATTCTGGCTTAACGTTCATGGCCGGCCTTTCCCGTATTTCAATGAAAATGGAGCCGCGCATCCGGGCCCGTTGTGCCGCCACCCAAAAGGTTGCGGCCAGTTTCGCATATAGCTTGCTAAATGCAAGTGATATTTTAGGCCCAGCCGGGGCTCTCCTCCGCGCGCCGAGCAAGCCTCACCGTGTGAAGCAGTCGCGGCGTTTTGTTTCACGGATTTTCGGTTGAGGGGGAAAGGTGTTCGGGGGATGCAGCGGCGCAAGGCGATGCCGGGCGCCCGCGTTTTCTCCTTGCGGGCAGATCGTTGTTTGTATGGACGCATTTAATTGTCTTGACAAAATAATTGGTCCATAGGATATTTCTTTCGAAATGGCAAAGCCCGAACTGCAATTCCTGCGTACTCCTGCTCAGGCTTCCGCCCTGCTCCACAACCCGCTGCGACTCAGGATCCTTGCTGCTCTCGCGCAACCCGATTCCGCTACGGCCGTCGCCCGCCGCATGAATCTTCCGCGCCAGACCGTCAACTACCACGTCCGGGAACTCGCCCGCGCCAAATTTCTCACACGGGCTGGGCGGCGCAAGCGCCGCCGCCTCTTTGAACAATGTTACATAACGACTGCGCACGCATACCTGTTCTCGCCAGAAATTCTCGGCTCGCTGGCCATCGATCCCGCGCATGTGCAGGACCGTTTCTCGGCTTCCTACCTGCTCGGCCTCTCTGCCAAGATGCAATCGGAACTCAGCCTGGTCACGCAACGCGCTGAAGAGCGAAGCCAACAAGTCGCGACACTTTCCCTGAACACTGAACTTCGTTTTACTTCCGCCGCCCAGCGCGCCAAATTTGCCGAACAATTACAAGCCCAGATTATGGAAGTCATCGTCCGCCACGCTTCGCCGTATCAAAATTCTGACGACACGCCCGCCGCGGGCCGGCCGTTCCGCCTCATCCTCGGCTGTTACCCGATTCCCGCCAGCGGGAACGACAGATCCGATAAAGAGGGCCTATGAGTGAGAGAGAAAGCCAGAACGTGCGGAATCCGGTTCGCGAAGACGCCAAAAACAAAAGGGAATCTCGTATCGTCAAGGAAATCGAAATTGCCGCAAGCGTTGACGACGTCTGGAAGGCGCTGACGGACGGCCACGAATTGACAAAATGGTTTCCGCTTGAAGCGCGCGTGACCGGCGGCGTGGGCGGGAAGATCTTTTTGTCCTGGGGCCCGGACTGCGAAGGGGAAGCCGATATTGTCGCGTGGGAGCTCGGGGCAAAGTTCGCATGGCGAGAGCCCATGGCCCTCATCGAGTGGACCATTGCAGCGCGCGGGCAAAAAACGCTGATCCGGCTGGTCCAAAGCGGCTTCGCCGGTGAAGCCGACTGGGAAAATGAATATTTCGATTCCACCAATTACGGTTGGAGCTTTATGCTTGCCGGCTTGCGCCTCATGCTCGAAAAACATCCCCATGAAGAGCGCAACATTGCCTGGCCGCGCGTCCGCACGACCCTTACGCGCGAACAGGCGTACCACAAAGTGCTCGGCCCGAACGGGATTTTTGTCGAAGATGCGGGTGCAAAACTGCAACCGGAGAAATCGTATTCACTGAAAACCACGACGAACGAAACGTACAGCGGCCAGGTTGAATTCGTCTGGGAAAACCGTGGCTTCTGTGTTACCGTCCGCGAACTCAATGACGCTCTTTTCTGGCTCACCCTGGAAGGTGCTCCGGAAAAAATAGAAGTACAAATCTGGCTGTCCGCTTTTGGCATCCCCGAAGAAGACGTCAATGCCTTCAACCAGACCTGGGAATCCCGTTTGAAAGACATGTTCGCCTAGGAGCAAACCATGCGCGCGAATTACAAAATTCTCTCTGCAAGCCTTGTCGCACTCGCACTATTGACGCTGCCGCTGCTCGCCAAGCGCCAGGAAAAATCTACCGCGCCGGCAGGCGAAACCAGACCACATGCCAGTTCCAGCCCTGAGATGGACAAACTCAAGTTCTATGTCGGCGAATGGGATTACACCGAAACTTACCCTAAATCCGGGTTCTATCCGAACGGCGGGAAAAATACCGGCGTGTACAAAAGTCGTCTCGGCCCCGGGGGGAATTCTCTCGTCAACGAATTTCACAGCGGCGGCCCGGTGGGCGAGTACGACGGCCTGCTGGTGATGACCTGGGACCCGAAAGAAAAAACCTACAAGGCGTATGTGTTCGGCAATGAATTTCCCGGGGCGATTGTGGAAAACGGAGCGTGGGAAGGCGGCACGCTCGTCTACAGCACCGAATTTTCCGTGGGACAGAAAAAATTCAAGCTGCGCAATACGACGCGCGTCACAGAACCCGGAAAGCTGATCAGTGAAGAGTTTTCAAGTGCCGACGGCGGGCCGGAAGCACTGCTGGTGCACGTCGAAGCCGCCAAACGCTAGCGATGCATTTCTATTTTCGCGCTTTTTAGATTATTTCTGCGACGGCTCGTTGCCCTTAAATGTCAGCAACAAGAGCTGTGCGTCCGCACCGTCTTCAATGGTAAATTTTGGCTGGCCGCCGCGCGGTATCCAAACCGTGTCGCCCGGTTTCATGAATTGAGTCATAACGCCTGGTATGCGCGAAACGGCGACGGTTGAGCCGCCCACCATGATCAGCAATCCGGGATGCTCATGGATCTCATCGTGCGTTTCGCCGCGTTTTATTTGTAATCGTTCCACGCGGACCGCATCGGTCTCAAACGATGGCGTTACCGATATTCCTTCACTCTGATCTGCCTTGCTCAGATCGCACAGGCCAAAATCCTGCGAAATCACTTTGTCGCAAAGGTTGCGCGCGGTTCCCTGCGGCTGCAGCAGATCCACATCCAACATGTTGAAAGGCAGGCCCGCATCTGTGCGGATGAAATGGACGACTCCGCCGTTGGAATAGCCTGCTTCGCCGTCGACTCTTTTCTTGTGAATATCGGGCTGCCCGGCCACCACGCTGGTGTATTCATTTGCCCCCTGCGAAATCGAAATGTAGGGAAACTCGTGCTTGTGCAGCAGCGAACGGGTGTTTGCGGGGATTTCGATGCGGTACAAACGTACATACGGATTTTCCCAGAGCAGATGATGATGGGGCTCGTCTTTCATGGCTACGGGCTGGTCACCGGTCGCGCCCGCTTTTTGTTCAGGCGCTTGCCCTTGCAGCGGGGCGCAGCATGCCATGAGTGCCAGTAATCCGATTCGCCATTTCATAAAGGAAATCCTACGTTGCCATCAAAGTGCTGGCAAGCCGGGCCCCGGGGGCGCGGCGGGTGCCCCTAGTATAGAAGCGGCCTAGCGCCCTCCCGTTGCCCCGTCAGGCGTGTCCTCCCAACAGGCTGTACAACAGGAGACTAAGAACCAGCAAAGTGACGGCCACATAGGTCCAGTCTCGTTCATAAAGAAACGCAAAGACAGAAAAGATCACGCGCGCGACGGGTGTAGCAATCAAAATAAGGAGGCCCAGCTGAATGAGGCCACGTCCATGCCAGCTCGACGCGTTGCGAATGATTCCTGAAACGGTGCGCAGCTCTTCGGGTTCTCCCTGGAAGACGCGATAATTTGTGACGGGAAGCGGGTGGCGAACCAGGAATAAAACTCCTCCGACAAAAACCAGTGCCGCCGCAAGAATCACGCCCGTTCGCAACAGGATGCCCATGAGCTGGTCCATGCGCTGGTCGGCTTGCAGACTGGGCTGAATGTTCATTTCAGATTTTTCCCGTGAGGCCGCTGTAAATCATTTCCACGGCGAGCGCCGCAATCACCACACTGAAAACAATGCGCAGTGGTTTCACGGCTGCGCCCGCCAAGAGCCGCGCTCCGAGCAGAGAACCACCAAGTACACCCAGCATGACCGGCATGGCCAACCCCGGATCAATGTAGCCACGGCTTAGATAAATTCCGGCGCTGGCCGCAGCGGTCACGCCAATCATGAAGTTGCTCGTTGTGGTGGAAACCTTGAACGGCAGCTTCATGGCTTTGTCCATGGCCAGAACTTTTACCGCACCGGAGCCGATCCCCAGCAATCCGGAAAGAACTCCTGCGACGAACATCAACGCAAATCCAAAGGGCACTCCGCGCACATGATACTTTTCCGGGCCTTTTGCAGTGGGATACGAGCTGTCCATACGCAGCCAGGACGCGATACGGTCAGGCGCAAGCGCGTCAGCGGATCTAGAGTGCTGACGAAACGAAAGGACCGCGGAGTAGATGAGAACAAGCCCGAAAATTACCGCAATAATGTTTGCATGCAAGTGGAGCGCGACTGCGGCGCCCACCAAAGCGCCGATGGTGGTGGCAATTTCAAGGAACATGGCAACGCGAACGTTGGAGAAGCCTTCGCGGACGTAAGCAGCGGCCGCACCGGAAGAAGTAGCGATGACAGAAACGAGAGCGGCGCCGATGGCATACCGGATGTCGATTCCGAAAACGAGCGTGAGGAGCGGAACAATGACGACTCCGCCGCCAAGTCCTGTCAGCGAACCGAGAAAACCGGCAAGAAGCGAGCCGAGCGCTACAAAGAGCGTGAATTCCAGCGTGTGCACTAGTGCTCCGATAGCAAGAAAAAACCAGAGCTCAAAAAAATGGAAAACGAAGAACAAGAACCGAATACCGATTGCTGCTTAACTCATGCCAGGCGCTCAAAGATGCCGGCGGCGCCCATACCTCCGCCGATGCACATGGTGACCATGCCGTAGCGGCCGTTCTTGCGTTGCAGGTCGCCGATGATGGTGGCCGTGAGCTTGGCTCCCGTGCATCCGAGGGGGTGGCCCAGGGCGATGGCCCCGCCGTTGGGATTTACTTTTGCCGGATCGAGTCGGGCTTGTTGGATTACGGAGAGGGACTGCGCGGCAAAGGCTTCGTTCAATTCGATGACTGCAATGTCACCGAGTGAGAGGCCTGCAAGTTTCAGAGCTTTGGGAATGGCGAAGACGGGTCCGATACCAAATTCTTCAGGCGGGCAGCCGGCTGTGGCGTAGGAAACAAAACGCACCAGCGGCTGCAATCCGAGAGATTGCGCGCGAGCTGCCGACATCACTACCACTGCGGCAGCGCCATCGCTCATAGGAGAACTGTTGCCGGCGGTAACCGTGCCTTTGACGTGGAATGCTGGTTTTAATTTGGAAAGAACTTCTACGGTCGTTTCGGGGCGTGGAAGTTCATCGATGGCGAAGCTGAAAGTTTGGGTTTGCGGTTTTGCTGAGGATTTGGATCTTGCAGATGCACCGTTGCCATCCCCGCTTGCGAGTGTCGTGATTTTTACTTCAACAGGAATTAATTCGTTTTTGAAACGTCCGCCGGCGATGGCCGCGACGGCTTTCTGGTGAGACTCGGTGGCGAACTGGTCGGCTTGTTCCCGGGTGATGCCGAATTTTTTCGCAATGTTTTCCGTGCCCAGTCCCATGTTGATGTAGGAATCGGGATAGTTATCGACGAGCCACGGATTGGGAGAGATCTTGTTGCCGCCCATGGGGACCATGGACATGGATTCCGTACCGCCGGCGACGATCACTTCCGCCGAGCCTCCACGAATGCGCTCTGCGGCGAGCGCAATCGCCTGCAATCCCGAAGAGCAGAAGCGATTGATGGTCATGGCGCTGGTTTCCACCGGGAGACCGGCGCGGAGCGAGGCGATGCGGGCGACGTTCATGCCTTGTTCGCCTTCCGGCATGGCGCAGCCCAGGATTACATCGTCAACTTCTTTGGGGTCCAGGCCGGGGACCCGGGCCAGCGCTTCTTTGATGGCGATGGCGGCAAGATCGTCCGGGCGAGTGGAGCGCAGCGAACCCTTATAGGCGCGGCCCACCGGAGTGCGTACGGCGGAGACGATGACGGCTTCAGGCATGGCAGCTCCTTCCAGACAGGACAGCTGTATTGTTGGGCGGGTGGGCCGAAATTGCAAATTGCCGCTCTCCGGTTGAATCGAAATGACGGAAGTTTGCGATAGTGGCACGCGGAAACGGTGGGCGCGGCCGGGATCGCTGAGTCCGATGATCGTCAGGAAAAAACAGGGTGGGCGCTCCGCGGAGCGTCCCCCCTGTTTTTGGGAGCTGCATCTAGAACTGGAGGCGGAGGCCGAACTGCAGGACGCGGGGGCCGCCGCCGCCCAAGCCTGGGTTGCCCTGCGCAACGTCCGGGGTTTGCGTGATGTTGCCCGCGGTGCCAGCAAATGGATTGATGGAACCATCGCTGTTGACGCCGGGGTTGATGGTGCCGTTGGGGAGAGCGAAATTCGGGTGATTGAAGACGTTGAAGAATTCCGTGCGGAATTGCAGTTTCAGGCGGTCGCGGATGGGGAACAACTTTGTGACGGAGAAATCGGCGTTCCAGAAGCCGGGACCGTAGATTTGGTCGCGGCCCAGATTGCCGAAAGCTCCGTCGGCTGGTTGGGCGAACGCCGCGGGGTTGAGATAGCCGGTAGACGGAGACCAATCGGAGAGGATTGGATTCACCCCGGCGACGACGTTGGGGCGCTGGTGAAACTCGAAAAGGCCGCTGCTGTCGTTGGAAGTAATGATGCCGATGGGGCGGCCGGATTGCACGGTGACGATGGTGTTGAGTTGCCAGCCTTCGCCCAGCAATTTCGGAACATGGCCGAACGTGGGGAGCTGATAGTTGATGGCGCTGGTCCAGCGATTACGCGTGTCGAAAGTCGAAGGGCCTTTTTCAGCGGCGAGATCGTCGGAGTCTTGCGGAAACGCGGAAGTGGCGAAGTTGAAGTCGATGCCGTCGGACGCTCCGTCGAGCGATTTGGACCACGTGTAGGTGGAGAAACCGGAGAGGCGGTGCCAATTGTCCAGTCGCAATGTAGTTTGCAGCGCGTGGTAAGTGGAGTTCGCGCCGCTGGAAAGAACGTCGATGCGGTAATAGTTGTCGTTGCTGAAATCCTGATTTTGATCGTAGAGACGAACAAGGCGCGTGCCCTTGCTGCCGACGTAGCCGATTTCAAATGCGAGATTGCCCGGGAGTTGCTGCTGGATATTTACGTTCCAGTTTTGCACGTAGGGAGTGCGCAGGTTGCGGTCGGTAATGAAGATGGACTGCGTGAAAGTTGTGGGCGTGAAAACGGAACCAGGGGCGATGCCGTTGAACGCGTTTTGGTTGAAATCAAGATTGTTGACGGGGACGGGCACGGCGTTGGGGTCGGTGAAACTGGAAGGATTCGTCGCGATCCCGGCGGAGTTGGTGAAGTTGGCGATGAGAATATCCTGCGGAATGTAGTCGTAATAAAAACCATACGCCCCGCGGATAACGGTGTTCTTGCGAATATTCCAAGCGACGCCCAGGCGCGGAGCAAGATTGTTAAGGTCACGATTGTAGGAATGAGGAAGCGTGGGCGAACCGACCTGAACGAGATTGCCGGAAGAGTCAAAATTTGAGAGCAGATTATTGGTTTCGCCGAGCGGTCCGAAATATTCCCAGCGGAGGCCGAAATTCAGGGTGATGGTGGAGCGAATGCGGAATTGATCCTCGGCGAACCAGCTGAGGCCGTTGTTGAAGGTGTGGCGAGCGGTGTCACCGGTAAGGCCGGAAGCGAAAATATTTCCCACAAAAAAGTTGGCGAGCTCATTGACGATGGGGTTTGTGGGATCCAACGGAACGAAATTGCCCGTGCCGTCGTCGATGGTGGTGTTTACATCGAGCAGGCCGCGTTCGAGATTGTCGTTGAAGCTGGCGACTTTGTAACGATGATACTCGCCGCCAAATTTGATGGTGTGCAGGCCATGGACCCAAGTGAAGTTGTCGAGGATTTGATACGTTTCGCTGATGCGGCCGCGCGGGACGCTGAAGGCGGTTGCGCCGAGATTTTCCAGGTCCCCGTTGAAATCGATTTCGGGAAGGCCGGTTTTTCCGGTGCCCCAGTCGATGCCGAGAGCAGTGGGATCGAAAACGGGATTGCCGGCGTCTGAAGAAGAAAAGCTGGTGCGGTAACGGGAATAGCCGAACCGGAGTTCGTTGAGCTTGGTGCCGGAGAGTGTGCTAAGCCAGCTGGCAGAAATGACTTGCGTGCGTGTGGGCGAAAGCTGGGTGAAATCCGCGAGGCGCGATCCGCCACCGTAGCTGAAGGAGCCGAGAGGGAAAATTTGGTCGGACTGGCCGAAAGCGTAACGGCCGGTGATGGTGTTGTTGTCGGACAGTTTGTGGTCGATTTTGAGGATAAAATTATCACCGTCATTTTTGTCCCGAACGGAATAAGGGAGAGCATTGGTGTCACTGGTCGGAAAGATACGGATGATATTCTGGAGGGCGGGATTGATGGAGGGGACCGGGTAATAGGGATTGCTTAGGGCCAGGGCCTCCGCGTCGGCGATATTTTGTTGCGATGGAACCAGCAGATTGAAATCTGAACCGACGCGTTCGCGCTGGCCTTCATAGGCACCAAAGAAAAAGGTGCGATCTTTTTTGACAGGACCGCCAACGGAGCCTCCAAAGTTATTGTTGTTGAAGTGCGATTGCGGATTGGGTTCGCTGTTGAAATAATTGCGCGCATCGAAGGCGGAGTTGCGATTGTATTCGTAGAGCGAGCCGTGAATTTCATTGCTGCCGGAGCGGGTGATGATGTTGACGACCGCGCCGGAATTCCGGCCGTACTCGGCGCCGAAATTGGATTGCAGGTTGAATTCCTGAATGGCGTCGAGCGGGAGCAGGGTGGCGGGAGCGCCGGTAATGCCGACCTGATTGAGCGCCGAGTTGTTGAAGAAGGGATCATTGTTGTCCGTGCCATCGAGAGCGTAGTTGTTGGAGCGATCGCGGTTACCGTTGATGTTGAATTGGCCGAACCCTTTTTCTGTGCCCGCGACACCGGAAGCTTCCACGGTTACGCCGGGAGTTAGGGCGACCAGTTTTCCGAAATCGCGGCCGTTAAGGGGCAGTTCCTGGATAAGCTGACGATCGACGATTTGCGAGAGCGTGTTGCTGGTGGTTTCCAGGAGCGGAATTGTTTCAGTGACGAATTCGCGTTCGATTAGCTCTGCAGGCTTCGCCAGAACTAGGTTGGACACCGTGTCAGAACCGACGCTGACAGTGACATGGGGGTCGCGAAATTCCTGAAAGCCGGATGCGATGGCCGAGACCTCGTATTCGCCTGCGGGGAGCTCAAGGAATAGATAGCCACCGTCGGATTCAGAGGAAACCATCCGAGTTTCACTGGTATTGACGTTGCGCGCGACAACCTTGGCGTTGGGAATGACTCCGCCAGAGGAGTCCGTGATGACGCCACGAATTCCTCCGCGGAAGGATTGCGCCGAGGCGGGTGTGATTGCGAGCACAGCCCAAACGGCGAAGCTAACGAGTGCCGCAGAAAAAATGGCGAGGGCTTTAAATCTTTGAGTCTTCATCGTTGTTCTCTCTTCCATTCAGATTTTTTTATTTGCCTTTAAGCGGCGTGCCCTTGCGCGGGATAAAAATCGTTCCGGGGGGCGCGATGTCGAATTTTTTGGAGTAACTGCCTTGATTTATGGCGACGCCGACGCGGCCGCGGGAGTCGATATACAGGAGCGGTTCGCCGACGGGGACGTCCATAAAGGTTTTCCCGTAAGGCAGAGCTGCGGATTTCTTGTTGAGTTGAACGGGAACCTTGTCGCCAACGCTGTAGCCCAGCTTTTTGAAGTCGTCGCCGGGGATGTTGGTGATGAGCGAGCCGAAAGGATCGTCGAGGCCAATCAGGTCGCCTTCGATGCCTTTGTCGGTCGTGGAGGAAAGTTTTGTCGTGAGGCGAACGAGTTGGCTAACTTCGGGGCCCGCGAGAGCGTAGTCCCATCCCGCGGCAAGATGCGCGGCCGTGGGCGAAAAAATATCGCGGCCGTGAAAGGTGGACGAGATCGCGGCTTGCAGCATCCAGCTTTGATTGGTGATTTCCCGAGCGGAGTCCAGGCCATCGCGTTCGAGAACGGGAGTGATGATGCCGTTGTCGGGGAGAACGAAGAACTGGCCTTTCTTGGATTTAACGATGACGGCTTTGCGCGAAGTGCCGACGCCGGGATCAACGACGACCAGGAAAACGGTGCCGGATGGATAGTAGGGAGTGACGCCGTAGAGGAAGCGCGAGGCTTCTTCGATTTGAAATGGAGTGACTTGATGCGTGATATCGGTGAGGCGCGCGTCGGGCGCAATGCCGAAGATGACTGCGCGGCAGATGGCGACGGCGTCGTTGGCAACCCCGAAATCGGTCATGAAAACGATGGTGGGGCGCTGGGCAGCGGGAGAGACGAGAGCGGAAGAAGCCCCTCTTGCCGGAGATTTAGAGCACGCCGCTCCGAAGAGCGCGCAAACGAACAAGGCCGTTACCATCAGACGATGAATGCTGAAAAGACGAACGCGCGAAACCATGGACTTTCTCCCAATAACTGGATTTGAAATTTGGGGCTAGAGAATTGCTGAGAGGCTTTCCCTCGCTGCCCTAGCGGGCACGCATACAGTGACTTCGACAACACCGCATGGCGATGAAAGAGGGCGAAAGTGGAAGTTTAAAAGCGTGCATAGTTCTCATTAAAACTAGATGAGAAATTATACATGAAGTTGCCGGCGAAAGCCGAAGAAGCCACTTGAGTCATACACAAACTAAAACAAAAAGTGTAGAGTGAATGGCGGTGTGTGGATCAGATGCTGTTGAATGGTTGGACGTACCGCAGCCTACCGAGCCCAGAGAAATCCCAGCCAGGGCCGCGTTGTAACCAAAACTAAGGAGAAAGACTGTGCGCCGAAGTGCCATTTTGCTATGGGTGATGTGTCTTTTTGCGATGGCCGCAAAAGCGGATCAGATCACTTTGAAGAACGGGGACAGAATTACCGGAACCATCGTGAAGTCCGATGACAAAGTATTGATCGTAAAAACAGATTTTGCAGGAGATTTGAATATCAAGTGGGAATTGGTGGCGTCGATTGTGTCGGATCAGACGCTGCACCTGGCGTTGAAGGACGGGCAGACGGTTGTGGGAACCGTAAAGACAGAAGACGGAAAGTTTGATGTAGCGACGAAGGAAACCGGCGAAGTAAAAGCGGCAAAGGAATCCGTCGCGGCTGTGCGCAGCGATGCGGAACAGAAAGCCTATGACGATCAGACTTACCGGTTGCAGCATCCGCATCTGACGGATTTCTGGAGCGGGGCGCTCGATACCGGATTGAGTCTGACGCGTGGCAACTCGGATTCGACGACATTTTCGCTGGCCGGAAAAGCGGCGCGAGTGACCGATCGCGACAAAATTTCCGTGTACACCACGGCGATTTATACGAAGAGCTCGGTGAATAACGTGAGCAGCGTCACGGCACACGACATCACCGGCGGGCTTCGCGGAGATTTGAACGTGAGCGACCAGGTGTTTGTGTTTGCTTTCACGGATTTTGAATACAACGCATTCCAGCATTTGGATCTGCGGAACGTGATTGGCGGAGGCTTTGGGTACCACGTCATAAAGAGAAAGGACACCCAGTTTGATGTGTTTGGCGGCGCAAGCTACAACCAGGAATATTATTCTTCCTACTTCCTGGCGCCACCGGACGACACGACGCTGCAGCCAGCGATTACCCGAAAGAGTGGTGAGTTGGTTTTCGGCGAATCACTGACCACCAAGCTGAGCGCACGCACGTCGTTGACCGAACAATTGTCGCTGTATCCGAACTTGACCGACGTCGGAGATTTCCGCGCGAAATTTGATGTGACGGCCAATACCAAGCTGAAAAATTGGCTTGGCTGGCAGATTACGTACAGCGACATCTATATTACGAATCCGCCGTTCGGCTTGAAGGGGAACGATCAAGTACTTTCGACCGGTCTGCGGTTGACATTCGGCAAGGGGACGTTCTAAAAGAGAGCACCCGCCCGGGCCCCCATCCTTAAAGAGAATCGCAAGGGAGGCTTTGCCAATGGATCTTCTCACGTGGCTGATTGTCGGGTTGATTGCGGGTTGGCTTGCGGGCCAGGTCATGCGGGGTGGCGGGTACGGTGTGTTGGTAGACATCATTCTCGGTATCCTCGGCGGGATTGTCGGAGGATGGGTTTTCGGCCGTCTAGGAATTTGGCCGGGCGGAGGACTCCTCGGGGCGATCATCGTGGCTTTTGTGGGCGCAGTGATTTTGGTGGCCATTACGCGGGTTTTAAAGAGGGCGTAGGCGACTCCCAACTGGTTGAGTGCAGCGCGTTGCCGTGAAAATTCGACACGGCAACGCGCTTTTTTTTCTGGCGCAACGTTCCAGCGGGGTCGTGCAACGTCAGGCTGGAGAACTTGGCGGGGCGGGGGTGCGCAGGGCGCGCAGAGCGGAATAGGCTAGCAGCAGAATTGCAATGCCGAGAGCTATCCACAGCAAGGATGGGTGGCGCTCGCTGAAAGGACGGCCATCGTCGTAGTTCAAAGTGGGCTCTTCTGGTCCGAGAGAAACGAAGATGGCGGGGCCTTTGTCTTTATGCGCGAAGGTGTGTTGGACATCATACTGGGGCGCGCCAGCTTTGGAGTTGCCGTAAAGCAGCCGATACGCCTGACCCTGGACGAACTGGAAAAAAACGCGGCGGTTGGCGTATGCGAAAGAAACTCCCAGAGAAGGAAGAGGAGCGTCGCTGCCGTTAAGGATTTCGATTCGCCAGTGCCGCGCGCCCCAAACTTCGTACAAAGGAATCGCCAGCGATTCCTCCAGCTTGTTTCCCGACTTGTAACGATAAATTTCACCGCCGGAAATGGATTGCCATTCTCTGCCGTCTTCGCTGGTGAGAATGCGAACGGCGCGATAAAACTCCGGCTGCGGAGTGGCGAACGATATTTGAGCAATTGGCAGATTTTGCGCGGACAAGTCAGCGGTAAATTGCGAAGTTTTATGGGAGGCGGAGGAATTGTCTTCGTTTCGCGAAAAGGACGGAGTAAGGAACGCGAAATCCGGATCTGTTTTGGCCAATGCCAGAACCGATGCCCCGGTGATTTTAAACGGGCGGGAGGTTTCAAAGATGCGCAGGCGCAAATAGCGCGCGGTATTCTGCGAGAATCGGATGGCTTGATTTCCTGCCAGATCTTCCCTCATGAATCGCGAGATGGGCGCGCGATCCTTCACGACGCGCCACAAGTAGGTGTCGTCGCTGGCAGCGACTTCGACCCAGTTCATGAAGTCCTGCTCGGGAGTCTCGATTTTTATGGTGTCGCGAAACACATTCGTTGCAGGCAGCTCAATGATGACTTGTGTGAATTTTCCCGGAACAAAACTGGTTTCGCGAATTTGTGCGGTTTCGGAGTTTTGCGGCAACGGTATTTCGTGTCGCGAGTATAGGACGTAGGGAATTTCCGCGCCTTGCGCGTCGATGAGGCGAAGATCGGCAAGACGATTCTCTGAGTGCGAAAGCACACTGGGAGAAAGCACGATTTCGGCGGGTGCGTCTTGGGATAGATGTGTTTCTACGGGAGACGAGTAGCGCCAGGCGCGCCACATTTGGGGAAGATCGCTTGCGAAAGCGGACGCGCCAAGAATGGCCAGCGCGAAGAGCAAAGGTACCGGCCGTTGCCTCATGTAGGGGATTGTCCTTGCACATTTCTTCGCTGATATAGGAACGAGATGACCATGAGAACGAGACCCAAAATGAAGAATGCAACGATGCGATAAAAGCGGTCGAGATAGGAACTGTCGTACAGAAATACTTTGACTACCACCAGGCCGAAGAGGGCAATGGCTTGCCAACGCAGAAACGCGATATGCCGGTTCACGCCAATGAGAATCAGAACCGTAGCGTAGCCGGTCCACAGCAGCGTAAGCGCAAGATGCTGACCAAGTCCGACGTTTATTCCTGGTGCGACGCCGCGGCCAAAAAAATCCCAAAGTTCGAGCGACAAAGCCAGGAGCGCGAAAGCGTTGATGCCTACGACCAGGATCGCGGAGACGGCGATTTTGTCGGTTCCCGCGGCTTCGGGAAACTTGCGGGCCGCGTAGACCGCCACACCGAAGCACGCCATCAACAATAAATAGGACCAGAAGCGTTCGTTTAGCAAAAATGTTCCGGCGGGAAGAGGAAAGAGCAGCAAACGCGCGGCGGCGAGGAAAAGAAGCAGGTACCCGGCGCGGGCCAAATACCCGGCGACGGAACGAAAACCGGTCCACACCAGAATCGCCCCTTCGACGGCGAAGGCCAGTGAGATCCATTTACCGTCCAAGCGGATGGGAATGGCGAGCGTTGCAAACGTGAGCGCCATGCCGGCGAAGAGCGCGCGG